>JALHIW010000019.1:55663-77435 GCA_022837745.1 Methanomicrobiaceae archaeon | reverse complement strand
GAGGAAGAATGGAGGGTCGGTAATCACAGCCATCCGGAGAGCATTCGAGGGAGAACCCTTCATACCAACTGCGGCTTACAGGTATACCTGACCTGTTACCCTGGATATTCTTATATCCTCAAGGGTATCTCTCACTGCTATGACAGAACTCTCACCCGGCATGGCGGCGCCCGACTTCACCCTCCCGGATGCTGACGGCCAGCCCGTATCGCTCCAGGATATGCGGGGTGCCTATGTGGTGGTCTACTTCTACCCGAAGGACAACACATCGGCCTGCACCCTGGAAGCCAGGTCGTTCACAGAGGAGATGGAGGAGTTTGAACGCCTGAACGCCAGGGTTATAGGTATCAGCCCGGACCCGCCGCGGAGCCACAAACGGTTTGCCGAGAAGCACAACCTCTCCGTTCATCTCCTATCCGACCCCGACCACGACGTGATCGCGGCATACGGCGCCTGGGTCAGGAAGAAGCGTTGCGGCAGGGAGTATGAGGGTGTCGACCGGAGCACCTTCATCATCGATCCCGAGGGAAAGGTTGCTGCAGTATGGAGGAACGTGAAGGTGGATGGGCACGTCGATGAGGTGAAGGCAAAACTTGAGGAACTGGCGGCAGCGTCCGCCGCCTCATAGCCCTTCCCTGCAGGCGAGTTCGCACGCCCGGCAGTGATCGATCCGCCCCCTCCCTGAGGCTTTGTCGGCGTTCATCCGTGCCATGCACCGCTCCCGCTCATACCGGCCGGAAGCGAAGGCATCCATCGGGCAGGCGCTGATGCAGCAGCCCGGGCAGTCTCTGCAAGGGTCTTCGGCCCCGGGCTGATCCGGTTCCGGGCAGTCCAGGTCGGCCCATACCGCCCGGAACCGTACCCTGGGGCCGTAACGGGGGACGATGACAAGGTTGTTCCTGCCCATCCGCCCGATTCCGGCGAGGCAGGCCGCGTCCTTGAGGTAGATCCCGCCATCCTCTATCTGGTAGGGGATGATACGTGCGCTGGTGCCGTGGTTCTCCTGCAGCCAGCGGACAACGTCCTTCCCGATCCCCGCCAGGATCCGATCCCCGGGCGTCCCCAGACCGGGTTCCCAGAGGTCGAGTTCGGGTTTTCCGGGGTCGTGGTAGAGGCCAATGACGATATAGGCCCCCCGTTTGTCCCGCGCTCCCCGCCATCCATCCGCGGCCGCCGAGGGGCAGTCGAGGAGGTTTGCGGCCGGCAGAGCGCCGGCCGCGTCCGCCCCGTCTTCACGTGCCCTCCGGAGCGCCGATCTTATAATCTCCATGTCGTCTGCCATCCCTGGAGGGTTATGGTGCGGCCGGTAAAAAACAGACCTTTTGGGGCACACCCTTCAAATCATATTTTACGGCTGTGATACAGAAGATAGGGTAACCATGCAGCGGTTCGGTGCGAGAGGGGATCATGGCGGAGGTGGGGTCTCCACGACACGAGAGGCATCAACGTCCTGCAGCATCTGCCGCAAGGGGGTCTGCGCGACCTGCGGCCCGGTTCTCGACCGCCGGGAGATCGCGGTCTTCATCCTCGCGGGTCTCCTCCTCCTCTTCGGGATGCTTGCCGTCTATGCCACCACATGGACGCTTGCCGGAAACCTGCTGCTGCTCGCTGCAGCGGTCGTATCCGGCCGCGATGTCCTCAAGACCGCGGCGGTCTCTCTCATCCGGTTCCGGTTCAGCATCGCCGTGCTCATCGCCATCGCCGCAGCGGGCGCGTTTTTGATAGGGAATCCTGCCGAAGGGGCGACCGTGCTCTACCTCTACGCCATCGCCGAGTTCCTGGAGGAGTACGCCGCCGGGAGGGCTGAGCGCTCGATAGCCTCGCTCCTCCACCTGGCGCCACAGACGGCCAGGGTGAGGCGGGACGGTGCCGAGGTGACGGTCGGCGTTGAGGAGGTTGGTGTTGGCGAGACCGTGATCGTGAGACCGGGGGATATCATCCCGCTCGACGGGGTCGTCGTTGCCGGAGGCTCGTCGGTCGACCAGGCGGCTATCACCGGGGAGAGCGTCCCGGTGGCGAAGGGCGCGGGGGACGATGTATACGCTGGAACGCAGTGCATCGAGGGCTACCTTGAGGTCAGGGTGACGAAACCGGTGAAGGAGAGCACCATAGCCCGTGTTGCGGCGCTGGTCGAGGAGGCGCAGGCCCACCCCTCCACCATGGAAACCTTCATCGAGCGGTTCTCCCGCTACTACACGCCGGGTGTGATACTCGCCGCTACGCTCCTGATGATCGTTCCCCCGGTTGCTTTCGGCGTGCCGTTCCTCGAGGCGATCTACAGGGCGCTCGTCCTGCTGGTCATCGCCTGCCCCTGCGCGCTTGCCATATCCACCCCGGTCTCGATGGTATCGGGGATCACGACGGCGGCGCATAACGGTGTGCTGATCAAGGGTCGTGACGCCCTGGAGGCTGTGGGGCGCGCAAGGGTGATGGTCTTTGACAAGACAGGGACGCTCACAACCGGGAGGCTTGAGGTGGAGGATGTTATAGGGTTTGGCGTCCCGGAGGCTGATGTGCTTGCCATAGCCGCGTCGCTTGAATCCCGATCCGGCCACCCGATCGCGGAGGCGATCAGGCGGCGTGCCGGGAGGGAGTGTATCGTTCTGGATGAAGTCGAGGAGTTCGTCTCGACCGCGGGGAGGGGTGTTAGGGGGAGGATCGGCGGCAGCGTCTACACGGTTGGAAACTCTGCACCATCCAGCGGTGAATGGCGATCGGTCTATGAACGGCTGGAGGCTGAGGGAAAGACCGTCGTTCTCGTCGGGACAGTCTCAGGGGTTATCGGGCTTATAGCGCTCTCGGACGTCATCAAGGAGGATGCAGAGGCAACGGTTGCCGCTCTCAGGGCGCGGCGGATCCGGACGGTGATGCTCACGGGGGATAACGAGCGCGTCGGCATGGCGGTGGCACGGCGCATCGGGATCGATGAGTGTTATGCGGGTCTCCTCCCCGAGGAGAAGGTGGCGATGGTCGAGCGGCTGATGGAGCGCTACGGCATCGTGGTCATGGTCGGCGACGGCGTGAACGACGCCCCCGCACTTGCCCGGGCAAACGTCGGCGTGGCGATGGGGGCGATAGGCTCCGATGCTGCGATAGAGGCTGCGGATGTCGTTGTGATGGAGGATGAGATCTCCCGAGTTGCCTACCTTGTGGCGCTCTCGGAGAAGACGGTCTCTGTCGTCCGGCAGAACGTCACATCGGCGGTCGTCGTTAAACTCGGGATCGCCGCGCTCGCCGTACTCGGTCTGGTCTCACTCTGGATGGCGGTGGCGGTCGGGGATATGGGGCTCTCGCTTGCGGTCATAGCAAACGCTCTCCGGGTAGGCCGGCCGGGTGCGGGCGCAACCGTTCCATGAGCAAATTGGTGTAAACCCGGGTCGCCCCGGCGTTCCACCTCCTTTTTGCATGCAGGTCGAAGAACCCATCTCGTCTTTCTGGCAGCAGCCGGTTCACTGATCTAACCCGGGAGCTCAATGCGCTCAAATAGGGGATGGAGGAGAGTACCTGGCTGAGGTGATTGTATCCATGAAGAAGAATGCTGCCACTCAGATCAGCATGCTGCTGATCGCTGTTGCCCTGCTGGCCCCTGCGGTGCAGGCCGCTCTGGTGGTCGATGCAGGTGATGACCTCAGCGTGCTTGCCGGGGAACCGGTAACCGTTCTCGCGGCCTGCAACGACACGGACGGCATCGATCTGCTGAACCTCTCTGCCTTCATCGACTGGGGCACAGTGAGAATGCCAGCAGAGATTCTGGCGGACGATGAGCAGAACGCAACCATCCAGGCAACCCACAGATACCCGGTTGCAGGCATCTACACGGTCACTGTGGCGGTTGAGAACAACGCTACCGGCAACGTGACCACCGATTCCCTGAACGTGACGGTGAACCCGCAGACAGCGGCGGTCGGGGTGGCTCCTGGTGTTCTGAACCAGAAGAGCAGGGGTCTCATGACCGTCTTTGTCAGTGTTTCCGAATGGCTCGGGTTTGCCGAAGCCGATGAGGCAAACGTGACGATAGCGGATCCCTCGATCTTTACAATCGGAAACGCAACCCCCGCGAAGGTCAACTACTGCATGAGGGATGGCGGCACGTTCATCCTGAAGTATCGGCGGGCGGACGTTGCTCCGCTGGCGGCTGAGGGTAATCTGACCGTTAACGGCAGTGCAGTGACAGAGGACGGGAATGTCACTGTCATCGGCAGAGGTGCCGTCTCTCTCATCGAGCCCGGCAACGGGAAGGGGCCGTCTCCCGGCAACCCTGAGGGGCATCCCCTGGCAGAGAGGGTGAAGGAGAGAACGAAGAACGAGAACGCATTCCGTGACCGCGAACGGAGTTCCGGCACCAGATCAAACTGAGGGGCGCCGTGTTTGTGGCGGCAGCGCCGCACCGGATGGCACCGTGGGGAGGGTGCGCGGGCGAGATGCCCCTCCCCCCGCTCTCTCTCGCACGTCTTTTCAGAAACGCCCTTTCCCGCGGGGAGCGGGCAGCAATTGGCGATTGACCCGGATGGCCGTGCCAGGGGGGGCGGAAGCAGGATCTCGGTGAGGGTGTTCACGTTGACGGCAGAGAGAGGATCCCTTTCATGGCAGTGCGTCTATGGGATATCGCCAATCGAGGGAGGGGGAGGCGGAGACGCTCCCCCCTCCCCTGTCTCCCGCGTGTCAATCAGACACCTCTTTTCCATGTGAGGTAGGCCCATGTGAGGTAGGCAACCCCCCCCGCCCGGCGCTTCCAGCGCCTCCTCCCGCCCCCTCCCGAGGGGCGGGCAGTGTGTGGCGATTGGCCCGGATACAGTGCACGGGGAAAGACAGGATCTTCGATGAGGGTCCACTGAACACGGTGGTTGATGCTATCCCCTGTCTCCCGCGTGTCGCTGAAAACCTCTCTCGCTGGATCACCCCCGCCTCCCCGCCGCGATTGCCCATGGAAAGCCGTGCCATGGATGGGACCTGTATCGCGATTGGGCAGACGCCTCACCCGGAGACCCTCTTTTCCGCGTGCTGCATTCGCCGCCGTCCAATCGCCTGCCGGGATCGATTTATTTATCGTTTCTGTCACGATAGATTACTCGCATGGGGCGCTACGCCAGCGGGGATCTCGTTTTGGCACCGGTGCGCATAGGAGGCGGCGGTGAGCGGAAGGTGCGCCCGGTGGTGGTCATAAGAGGCGGAGAGAGGGGGAGCCTGCTGGTCTGCCCGGTATCGAGCACCCCGTCCAGCGACGGCGTATCGATCCCGATCTCGCTTGAAGACTTTGCCAGCGGTGGACTCGACCTCTTCGCGGAGAGTTACGTCCTGGCCGCACATTCTGCAACCATCCAGCCGGCGGATGTCGCCGGCAAGAAAGGCTCGCTCCTGCCCGGCACGCTTGCTGCCATCCGGGAGGCCATGACACGCCTGCAGAGGCAGGCCGGGCACCCTCCTTGAGTTGCAAATCAGCGGCTAAGTCCGCTCGCACCCGCCAGACCGTGTGCAGGGTATAAATACCGCTGGCGGCTACCCGTGTAGCATGCAGACAGATAAAGAGTCAACAGTCATCTCCGTGATCCGGGATCGCCGGAGTATTCGCAACTACACCGAGAGGGATGTCCCGGATGATCTGTTGCAGACTATCATCGCTGCGGGTATTGAGGCCCCCACCGCCATGGGGCTTCAGCCCTGGCGGTTTGTGGTGGTGAAAGACCGCGACCTGATGCGGCGCGTCTCAGATTACTGCAGACCGATCCTGGCAGAGATTGTCGGCAGAGAGGGCGGCCCCGGGTCTGAGGAGTTCCTGGCAGCGCTCAGGAGCCCCGGGTTCAGCCTCTTTTACAACGCCCCGGTGCTGGTTCTTGTCCTCGGTTCAAGGGAGGCGCAGTCAGGTGTCATAGACTGCGCCCTCTGTGCGGAGAACATGATGCTTGCCGCCTGGGCGCTTGGAATCGGGAGTTGCTGGATCGGTTCTGCGGCCATAGTTGAGAAGAACCCCGCCCTCCTTGCAGAGTTGAAGGTTCCGGACGGCTACCGCATAGTGGCGCCGCTGGTCTTCGGCTACCCCGCCGCCATCCCGCCGAAACCGGAGCGGCGCGAGCCTCTGATAACCTGGATCCGCTGATGCCCGTGTCGTCTGGAAGCCGCGTCTGAGTCGGCACTGGCGGGCAGCTGCTCTCAGCACCGCCCACCTTTTATTGTCTTGCGGCGGAGCCAGTCCCTCACGCCGGGATAAATTATACCGGTTCAGATCACCGATACGGTTACGGCCGTTTGGTAACCTATAAAGTCTGGAGAGGGTGAGGTCGTGCCGCTGATCTCCTACGCGGTGAGGGCCGTTCTGCTCGTGACCCCCGGGATCGTCATAGCAAACATCCTCGCGGAGACCGGGATCTTTTCCCGATTCTCCTCGCTCACAGCCCCTTTCTGCAGACTATCCCGCCTCTCTGAAGCATCTCTCCTCACGAGCAGAGCGGCCGGAGTTTCTCGATCAACCTGTCCACCTGCCGTACCGCCGTGCCGGTATAGGCATTCGGGTCGAGGAGAGCGTCCAGTTCACCGGGGCTGATGAACCTCGTCACCTCCGGCCGCTCGCGGAGCACCTGGCCAAGGTCGCGGTCACGGGCAAGGGCCTCCATGCTCGCCGTCCTCATAACCTCATGAGCCTCCTGCCGGTTCATGCCGCGTTTAGTCAGTTCGATCATCACCGACTCGGCAAGGTTCACGCCGCGGAGCAGCATCAGGTTCCTCCTGATCCTCTCATGGTTGATCTCGAGCCCTTTCAGCACCTCGATCATCACTTTAAGTATGTGGTCGGTCAGCACCGACGCCTCGGGAAAGATCACCCGCTCGGGAGCGGAGTTCGTCAGGTCACGTTCGTCCCAGAGGACGTTGTTTAACAGCGCCGGTTCGACCGCGGATCGAACGACCCTGGCAAGCCCGCAGACCTGCTCGCTCCTGATAGGGTTTCGCTTGTGCGGCATCGTGCTCGAGCCCACCTGCCTCTTCCCGAACGGCTCCGCGAGTTCACCGATCTCGGAGCGCTGCATCAGCCGGATCTCAAGCCCGATCTTGTCAAGCGTTGTCGCGACATTTGCAAGGAGCATGAAGTACTCCGCGTAGCGATCGCGCGAGACAACCTGGTTCGAGACGTCCACCGAGCCGATCCCCAGGATCTCCATCATCGTCTCCTGGATCTCTATACCGGCATCACCCAGCGCCGCCTGCGTCCCCACCGCCCCCGTGAGCTGCCCGACGACAACCCGGGGGCGCATCTGGCGGAGCCGCTCGATATGGCGCGCCACCTCGGCAGCCCAGATCGCGAACCGGAGACCGTATGTCGTCGGGACACCGATCTGGCCGTGGGTGCGTCCGGCGCAGACAAGGGTCTTCGTCTCCTCGCTCCGGTCAAGGAGGACTGAGAGGAGCCGCTGAAGTTTCTCCTCGATCAGCGTCAGGCTCTCGCGGATCTGGAGCGCGGTTGCTGTATCAAGTATATCGTTTGAGGTCGCTCCGTAGTGGATCCAGCGGCCGGCGTCACCGCAGACCTCGGCAATCGTCTTGACGATCGCCATCATATCGTGGTTGATCTCGGCCTCGATCTCCTTTGCCCGCTCCGGCCGTGCCCGCCCTGCGCAGGCCGCGATCGTCTCCGCATCCGCGGGCGGGATCATCCCGTGCGCAGCCTCGGCACGGGCCAGCGCCGCCTCGACCGTGACGATCGCCCGGAAACGGTTCTCCTCGCTCCAGACGGCACGCATCTCCGGCGTGCCGTAGCGGTAATCGATGGGATGGATTGCCATGGTTGGTACCCATTTGGCCTGCCGTGTTAAAAAAGGGTCGCGGCAAGAGAAGATCCGCGGGAAAAAACATACATCCTAAAGACCCATCAGGTCTCGGCAGCAGCGTGAACGGTGCTGAGCATCCATTCGATAGCGGCTTTCAGGATCCAAAAGTTAAAGTTACCGATCGCTCTTATATACCCATGTAAGATTCTTGCCGGGTAGTGCGTCCCCGCTGACCGGGCAGGGCAGGAGTGGATCACTTATGATTGAGCATCAGGACAAATTTAGCACGATTATTGGCCTCCTTGAAGAGCACGCGCCTCAACCGCTCTCAATCTCTGTAATCGCTCGCAAACTCGGGATGAACCGGGCCACAGCCTCCAAGTACCTTGAGATGCTCGAGTCGAGCGGGGATGTAAGCATGCAAAGGTTCGGGAGATCAAAGTTGTATAGCGCGGCGCAACGTGTCCCGCTCTCGGAACTCTTCGATCGTCTCTCTAACGCCATTGTTGTCCTGGATGCTGATCTCCATATCCTGATGGTGAACACAAGTTTTATCCGGACACTGGGCATCCGTCGCGGGAGAAACCTGATCGGCAGCCCTCTCTTCGACCTGAACCTCCGCATCTTTTCAGATCCCGCCATCAGGCGGAATATTGAGAGAGTCCAGTTGTCGGGCCCCTATCTCTCTGATATGCAGTATATCGAGGACAGCACGGACCACATATATCACATCGAGTTTGCCCCGATAGTCTCCCATGTCGGGAAACCCGGTATAATGATCAGCCTGCGTGATATCACGGCGGGGAAAAACACCGAAACAGCTCTGAGGGACTCCGAGAATAAGATCCGGACGATTTTCGAGAGAGTCCCAAGCGGCATCATCCTCTTTGCAGGTGATGGAACCATCCTCAACGCAAACCGCGCATCCCTGGAGATCCTGGGGCTGAGGTATGTTGCGGAACTTGCGGGGGGGAACATCTTTGCCATCTCCTGCTATAAGGGGACGATAACCAAGTTGATCCAGCGCGGAAAAGTCGCCGAGACGGAGCTGGTCTGCGATTTCGACCACCTGAAACGCGACCAGCGGATTCCAACCACTCGATCGGGCATCGCTTATTTTGACGTGGTCTTCACCCCGATCGCTCTCGACAGAGGAAGGGTTCCGGATGAGTTCGCCATACTCTTCAAGGATGTCACCACCGACCATCTCGCCAGAAAGGAACTCGCCTTTAATGAGATACGTTACCGTTCATTCTTTGAGAATACCTGCAATGGTGTCCTGATCTACGAACCGATCGACGGCGGCAGCGAATACGTATTCAAGGATGTCAACCGCGCGACAGAGGAGATCCTCCGTATGGATAAGGCCGACCTGGTGGGAAAGAAACTCTTTGAGGTCTTCCCGGATCTTCCCGCCCAGGACGTCCGTAACACCCTGATCCGTGTCCTGGAGACCGAAAAGCCCGACTTTCTGCAACCGGTCCAGTACAGGAAGGAACCGGCCTCGCCATGGGTCTGGCACTATATCTTCAAACTGCCTTCCGGGGAGATCGCATCTTTTATGATAGACATATCGGATGCTGTTCGAGAGGATACCGAAGCGCCGCTCTCGACGTGCGATGCTCGTGATCATGTGACGAGCAGAGCAACTCTATAAAACCAGTATATAATATTATTCTTTATTGTTTGACATATATTTGGCTGCCTTTTAAACCCCCTATCAACCGGTCGTCAGGTTAACGGGACCGCAGGGCTCCAGAATATCAGTAGTATGCAAAATTTGACGGTTTACTGTTGCCATCACCCACGCCCTGCTGCGGAATTAACGTGTGTGCGCTACCGCTGCCCCGGAGTGATGTTGAACAACAATCAATATCTTTATGGATGGCTGCACCCTAATATCCATCGTGGACAACCGGTCCACAAAATGATGCGATCGGAAGAGGAACCTTAAATGGGGTAGGACCGCTGTGGTCCGCCACAGGCAATTGGGATTGATGTGCGGGCCGCAGCTGCCTTACCAGTGTTTTGTTGGCACTGGTAACGTATCAAAGTTTTGGGTAGGCCTGCCTATGGATTGGTTGCTTTGCCGATCGCCAGGAGGCCAGTAAAATGCAAACAAAAATCGGTTATTTTGCATCCCTTGAGCAGTACCGCCCAATGGATGCGCTGGAACAGGCAGTAAGAGCAGAAAAAATTGGTTTCGACTCGGTATGGGCGGATGACCACTTC
The DNA here is from genome assembly GCA_022837745.1 of Methanomicrobiaceae archaeon. Classification (GTDB taxonomy): domain Archaea; phylum Halobacteriota; class Methanomicrobia; order Methanomicrobiales; family Methanoculleaceae; genus Methanoculleus. The sequence goes on along the minus strand of JALHIW010000019.1, from coordinate 67,446 downwards.
CACCCGTGGTACCACGAGAACGCGCAGTCAGCACAGGCGTGGGCCTGGATGGGCGCAGCACTACAGGCCACCAAGAGGGTGTTCATGTCAACCTGCATCACCTGCCCGATCCTGAGATACAACCCTGCTATCGTTGCACAGACGTTTGCAACGCTCCGACAGATGTACCCCAAACGTGTAGGTGTTGCTGTAGGCGCCGGTGAGGCGATGAACGAGGTACCTGTCACCGGCAAGTGGCCAAGCGTTACAGAACGCCAGGAGATGACGGTCGAAGCTGTCCAGGTTATGCGCAAACTCTGGGAAAGCGACGAACCGGTCACCTTCAAGGGCAAGTACTTCGTCCTCGACAAGGCGTTCCTGTACACCAAACCCGAGGATAAAACCGTCCCGCTCTATTTCAGCGGCATGGGCCCCAAGGGTGCAAAGCTTGCCGGCATGTATGGTGACCACCTCATGACCGTTGCGGCTGATCCAGCCACGCTCAAGAATGTCACCATTCCAAAGTTCGAGGAAGGAGCCCGCGAGGCGGGGAAGGACCCGAGCAAGATGGAGCACGCCATGCTCATCTGGTACTCGGTCGACCCCGACCCCGATAAGGCGGTCGAGGGCAACCGGTTCTGGGCAGGATGTCTTGTCCCCTCGATGTTTAAGTACAAGGTCTACGACCCGAAGGAGGTCCAGCTCCACGCGAACCTTGTCCACTGCGACACCATCAAGGAGAACTACATCTGCGCCACGGACGCCGAAGGGTTGATCAAGGGGATCGAGCGTTTCAAGGAGGCTGGCATCGACCACTTCTGCCTTGGAAACTCCAGCCCGAACGTGAACTACGGCATCGATATCTTCAAGGAAGTTATCCCTGCTGTCACGGAGTGAACGGGGCTCGCCCCCAAAAATTTATTTTGGAGGATTATGGTAGAACTTCAGGATATTTCCAGGCTCATTGAGGAGGGCAACACATACTTACCCGGACAGAAAAGCGGCACCCGGTCAGCATACTACTCAAACCCCGACTGGAGCGGTGTCAGACTGCTGGATCTCGCATCAGGGGCGGATACGGGAGGCGCATTCTCCTCTCACCTTGTCAGGGTTCAGAAAGGTTGTGAGGTTCCAGATCATCTCCACGAGAATCAGTGGGAGTGGAACGCCGTCCTCGCGGGGCAGGGAAAGATGATACTCGATGGGAGGGAGATCCTCTTTGGGCCCGGAGATACGTTCACCACACCGCCGGGCGTCCGGCATACCGTTGTCGCTGATAAGGAGGATATCGCCCTGCTGGCGGTCTTCGTTCCCGGCACAATGTGAGAAGCCCGATAAAATCCGTCTCATTCCCCATATAACACAGAAATCCCGCAGCTTCAATACCTCTCTGCCAGAAATATCGGCATTTCCACCTGCAAGCCGATTAAACTCGCGTGGGTTGCCTATCACCGTATCTCTGGATTCGGGACCAGGTTAGTCTGGTAAACCTTTTTTTGTCCCCCGGTCAGACTTCCGGCACCGGGTGCGGAACTGACAGAACCGCTCAGGTCCGCTAAACGTATACTATACGCAAATGAGGTTTAGTTATCATGCAGGATGCCACAACCAGAGTCAGGTGGAGATCCGCCCTTCTGCCCATTACCCGCGCCGCTGGGCGCAGATCTCGACCAACCGCGCGGCAAGGTCACGAACCGCCACCCGCGCCGGACTCTCGTCAGGTATCTCCGCGATCGGCGTTCCCGCAAGGTCTGCCTCATCGACAGCCGGGTCCTCCGGGATCCGGGCGATAAGCGAGAGATCGCTCTCGATAACAGCATCCCCGTGGTCGCGGTTGACGACCAGGAATATCTTCTCACGCTCAAGACCGAGCGACTCCGCAAGGTCGCGTATGCGGCCGGCGGTCCGGATCCCGCGGGCTCCAGGATCGCTTGCTATCAGGAGGATATCCGGTCTCCTGATGGTCCCTCGGGCTATGTGCTCCATACCCGCCTCTGAGTCCACGACGACATACCGGTAGCCGCGTTCGAGCGTCTCTATGCACTCCTTTAAGAGCGCGTTTGGGAAACAGTAGCATCCCGACCCCTCAGGCCGCCCCATGGCAAGAAGGTCGTAGCCCTCCGCCTCCACCAGCGCCCGGCGGAAGCGGTATTTGATGTAGCCCGTCCTGTCCATGCCGGGCGGGATGGAGCGGGTGAAGGCCTCCTCACGCATGCCCCCCAGCGTCTCATTGAGCGTGATGCCGAGAGCCTCGTGAAGGTTCGCGTTTGGATCGGCATCCACGGCAAGGACTGGACGTTCGCCCGCCCTGACCAGGGCATCGATCAGGAGCGCCGATATCGTGGTCTTCCCAGTCCCCCCTTTCCCGGATATGACAACAGTGCACGGCCGGGTCATGCCTCCTCACCCCGCAGGCGGCGGGAGAGCGAAGCGGCCGCCTCCATGATCGCGACAGCCTCACGCTCGCCGGCGGTCCGGATCCCGCAGGTCGGTGTGATCATAGACTGCCGGTCAAAGAGGTCGGGATCGATGATCCCGGTTGCACGGGCGCGGATCGCCTGGAACCTCGAGAAGAACGAGTCCTGACCTTCCGCGGCGAAGACGGTGTAATCGGCCGGAACGATCCCCCAGGCAACAACCCCGCCATCCTCCATGTATGCCGCAATCTCATCGAGGTAGAGCAGAAACTCACGTGCATACGTCCAGGCGTCGATCGAGATTAAGGCCGGCCGGAGACCCAGGACAAAACTCCAGTCGGTGTTTGCGCAGCAGTGGATCCCGAGCCCTCCATCCAGGAGAGCGGCGATATCCTGGAACGCAGACGCTGCGACCTCCGCATCCACCGGGACGACCGCTGACCCGAGCGAGGCAAGGTAGGGTTCATTGAGCACCACCAGTGTCTCACGCGCCATCATCCGCTCGCGCATCGCGATCTCACACCACCGCGCCCGCAGACCCAGGAGTTTTCCAAGCAGGTCGGCGTACTCCGGGTCGTAGAGGATGGGCCGGCGCGCCTCATCCACAACCTGCATCCCGAACGTGACCGGACCCGTCGCCTGACACTTGACCAGGAGCGCGTCCGAGAGGTCGTGGGCCATCATCGCATGAAACCCCGAACCGTAGTCCCTGCCGACCGCGTAGGGCTCTGCGTTCCTCTCAATGTAGTCGAGCAGGATCCGCTCCATCGCCTCAGAGGGATCGATGCTCCGGTCGAGAACGAGTCTGCCGTCCCTGATCACGCCGCCGGGGAGGTGCTCGGAGTCTGCAAAGACTATCCCCTCCAGGAGCCCCCGGTTCGGCAGAGTGGGCACATGGGGGATACGGGGAAAGACCGCAAGCACTGCCCGGCAGGCCTCTTCCGGGTCGCGGTGGGGCAGCGCCCCGACACCCGTTGCATTGAGTTCGGGGGAGGGTATCATCCCTGCCGTGAGTTCACCCCCTGCCTCAGCCTGCACGCCTCAAGCATCTGCTGCACGCGCGGGAATAGCGAAAGGTCGGTGTGCGGCAGGAAACAGCTCGATGTGTAGCGGTCCATGAAGGAGGGGTCGGCATTCAGTTCGATGTATGTGATCTTCCTTGCAAGGCCGTCGAGTTCCTTACGCCGTTTGCGGTTGACCAGGGCGATGTTTGCACCCGTGATCGCGCCGTTCCCGATATTCTCCACACGCTCAAGGGGCACATCAGGGATCAACCCGATCGTGATGGCGTTCTCCTTGTTGATGTAGTTCCCGAACGCCCCCGTCAGGCAGATCTTCTCGATATCGCGCGGCGTCAGCCCCGCTGCATCGAGGAGCGTCATGCAGGCACCGTGGATCGCGGCCTTGCTCATGATGAGGTTTTTGATGTCGTTCTCGGTGATGACGATATCCTTCCCTATCGGTGTCTCCTCCTTCCAGACCACAACAAACTCAGGGGCATACCGTCCTTTCCGGATCCGGGGGTGATCAATCTCAAGATTGATTCCGCCTGTTCGGTCGATGACACAGGCACGGAGCAGTTCTGCGAGGAGATCGATAAGTCCAGAACCGCAGATACCCCGGGGGGCTATGCCGTTGATGGTTGTGTAGGTTGGTGTGAGCGTATAGGGATCGATCTGGACGCGCTCGATCGCACCGGGGTTTGCGCGCATACCAAACAGCACTTCTCCGCCCTCGAGGGCTGGGCCGGCAGCACCTGAACAGGAGAGCATCCAGTCACGGCTGCCGAGCACAGCCTCGAAGTTAGTGCCTATATCTATCAGGAGGGTGACCTCCTCGCGTTCTGTCATTCCGGCGGCCAGGATATCGGCGATTACATCGCCGCCAATGAAGTTCGAGACCGCGGGGAAGGTGTAGATGCCGGCATTCTCGTGTATAATGATACCGACCCGGCGGGCGGCCGTCGAGAGCATCCGCTGCACAACCGGGATGTAGGGCTCGGCGATCATGTAGCCAGGGTCGATCCCGAGAAAGAGATGGGTCATCACGGTGTTTCCGGCAACCATCACCTCAAAGATCTCCTCAAGATCTATCCCGGCGGCATCTGCGGCGTTCTTCAGCGCCTCATTGATACTCTCCGCTGCGAGTTGCTGCAGCCGTGCAAGACCGCCCTTCCTGGAGAAGTTCACCCTTGAGAGGATATCCTCGCCGCAGGAGATCTGCCGGTTGTAGTTAGACGCCGTGGAGAGGATCTGGCCATCGACCAGGCTCCAGAGGTAGACAACGATCGTCGTCGTCCCGAGGTCGACCGCCGCGCCGTATATCCGATCGGTGGTGTCGCCGTCATCCACACTGCTCAGTCGATACCCGCCGGGCACGAGCGCGACCGTGGCGGTCACGTGCCAGTCACTCCGCCGGAGCACCTGCGGGAGGTAGCGGAGGACACCAAGCGGCGCGTAGACGCGGTTTGGCGGCGGTCCGCCCACCGCTTCAACCCCTTCCAGCAGCCTGGTAAGGTCAGGGGTGGTGTCATCGAGCGACGGTGGACTGAGGTAGACCTCGTACTTCCTGACGGCAGGGTTGAGCGGGATCTCCTCCCTGCCAGGGATCTCCACCAGGATCTTCTGCTCCTGGATGAGCGATCCTTCCGGGACATCCACCAGGACGTCACCGAGAACGGTCGCCTGGCAGGCAAGGCAGGCACCCCGCGCGATCTCTGTGTCGGAGAAGAATTTGCGGAATTTTTCGCGTTCAAACGAGACATTCCCACTCTTTATGAAGACCTGACACTTCCCACACTTCCCCTGCCCGCCGCAGACCACGTTCATCGCAAGACCGGCCGCGCGTGCCGCATCAAGAAGGCTCGCCCCCTCGGGGACGGTCACCTTCCGGTAGCCGGGGAGGAACGTCACCGTCGGCATCAGGTCTTCCACTCCTTCTCAAGGTACTCAGGGAGATCGGCTGCATCGCGGGGTCCGACCATAACCTTCCAGCCGGTTGCGTCCTCGATCTTCCCGGAGAGCGGAGCGGCGTAACCGGGGATTATGAGGACACGGTGGTCAACCAGGTTGGCGACGCCGAACTTCTTGAGAGCATCGGCAACCATCGTCTCCGTCAGTTTCCCGCCGGCGACCGATGTTAGAACCGAAAGCCCTTCCGTATCCACGATCAGGAGGTGGCAGGGCATCCGGGACGCCTCGAGGTAGCCAAGGATCGTGAAGTAGGTGAGCGAGAAGTTCACCGTGAGGAGGACGGGCGCGTCCCGTCCGGGATCGTTGATCGGGTAGACCCCGGGTGCCACCTGGATGGGGTGCTGCGGGTCGGTGTATATGTTCTGACGCAGGGTGAGCGCCGCCTCCCTCGATGCGCGGGATAGCCGTGGGGTGACGATGATCCCCGCATACTTGAGGATGCCCGCAGCGACTGCTCCATCGGTGTCCTTGAATGTTCCTGCGTCCAGGTAGATGGGGTAGCCGAGCGCGGGCTCCGTCCGCTCGATGGCACTCCTCCGGATCCCGGTCGCGGTGGCGATATAACCATGGAGCGACCCCGGTGCGGGGTCGAGCAGCAGGTCGGCGACCCCCGCGCCGGCGCAGTTTCCGGCAAGCGCGGCGAGGTCGGCCGGCGTCCCCGCCCGGACGACAAGAGGGGAGCCATACCGTTTAGCAAGCGCGGCCAGCGGTTCCCAGTTCTCGGCGGTCGCCGCGTGGATCAGCGGCCGATACTGCCCTGCTGCCGCAAGGGCCGCCTCAAAGGCTGGAGGGTCGTCGGCTATCAGCACAAGCGGAAGACTGGTTCCGCCGCCGGCGAGGTTCACGGTCTCTGCGAACCGGTCGGCGTCCCCGCTCTCGTTTCTCACCGCCACACCGTTGAGGACGAGGTCCTGGCCCACACGCTCGACGACCGTCTCCCTCACCTCCTCCACCACGGATCGCACCTCATCATCCGGCCAGGTGTCGGGGACCTCCACCATGATCCCGGGCGGGTGGTAGAAGGTCTTCTCGTGCCGGAACATGACAAACTCCTCGCCGACCGTGACCGATCGCTCGCCCGCACCGATCGTGACCGCCCTCACCGGCGGTCTGGTCACTCCCCCAAGAAGCGCCTTTGCCTGTGGGTCGATGTCGGGGCAGGCCTCGATATCCGCCTTTCCGACGGCAAGTTTCATGGCGAAGGCCAGACAGGTCGGGTAACCGCACTTCTTGCAGTTCGTCTTCGGCAGGTGCTTATAGATATCAAGCGCTTTCATTGCCATCGGATCAGGCCTCCAGCACCTTTTTGAGCCTTTCCACCGTCAGCGGATGGCGGACACAGACGATCGAAGCCCCGGCGGCAAAAGCGGAGTATGCGGTATAGAACTCCCATGCAACCGCCATGGCATCCTGCTCCTCCGGTACGGCCTCCCGCACCTCCCGGATGGTGAGGGTGTCGGTGGGAGCGCTGATCATCGGCATCGCCAGGTCGCCGTCGCCGGCGAGCGCGGCAAGCCGTATCCGCTCCATCACCGAGTAGGAGTACTCAAACCCGTAGCCGAGCGCCCCTGTGTATGGGTCGATCACGATCCGGTCCTCCGGCACGCCCGTCTCCCGGAGGAGGATGTTTAGCTGTTTTGCCAGGTTGACATCGATTGGCGACTGTGCGATCACCAGATGCCCGTATGCCAGCGCCGCCGCGGCGACGCTCCGGTATCTGTCGGCCTCCGCTGTCCCGAGGAGGAGACGCTCGCCCTCACCCGCCTCACCGCAGCGGCGGAAGACCTCGCTGTCAACCTGGGGGTCGTTGCTGCCCTCGATTATCAGGGGTCTGGTCGTTGCCGCAAGCACGCGTTCTGTTGTCGAGGCGATCTCGGCAAACGCATCAAACCCTCTCTTTTTTGCGCTGGTGAAGTTCAACCGCACAAGGTCTGCACTGTATCTGCGCTCCGCTGCCTCTGCCCAATCCTCGGGGTTGTTTGCAAGGTCGCCCACGTAGTTGCGGACGACCGGCGGCCAGATCGCCGGATCGTCGCAGATCTCTAGTGCCACAAGGCGTCGGCCGGGGTCGCTGCCGCAGAACGGCAGATCCTCTTCGCCGCCTATAACGTAGGATACCTCCCGGGTTCCGCCCTCGGCGCGTGTTGCGCCCAGGCGCACCTCCCGGATGGCTGGTTTATCAGAACTGTTTTTACTCACAAATAACTCCCTCCTCAGATCAGCGGCTTCATGGCAAGCGCCGGGTGCTCGACCCGCTCGAGGAGCGCGATCAGGTCTTCGATCGTCGGCGCCGTGACCTCGTCCGCGATCTTCTCATACATCTCCGGGATCCCCGCTGCTGCAAGCCTCTCCCGCAGCCGGTCGCCGAGCTCCTCCTTTAAGGAGGTCGGCATCCAGACCACCCGCGCGATACCGCCCTCGGCCTGCAGGAACCTCTCGCTCAGGATGTAGTTCTTTGCTATCCCGAGGAACCCGGGGGTCTGCGCACCGCCGCCGATTGTCCCGGCAAGGGTCGAGAAGGTCATACCGAGCGGCGTCTCCCCGGGGTGGTCACGGTTCACGATCAGGATGCCGTTCACCTCGGGGACGATAGCCGCGATGCACTCAAAACACCCGCAGGCGGTCATCGGGTAGTCCATTATGCTGTAGAGCGAGACCCGTTCGGTCTCGCCGTGAGACGCCTTCTTCACAAACCGGTTCACACCTGCAAACTCGCCGCGGAGAGCGTCGACCACTCCCCCCTTTTCAACAGGCTGGTTTGCCCCGGAGGGCGTGATCTCGTGGGCAATCCTGGCATCGAGCCATGTGATCGCGCCGCATAGTGCCGGGCGTTCGGGGGTGATGATGCAGACGTGGTTTGGAGCAAACGTCTGGCATAGGGTGCAGGAGTAGAAGACCTCGACGTTGTCATCCTTCATGCCGGCAATCCGTTCGTCGCGTCTCCTGTAGATCTCGCGCGCCTGCGGGAGCAGCTCCTCAACCTTTGCTCTGTCGGTTACAAGCGTCACCTGTATCGCTTCGATGTGATCCGGGAACTCCATCTTGAGTTTGTGGGCAAGCAGTATACCGATGTCGCGGATCCTGACACCTTTTGCCACCGCATCCTTCGAGAGCCTGACCCAGATGATGTCGCGCTGGGCGACGTGCCAGGAGCCCTCACCGTAGTTGATAAAGGTATGGATCCGCCTCTCAAGCACGGGTTCGTAGTCGGGCTTCATCCTTTTGCCGGCAACATCCACCAGGATCGCAAGCGGGAGGGCGGAGCCTGCCGGGACGTTGTCAACCTCCGGTCCGATGACGGTTACCTTCCCGTCCTCGACCTCCTCCCGCGGCCGCATCCGGAGAAGTTCGAAAGCAGGCGTCCGGCCGCCTCCGAACTCAACGTACATCTCCTCTTTGCGGATGCTCTTTCCCTCAAACGCAGGGGAGCAGGCCATCGGGATCGGGATCGCGGTAACCGTGACCCGTATACCGCGGAGATCCATGCCGGTCTGCACGGCTTCACCGGAGGTGACCTGGATCCACTCCCCGTCCTGATAACCGCCGTCGACAGTCAGGATAGGCATCCCGAGAACCCGGAGTGAGTCGACAAACGCTATCTCCTCATCTGTGAGACCGGGGAAGACTATAACAAATGCCTTTGCCCTCTCTGCGGCGTAAGAGAGGAGGGCCGGGGCATCGCCGGGCTTCACCCCACCAAACATCATGGCAATCCTGGCAAGGATGTCGGCGAAATGGATCCCGCGAGCGCTCTCCGGCCCGAGCGGCACCAGCCGATACTCGAGTCCCAGCCGGACACCAGCATCGGAGAGAGCCTCCACCACGCCACCGGCAAGGAAGGTGAGGAGGTACTTCTCCTGCATCTCCCGGCAGATGGCGGCGACTGCATCGGGGCTCTCAGGCTTCCCGACGATGAGGCCAAGACCTATGACGCTACCGTCGACAAGGGTGTAGCCGAGCTGCCTGAGAACCGTGTCCGGGATGAAGCCTGTGTATGGCGGTTCAACCGCGCCTGCAGCGGCCATCAGGCATTCGCAGGCGACAAGAAGGTTGTTGCCGGACTGCCGGTATGCTTCACGCGCTCCGTCGGCATCACGAACGGCAATCCCGGTGATGGCATAGGTCACGGGGAGGGCGTATGCGGTATCCGGGTATCCAAGTTCGCCGGAGAGGGTCTGCATCCGTGCATCGAGTCTGGTGCGGCCGCGTTCTATAGCCGCATCAAGCGAGTCCGTCTCTATCTTATTCATGGTGCCATCAGGATGAGTTACTCCTTACGCGCCCATAAAAGGTTGTTCCCAGCGGCGGCGGGGGTGGCTTGCACCCTGCACGGAAAACCGTTCGACGGGTGACACATGGAGACAGGGGAGGGGGGAGCCGTCTCCGCCTCCCCCCTCCCCGTCAGCCCCTCCCTCACGGGGGCGATTCTCCATCGATGCACGGCCACGCGAGGAGATCGTTTCTCTGCCGCCAGTGTGAAGATACTGCCGAAGATCCTGTTCTCGCTCCCCGTGCACGGAATCCAACTATCGCCATACACTGCCCGCCCCCTCGGAAGGGGGCGGGAGGAGGCCGCGGCAGCGGCCGGGAGGTGGGGGTGTTTCTACGAATACCGTTCAACCAGAGACGCATGAGACAGGGCCGGAAGGCCGAGCGGCGGGGATGGTTGCCTCTCCCCAGGGAAAGACGCTATCCCGGAGTTGTGCAGATACGGGCGGGAAACTCTTTTCCCTCTTTTGCGTGGTTTGATCTTCTCCGTGCCCGCTGCCTGGAGAAATGAGGGGTTTATATTTCAGATCGTTGACCTGACGCCCCCGGCAAACTCTTTAGTCTTCGTCAGGATCCAGAACTCAGATCCACTTTTTCCTCCTGAAATAGATGAGCATGGCGGCTGCAACGGCTGTCATCGAGATAATGGCTGCCGGGTATCCAAACGGGTGAGACAGTTCAGGCATGTACTCAAAGTTCATGCCGTAGATCCCGGCGATAAACGTTAGCGGGATAAAGATCGTGGCGATTATGGTTAAGACCTTCATTATCTCGTTCATCCGGCTGCTCTGGCTCGAGAGGTAGATATCCAGGATCCCTGACATCATATCCCGATAAGTCTCCACGGTATCGGCGACTCCTATGGCGTGGTCGTAAACGTCGCGGAAGTAGATGTGGAGGGCGTCGCTGATCAGCGGTGACTCCCCTCGTTCGAGTTGTGCAACAACGTCACGGAGCGGCCAGGCAGAACGGCGGAGCGCGATCAGTGAACGTTTCACGGCGTATATCGCCTGGAGCGTCTCGCGGTCGGGTTCCGCCATCACCTCCTCCTCGATAGTCTCTATACGCTCTCCAAAATCCTCGATCACACCAAAGTAGCCATCGACGACCGCATCCAGAAGGGCGTAGAAGAGGTAATCAGGACCAACGCTCCGGAGCCGCCCTCCGCCAGCACGCAACCGCTTGAGGATTCGATTGAAGGTCTCGTCGGGCTGCTCCTGGAAGGATACGATATAGCCATTCCCGAGAAGAAGGCTGACCTGTCTGCTCCGAAACCCTTCATCACCATTGAGGTTGACCGCACGGACAGCGACATAAAGATAATCCTCGTACTCCTCGATCTTCGGTCGCTGGCGGGTGTTCATTATGTCTTCCTGGGTGAGGGGGTGTATCCCGAGAGCGTTTCCGATGGCCTCAACAATCGCCGGGTCGTGAACGCCGTCGACGATGATCCAGGTGACCGTCCTGCGAGACGGAGGAAGCCGGATCTCCTCGGGCCGAGTGCATCTCCACTCGGAGAAGTGTGCTGCATCGTAGTCGATGACGGTGACCGTGACAGGGCGTAGATCGGGCTCGCCCAATCCCGGGCTCCCATCCTCCGGCGAGCTCATTAATGGTAAGATCTATCCCGGTTATGATGAATCTGTCGGAAAAAACGCATGTTGCGCGGGGGGGCGAAGGCGTGACCGGAGGTGGGGGTGTTCCCAGCGAGAGAGGTTTTCAGTGACACGCATAGACAGGGGCGGGGGGTGTTCCATCCCCCGCCCCGGCGAGCCTCTCCCCCAGGGGGGTGATTCCCCATAGATACAGTCTCCGGGGAGGAGACCACTACTTCGCGGTCTCACCTGACACTCCCTGAGATCCGTTCCTGCTCCCCGTGCACGGTTATCCGGTCAATCGCCATACACTGCCCGCCCCCTCGGAAGGGGGCGGGAGGAGGCCGCGAAGCGGCCCGGAGGTGGGGGTGGTTCCAGCGAGAGAGGTTTTCAGTGACACGTCGAGACAGGGGCGGGGGATGTTCCGTCCCCCGCCCCGGCGAGCCCCTCCCCACGGGGGCGATTCCCCATAGATACAGTCTCCGGGGAGGAGACAACCTCTATGCCGTCGGTGTGAGCACCCCACCGAGATCCCGTTTCTGCTTCCCGTG
>JALHIW010000019.1:0-55614 GCA_022837745.1 Methanomicrobiaceae archaeon | reverse complement strand
CGGTGTGAGCACCCCACCGAGATCCCGTTTCTGCTTCCCGTGGACGGCTATCCGGTCAATCGCCATACACTGCCCGCCCCCTATGAAGGGGGCGGGAGGTGGCGGTGTTCTGCCTCACACGGAAAAGAGCGCCTGGTTGAGACGCAGAGACAGCGGCGGATCTTCCACCCCAGGGCGTGGCGATTCTTCATCGATACACTGCCATGGAAGAGCATATCCAGTGTCACTCTGATCGCTCCCCCCTCTCTCGTTGGAAGGCGTTCTGCCGCTGTTTTTCGTAAAATTCTTCTGAAGAATCCCGGGTCCGCTCCGCCCCGGATACGGTTCCCTCCCGCAGATCCCCCCACCACCCTGCCAAGCCACGCCCGGGCGTCCTCACACCTGAATTTCACTTTCATCCCGCGCACCCAAACTACATTCATGCAGACGACAAACCCCTAATGCAATGGACTCTCTCGACGACTGGTTTCCCTACCGCGAATACCGCCCCTACCAGCGGGAGATGCTCGAGGTGGCTGCATCAACCGCACGCAGCGGCGGCATCGCCATGATCGATGCGCCGACCGGGAGCGGCAAATCGAGCGTTGTCGCTGCGCTCCTCTCGGAGAGCGGGGGGCGAAAGGTGCTCGTCGCGGTCAGGACTATCAGTCAGCTTACAACATTCATGCGCGAACTCCAGCTCATCCGGCAGAAACGCGGCAGCCTCAAGTTTGCCTACCTGATCGGCAAATCCAGCATGTGCCCTCTCGGCGGCGAAGGTGACGTATACCGCCGTTGTGAAGGTGTAAAAGCCTTCTCGACGGCGCTGATGCGGGAACGGGCGCAGAAAGGCTCGCTCGTCCCGGCAAACGACCGCCAGATCAGGCAGCAGATCCGCAAGATTGACCCCGAACACCCCCTCATATGCCCTTACTTCATCCACAGCAAATCATTCACCGAACCCGAGGACGGCGGGCTCAAGATGGTCGCCTCCAGGGCGCTCCGAGTCCGGGCCGAACGGGTGAGCACCGAGTTTATCCCGCCAGAGCAACTTACCAGTTTCTGCGGCGAAGTCTGCCCCTACGATACCATGATCTACGCCGCCCGTGATGCCGACGTGGTGCTTCTAAACTTCTACCACCTCTTCGACGACACCATCCGTGAACAGATCTACCAGTCGCTCGGGATCGAGGCGCAAGACGTCCTCCTCCTCATCGACGAGGCGCACAACTGCGGTGACGCCGTCCAGAGCATCGAGAGCGTGACGATCGAGGAGCGCGACATACTGCAGGCCGGCCACGAGATCTCGGGCCGGGCGCGGTCGAAACCGTCGGAGGCCATCGCTCAGATCCTGCCCCGGATCAGCCGGTTCATGGAGGCGCTCAAGGACTCGCACGAGGCGGAGGACTGGTTTGACCCCGGCATCTTCCAGAGGATGATCCTCACCGGCAGCCTCTACCAGAGCACCGAAGAGATCGTGGACGACCTCCTCAAGATCAGCGAGGGGATCCGCGAGAAGAACCTGCAGGCCGGCGAGTTCCGGGAGAGCGCGATCGAGCGGCTGACCGCGTTCTTCTACCGGATCCTTCGTTCCGCATCCGACCCCGCCTACATAACCGTCTACCGGAAGGGAGAGGACGGAACGGTAGCGCTTGAAGTCCGAAACATCGACCCCAGCACAAAACTCCAGGAGATCGCCGGGGCGCACGCCTGCTGCGTCCTCATCTCCGGCACGCTCTCACCGATCGAGAGCTACCGCCGCTACTACTTCGGCGACCTCCCCGTCACAACGATATCCCTCCCTAACGCCTTCCCCCCCGAGAACCGCCGCATCCTCTGCGCAGAGGACATAACCACCGCCTACTCCATGCGCCGCAACACCCAGAACCTCGCGCGGACAGAAGACTACATCACCACGTTTGCAGCCCTCCCCGGAAACCTGGCGGTCTACTTCCCCTCCTACGACCTGCTCAACAACTTTGCCGAACGCTGCGCAAACCGGATCCGCAGCAAACGGATCTACATCGAGTCCAGGAACGCCCAGGAATCGGCCTCAATGCTCCGGGAGTTCATGAACCTCCCCGGCACCGGCACCTCCGGAATCATCTTCGCCGTCTGCGGCGGCAAGTGGAGCGAGGGTCTGGACTACCGCGGCGAGATGCTCTCGGGGGCGCTCGTCATCGGCCTACCGCTCGCGCCGTTCAACCGCGTCCGCAGGATGGTGATCGACTACTTCAGGATGAAGTTTGGCGAGGAGGGAGAGTTCATCAGTTACACCCTCCCCGCGATCAACCGCGCCCTCCAGGCGCTCGGCCGGGTGCTCCGGACACCGGAAGACAGGGGGATGCTGGTTCTCGGGGAGAGGCGGTTCCTCGAAGAACGGGTTCACGCCGCACTGCCGCCCTGGATGCAGGAGGAGATGACCCCCTGCACCATTGACCACTTCAGGGAGGAGGTGAAGAGATGGCGATCCTGACCGGATCGTGCCGGTTCGGGCTCTGGCACGTCCACGTCTCCTGGGAGGGCGACACGGTCTACCGCGTGCGGTTTGCACGCCAGGGGATCGGGGGCGCCGTCCCCGAAGAGATCCGGCGCTACTGTGCCGGGAGACCATCAAGACTCACCGACCTTCAGAGCATCGCAACCGCGGGCGAGGGCGTGTATCCCCGGATCTACCGCGCCGTCCGGGGGATCCCCTGCGGCAAGACCGCCGCATACAGCGAGATCGCCATCTCGGTCGGCACCGCGCCCCGCGTGGTAGGTCTGGCGATGTCACGGAACCCCACACCCATCGTCGTCCCCTGCCACCGTGTCGTTGCAAAGACCGGAATTGGCGGGTTCTCGCCCGATCCCGCGATCAAGGAGGCGCTGCTTGCCATGGAGAGAGAGGGGACTGTCTGCATGTCTGAAATGAGAGAAATTAACAGGTAACGCCGTCCATAATATAGTAGTTAACATGAAGGTCGTGCTACTTGGCGCCGGGGCGGTCGGCCTGACCATTGCCGCAAAGTTGTCCCGCGTCGCTGATGTTCATGCTGTTGCCCGCAGACGACATGCGGACGCGGTGCAGCAGCGGGGTTTCCGGATGACCGGGATATGGGGAGAGGGAACTTACAAGTTCAGTTGTTCGGAAGACATCCCTCCAGGCTGGCAGGATGCTGACTACTGCATCATCACCTCAAAGTCCACCGCGACGGAGGCTATATGCCGCCAGTTCGCAGACACCATCAGCGGCCGGGAGGTGGTGAGCCTCCAGAACGGTATCGGAAACGAGGAGATCATCGCCAGGTTCACCGACCGCGTCATCGGTGCCATGATCATAACCGGGTTTGAGTGGCAGGGCGACGCCGCCGTCCACGTCTCCGTGGAGGCAGCGCCCATGAAACTCGGTCGATTCCCGTCAGGCACCGACCCGGCGGTAGAGCGGCTTGCCGCCCTTATGCGGGAGGCGGGCATCCGCGCGGAGGCGACCGCGAACATAAGGACCGATATCTGGTCAAAGACCCTCTACAACTGCGCGCTCAACCCGCTGGGTGCGCTCATGAACGTCCCCTACGGGGCGCTCACCAACCCGCACGCCTGGACGATTGTAGCCGCCATAGTCAGGGAGGCCTACAAGGTTGCCGGGGCCGAGGGTATCGTCCTTCCCTGGGAGACGGCCGACGCCTACCTGGACTACCTCAGAGAGGATCAACTGCCCGCAACCGCCGCCCACCACTCATCGATGCTCCAGGACATCAATCGCAAAAAGAAGACCGAGATCGACTTCATGAACGGCGCAGTGGCAGCGCTTGCCGATAAACATGGTATCGACGCCCCCTGCAACACATGTATCGCCGAACTGATCCGGTTCAGGGAAGAATTACCTTAGAGGGAGTTTCATGCGGTCTGCGATCGTCCTTGTAGGCGGGGCGGCACGTCGTGCCGGCGGGAGGGAGAAGTACTTCTTCACGTTCCAGGGCAGGACGTTCATCGAGCGCCTCCTCGAGACGCTGCAGGAGGTTGCAGACGAGATCGTTGTGGTTGCGCGCGACCCCGACCAGTGCGAACGGTTCTCCCACCTAGACGGCATCAGGTGCATATCTGACGTCCGACAGGGGCTTGGCCCCATCGGCGGGCTGCATGCAGGAGCGCTTGCCGTGCACGGCGAGTATGTCTTTGTCGCCGCCTGCGACATGCCCTGCATCCATCCGGGCGTTGTGAACCTCCTTTTTGACGCCGCCGTCGGATACGATGCCGCCATCCCCTGCTGGAACGCCGATATGCTCGAACCGCTCCATGCGGTCTACCGGACAAAGGCGCTGCGCGACTACCTGGGCGAACACGACTCTCTATCGCTTCGGCCGATGATCTGGAGCCTGAAGACACGCTACGTGCCGGTGGAGAAGATCCGCGAGATCGATCCCGGCCTGCTGACGTTTACAAACATCAACAAGATGGAAGACCTGGAGTCGATCGATCCTTCATCCGATCGCGACTCCTGTTAATCAGGAGTTTTACACCCTCTGCTTTCTCCCGCTTGCATCACGGGCGTAGCGCCCGAACTCGCTATCAAGCAGGACGGTGCCCGGAAAGACGGGGCCGTCCCGGCAGACCCGGAGACCATGGGGGTCGATGCAGCACGACCCGCAGAGGCCGACCCCGCACTTCATGTAGCGCTGGAGGGAGAACTCACCCCGCCCCGCACACCCCGCCCGGTCAAGTATGCGGAGGACGGCCGCCATCATGACCTCGGGGCCGCAGACACAGATCCGGTCAAACCCCTCCAGGTCAACCCTTGAGACGAGTTCTGTCACAAACCCGTGGTGCCCGGCGGTGCCGTCGTCGGTTGCAACCATCAGCCTCGCCACGCGGCGTATCCGGTCGGCAAAGAGGACCTCGGATGCCGTTCGTGCGCCGAGGAGGAAGACCTCAACCTGCCCTGACTCCGCCAGGGGGAGCAGCGGGGTGGCGCCGACGCCGCCGGCGATGGCAAGTGTCCTCCCCCCGGCAGAAAACCCATTCCCGTATGGCCCCCGGATGCCCATAACGTCGCCCTCGCCCATCGCAAAGAGCGCGGCGGTTGCGTCCCCAACCTTCTGGACGGTGATCGAGGACGAAGAGGAGAGAGCCATCGGGATCTCGTCCACGCCCGGCACCCAGACCATCACAAACTGCCCCGGCCGGGCGGAGATCTCGTGGTCAAAGTAAAAAGTCCTGATCGAGGGCGTCTCCTCCACAATCCTGGCTATACTCACCCCGACGGGCATCTCCTCATACATGGGCGCACCCCACAACCTCGCGTGCGTCCAGACCGTCACTGCTGTAGAGGTCGCCCGCGATCGAGGCAAAGATACGGGTGTCATGGATGACCGCGCTCCCTATCTCGACCGCGCTCGCCCCGGCCATCATCATCTCGATGACGTTATCCGCAGTAGAGACCCCGCCGCAACCTATGATCGGTATGGAGCACGCCTCGTAGAGGTCGTAGACGCACCGGACGGCAACCGGGAATATGGCCTTCCCCGAGAGCCCGCCGTAGCGGTTCCCGAGCACCGGCCGCCGCAGCGATGTAGAGATCCGCATCGCTTTCAGCGTGTTGATGGCAACGATCGCGTCAGCCCCTCCCCGTTCCGCGGCCAGCCCGATCTCGGTGATATCGGTGACGTTCGGTGTGAGTTTCACCCATGTCGGAACCCCCAGCGAGGCCACCGCCCGGGTGCACTCCTCCACGATGTCAGGGTTGCTCCCGATCGCCGCCCCGTATCCCTCCGCATGGGGGCAGGAGAGGTTCAACTCGATCCCGGAGACCCTGCCGGTGAACCACCCGGCAACCGTCCGGAACTCTTCCGGCGTCCCGCCAAAGACGCTCGCGATCACAGGTTCGCCCTGAAGAACGTCCAGCTCCTCCGTAAAAGCGGCCGATGGGTTCGGAAGACCCATGGCGTTGATGACACCGTCCTCGAGGACCACAAGACAGGGGCCGGGGTGTCCCACCATCGGTGCCGGGCCGATGGATTTGGTGACCACGCCGCCTGCACCGCACCGGAGGAGACGGGCAAGCGATGCCCCGGTGGTGCCAAGGATCCCGGCTGCCAGGATGAGATGGTTCTTCAGCCCCACGCCGCCGAGATCGATCGGGCCTGGATTAAGCACAACCATTGAAAAAGAGGTAGGAGCTGGGTATTATTATACTCTCGCGCCAAGTGTACTGGAAAGGTCTTCGTGTCCGCTCTAGTGCACGAAGAGATGATCAGGATCGATAGACATGACCTCGCTTGCAATCCTGGGTGCGGGAAAAGTGGGTGGAGAGACAGCTTACCTCTCCGCCGTGCTCGGTCTTGTGGACGAGATCGTTTTATACGACGTATACGAGCCCCTCCTCCGGGCGCAGGTGCTGGACCTGCAGCACACCGGTCTTGATCTTGCCATATCAACCGAGACGAAGAGGATGCGGGATGCCGACATATTTGTATTTGCGGCAGGAACCCCAAGAACGCCGGAGATCAGGACACGGGCCGACCTCCTGGAGGCCAACGTCCCGGTGGTGAAACGCTGCGCCGAACTCCTGCAGGGGTCACCCCGGGTAATCGTCACGGTCACAAACCCGATGGACGCGAACAATTATGGTCTCTGGAGGTCGATCGGGATCGACCGCGAACGCTGCATCGGTTTTGGCGGGCAGCTCGACAGCGCCAGGTTCACGGGGTTCCTGCATGAGGCCGGGATCAGCGCACAGGGCGTGGTGCTCGGGGAGCACGGGGAGCACCAGGTGCCGGTCTTCTCAAAGACAGGTTTTGAAGTCCCGGTAAATGAGCGGGAGGCGATCCTTGAGCGGATGCGGGGGGCGAGCATGGAGGTGATCCGCGGCAAGGGCGGCACAGTCTTTGGACCCGCCTACCACATCGCGATGCTGTTGGACGCGGTTATACACGACCGGCGCCGGGTGCTCCCCTGCTCCTGTGTGCTCGATGGTGAATACGGTCTCTCCGGCTGCTCGCTCGGTGTCCCGGCAAGGATTGGCCGTGAGGGCGTCCTCGAGATCGAGGAGTGGAGACTTGACCCCTGGGAGTCCGAAAAGATGGCGGAGGCAGGGGCGTTTGTGCAGCAGCTCTGCAGGAAGTTTGATGGCAAATCTGGCACGTGAACCCGATAAGACCGTTCTGACCACCCTGGACGACTTCGGGAGGGTCGGGGTCGGCATCCACCAGGTGGAGTACAGCACCGGGACGGGGTTTGAGATCCCGGTTATACATATATTCGGGAGGGATCTCTCCGGAACGGCCGTCAGGGTTGATGTCACCGGGTTCCGGCCTTACTTTTATGCGCCGGCCGATCAGGTCGACGGCAAACCCCTCCCGGAGGGGGTCGAGGTGGAGCCGGGGACGACCTACCGCTCCATACGTGGAGATGCCCTGCGGCGCCTCTACACCAGGCGGCCATCCGACGTCCGTGACGTTCGCGATAAGTTTGCGCCGCACTTTGAGGCCGACATACCGTTTACCACCCGGTTCATGATCGACTGCGGTCTCACCGGGGGTGTCGAGGTTCCTGCAAACGCCGCTCGATCGCCGGATGGTGCCCTCGTTGTCGCGTATCAGGACCTGAAACCGGCAGATGTCAAGGCTCCCGCCCGGGTCTGCATAATGGATATAGAGTGTGTGGACGAGCGCGGTTTCCCGGAGCCCGAGCGCGACCCGGTCATAGCTGTGACCTGTTGGGACTCGTTTAGGGACGATTACACAACCCTCTTATGGCAGCCGGGGGTGGAGCCCGGCGACGCGCCCGAGTTCCGGATCAATGACCGGCACAGTGTTCTCCGCTACCCGGACGAGATCTCTATGTTCCGCGGGCTAGCCGACTACATAAAGGAGCGTGACCCTGACATACTCTCAGGCTGGAACTTCGTTGACTTTGATATACCCTACATCATAAGGCGGATGGCGGCGCTTGGTCTCCGGGCGGAAGACCTGGCACGTCTGCCGGGGCGGACGGAACGCGACGCCATACGGGGGCGGGCGGTCTTTGATCTCCTTGCCGCCTACCGGAAGATGCACCAGGCCCAGAAAGAGTCCTACAGGCTTGACGCGATCGCCGGGGAGGAACTCGATGTGACAAAGGTCCGCTACGGCGGGACTGTAACCGACCTCTGGCGGTCGGAACCGGCACACCTTGTGGAGTACAACTACCGCGACGTCGAACTCTGTGTTGGGATCGACAGAAAGAAAAGCATCATCGAGTTCTACCGGGAGATCGCACGCTACGTCGGCTGTCCGCTCGACAGGACACTGAACTCGTCAAACGTCATCGATATATACGTCCTGCGGAAGGCGTCAGGGAGGTTTGTCCTCCCCTCTAAAGGGCATGCCGCGGGGGATGAGTTTGAGGGGGCGGTGGTCTTTGAGCCGATCATCGGTCTTCGGGAGAACGTTGTGGTTCTTGATTTGAAGTCTCTCTACCCTATGGCGATGATGACCATCAACGCCTCGCCCGAGACGAAGAACCCGAACGGAGAACTGCGCGCCCCAAACGGTGTCCGGTTCTCCCGCGAACCGGACGGGCTGACGAGGAGCATCCTTGCTGAACTCTTGAAGGAGAGGGACGAGCGCAAACGTCTCCGTGACCGGTATCCCTTCGGGTCGCCGGAGTACGTGCTATACGACCTCCAGCAGAGCGTCCTGAAGGTGCTCATGAACTCCTACTACGGTGTCTCGGGCTATCCCCGGTTCAGGTTATACGATCGCGAGATCGGGTCTGCCGTCACGTCGGTCGGCCGGGCGATCATCCGGCACACACGGGATCTCATAACCAGACTGGGCTACACCGTCCTCTACGGCGACACCGATTCATGTATGGTGGAGATGCCGCCGGGAACCCTGGAGGAGACCATCGCTCGTGCAAGGGGGATCGAGGCGCAGGTGAACGCGAGTTACGACGAGTTTGCAAAGACCGAACTGAACGCCGATAAGCATTACTTCTCGATCAAGTTCGAGAAGGTTTACCGCCGCTTTTTCCAGGCCGGCAGAAAGAAGCGGTATGCCGGCCACCTGGTCTGGAAGGAGGGCAAAGAGGTCAACGAGATCGATGTTGTCGGGTTTGAGATCCGGCGCAGCGATTCGCCGCAGATCACACGCGAGGTGCAGCACACCGTCCTTGAGATGATCCTTCGGGGGGATAGTTTTGAGGAGGTGCGGGAGTACCTCCGCGACGTCATCAGGAGGTATCGCCGCGGCGAGTTTTCCCTGGATGAGGCGGGTATTCCGGGCGGGATAGGAAAGAGCCTGGATAGTTACGAGACCGAAGATGCCCATATCCGGGGTGCGAGGTACTCAAACGAGTTTCTCGGGGCTGATTTTAAGCGCGGCAGCAAGCCCAAACGGGTCTACATCAAGGCTGTGACGGAGAAGTACCCGCGGACGGACGTGATCTGTTTTGAGTACGGCGACCAGGTGCCGCCGGAGTTCGTCGTCGACTGGGAGACGATGCTTGAGAAGACGCTCAAAGGCCCCATATCGCGGATCATCGAGCCGTTGGGGTGGAACTGGGAAGACATCGACCCTTCGCGGACGACGCTCTTTGATTTCGGGATGTGAGAAAAGGGGTTGAGAGGCCGGGGCGCCTTACGCCGTGCCTCTCTTTGCAAGTTCCTGCTGGAGGACGGCGTTACGCTCGAGGTTCTTTGACCATATGATCCGGCCGCTGACGACCTGCCAGGCGTCCGTCTCCAGGACCTCGATCCCCGCGGGAACCTCGGGAACGGCCGCACCCGCCGGTACAACCAGGACCGCCCTGTCGACGGTGATATTCGCCGCGGCAAGCCCCCGGCAGATCTCCTGCAGTTTTTTGACGGCATCTGCACTGACTTTTGGCGCCATATCCACGCTCACCACAACCCGCTCCGTCCTGCCGGCAACCCGGCGGGATAGCAGGCAGTCGGGCTGCACGTTGCCGTAGAGGGGTTTCCACTCGTACTGCCAGCCATCCTGCGGAGAGAACCGGCGGGAGAGTGCCTTCTTGACATCAAGATACGTTGAGTTCTTTATGCCACCCATGTCAATATCCTCGGTTTAGTGTATGGTCACGGTCGGTTATAAGTGTGTAGTATCTTCCTCGACGTTTCTGGCTGAACGGCATTCGCGGACCACCCAATCCTCTGTCACCTGCGTGTCACCGTAGCGGTGTTTCAACCTCTGGAACCACCCCCTACCCTCCAGAACCTTCCCGGAGACCCGGAAGGAGACCAGATCGCTATCTTCAATGCCGAGGATTCAGGTACACTTGAGTATAACAATGACAATACAATACCTGCTAGGAAACGAGGCCATTGCTCATGCATGCCTGGAGGCAGAGATCGACTTTGCCAGCGGTTATCCAGGGACACCGTCTTCCGACGTTATAGACACCCTCCGGGTGCAGGAGGAGCGTCCCCTCAAGTTGGAGTGGTCCACAAACGAGAAGGTCGCCCTCGAGAACGCGCTCGCCGCCGCCTGGTGCGGGCTGCGCGCGATCTGCACAATGAAACACGTCGGGTTGAACGTGGCGGCCGACCCCCTGATGACAAGCGCCTACACCGGCGTGACCGGGGGGCTCGTCATCCTCTCCGCGGACGACCCCTTCGCGCACAGTTCCCAGAACGAGCAGGACACCCGGCGGTATGCCCATTTCGCCCGGATCCCATGCCTGGACCCCTCATCCATACAGGAGGCGCACGACATGGCCCGTGACGCCTTTGCCCTCTCCGAAGAGTTCGGGCTGCCGGTAATCCTCCGGCCCACAACCCGCATCTGCCACTCCAAAGGCGATGTGAACCTCGGGGAGGTCGGCACGGAGCACCGGACTGCCGCGTTCCACCGCAACCCTCAACAGTACGTGGTCATCCCCGCCCACACCCGACCGCTGCACAAGGCCCTGAACGCCAAACAGCCGGCCATAAGACAGCGGCTCTCAGAACTCGGCTACAACCGCTGCACCGTCCGGGGGAGGACCGCCGTCATCACAGGCGGCGTCTCGGCCGCCTATGTCCAGGAGGTGCTTGGCGACGACGTCTCGCTTGCGATCATCGGCGCCTACCCGATCGATGAGGACTGGCTCCGCGAGTTTGTCGACCAGCACAGCAGGGTCCTTGTCGTCGAGGAACTCGACCCCGTTATAGAGGAGGTCGTCCGGCGGGTGGCGACGAAGACAGACGTCTACGGCAAGATGAACGGCACAGTCCCCTACGAGGGAGAGTTCACCCCGGCAACGGTCGTCAACGCCCTTGCCGCGGCCGGCATGACCGCGTCGACGACCTTTCCGGCCGTCAACCCCGTTCCGGGAGTCCCGCCCCGGCCGCCGATCCTCTGCGCCGGGTGCATGCACCGCTCGACGTTTTATGCGATGCGCCGGGTCTTTCGCGATGGCATATTCCCAAGCGACATAGGGTGTTACACCCTGGGCCTCCAGCTCGGCGCCGTGGACACAACCATATGTATGGGAGCCTCGATCACCGTCGGGAGCGGGATCGCCCGCTCAGGGGAGAAGCGCCCGGTCGTCTGCACCATAGGCGACTCGACGTTCCTTCACACCGGGATCCCCGGGCTCCTGAACGCCGTCTACAACGGCGCCGATATGGTCGTTGTCATCCTGGACAACCGGACCACCGCCATGACCGGCCACCAGCCCAACCCAAACACAGGGGTCAGGGCCAACGGCGAGGAGAGCACCCCGATCTCGCTTGAAGCGATCTCTCGTGCATGCGGCGTCTCCTGGGTCGAGACGGTCGACCCCTACGACCTCCCGCTGCTGCTTGAAACCTTCCGCCGGGCAAAAGAGCGGGACGGCGTCAGGGTGGTCATCGCAAAACAGCCCTGTGTCATGATTGCACGCAGGTACGGCATCCGCCGCAAACCCTATACGGTCGACCCCGACCGGTGCACGGGTTGCGGCACGTGCCGGGCTTTCGGCTGCCCGGCGATCGCGTTTTCAGATGAGACCGCGGTGATCACCGAACTCTGCGCCGGTTGCGGTGTCTGCGCCGATATATGTCCGTCGGGCGCGATCATACTGGAGGGACGGAGATGAAGCCATCGTTTGATATCCTGATCGTCGGGATCGGCGGCCAGGGGACGGTTCTCGCCTCAAACGTCATCGGCGAGGCGTGCATCATCGAGAACCGGAGCGTGCGCAGCGCCGAGACCCACGGCATGGCGCAGCGCGGAGGGTCGGTGGAGAGCCATGTCCGGATCGACGGCAGATACGGGTCTCTTATAGTGCCCGGGACGGCCGACCTCCTTATGGCCTTCGACCTGCTTGAGGCACTCCGATACCGCCACTACCTCTCTGCCGACGGGAGGCTTATCGTGAACCGGCACCTGGTCGTCCCGACGCCGGTCTACCAGCAGGGTATGGAGGCCCCGGACGAGGAGAGCATACTTAACGCCCTCGCTGACCTCGATCTCACCTGTATCGATGCAGCGGAACTCGCAGAGGAGGCAGGAAACATCCTCTCCCAGAACATCGTCATGCTCGGGGCGGCGTCGGCGGAGATCCCGCTCAGGCCGGAGAGCCTGGAAGAGGCTGTGCGGCGGTGCGTGCCGCCAAAGACGGTAGATGTAAACACAACCGCCTTCCGGCTGGGACGGGAGAGGGGTGCAGGATCGTCGTGAGTGGGCGAGATGCCTCTGCGGCACTCAGGGTCGATGATGCCGGGCGAAAACGCCAGACAGCGTTCCTTGAGAAACCACGCCTCCCCGGCGGCATCGAGCGGCTGGTCGAGTCATACATAGAGAAGAAGACCGGGAAGCCCTGGAACGACCCGGCGGTGCTCGACCGGATAGCAAATGCCATCCTTGCCCAGAAGAGCCGATACTGGAAGGAGCGGCAGGTGAGTTACCGGAAGGCCTACCACGTCCTCGGTTACCTGGTCTACCATGCGCCGGTCTACGTGGTGCAGTTTGAGCATATCCTGTGGCAGATCATCGATCAGGGGCTTGCAAAACAGCATATGCGTATCCTCGATCTCGGCACCGGGCCGGGGGTGGTGCCGCTCGCCGTCATCGATCTCATGGGCAGGATCGGAATCGGGACAGCGGAGGTCTACGCTGTAGAGCGCTCTGAGGAGAGCCTGGAGGCTTACAACGCCATCGTCCCGGCCGCCGCTCTGGCAGCGGCGGGGGAGAGGGTGCGGGTGCATGGACCTCTACTCGCCGATATAGAGGCTCTTGAGCCCGCCGAGATCCCTGGCGGTATAGACCTCATGGTCTTCTCGAACGTTCTGAACGAGCTCCGTCACCTGGAGGTCGAGCAGCGTGCCGACCTGGTCGCCGCTCTTGCAGGCCGGCTCTCGCCCGACGGGACGATCGTTGTCGTGGAACCCGCTGACCTCGCCAACTCGACCACGATGCGCCGGACGGTTATAGCGATCGCGGACCGGGGGCTTACCGTATACAGCCCCTGCTCGTTCATCCGCGGAACGGCCTGCAGCCCGGCGCGGTGCTGGACGTTCGAGCAGAAGGCCGCGATCCGGCCGACCCGGTTGATGGAGTCCCTCGCGGCGCGCGAAGAGGGTTACAGGTTCGTCAATATCGATATCAAGTACTCGTCTGCGCTCCTTCGAAAGGATGGAAAGACGCAGCACACATACCGCGTTCCGCCGGGGGCGAAGTTTGCCCCTCTATCTCATCTCCGGCAGCACCGCGACAGGAAGATAAACGTCGTCGGTTCGCTTATATCAGGGAACCTGGGCGATGCCAGGACGAAGGTCTACAGGGTCTGTGACGGGACGCCCGCAGACCCGGTCTACGCTGTCATTCCCGCGAGCCTCCGCGGCCCGAACCGCGACGTGCTCGATGGAGTCGCCTATGGTGATATCGTCCAGTTCTATGGTGTTCTCGTCCGGTTCAACCGCGATCATGACGCATACAATCTTGTCATCCTGCCCGCGACCAGGATCGAGCCGGTCAGGGATGTGTCGCCTGGGGGGTGATGCGGAAATCCCGGGGGGGAAGTCGGTCGTCGCAAGAAGCTATCGAATCAACGGTTCTGTGATATAAACTCCCCGTTTCTTCCCGGTATTACGACTGCCCGCTCCTGGTTGAACGGTTTACGCCGACCAACCCCCGCCTCCCGGCCGCTCGCGCGGCCTCCTCCCGCCCCCTTCATAGGGGGGGCGGGCAGTCATGGCGATAGTCCGGATACCGTGCACGGGGGACGGAAACCGGATCTCAGGGAGTATCAGGTGAGACCGCGAAGTAGTGGTCTCCTCCCGTGGCACTGTGTCCATGGGAGAATCGCCCCCGTGGGGAGGGGGTCTCCTGTGTCTATGGTTGAACGGTATTCATAGACTACCCCCACCTCCCGGCCGCTACCGCGGCCTCCTCCCGCCCCCTCCAGAGGGGGCGGGCAGTGTCTGGCGATAGCCCCGGATACCGTGCACGGGGAGGAAACAGGATCTTCGGGGAGTTTCTCACCGGGAACCGGGTGAGGTGATGCACACCCCTGGCACTGTATCAATCGGGAATCAACCCCCGTGGGGAGGGGGAACGTATTTCGTTGTGGGAGTGGAAACATCCCCACCTCCCCTCAATGCCGTCTCGCAAAAAAACCGCACCATGCCGCTGTGACCAGAGGCATACCGCATGAAGATGAAGGCAGCATCTTCATACAGATCCCGGCCACCCCCCGGGATCTGTCCATGGACCGTCCATGGACTGGACACGGAGAGGTTTATCAAACCAGTGCGGCTGTTGGTTTGATGGCCTCCTCCGCAACAGTCCCCGATTCTGCGAAATGTTTAATATCAAATCGCTCTAACCATGTTAGAGCAGGGACCCGCCTTAACTCAGACTGGTAGAGTGCGCGGCTGTAGTATGGTCATCGCTTTCGGGCGAACTGCGCGGCTACCGCGATGTCCCCGGTTCGAATCCGGGAGGCGGGATCCTCACAACGATGTGCCCAGGTAGTGTAGTGGCCTATCATGACGGCCTGTCACGCCGTCGACACGGATTCGAATTCCGTCCTGGGCGTCATTTTTTTCTCCGGTCTGGCGGAACGTTCTCTCCACTCTGTTTAATAAGGATCAGTTCACACTTCCGCTGTTTGTATTGCCAAACCCCGTAACTTTCTGTAATTCGTGAAATACGGCATTTCCACGGGAAAAATAATTGGAAAACGTTAAATAGTTGGTTTATATTTTATTCTAATAAAAAAATATATATCCTCTGATAAAGAACACACTCCCATGTACGCTGAGGAGAACAGGTTTGCAAGCGATCCCATATTCAATGCTCTCGGGAGAGTCATACCCGGAACGGGAATTTTTCTTTCAGTCTGCCTTATACTCTATCTCATCGGAAATCTGATCTGATGAGCATAAGGCGCCCCCCGGTATAACGGCCCGCCTCCAGCGTCTAGCCGGGGGCCTGAGGACTTATTATGCGGTCGCTGCAACGTATGATCGATGTCCCCATCATACACCGCGGATGTGAGACCACCATGACCCCGAAGAATATCTCACCCGGAGGCGATCGTCTGGACAGCCGGATAAAGGAACTCATCTCGATGCTCTCAGACCCGGAGAAGGGGGTGCGGGAGGAGGCGATGCGCGGGTTTGTGGCTATCGGAAGACCGGCCGTGCCCGCCTGCATCTCGCTGCTGGAGAGCACTGACTGGAGGGTGCGTTACCGTGCGGCCGAGACGCTCGGGTTGATCGGCGGGCATGAAGCGTATGACCCTCTTCTCTCCGCCCTGCAGGACAGCAAGGACCACGTCCGCTACATGGCGGCAAAAGGGCTCGGGCTGATCGGCGACTCCCGGGCGGTCGCCAGCCTTGCAGCCCTTCAGCACGACGAAAACGAGTTTGTGCGGCGGAGCGCCGCCCGCTCCCTCGGTCAGATCGGCGGCAGGGAGGCGATCAGGGCGCTGCGCCAGGCCCTCGATACCGAGAGCGTGGAGGCTGTCCGCGCGGCCATCGTTGAGGCGCTCAGGGATGCCGGACGATAAGCAGGGGTTTCGCGACGATGACCGTTGTGTTATCGGTGCTTGCGGCTTCCCTGGCGGCATCGATCAGCTTCCGGCACGCCGTATCCGGATCGTTTGCCATCACGATCTGCTGGATGAGATCCCCCGGGACGTAGTCGTGAAGCCCGTCAGAACTGAGCAGCAGGACTGAGTCTGGAGAGAGCTCCCTCTCGTCGAGATCCATCTCCACACGGGCTTCCAGACCAAGCGCCCTGGTCAGGATGTTCTTTGCCGGGTGATAGAACGCCTCTGCCGGGGATATCATCCCTGCGTCCACCAGGCTCTGGACGTAGGTATGGTCGCGCGTGTGCCAGACCGAGGATGGTGTTATGATATACGTCCTGCTGTCGCCGACAGTGCCGATCCAGCACCTGCCCGCATCTCCCACAATCGCCACCGAAAGCGTCGTTCCGGCGTTCAGGCCACGTTCACGGTTGAAGGCAAAGATCGCGGTGTTTATCCGCCGGAACGCACGTTTGAGCGCCTCCGCAGGATCAAACGCAGAGAGTTCTTCGCTGGCGGCCTCCTCCAGGATCTCGACCGCCATCCTGCCTGCGACATCCCCGCAGGCGTGCCCCCCGAGGCCGTCTGCGATGGCAAAGAGATGGTAGCCGCTCACCCTGCCGGCGAAAAAGGCATCCTCGTTTCGCTCACGCATACCGGTATCGGTCATCGCCGCATACCGGAGCCAGCCCTTGTCTTTCACCTCTAATCAAGAGTATAATCTTCCCGTTCAACCAGATAGTCTTTTTGCGGCCCCTCTCAGAAGATCCCGCGATAAAGACCGTTCTCCCGCGCACATCGGAGAGCGTAGGCATACTCCTCCGCGGTGATCGGACGCCGCAGCACTGCAAACTCAGGGTTTAGCCTGCCCTGCAGCACTCTCCCTGCCGGGCGGTACTGGGCCATGACGTTCACGTATGAGTCACGTGACAACTCCCGGGCGATGAACTCCATAACAATCTCGCTGTTTGCAAGGTTCGCCGGTAGCACAAGGTGCCGGATTATCATGCCTCTGAGAGCGATACCGTCCTCGATCACCAGGTCGCCGACCTGCCGGTGCATCTCCTTTAATGCAGCTTTCATGCTGGCGGTGTAGTTCAGCGCGTGCGAGAGCGCCAGCGCCGCATCGTCCCGCCCGTATTTTGCATCCGGCATGTAGATATCGATGACACCGTCAAGGAGTCGCAGCGTCTCCGCAGAGTCGTATCCGCCGCTGTTGTAGACCAGCGGTATGCGCAGACCACGGCCAGCGGCCATGGTGACCGCCCGGAGGATCTGTGGAACGACATGTGTGGGCGTGACCAGGTTGATGTTGTGACACCCCATCTCCTGCAACCGGAGCATGACCCCGGCGAGGTCGTCGCAGGAGATGGCGTAACCGACCCCTCCCTGGCTGATATCGAAGTTCTGGCAGTAATCACACCGCATGCTGCAGCCCGAAAAGAAGATTGTTCCAGACCCCCTCCGGCCGACAAGCGGCGGTTCTTCGCCAAAATGCGGGTTGTAACTTGCAACCACCGGCAGGAGACCCGTCCGGCAGAACCCGGTCTCGTCCTCTATGCGGTTCACATGGCACTCACGAGGGCAGAGAACGCAGTCGCGGAGCACCTCATGCGCCCTCTCTGCCCGCTCCTCCAGTTCGCCGCTGCGGTGGAGGCGCAGGTATCCGGGCAGCCGCTCTGGTTCTGCCATGATACTCATCTTGTTGCTTTGAGGAAAAGTAAGTTTGTCCAGGGCGAGTCTGAGCCCCTAAAACCAGTTCGCTCACGGTTTGATGGCCTCGGAACCACCACTGCGGTGAGACGTCTTTTGCGGCTGACCACCCACCTCCCGGCGCCAAACAGGATCTCCACCCGCCGCTCTCTCCCGCGTGTCACCCGGCCGCTGTATCTGCCAGGAGTCGCCTCTGTGAGGAGCGGATAAGACTGAGATCATATCCGAAGGTCTTTGTCATATCGGAGGAAGAAGTTTTTGAGGGGATCCAGTGGGAGCATGCCGCTGTCATCGGGTGGAACAGGAGACTTGATATCTGCAGAGACCTGGATCGATACACCTGCAGACTCTGCCAGAGCCTTGCCCGGATCTACGGAATGGATTAATAGAACCCGATCGCCCAGGAGGTCGGCGGGCCCCTCTCGCCGGACTGCAGCCAGCGAGAGCGGTGTTTCTGAGACCCACGGCGTTCTCATCCTGGTCGGTGTCACCGTCATACTTGCCGTTCTTGTCCTGCTGATGCTGCTTGCGATGATCCCGTCCTGGTCGTGGGCGGAACCGGCGCAGCCACCCATCATCATAACAGGGATTTCGCACCACAGCGCGATTACCGGCAAAATGACCTACGCGAGCAGGGTGACCCTCCTCAACAACGGCAGCACGGTATACGAGAACGATTGCCTTAAGGCGGTCTTCTACGTGAACGGCCAGAAGGTCTGTATAGTCCAGACCCTGAACGGCTACCTCTTCATCCCGTCGCATCATTACGGGGTGAAGACCATAGGCGGTGCGGGCTGCCGCACCGAATACTGGAACCCTGGCGAGAGGATAGATATAGACCTCACCGATACGACCCTCTACCCAGGTGCCAAGGTCTGCGTCGAGATCATCGATAAACGCGACGGGAAGGTGATCTCAAAAGATGCAGTGCGGGCCTGAAGACCCGAGGGTCATGCTTTTTCTACAGGGACACTCCTAAGAGAGTGTTATGTTCAGATCGATACTTGTGGCGGTAGATGGCTCGGATATCGGCCAGAGGGCGCTTGAACAGGGGCTTGCCGTTGCCAGCGCGATGGAGATCCCGGTGCACGTCGTGCACATCATCCAGACCGCTGCATACCCCGCGCTTGCCCTGAGCGATCTACCTCCACCCGATGTCGCACAGCAGGCCCTCCTTGATGCCCTCGACCGGGAGGCCGACGAGATCCTGGCTGACGCGGAGAGGACCGCGGCGGCCGCCGGTGTCCCGGTAACCATCCACAAACAGTTAGGGCACCCCGGTGCGGAGATCATCGCGCTTGCGCGTAAGATCGGCGCTGGTCTGATAGTCGTCGGGTCGCACGGCAAGGGCAGGCTCGGCCGCCTATTCCTGGGGAGCACCAGTTCATACGTTGTCGATCACGCAACCTCAACGGTCATGGTTGTCAGGGGCGAGCCCCGGACTTCCTGAGGAGCGGACAACCCCTCTCGCGATGAGTCGAGCCACACGGATAGGTTCGGGCACCCTTCCTTCGTAGGTGAAACCGTTGCAGAGCCGCGCAGCATCTTCCCCTGCGATGCCGCAGGAGCGGATGAAGA
Source organism: Methanomicrobiaceae archaeon (assembly GCA_022837745.1). Taxonomy (GTDB): domain Archaea; phylum Halobacteriota; class Methanomicrobia; order Methanomicrobiales; family Methanoculleaceae; genus Methanoculleus. Next base: position 36,366 of record JALHIW010000019.1, on the reverse strand, counting down.
GGGTGCAGCCGGACCGCAGCCTGACCGGCATCCTCTCACCGAGCCTCCGGTATGCGACGAGTCTTGCATCGTCGCCCGGGAAGTGGCGGCGGATATCCTCCTCCAGACCCTCCGACTCCTCGTATGTGACGATGATTACCGGGAGACCTGTCGCCTCGTGCACTGCTGCAGGGTCGATGATGTTATACCAGGCGATGACGTTTCCGCCGATCATCAGGAAGTTGATATCCCGGCGTCCAAGACGGCTGTAGAGCCGGATGACCGCATCGGTTGCATCCATGCCACCAACGGTCACCCTGGCAAAACCCACGCCGTCGATCCGGAGATCCTTACGCATGACCACACCGGCAAGCGTGGAGTATTCGCGGCCGGAGTAACTCTCCGCGACACCTAGAGCGCGCAGCCCCGGTTTGGCTATGTGCATACGAAGTGCTTATTGTTCCTGACCGGGATATAGTACATTCGATGAGCATCGAGCGCGACGAGGTCTGTGTCCTCATCCCGACGCTGAACGAAGCCCCGACGATCGGTGACCTGGTCAGGGGGTTTAAGGAGCGCGGCTATGAGCACATCCTTGTCATCGATGGAAACAGCACCGACGGGACGCCCGAGATAGCACGCGCCGCGGGAGCGGTAGTGCGGACGCAGACAGGGAAAGGGAAGGGCAACGCCATCTTAGAGGCTCTGGAGATCATAGACAAACCCCGCGTGCTGATGCTCGACGGCGACGGGACATACTCCCCGGATGATGCGGAGAGGATGCTTGAGCCCCTCGGAAAAGGGTTTGACCACGTCATCGGAGACCGCCTGGCCTGCCCGGAGAAAGGGGCTTTTACGAGGTTAAACCTTCTTGGCAACCAGATCCTTAACCACGTCTTCAGGGTCGCCCACGGTAAGGATCTCCACGACATCCTCTCGGGCTACCGCGCTTTTACCCTTCACTCGATCCGGCAGATGAACCTTAAAGAGGCCGGATTTGAGATCGAGACGGAGATGGCGGTCGAGGCGGTGAGAACGGGGCAGAGGGTAGCGGTCGTTCCCGTCCGCTACTCTGCAAGACCGGGGACGGTCACCAAGTTAAATCCCCTCCAGGACGGTCTAAGGATCTTCTCAACCATATACCGTCTTGCGAAGATGAACAACCCGATCTTTTACTTCGGGATCATCGGGCTCATCATCTCGATCATAGGCGGGGTCATCGGCATCTACGTGGTTCTCGAGTGGTTCAAGAACATCGAGCACCTGCCGCTTACAATCCTCACCGTCCTGCTGATCATGATGGGATTCCAGATGTTCATGTTCGGGGTCATAAGCGATATGCTGCTCGGATTTCAACGCGAGACGATCCGCCAGATCGAGCAGTTACGCAACCCTCCGAAGCCTCCCCGATAGGATGAGGATCCGGCAGGCATACTCGGCGATTGAGGTGTAGATATACGCCTCATCCAGGGTCTCTCCGGCGGCAAACGTCCCGTGCCCTCTGGCTATGGCGATACGCCCGCTGATGAGCGCTTCGGCGACGTTTCTTGCGATCTCATCGGTTCCGGGCTCTCCGGTAACAACCGGGATCTCCGGGCAGAGCATTCTCCCCTCACTGTCGACTGGCCGTATTAAGTCGAGATCGAGTGATGCGGCGACAGCGTGAACCGGGTGGGCGTGGACGATTGCACGGTGAGGTGTCGTCCGATATACCGCCCGGTGGACGCGGTACTCGCTCGAGGCCTCCGGCGGGGCATCGCCCTCATAGGGCACGAAGACCGGCATATCTCCGGAATCGAGGCAGGCACCGGTTCTTGTGATGAAGAAACCGCCTTCTCCCTCCGTCCGAATGCTCATATTCCCGAAATTTGCTCCGACCAGCCCCTCTCTAAAGAGGCGATCCCCAATCCGTTTGAACTCCTGATCCAGCATTCCAGCCACCCCGGCGTTGCTGCAGGATGGTTCTGTTCGCGCCGGGATATCTGCATGCCGCTTGAGGCGCGGGGTGTGTTCGATGATACGGGAGAAGGCACTCTCATGAGGGGCGAACCTGGCAGGGTGTCGCCGGAAGCATCGCAGATAGCGAAGACCTGGCGCGCGAGACCGGTGATCCGGTTACGAAAAGAGGTATTAGATGAACCTGACGCCGACATCCCGCATCCTGTTGAACCGGGCGATGTTTAGGAGGAGGGGTGTTACGCTCTCGACCATCGATGCGACCGCAAGCGGTCCCGCATCGTAGGCGCGGAGGCGTGAGACGTTGTTGACCATCTCCATCACCGTCTGTTTGGCTGCCGGATCGTCGCAGCAGACAGCAACCGAGTAGTCCAGTTCCTCGTCAATCTTCTTCCACCTGTTTGCAGCGACGTTGTTGAACGCTGCGCATACGGTCGCGGTCGCGGGAAGCATACCTCTTATCATCATCGCCGCCGAGCCCTCGGGCGGCGGGGCGTAGTAAAAGTAGGTCTCCCGCTCGATCGGGTTGACGGGGCTGATAACGATCTTGCCCTCAAATCCCCCCAGCGTCTTCAGGGTTGGCGCCACGTGTTTGAAGGGTATCGCCAGGACAACGAGATCCGCCCCGTCAACCGCAGCCTGGTTGGAGGCGCCGACCAGGCTGCAGGAGATGCCCTGCCCCTCAAGTGTCTCCCGACAGGCCTCGCAGGTCATGACCGCTTTAGCCTCCTCCCGCGACCCTACAATCACGTCATACCTCGGCGAGAGGCGGAGCGCCATACCCTCCCCGATCTCACCGGTTCCGCCGACGATCCCGATCTTCACTTCTCCACCAGCGGTTTCAGGATGCTCTCAAGAGTGGCCAGGTCCTGGACACCCACCAGTTTCCGGACGATCTGTCCGTCCTTCTCTATGACCAGCGTGGGTACGAACTGAAGGTCGTATTTCATAGCATACCGCCGCGTCTCCTCAGAATCAACACCGACATCGATCTTCCTGATCTCAACCCGATCGCCCATTCTCTTCCTGAGTTCATCGATGATGGGTGACTGCTGGTGGCACGGACCGCACCACTCGGCAAAAAAATCCATTAAAACCGGTTTTCCCATACGGATATACCCGTTCAAACACTGTGTAAAAACGGGGCAATAAAGTTTGTGTAGGGTTGTTATTTCGAGAGTATCGCCATAATTATCTTTCCATAGGCAGGCCTGGTGACAAGTATGCCGATCAGGACACCGAGTATGGTGATTATGGCAAACCCCCGGAGGGTGGAGAGATCCATCAGCGCCAGCGGCAGCATGGCGATGATGACCGTTGCAGCAGAAAGGGCTATGATCCCGAACGCCCGTTCGTAGCGCTTCATGTAGAGGCTCGGCGATGGGACCCGGCCCTCGTGGAGCACCTCATCCGTGATGATGACGAGCTGGTCTATCCCGGTACCCATCACCGCTATCAGCCCGGCGATGGTGGCAAGGTCGAGCTGGATTACGAACCGTGCGATCCCGAGCAGGATGATGATCTCCGAGAGATTGATCGCAACCATCGGGAGCACGATCGCGGCTTCGCGGTATCGGTAATATACAACGAGCCCTACAGTCAGCAGCGCAAGCAGCCCGGCAACGACAATCATCGTCTTGAACTGCTCTCCGAGCGCCGCAGGCACCGACCCTGAGCCGACTATATCCACCTTGACCGGCAGGGCGCCTGCCCGCAGGTGGATCTCAAGCGCCATCGCCGCATCAAGCCCCGCATCGCCGGTGCCTGTGGTGGCTGAGAGCGACCTGACCGGGGCCGACCGGAGTTGTGCCGCAAGGTCGCTTGAGAGCGGAGCACTGTAGACAGTCTTGTTGTCAAGGAGCATTATGAGATGGTGAGCCGAGGGGTTGTCCACAGCGCCGTACCTGAGGGCGGCCTCCCTGAATGCCTCCGCTCCGGCATCGGAGAGCGTGAACCCTACACCCCACTCCTGGGTGTATGGATCCTTCTGCGGCACACTGACACTTGTTATCACATCACCGTAGAGAACATGCTGTGTCTCGTTTCCAGCGGTCTGGATCCGGATCTCAAAGACACCCTGCTTGCCGACGATCTCCTGGGCGGTTGCCATATCAACGCCGGCGAGTTCTATCCGCACATACTGGGGGAAACCGCTGCCCGTCGGAGTGAGCAGGTGGATCCTTGCGTCCTGCATCCCGAGAGCATTCACCTTCTCGTTGAGGATTCGCTTAACCTCGTCCGCGGTGTAGGCGGACACACCCTTCTGGTAGGTTACGATCGAGGCGCCTGATTCGGCAAAGATCGGTTCAAGGTCATCACGCTGGATGTCCTTTCGGATCTCAAGGTGATTTTCATCTATACGTATGACCTCGGTATCAAGGGCCGTCTGAAGGTTAGTCACAAGGTCATCAACCGATCCCGTGGTCGAGTAGCCCACGACCACCGACTGGAACTCCAGTTGGAGCCATGAACCCCCCTCAAGGTCAAGACCGAACTGGAGGTTCCCTTCAAACCCTTTCTCAGGGTTTGGAGGGATAAGGTAGATCCCGACAAGGGAGCCGACGACCAGCAGGAGCAGCAGAGCGACCCGCCAGTCTTTGAGAAGTTTCTTGAGGGTTTTGCTATTCATCTCTTCTCCCCCCGGAGGATGTATCCCTTGAGGATCCCGGCGTTCAGCATCCAGGTGTTCATAAGGTCGACCACCAGACCTATCAGGAGGACGCTTGCGATCTCACTTATGATCTGGATCTGTCCGGCTGTTGCGACGACCCACATCGCGGCGATGGCCGCAAGGGTCGTGGTTGTCATGATGATCCCCGTCCTGAACGCGCCGGCAAGTTTCTCGTCGAGTTTCCCCTTGCGCTTCAGTAGCCGTGTGGTCAGGAGTATATCACTGTCGACAGAGTAGCCGATCAGCATCAGGAGTGCGGCAGTCGTCCCGAGCGAGAGCGGGATCCCCAGTGCCTGCATGACTGCCGCGCTGACGGCTATGTCGGCGAAGGCCGAGAGGACGACCGCACCTGCTGGCACAAGGTTTCGGAACGCTATCATGACCACGATGGTCATACCGATGAACGAGAAGAGCAGGGCGAGGAACGCCTGACTCCGGAGCGTCTCTCCAAACGTCTCGCCGATCTGGTCAATCTTTGCGTCCGGATAACGCTCGTTTATGAGTGCTACCAGGCTCTGATACTCTGCATCATCCATCGGTCCGAACTGGATGTACCTCCCCCCGCCGATCCCCTCACCCACAGACAGCAGAGGATAGCCGGCGAAGACAGCCTCCATCGTCTCTTTGCTCTCGGATGTGAAGAGGGTGACCGCCGTTCCTCCCGCAAAGTCGATGCCCGGCGTTACGGGCAGGCCCGTGGTTAAAGTGGTGTAACCGAGCACCATCAGCGCCAGGAGGAGGATAACCAGCGGCAGCGCCACCATCTGCCGCGGGGAGTATCTGTTGACGTTGTATCTGGCAAATTCCATGCTGTATCAGTGTAAGAATTGTGAAATGATAAAGAGTGTTGCTTTGTCGGTCGTTGGAGCCCTGGGTCATCGATCCAGTATTTTCCCGGTTTAATGAACCTCCCACGGTGGATTCCCGGGACGATTCATCACTGGAGACCGGGTGCCTAATCTGGATGCGGATTGGCCGGATCCTTTACAATACTTTTTGCGAAAAGGCATCACCCCGGTGATAATACGCTAAGATGGGGGCGGGGGCGTCCCGCCCCCCCGTCAGCCCCTACCCCCGGGTGATTCTCCACCGATACAGTGCCGGGGGAAGGGATCTCTAACGTCAATGTTGACACACCCTCAAAATCCCCTTCCTGCTCCCATGGCACGGTATCCGGGACTATCAATCACTCACAGCCTTCCATTCATCCATTAATCCCACCACCCCGCCGGGGGACGACGTCATTATAACGGATATGAACATGAATTGTCAGACAATTGTCGTCCAGATGTCAGAATATCCAATAAATGAATAAAATGAAAAGATATATATAAAATACCCAATTACAAGCACATATGAGATCCCCGGGGGAGCTCAAAAAAGAGATAGAGGATCGACTCAAAAGTTATCTCTCACGTGACCGGGATGGGCTCCGGCATGAGGTGCTCGGCCTCTTCGTGAAGGTCAGGACACTTACAATACCACAGATCTACGAGACAGTGCGAATGCAGTTTGCGATCACCTACCACTCCATCGCATCCATGGTCGGCATAATTGCATCCCGGATAGGTATCCTGCACGTGAGACGAAACGCCGAGGGGACTAACTCTGTCTATGAACTGAAAGAACAGTACGTGGATCTGGTGGCAAAGATCCTTGGAACAACATAACCATGGAAAACCGGAAAAACCATACCTCTTTTTACACAAAGCACCAAGATAGGTGATCAATCATGGAAACCGACATTAAAGAGCCAGGCCAGTCACAGGGCATCTACATAACTGAGGATGTCCGATCCTACATCCTCCAGAGAAAACGTGATTTCAGGGTGAGCACATCCTGTGGAGGGCCCATTCTACTGCCGGTGTCGGTTAAACCGCCGAAAGCAACCGACCTGCAGATTCCGGTGGGTGACTATACCGTCTATGTCTCGAAGTATCAGGCGCGCTATCTCGATTGTATCCACAGAGGAATGATCCCCTTCTTTTACGATGGGTAATAGGCCATGGGTTTCGAGGAACTGGAGCACACCGCCGATCTCCGTCTGCGGGTGCGGGGCGCGACCCTGGACGAGGTCTTTGCTGAGGCGGGCCGGGCGATCTTTCGGGAGATGTATGGGCCCTGCAAGGACGGGGGTGTCGAGCAAACGATCGAACTCGAGGCGGAGAACCTCGAAGCCCTGCTCTTTGACTACCTCTCGGAGTTGCTCTTCATCACCGATGTCGAGAACGTCGTCTTCTGCACCTTCGATGTGAACATCCAGGGCACCAGGCTCACCGCCGTTCTACGCGGCGAGCCGTTCGATCCTGAGCGTCACGCAGGTGGGACGCTCATCAAGGGCGTGTCCTACTCCGGGCTTGAGATCAGGAGGGATAAAGATGGTTATGTGGTTGAGATTATATTTGATGTCTGAGGGGGTTTTTCCATATGCTTGCCGGAATCAATAGGGTTGGCGACCTCGAGTGGGAGGTCCCGATCGGTTACGTCCCGGGCATGCGCGTCCCTGGACGGTTCTTCCTCTCGGAAGCGCTCAGCGAGACGCTTGAGGAAGGCGCGGTGCGCCAGGTTGCAAACGTCGCGACCATGCCGGGAATCGTGAAGCACTCGCTTGCCATGCCCGACATCCACTGGGGGTACGGGTTTCCCATAGGAGGCGTTGCCGCGTTCGATATGACTGAAGGCGTCATATCCCCCGGCGGGGTCGGGTTCGACATCAACTGTGGTGTCCGGCTGATCACGACGCCCCTGGCAGAGGCCGATATCGCCGGAAGGAAACGGGAGTTGATCGAGCGGCTCTTTGGCGCAATACCTACAGGCGTCGGGGCAAAGAGCGCGCTACGGGTCTCGAATAAGGATCTCAACACGATCATGGTCGAGGGCGCACGCTGGGCGGTCGAGCGCGGGTTCGGAACAGAGGCCGACCTTGTCCGGTGCGAGGCAGAAGGCGCGATCTCCGGGGCCGACCCCGATGCGGTCAGTTCAAAAGCGCGCCAGCGCGGCGTCCCGCAGATGGGGACACTCGGCGCGGGGAACCATTTCCTCGAGGTCCAGGTTGTGCGAGAGATTCTCGACCCTGCAGCAGCAGAGGTCTTCGGGCTCAAAGAGGGGCAGGTCTGTTTCATGGTTCACTGCGGTTCACGCGGGCTTGGCCACCAGGTCGCAACCGATCACCTCCGAACGCTCGAGGCCGGTCTCACCAAATACCGGATACGCCTGCCGGACCGCCAGCTTGCCTGCGCTCCAATCGATTCTCCGGAAGGCCGGGGCTACTACGGCGGGATGGTCTGCGCTGCAAACTACGCCTGGGCAAACCGGCAGGTGATCATGCACGAGGCCAGGAACGTATTTGCGAAACTGTTCGGGATCGAGTATGACGGGATGCGGCTCATCTACGACGTCGCCCACAACGTCGCCAAGTTCGAGCGCCACGAGGTTGATGGCAAACTCACAGAGGTCTGTGTACACCGCAAGGGTGCAACACGCGCTTTCGGGCCGAAATCGCCGGAGATCCCCCACGAATACACCGCGATCGGCCAGCCGGTGATCATCCCTGGAAGCATGGGGACGTCCTCCTACCTCCTCCGCGGCACAGCAACAGCGATGCAGAAGACGTGGGGCAGCACCTGCCACGGCGCCGGCAGGGTGCTCAGCCGGTCGAAGGTGAAGAAAGAGGTTCGCGGAAAAGATGTCCGTGAACATCTGGCAGGGGAAGGAATCCTGGTGCGTGCGCACAGCGATGCGGCCATTGCGGAAGAGGCGCCTGAAGCCTACAAACCAAGTCACGAGGTGGTCCGTGTGGTGCATGAATTGGGTCTCTCGGCTATCGTCGCCAGGCTGGAACCGCTCGGGGTGATCAAGGGATGACCTGCAGAGTTGGGTTGCTCTGGGACACCCCTCTCGTCTTCTCGCGGCTGATCGAGGACTGCGGCGCATCCTGTGAGGGGATCACTCCTAATATGCTCGCAGCGCCCTTCTGGCGCGGCAGGTTCGTCTCGCTCATAGTGCCGACCGGGTTTGCGGACCCGGCATACTCAAAACTACTGCCGGCACTGCGGGCTTCAAGTGGGCGGATCGAGCGTTTCGTTGAGAAAGGCGGGAGATTGCTGGTCTTTGGCGCAGCATCTCCGCGCCAGGACGCCTACGACTGGCTCCCATTCCCGGTGACGTATGCGTTCTCCTACGGACGTCGTGCACTACGGTTTACCATGGATAGCCCTTACAACACCCTCCTCTCAGGCTACGATCTGAGCGCCATCGAGTGCGACGGGACGTTTCCATCCCATGGCGGGGAGACTCTTGCCGCCACGCCGAATGGAGAGCCCCTCCTGATCGTGAAGGAGATAGGTGACGGTGTGATCCTGATTACCAGTGTCCATGAATACCCATCACGAGAATTTTTGGCGGAGTTCTCGTGCGCTGATAGGGAAACCTTATTTTAGATCAACCGTGATGAAAGGTATGGATACGGTCATGGAACAATACATCATCTCCGCGTCTTCGGGCGCACGCGATCTTGCACCGCTTGCGACGTGCATCCACGATCTGCTTAATCGGCTGCCCGTCACGGCACGATCCCGTGACAGGCCCGGCGTCCGCCTTGAAGAAGGAAAGGTCATCGACACAGCCTATACCGGCCCAGTTCTCGAGGCGGTGCTTGCCGAGAACGCCACAAAACGGGTCAGATCCCCGAGCGGCCCTTACAAGGGGATCCCGGTGGTGGTGGCGCCTATAAGGGATGAGAAAGGCAGTGCCATTGCTGCAATCGGTATAGTCGATGTGACCGGGGTCTTCGATCTGGTGGATTTCATGGAGCAGGCCTCAGCTGTCCGGAGGGAGGTATGCGGTGAGGATCCCTGCCCTCTCCCGACTGAGTCACCTGCAGCAAAAAGGTAATGGACATGAACGAAACGGCAATCAAAGTCCTGAAGATTCTTGAAGAGTCGCCAGGTCCGATACCGGGCGAACAGATCGCAGAGCAACTGGGAATCAGCGTCTCGAATGTCTGGAAACAGATACGAGAACTCCGAAGGTTGGGATACCGTATATCATCGTCACGCGGGGAAGGCTACCGTCTGGAGGCGAGGACTGATCGGCTCCTCCCATACGAGCTCAACAGGAAACTGCGCACACGGGTCATAGGCAGGCAGATTCGCCACTTTGAGCGTACTGCATCCACTGGCTGGGTCGCGAAAAGGCTTATTACCGAGACCGATCCGGAGAAACTGCATGGTATGGTGATCATCGCCGAGGAGCAGACCGGCGGGGTTGGGAGGCTCGGACGCGCCTGGGTCTCACCTGCCGGCGGGATCTGGGCCACCATAGTCCTGAAACCGAAGATCCCGCTCGATCACCTCTTCATGATCACCATGGCCGGGTCGATCGCGATCGCCCGTGCCATCCGCAAGGAGTATGACCTCAGCGCGCTCATCAAATGGCCAAACGATATCTTCATCGGCGACAAGAAGGTTGCGGGGCTGCTCCTGGAGATTTCTGCGGAGGCTGATACTGTTCATTACGCCCTCCTCGGCATGGGAATAGATGCAAACATCTCTCTCGATGAACTTACGCCGCCCCTGCGGGAGACGGTGACAACTCTCGAGGCCGAGGTAGGTCACCCGGTTGACCGCGTCTCACTCTTTGCCCGGATCCTGCACGAGTTTGAACTGCGCTACCAGCAGCTCGAGGACGGGGAGTATGAGTCCATCATCCGCGAGTGGAAGAGCCTCTCCCTGACGATCGAGCGCCGGGTGTCCATCAGGACAATCAACAAGACCTTCTCCGGGGAGGCCATCGATATCGATGAACATGGCGCCCTGATCGTCAGAAAAGATAACGGCAAGATCGAGCGGGTTATTGCGGGGGACTGTTTCCTCCAGATCTGACCCCACCCTCTCTGTCTGCCGGCCCCCTGTTTTTTTTGTTGACAGGACTTTTATCCTGCTGGGGTGAAGGGGGCGGAGCGGGAAGACCCCACCCGAGAGGCGCGGGGTAGTTCACTTTCACCATACCACCATGAGGAGGCTGACATGATCCAGCGGGCCAGGATTCTTGCCCTCAGTGCCACGTTCATCGCGCTGATAGCCGTGGGGAGCTGGCTCTCCATCCCCCTGCCTCCGGTTCCAATCACCCTGCAGACCCTCTTCGTGCTTCTTGCCGGGATCGTCATGAAACGCTACGGGGTGATCCCCGTTGCCCTCTACATCCTCCTCGGTGCGATCGGGCTCCCTATCTATCACAACGGCACAGCGGGTCCCGGGATACTCCTCGGGCCTACCGGCGGGTTTCTGGTTGGCTTCATACCTGCCGCTCTCGTTGTCGGGCTGGTCTATGAGCATAAATCGCCGAAACTCAGGGTGGCGGGACTCTTTGCGGCGACCGCAGTTACCTACGTCTTCGGTGTGGCGTGGCTCTCATTCTCCGCGTCGCTCTCGATCTATCAGGCGATCCTGATCGGGGTGGCGCCGTTCGTCGTCGGTGACATAGTTAAGATCGCGGCCGCATACACTATAGGAAAACGGGTGGAAACCGGGTAGCGTCAACTACCCCCCAGCATACCCTCCGGCAGTGGAGACGCATGAACTGCTCCCCCTCCTCTCATCGGAGGGCTTTCGGCCTGTTTTCTTCGTAAAACATATAATCCTGATAGTCCAGGTAAGGTAGTGATGATGACAACCCGGGGTATTGAACGTTGCTTTGCCCCCTCCTCTCACCGTTGCAATCCCGTGAACCGGATTCACGCTGATGACCGCCGACTGCATCACACAGCGCTCTCGCGATCTTCGTTCCGGCAAACCTTCGCACCCGGCAGCTCCCAGGGCCTTGAACGCGCAACCTCACTGCACCGGTGCGGCCGGAAAAATTGGATCGTGCCGGTGAGAGTCGCGAACCCGATGGCGAACGTGAGCGTTTCAATCGTGCCAGGAGAAGATCTTACCGGAGGTGAGAGGGCAACTCCTCCCCGGTCTCAAGCCCGGAGTCTCCCTGCCCCACCCAGATGATCCGTATAAGCGGTCTCAGGCACCGGGTGCTTGAGATTCCCGACCTTGAACTGGATGCACGCCATATTGCCGTTATCGGGCCAAACGGGAGCGGCAAGACAACGCTGCTAGAAGTCATTTCAGGGATCGATGAACCTGAGACCGGGACGATCCGGATCCTGGGTCGTCCGCCATCCTCGTTGAGGGTTGGATGGGTCGGGGAGTTCCCCGACCGGACGCTTCTCTTCTCCCGCGTATACGATGAGATCGCATCGACGCCACGGTTCCGCCACTTCCCCTGCCCGGAGACGGACAGGCTGGTCCTGGCGGCAGCAAGGTTGGTCGGCATCAGCCACCTCCTTGAAAGGAAGGTCGCCTCGCTCTCCGGAGGCGAGAAGGCACTTGTCGCGCTGGCTGCGGCCTGCGTGGGCGATCCCGAGGTGCTTGTCCTCGACGAGGCCGACTCTCACCTGGACGCCGGGGCGGCAGAACGCCTCAAGAAGGTCGCGCAGGAGAGCCCGGCGACTCACATCCTCTGGTGCACGCAGTCGATGGACACCGCGGCAATGGCTGACTGTATCATTTTTATGAAGGGTGGCTGTATCCTGTATCAGGGGACGCCGGAAGAGGTCTTTGACGCCCTCAGGGAGACCTGCTACTACCCGACAATCTGGAGGCTCCGGGGATGAGGGTCGAACTTGAGGAGGTTCTCTTCTCCCGTGGCGCTTTCTGCCTGCGTGCAAGCGGCGCCTTCGATGAGGGTGTTCACATCGTGAGCGGCCCGGTGGGGAGCGGGAAATCGACGCTTGCCGTCCTGCTTGCCGGTCTCATGCCTCCAGCCAGCGGCGTCGTCCGGTGGCAGGGTGTCAACTCGGTTCTGCTTCTGCTGCAGTTTCCCGAACATCAGATCACGTCCCCAACGGTTGCAAAGGAAGCTGCTTCCTGGGGGCTTGTGCCGGAGGAGGTGCTTGCGCTCGCGGACCTGGAGGAGCGCGCGGATGACGATCCGTTCAACCTCTCCCGTGGTGAACTCAAGCGGTTGACACTGGCCTGCGCGTTCACCAGGGATCCCGACCTGCTGCTGCTCGACGAGCCCTTCGGTTCGCTGGACTGCGAGAGAAAGGGATGGGTCTGCGGTATGATCGAGGAGCGTGGGTCAGGGGTAACGATCATATTCTCGCACGAACATGCGGTTCTTCCGAGGGTGGATGCCATCTGGGAGATGGATGGAGGCGCTCTGAGAGGTTGCGGGAGCGTGCCCGGCGCCATCCCCTCATGGCGGCACGCGCCGGCATACCTTACCTACGCCCTGGAGATGGGCGCGCGACCGGAGAACATCAGGCTAGCCGATGCACGTGAGGCGTTATGCAGGATCCGCGACTGAGGCTATTCACCCTCGTCGTCCTCTCGCTTGCCTCGTTCTTTAGCGTCGCGGGAGCGCTTGGTGCTTTTATGTGGTGGCTGGCCGCGACACCGCGCACAAAGGCCCTCCCGCGGCCCCGTGTCCTCCTCCCGCTCTTTGCAATGATCGCCCTGACGGCGCTCGTCTCCGCGCTGGGGGGTGGCGATGGGTTGTCTTACCTCCTGCGGATGAGCGTGATCCTGCTCCTTGGTGCATGGGCGTATGCCGGGACGGAGGAGGGGGAGGTGCTTTCTGTGGCGGTGTGGGCGCTCGGGAACCGGAAGGGGTTTGATATAGGGCTCATTGCCGAGATGGGACTTGCCGGTCTGGCCGTAATCCAGGAAGAGATCGAGCAGGTGTGGGTTGCCATGAGATTGAAGGGTATCCGACCGGGTCTTCGTTCGATCGTGCCGCTTGCCATCATCCTCATAATCACGGAGATCCGACGAACCGATGATGTTGCACGACTGCTCACCGTCCGTGGATACACGGCGGGCGGAGTAATCTGTCCGCGGTTCCAGAGGGGTTCAAACGATATTCTGGCCTCTATATCGGCGGTGTTGCTTGGTATTCTACCCACTCTCTTCCTTCGCGACGTTTTTATATTATTATGATGAACTTTTGAGAGGCTTTATTGATATCCCTCAGCCCTTTGAGGTGTATGGTTCGATGTGTGCTGCCAGTTTAGATCCACTCAATATCACCGATACCACGCTCAGGGACGCCCATCAGTCTCTCATCGCTACCCGTCTGCGGACGGAGGACATGCTCCCTCTTGCCAGCGCCATCGATGATGTGGGGTTCTTCTCAGTCGAGGCCTGGGGTGGGGCGACTTTTGATACCTGCATCAGGTTTCTCGATGATGACCCCTGGGAGCGCCTGCGGGCGCTGAAGGCCGAACTGAAGCGCACCCCTATCCAGATGCTCCTGCGCGGCCAGAACCTGGTTGGCTATCGGCACTATCCTGACGATGTGGTGGAGAAGTTTGTTGAAGCGGCGGCGCGAAACGGGGTCGATATATTCCGTGTCTTTGATGCGTTGAACGACATCCGGAATATGAAGACGGCGATGAAGGAGGTCAAGAATGTCGGGGCGCACCTTCAGGGTGCGATATCGTACACGACAAGCCCGGTTCACTCCGTTGAGGGTTTCATAGGTATGGCGGAGGAACTCTATTCGCTTGGCTGTGACTCGATATGCATCAAGGATATGGCAGGCCTGATCATGCCGCACGATGCCCGCGATCTGATCACCGGGATAAAGAGGGTGGCGGACGTTAAGGTATGCCTCCACTCGCACTGCACGAGCGGTGTTGCGCCGATGAGCTACCAGACGGCGATAGATGCGGGTGTGGATATCCTGGACACAGCGATGTCGCCGTTTGCTCTTGGCACATCCCAGCCTCCGACGGAGAGCGTCGTTGCGAGCGTTGCCGGGACACCACGCGATACCGGTATCGATCTCTTCAAACTGCGGAAGGTCCGTAACATCTGCCGCGAGATACGTGAGAAATATGAACCGCTCTTTAACCCCATCTCCGAGCGTGTCGACTCGGATGTGCTGATCTACCAGCTCCCGGGCGGGATGATCTCAAACCTGGTCTCTCAGCTCAAGGAGCAGGATGCGCTCGACCGCCTGGAGGAGGTTCTCCGCGAGATCCCGAGGGTAAGAGAGGATCTCGGTTACCCGCCGCTTGTGACACCGACAAGCCAGATTGTGGGCACCCAGGCGGTCTTCAACGTTCTCATGGGCGGGGAGCGCTACCAGAACGTGACCCGTGAGGTGAAGGACTACGTCCTTGGGTTCTACGGCCGCCCCCCGGCACCGATCCGCCCCGAGATCAGGAGGCGGATCATCGGTGATGAGGAGCCGATAACGGTTCGCCCGGCGGATCTGCTTGAACCAATCTACGAGAAGATGAAGAAGGAGGCGATGGAACAGGGTTTTGTCTCCAGGGAGGAGGATGTTCTCACCTACATCCTCTACCCGAACATCGCTCCCTCGTTCCTCCGGGGAGAGCGCCAGCCGGAGGTTATCCCTGATAAGGTAACGCAGGTTGCGCCGATGGGGGTTGTGGAGATCCCGCACTCCATGGAGGTCGAGGTGGACGGCGAGATCTTCTCTGTCCGGATCCTGACCGTGGATGGGGGTGCGGTTGAACCCCTGGCTGCAGGAACAGAGCAGCCTGTCAGGGGGGCACCACCCCGCGGTGATCTTCCCGGCGCTGTCAAGAGCAACATGCAGGGGATGGTCCTTAAGGTTATGGTCGAGCGCGGGAGCACCGTCCAGAAAGGAGACACCCTCATAGTTCTCGAGGCGATGAAGATGGAGAATCCCATCCCCAGCCCCCGCGACGGAAGGGTCACGGAGATCTTTGTGGATGTAGGGGACGTTGTGCAGAATGGCGATGTTTTGATGGTCATTGAGTGAGGGCTGTTTGCGCGATGAAGTACTTTGACAAGATCCTTATCGCCAACCGCGGCGAGATCGCCATCCGGATCATGCGTGCATGCAGGGAGCTTGGCATCGAGACGGTTGCGATCTACTCTGAACCTGACAGGAATGCGCTTCACGTCCAGTACGCCGATGAGGCTTTCTGTGTCGGGGAAGCGCACCCTTCTAAGAGCTACCTGAACAAGGAGCGGATCTGCAACGTTGCGAAGAAGAGCGGGGCGGAGGCGATACACCCCGGCTATGGGTTCCTCGCCGAGAACGCCGGGTTTGCAAAACTGGTCGAGGAAGAGGGTCTGACGTTCATCGGCCCGTCCTGGAAGACGATCGAGATCCTGGGCTCAAAGATCGAGTCGAAACGAATGATGCGGGAGGCGGGTGTCCCTGTTCTCCCTGGCATCCAAGAGGGTGTCACCAGCATTGATGAGGCGAAGACGGTCGCATCGGAGATCGGCTACCCGGTGATCGTGAAGGCGAGCGCGGGTGGTGGCGGTATCGGCATGCATATCGTCGAGAACGAGGACCAGCTCGAGGAGGCGATCGAGAAGGGCAGGAGGATCGCAGAGTCGGCGTTTGGCGACCCGACAATCTTTGTGGAGAAGTACCTTACAAAACCGCGCCATCTTGAGATCCAGATCCTTGCTGATGGGGCGGGGCACATCGTCCACCTCTACGATCGCGAGTGCTCAATCCAGCGCCGGCACCAGAAACTGCTTGAGGAGGCGCCGTCTCCGATCATGACCCCCGAACTGCGGGAACGGATGGCGGAGTCGGCAATTACCGTGGCGAAGACGGCAAACTACAAGAACGCCGGCACGGTGGAGTTCCTCTATTCGAACGGTAACTACTACTTCATGGAGGTGAACACCCGGCTGCAGGTGGAGCACACCGTGACGGAGTTTATCACCGGGATCGATATGGTGAAGCAGCAGATCGCGATTGCGGCAGGCTATGACCTGACAATGGGCCAGGAGGATATAAGCGTCCGGGGGCACGCGATCGAGTGCCGGATCAACGCAGAGGACCCGCTGAACAACTTTGCCGCTGATCCGGGAAAGATCGTCCGCTATCGATCTCCTGGTGGGCCCGGGATACGGGTCGACTCCGGCATTCACGTGGGGTATACCATCCCGGCACACTATGACTCGATGATCGCCAAACTCTGTGCATGGGGTATGAACCGCGAGGAGGCTATCCAGCGGATGCGCCGTGCGATCTCCGAGTATGTCATCATCGGTGTGAAGACGACGCTCCCCCTCCACTATGCGATCATGCAAAATCCATACTTTATCGCCGGCGAGACCCACACACACTTCCTGCAGGAGGAGCACATAGCCGCGAGTCTGCGCCGTTACCTCCGCGAGGAGGAGGCACGGATGCAGACGCTGGCCGCATCTCTGCGCCAGGGAAAGCAGGTCGCAGCAATCACGGCGGCAGTCGATGTCTACATCCGGAGGAACACGAGGTAACCTTCTATCCAATTTTTCGGTCAGGCATAAGGTTTATTTGTCAATACAGCATTGTTATACTGCACTTTGTGTGCTGCGGTGGCCTAGCTGGTTAGGGCGCCAGACTCATAGGGTTTTGTGAAGAAACGGTGCGTCCAGACCTGGGACATCTGGAGATCGTGGGTTCGGATCCCACCCGCAGCATCTATTATTCAGGTTCAGATCTGTCAGCAAACGCCTTTATACCTCCATTCCGACCTCCCTTGCATGGGAGCGTTCACAGCACCAACCCAAACCGACAGAGAGTTCCATCCTGTCGATAAAACCTACGCCACCACAGCCGTCCGAAAAGCATTGACCACGGGCCTCCTCACCCGCGACGATGCCGACCTCATCACTGAGTTCGTGGCGGAGCTCCAGGCATCGCAAGGGATCACAACCGTCCGGGTAAACAAGATCACGTCGCACCTGGTCAACTGGCGCCGCTACATCTGCCCCTACCGGGAAGCGACCATCGGCGATATCTTCTCTGCCATAGCCACCATCAAAGAGGCCAGGAACCAGCGCGACAGGCCGTTCAAGCAGAACACCCTGCACGACTACATCATGTTCCTCAAGCGGTTCTACCTCTGGATGATCGAGAACGACTACTCGGACCTATCGCAGGCCAAGATCCGGAAGATCAAACCGCCGCGAATGGATCGCTGCACCAAACTCCCCGACCAGATGCTCTCGCAGGAAGAGGTCGGAGCGCTCCTGCGGGCCTGCCAGTCCTCCCGCGATCGGGCAATCATCGCACTCCTCTACGAGTCCGGGTGCCGCATCGGCGAACTCGGCCGGCTCACCTGGCGTCGCGTGCAGTTCGACGCCTACGGCACGGTGATCTCCGTCGAGGATACCAAGTGCCATACCCAGCGTTACGTCCGGCTGGTCATGGCCACGCCGTACCTCGCGGCATGGAGGAACGACTACCCCTTTGAACCCGCCGGCGACGCCCTGGTCTTCATCACGCACCAGAAGCGGCCGCTCCAGCATGCCACCATCTACGGGCACCTCCCCAAGATCGCAAAACGAGCCGGCATCACCAAGAAGATCACCCCGCACATCTTCCGGCACTCGCGGATCACGCACCTCATCAACCAGGGGATGAAGGAGTCCGTCATCAAGCTGATAATGTGGGGGAACCTCAACACCGATATGTTCGCCACCTACGCCCACCTCACCGGCCAGGACATCGATAAGGAGGTCCTCGGCCAATACGGCATCATCCAGCAGGAAGAAACGGAGGAGCGGCACCTCGAACCGGTGCAGTGCCCCGGCTGCAAGACCATCAACGCTCCCTGTGCGAACTACTGCTCCACCTGCGGCAGGTCGTTCACCGGCGACGGGGAGGATGTGCAGGAGGCGATGGGCAAGGACGTGCTCGACAATCCGGAGCTCGTGCGGAAACTGCTCAACGAGCTGATCGCGGAGAAGAAGCGGAAGGGTGAGCTCTGATGCTCACCCCCTGCCCTGTGAGGGGCAATCTTCATCATCTCCTCACCCCCAGGTACGATCAGGAGGCGAGCAGAACCCATATGACGGCTCAGGCACAACGCGGGGAGAAGAGCAATTTCGTCGTTCAACTCGAAGAAGTGCTCCCGCTGCTCCGGGAACGGTTCGGCGTGACGAAGATCGGCATCTTCGGGTCGACCGCCCGCGGTGATGACCGGCCGGAGAGCGACGTGGATGTGCTGGTCGAACTACCACCGGACCGCCTCACGTTTCGGAACTTCATGGCGCTCGCCGATTTCCTGGAAGATCTCTACGGGCGAAAAGTCGACCTGCTCATCGTCGGAGGGATCGACCCGCTCATCCGGCAGGATGTGGAGGGTGAGGTGGTCTGGTGTGAAGTGTGAACGGATCTTTTCTCCGTCACGTGCCCACGAAGAGCCTCAAAGGGCGGGTGCTTCTCGCTTTCCTGATCCGGAAGAGATCCGGTATGATCGCGGCTCTGCACATGGATGGCGAGTGCGATCACCATAATGTACACCGAAATTAACAATTTTGATAAGGTTGGTGTACTGAATGACGAACATGGGAACAGGCAAGTGACGATTGAGATCCTGGAGTCCATCGCCCGCAACGGACAGGTATTCACCCTTGAGCATCTACACCGGCAGACTCAGATCTCGAAAAACCAGCTGCTCCGCGTTCGGCGAGACCGAAGAGGAGGCGCTCGCAGAAGTGAAGGTGGCTATCGGCCTCTGGCTCGAGACTGCTCGGCAAGAGGGACGGGAGATTGGGTGAGCCGTCCCTGGATCGGGATGGTTAGATGCCGATCCAGTGCTGCGACCGCACAAGCACAACATTCTTTCGGTTGCAGGTGGCTATTCTTACTGCAGGTTGTCCTCTTTCTTTGGGTGAAAGGCATGAGGTGGCGCCTGCAACCGATATAGATCTTTCGCTTTTGTCCGGGTTTTTGGCTGGAGGGGCACGGCCGGGGTTTCTCAAATTAGCGAAGTACTGGGGTTAGAGTTCCACTATCCTCCCGACAAAATAGTAGGCGATCTTTGCCGCGTCGCCGATATCAACCGCGCCGTTCTCGTTGAAGTCGGCGGCGGGGTCGGCCGGCGCCTTGCCGACGACCATGTAGGCCACGCGGGAGACGTCGCCGATGTCGACGACGCCGTCGCCGTTGAAATCACCTTTGACGCGTGTGACGGTGATGTAGCCGGGCCGGGGGAGTGTGTCCGAGCCGTCCGCCGTGCTGACCGTGAGGTTCACGGTGTAGTTACCCGGCGTTCTGTAGATGTGGACCGGGTGCTGCTCGGTTGAGGTGTTCCCGTCACCAAAGGTCCAGAACCATGCTATCGGGTTGCCGGTCGAAGTATCGTAGAACTGCACGGTGAGCGGTATATGACCAGATGTAGTATTTGATGAGAAACTTGCTTTTGGTAGAGGTTCACCCCGTTGCGAAAAGACTTGGATGCGCTTGTTGTCTGAGTCTGCGATGTAAACGTTACCCTTGGCGTCAACAGCAATTCCCTTTGGCGATCTAAATTGCCCATCTCCGGACCCGCTCGCCCCCCATTTTCCAAGAAATACACCTGAGACATCGTATTTCCAGAACTGGTTGTTGCTTGAATCCACCGCGTAAACGCCACCAATGGGATCGGTGGCAATATAGGTTAGACCGTTTTTTGTGTCCCATTTATTTACAAACATCCCCGATGAGTTAAATTTCTGAATCCGTGAATTCCCGGTATCCGTCACATAGATGCAGCCTGCGGCATCGATAGCAATATCACGTGGGTAACGAAACTGTCCATCTCCAGATCCATACATTCCCCATTTCGTAAGGAATGTGCCATATTCGTCAAATGCTTGGATTCGGTGATTGCCATCCACAACATAGACTTTACCTGTGACGTCGCTTACAATTCCCTTTGGAAATGCGAACTCTCCGTTGCCGGATCCGTAAGATCCCCACTTTGCAATGAATGTTCCAGAACTGTCAAACTTTTGAATCCGGTTATTTTCGCTATCCACAACGTAAACATTGCCTGCGAAATCGACCGTGATCCCTTTTGGCCCAAAAAATTGCCCGTCTTCAGATCCTTTAGTCCCCCACATCCCTAAGAACACGCCGGAAGAATTAAACTTCTGAATCTGGTTGTTGCTAGTATCCACAACATAAATGTTACCTGCGTTGTCTACTGCGACTCCTTCAGGAAACCCTAGTTGCCCGCCTCCCGTTGGGTCGCTTCCCCACTTCTCAAGAAAGTTTCCATCGGGATCGAGTTTTTGGATTCTGTAGTTGCTCTGATCTGCTACGTAGATGTTCCCTGAAGTGTCAATTGCAACGTCTACTGGCGTGACAAACTGCCCGTCACCAGTGCCGGTTGTTCCCCACACGTTCAGAAGTGTACCTGACGAAGTGAGCTTCTTGATCTGGTTGTTGGTGGTGTCTGTAATGTAAATATGATCCATGGCATCGATAGCAATGCCGAATGGGCGGTTATATTTCCACTCAGTAGGTCCATACGGTCCCCATACCTCAACGAAGGTGCCGGAACTGTTGAACTTCTGGATCCGGGGATTACCGAGCTCAACGACATACACATTGCCTTTCGTGTCAACGGCGACACTATATGGTCCTGAAAATTGTCCATCGCCATATCCCGGTTCATCCCATTTCCTGAGAAATGTGCCTGATGAACTGAATTTCTGAACCCGGTTATTACCATAATCAGCTACGTAAACATTCCCTGCGGCATCTACTGCGATGCCTCTCGGTGAGTTAAATTGCCCATCACCTGTGCCGGACATACCCCACTGTCCAAGATACACGCCTGCTGAACTAAATATCTGAACCCGATTATTCCCACTGTCTACGACATACACAGCGCCCAAAGCGTCGGTCGCAACACCACTAGGTGAGTTCATTTCTCCATCGTCAGATCCATACGTGCCCCATTTCCCAAGAAAAGTGCCAGAACTATCAAATTTCTGGATCCGGTTATTTCTGCTATCTGCAACGTAGACATGGTTTTTAGCATCAACCGCAACACTATATGGATCATTAAATTTACCATCACCACTAAGATCCGGCGCTCCCCAAGCAGCGGCAAACACATATTCATTATCTCCAGTCATTTCAGTATGACTGACGTCATCCAGTAAAATCGCCACCACTAGGGAGGTGGATACTGTGAAGAAAACAATGGTGGTAGCGAGACTGATTCGGAGTATTCTCTTAAGTGCTGTCACTTGTGCACCTTTTTTTAGGCTGAGAGATCCAAAGGCCGTAAATACGGCTTTAACACGCCCAGAAAGCCAAGTCTCCTTGACTAGTACGGGACATTCGCCTTCTAAATTTACTTCAAGTCAGGTTGCCATTTAATGGGAGGAAACGACTGTGCCGCTGGCATTAATAGAAGTCACTATGATTGAGGGCGTTTGAATATTCTAGGACGCAGTTATTTGATTCTCCATTTGCGTGTACTGTGAGTTATATTGGTGATCTGTGTTAGGATATATGAATGCATCGAAACAGATCACTAATTAAGTGAAGATATTTTTACCCACCCACGATTGGCTATCTAATAAATCCTTGTTCCCATAGGGATAATACAACATCCATTTGCCCATTATGGTGGTCGGTTCCCGGTGCAGCCCTTTTCCAGAGATCTTTTTGTTTTAACTCCCTTTTAGACTCGCGGAGTATCCCAACTGCATTAATGGCATACGCTTTGTTCTTTGTTGAACTGGTATAATCCCCAGCGGGTATTCCCATGACCATCCCCTCTTCGCACAAGCCAAGGAATGCTTCTCGTGGGCAACTCTTATTGCGGCTACTTTCTGAATGTGTATACTCATTCAAAGCCTTACGCCAGGCATCTTCTGGATTTTTACAAGTTCCATCGTGGATTAACTTGACTGCTCTTACTGCAGCGCGTCCGTAGTTCCCCATAGTTTAATATCTGTCTGTAGTTTAAAGAGTCTACTTGCTACAGTGCACTTACCTGCCGCGAGCATGCCACGGAGCCAGTGACATGACGGCTGCCACGGAGCAGCTGTCACGAAACGAGGCGTGTTGAGTGAGAGTGTTTGCGTTTCTATACACAGTACTTCGCTAACTTCTCTAAAAGGAGTGGCAAGAACTCTGTGGAAGGAATATGTGAAGGTGATTCACGGAGGGAACCGAAATGTGAAGTATTATATAAATGGATTTTCTCATTTAACGATATAGATCTCAATTGTTAAATGGCAGACTTCCTGCACTCCGAAGAGGTTTGATATGAGGATCGCTTTAGCACGCAATGAGGGTGATAGAATGCCCTTTAAAGCTACTTTTGCCTTCTTTGAGAGATGCCTAGAAACTGGACCCAATGGAAGGATTCTATTGCAGGATGTAAAGTATGGAACTGAAGAACCAATTGCGGATCATATTTGGATTCATGATAATCCATCTATCAAAAAGATGGCTGATTTGGATGAAGGAGATATAATCCGGTTTACTGCATTAGTGTATAAATATAGTAGGGATTATCGGCAAAATAAAGAGGACGAAGAAAGTTCAGACTACGGACTTAAGGATATCCAGAATCTGGCCATCCTGACTAAAGGACAAAGAACGTCCTCTAGAATCCTTACTGAAGGACAAAGAACGTCCTCTAGAATCTTTACCGAAGGACAAAGAACGTCCATTAGTGGGACCTACTTTGCGTATGAGGTAAACATAGATCTTGGGCCAAGTATCCTACTGAAAGATATAAGTGATGCCCAAGGGAACCGAATCACATCTTACGGATCGATTCCTGGTACTATTAAAGATGTTTTCCCTGTGAAACAAGGGGATCAAATCCGGTTCACTGCAGTTGTTAGAAGACGCATAGATTATCCTTGGCTGAGAAATACTTCCAGAGAAAACTACGATTTTGAGGATGTAGAAGATATAGAAAATCTGACAAATAAGCCCAGATGTTTATCATAACCGTTTGATATTCTCACATTACACCTTCGATAACGCACCCTGAAGTTCCCGCCTTCACTTTCACCCCGCCCGCGGCGTGAGTTCTTATACCCCCGTTTCCTGATCGCTTACCTATGAGGCAGAGAGAAACCCTTCGCTACGACCAGACGGTCTTCCGCGACCGCGAGGTCTTCGAGTTCACCTACATGCCCGACGAGATCCACCACCGCGACGCCCAGATCCGCGAACTCGCCCTCCTCGCCCGGCCGGCCCTCCGGGGCGGCAGCCCGAGAAGCGCAGTCCTCCGCGGGCCGCCGGGGACGGGGAAGACCACCACCGTCCGCCGGCTTTTTTCCGAGATCGAGGAGACGACACAGCAGATCGCCCCGGTCTACATCAACTGCCAGCAGCACCGGACACCGTTCGCCGTCTTCGCGTGCATCTTCGAGGCGGTCGTCGGCTACGCACCTCCCTCGACCGGCAAGCACCTCGACGAGGTCGTGCGGGTGGCGGCGAAACGCCTCGGTGAACGGGATGCCGCGCTGCTCGTCTGTCTGGACGACGCCAACTACCTGCACGATGCCCGGCATTTAAACGACCTTCTCTACCGGATCCTTCGCCTCTACGAAGGATGGGACGTCAGAAAACCCGGTGTCTTCGCTATCTCCAGCGACCTTCGCCTGAACCTCTACACTGCGGTCGATGAGCGTGTCCGGTCGGTCTTCCACCCGACCGAGATCACCTTCTCGCCGTACGCAAAGTCGGAGATCCAGGAGATCCTCGGCGACCGGATCCGGCAGGGGTTGTACCCGAACGTGGTGCCAAAGGCAAACGTGAACCTCATCGCGGACCTCACCGCAAAGGAGCAGGATATCCGGTTCGGGATCGATCTCGTCCGGGCGGCGGCCGAGAACGCGGAGAGTGCCGGACGCCGGACCGTCACCCGAAAAGATGTGATGGATGCCTCCCGGTCGATCGTCGCGCCCACCCTGCAGAAGCGGGCCGCAGATCTGAACGAGGGCGAGCGTGCCCTGCTCTACCGGATCGCGGAGATGGCACAGAACACCGATGCGGATATGACGTCGGGAGCGGTCTATGAAGCGACGCAGGAGTACACCCTGACCGGGGTGACGACCTACCGGACGCGGTTGAAGCGGCTTGAGGAGGCGGGTCTCGTCGACCTGCAGTTCCGCACCGACCGGGGCCGGACCAGGGAGATCCTGCTCCGTTTCGCCCCCGAACAGGTGCTCGCCGCCTGCGAACGGATAGGGAAACCTGGCGCGGTATAATGCCCCTCTTCATCGAGGAAAGCCGGATCCCCCCATTTTCCGGCAAATCTGCTCTTTTTCGATAAAGGCATGGTTAAATAGCGCCTCTTTTCACCATCACTCCACGCACAACACGTTTTTAAGCCGCATGCCCTCACGCTGATTCAAGCGGTGCACACCGAGTGCTTTCCTCTAAGAGCGCCGGTGCGCCGCGAACTGCAGTAGAGAGGTTACGCATGAAACGACAACCACGACTCGTAACCCAGGATGATGTCGACGCCTTCGAGAAGCAGTATCCGCTGTACCGGGGCATCGGAAGACTGATGATCCGCGAGGGCATCTGGACCCTGGTAGAATCGAGAAGAGAACACGAAGAAACCTGCGGCGGCAGCCAGGCACAACCAAATGTTCACAGCACCAGGGTGCACCGGGCCGCCAATGGTACTCGGCACTGCAACGATATAAGGATGACCGCCCCGGGAGCGTACCCGCTATGAGTCGGGAGGGATGCACACCAAACCGGGTCCCGCTCTACCTCATCTCGCAGGTGGTGGCAACCGAAATCAGCCGGCACGGCAAAGCGATCCGGGAGATCCACATCGTCCGGTCCGGTTGCCACTTCTACACGATCACGACCATTACCGGAGGCGGTCGGCTATGACTGAGCCCGGCACCCTCTCCTACGGCACCGGCGGAGCGCTCCACATCTCTGTCGATGCCGAGAAGTACCGGATCGAGGCCGAGGACCTCAAGAATCTGCTCTTCTACGGCAGAGTGATCCCGATCACACAGGACTGCTCGCGGAAGACCCCGGGCGGGATCCTGGTCAGCGAGGTCGCCATCGAAGGACACGCAGCAATGAACGCTTCGGGGAAGGCGGTAATGCTTCATACCCGCGTCGGCTCCTACATCATCCCGCTCATCAGTTTCCAGCGAGTCGCCCGCGGCGAGGCCATCTCCGCCCCCCTCTTTCCCCTGGTGCCGGGGGTGACGGGATGAAAGATGCCGTGCAGAGTGCGGTGGCACTCCTCACCGATGGGATCGTCGAGGTCCGGGCGCTCGCCGACGGCGTCACCCACTCCGGCTACTTCGATGACTACGAGACGCTCGCCCGGGCCGTCGAGGCCCTCGACGCCGACCCCTCGGTCGCCGGGATCTACGTCACCCTCAACACGGTGAACCCGGCCCTCCTCGCCCGGCGGGCGAACCGGATCAAGATGCGGCTCTCTCGCAAAGATGCCACCACGGCCGACGCCGACATCGTCCGCCGGCGCTGGCTCCCGGTCGACATTGACCCGGTCCGGCCGAGCGGCGTCTCCTCCATCGAGGCCGAGCATGCCGCGGCACTTGCCGCTGCGGAGCGGATCGCGATCTGGCTCGCGGAGCAGGGGTTCCCTGCGCCCGTCCGGGCGGACTCCGGGAACGGCGCCCACCTCCTCTACCGGGTGGACCTCGAGAATGATGAGGCGGCCACCGCGCTCGTGAAAGGCTGCCTCGCCACCCTCGACGCCCTCTTCTCCAACGAGGCCGTCACCGTCGACACCGCGAACCACAACGCCGCCCGGATCTGGAAACTCTACGGGACGCTCTCCCGGAAGGGCGACAACACCCCGGAGCGACCGCACCGGCGGGCGAAGGTCCTCGCCGTGCCGGACGATATCCGCATGGTGTCCCAGGAGTACCTGCAGCACCTCGCCGGGCTCCTCCCCCGGGAAGAGCCGTCGCGGTCAAAGAAACCAAACGGCAACGGTCCCGGCATCGACCTCGCCTCCTGGCTCCCCGACCACGGCATCGCGGTCCGGTCGACGAGGCCCTACCAGGGCGGGACCCTCTACGTCCTCGACAAGTGCCCGTTCTCCTCGGCCCACAAAGACGGGGCGTTTGCGATCCAGTTTGCGAACGGCGCCATCTTCGCCGGCTGCCACCACGCGACCTGCGGCGGGGGCGCCCAGCGCTGGCCGGAGCTCAGGGAGCGGTATGAGCCGAAGCAGACCAGGACCCCGGCGAAGAAGGTCGAGGTGCCGCCGCTCCCTCCCCCCGTTCTCATCGAGGACGAGCACCAGGCGCGTGCCGTCGAGATCCTCAAGAGCGGTGACCCGCTCGCCTTCCTCCTCGACACCTTCAACAAAAGCCACGTCGGCGACCGGACCGTCGCGGAGTGCCTGGTGATGTCCGTCGCCTCGCAGTCGGTGGCGAACACAAAGGGGCTGCACGTCTCGATCTCCGGCAACTCCGGGAAGGGGAAGAGCCATGCCTGCACCACGATGCTCAACCTCATCCCGGAGTCCCACAGGATGACCGGCACCGTCTCCAACAAGGCGCTCTATTACGCCGACGACCTCCGGCCGGGGACGGTGATCCTCTTCGACGACACCTCGCTCTCGGACGACCTGCAGGAGGTCCTGAAGTCGGCCACCTCGTCCTTCCACGAACCGATCGAGCACCGGACCGTCACGGCCGACCGGCAGCTCCGGGTCTGCTCCATACCCGAGCGGTGCGTCTGGTGGCTCGCCAAGGTCGAGAACCCCGGCGACGACCAGGTGATGAACCGGATGCTGACGGTCTGGATCGACGACTCGGCCGAGCAAGACCGGCGTGTGCTCGAGCACCTCAAGGAGATGGAGGCCGGCGCCTGCCGGAGAGGGGACGACCCGGACGTCCTCACTTGCCGGGCGCTCTGGTCGGTCCTGAAGCAGCAGCGGATCTTCGTCCGGATCCCCTTCGCCCGCAGGATCCAGTTCTCGAACGTCGCGAACCGCCGGAACCCCGCGATGCTCTTTGACCTGATCAAGTGCCATGCTGCGCTCCGGTTCCTGCAGCGGGAGGGGAAGGAGATGGGCGACGAGGTCCGGATCGAGGCGGCCCGGCAGGACTTCGATGCCGCGGCCAGGCTTTACGCCGCGATCAACCAGGAGGGCGGCGAGGGGGCACAGAGTGCAGCGCCGGAGGCGCGACCCTCGCTGACCGGAGAGAGTGTGGTCTGCCGGTTGAGGCTCCCCGGTTACGGGATATCACTATGGCCTCCCTCCCAGGAGAGGAGCGGGCGGGGTGGGCTCTCTAGTTTGCACAGGTTGAACGCGATCGCACAGGTGCGGCACCTTCTGTGATCGAGTTTTTGGCGGCGGTGGTACAGCCGCTGATCGGTTGCATAAACTTCCGATGCGGAGTAGCGGTTCCGGTGAAAATAGGCACAAGTCACGGAGAACTCGATGTGTGATCTTACGCGCACAAAATTTTTCTGTTTTGGCGACATATTCCAGGTTAGCAGAGCGAGAAGAAATCTAATCAGAGGCAGAATCTGTTCTCAATCAGGAAAACCCACCCGCAGCATTTCAACAGGCTTTTAACTCAATTTTGAGAAAAAGATGCATTCTTTCGAGTTCTCTGTCTGACGATGGTGCAGGGCGTCGCCTCACCTGTGGCAAAAGATCTCGCTATCGGCAGGTAAAAAATGCAGGGTTGTGGGGACGATCTTACGCCTGCGCAGGGGCTTCCTCGTAGACCAGGGCCAGGTAGCGGGCGGCAAAGAGGGCAAACGCGGCGTTCAGGAAGAGGACGATGATCCAGCCCACGAAGGGAATCTGACCCACGGCGCCGGCCACGATCCCGTAGATGAACAAGAGGACCAGAAGCACCACGATCGCGATGACCCATGCCCCCCAGCCAAGGCCACCGATCTGTGAGAAGATCGCACCCGCGTTGAAGGCCTCACCCATACGGCCGGTGCGGGCAAACCGCAGGATGGCAAACAGTGCGACGAAAGCCGTGATGATCGCGACGATTCCAGCAAGAAGGATGCCTGCAAGGATACTGACCAGCGCAGCACCAATTAACGCCGCATCGCCGCCGACCGCCGCGCTGGCAAGCATACCGACCGCACCAAGCCCGCCAAAGAGCAGGAAGACCAGGACCGCCGGGATGATGTAGACGAGCATGATTATGTTCAACTTCCAGCCGTCGACAAAGAGCCTGCCCCAGTCGTCGACCTCGGGGGCGGGCGTCTTCCCCGAGAGAACCCGCACCAGGTAACCGCTGAAGAGTGGCACCAGCGAGAGCGTCAGCGCCTGGAGGAACGAGAGGACGGCAAGCAGGATCCACCGCGTCCACTTTCCTGTCAGGGCATCCCTGGTATAATCAAATGACCTGGAGATAAGAGCGCCGTAATCCATTGGAGATAACACCTACCTCCGGGTTGTCGATACCAGGATATAATGACACCGTTATGTTTTTCCAGCGTGTGAAACCCGGGTATTCAGGAAGAGGATCGATCGCCGGCGGCGGCCTCTGATCCATTCCCGCCATGGATAGTTACGTGAACTACCCCGCGCTCATCGGTGCGGGGCTTCCTGCTTCATGGCCAGCACCTGGACCACAGAGATGTGATGCAGAGGTCCTGGCTCCACAGGCTCGAAGGGCTGTTCCATCCCCACGCGGTGAATATTCACCGCAGCATTGATGCTTCCGCAGTTCGAACACATCTGTGTCGTGTCGCGGGGATCGACTTTGACGAGTTCCGTACCAGCACTTTCAGCCTTGTACGAGAGGTAAGAATATACCCAGGATGACACATCTATCGGAGGAAGGAGGGGCCGGCTCCACTTTCATCCCCGGCGGCAGGACCGGAGACTTCCCGCTCCGCCCCCCTTCACCCCCGCAAGTTAAACCTGTTTTTTTGCACCGCTTTTCTTGAGCCGGTAGTAACTCAAGGGATGGCTGACCCGCTCGCACTCTTTATCCCGGTTGACACAGAGGCCGAAGGTGCGCATCGTGATGCATGACGGCGGGGTGTACTCGGTGCCGCCACGGCCGGAGATGTGCTCCACCTGGTACATGGTCATATCCGGGTCAAAGTCGGGTGCCTGCGCGAAAATTTCCGCTATCTGGGCTATGTTCATACCGATAGTGTGAAGGAACGATGTGATGGCAAACCGTCCCATGTGCGTCAGGTTCGTTCCTGCTGTGAGCGCCTGGAGGAGACTGGCAATGCATGGCGGAAACGCCTCCTCCCGGATCTCCCCGAATTCTTCGAGTGCCTGCTGCTGCTGGAGTGCGGTGATCTCGCTGGCCACCGCCGCCAGGGTTTCGCATATCCCGCCGGGTACCCGTAGCGGGAGGTTATCGGCGACGATCGTTCGTATCCGTTCCCGGATCAGTTCGTCGATCTCGCCGGGCTCGACACCCACAACTCCCTGGTTGACATCCCTGTTGACGAGCCTCCAGCGATTATCACGCAGGCGGGCTGCCAGTTCCACGTAGTCAGTTACCGGCATGCTTCTGGCGTCGGGGTCGATCTGGAGCCGCAGGGCAACGAAACGACGCACCTCGGGTTCTTCGGCTGCCAGGAAGAATGATGACCGGTCAGATTCGTAGCGTGCAAGGCGGTCGATTAGCGATCGGTCGCCTATACAGGAGACAATTATACGGGCAAGCGCATAACTGGCTATCTCGAGTTCGGGGGCCGGGCCCCGCGCGGCGTCATCCTGGAAATCTCGCCTGAACCTTAGCGCAGCGATGATGCGTTCCTTTGCACGTTCGAGCGCCACGTTTCCGGCACTGCTGGCGAGGAACGCCTCGAGGGATTCAACGTGCTGGCTGGCCAGCTGCTGCGACTCTTTTAAAAATGGATATTTGGTGAGTTCTTTGCGATCGAGTACGATATCCATCAATCTGCCTCGACCCTGGGGGCAAGGAGGTAATCGACACGGCCGTTCCCGTCTGCAATCTCAAAGACAAACCGCACGGGATGATTGATGCCGAGGTGGATCTCAACCTTCTCTGCGCGCGCCATGACCCTGCCCATATCCTTTAAGTAATCGATCGAGAAGAGGGAGCGGGCCTTGACAGGGTTTAAGGCGATGAGTTCGTCCTCGCTGAGCGCGAGTTTGATGTGATCGGTGTCCCCCTCGGCCTCCATGTAGAAAGTCATGGATTCAGGGTCGATGCCGAGCGCGATCTTGTCGGATATGACGCTTGCAGCCTTGATGGCGTTGTTCAGCGTCTCTCCGGGGATTACGGCTTTCCCCGGGAGGTTGACTGCCGGTGGGTTTGGGTCTTTCCGGATGGTGTTAACATCAAGAAGTGTGAGAGAGTAACGGTAGCCGCCGAAACTGAGTTCCAGTTTCCGGTCGTTGTCTTGCAGTTGGAGTGTCAGAGCATCGCCCTTACCTATCATCGCCAGGATGTTCTTCAACTTCGCGACATCCAGGCCCAGTTCTCCGCCTGTCGCCGAGAACGATGTGAACGCTGTGCTCTGGAGTTCCAGGGTGACCATGGCCACGTTTGCGGTATCGACAGAGCGTGTCCAGATCATATCCTCTTGCGTGTGCAACCGGCACTCTGTCACCAGCGCGGCGATCGCGTCGATAGACTCCCGGAAAATTTCTGCATCAATCGTTGCCTTTAACATTGTGACCCCTTTATAACACTCGTTGAGAGTACATAGTCTCCTTCACTCATAATAGTCCTTTACGATCAAAATCTGTGGTGGACTTCATCGCACGGGGTGAGGGAGATGTTCGTGATTATTAGACCACATCATTCATAGTTAACTGCATCAAATACTATACATAGTCTCCTTGATAATGCAGGCGGTGCAGTCAACCGACAGTCAGAGTCAGGTGGGGGGGCAGTTTATCAATGGGTTCGCAGTGGACGAAGGATAGCGTCTATCGCAAGGCGATGCAGTCAGGCTACAGGGCGCGGGCCGCCTACAAACTGCTGGAGATCCAGCAGCGCAATGGTGTTATCAGGGCCGACGACAACGTTGTTGACCTGGGGGCGGCGCCGGGGAGCTGGCTGCAGGTGCTTCGCGACCTGACAGACGGCCGGATAATAGGCGTGGATTTAAACCCAATTGCACCCATGGAAGGTGTCATCACCCTCGTCGGAGACTTCACCGATCCTCCTGTCCAGGAACGTATCCGGCAAGAGGCAGGTGGCACGGTCAACGTTGTGGTATCAGACGCGTCGCCAAAACTCTCTGGCCAGAAGAGTTATGATCAGGCGCGTGCGATCGGGCTTGGTGAGGACGCACTCGCGTTCGCCTGCACAATCTTGAAGCCCGGTGGAAATATGGTTTTGAAATCGTTCCAGGGTGAGTTCTTCGGGGAGCTTGTGGCCGAAGCCAGGAAGCATTTCTATTCCGTCCGGAGTTACAGGACAAAAGCATCGCGGAAGGGGAGTGCTGAGATTTATATCATTGCAAAGAATTTCAAAGGAGCACGCAACGATGCTGAAGGACCCCTATAATCGAACCGTGACCAACCTCCGGATCAGCATTACATCGCGGTGCAATCTGCGATGTATCTACTGTCATGCCGAAGGCGAGGTGAACCCGAAGGAGCAGATGAGCGCAGACGAGATCGCTGAACTGATGAGGATCGGTGCACAGTTTGGCATCAGGAGCGTCAAATTCACCGGCGGGGAACCCATGCTACGCCGGGATCTTGTCGATATCATCCGCTCGGTGCCGCCGGGAGTCGAGTCGTCCATGACGACTAACGGGACGCTGCTTGCTCCAAAGGCCGCGGAACTCAAGGAAGCCGGTCTTGCACGGGTGAATGTCAGTCTGGATACGCTCCGACCCGAGCGCTACAGCCGGATCACCGGAAAGGACTGCCTGGAGGATGCTCTGGAAGGGATCGATGCGGCGCTCCAGGCCGGGTTGACACCGGTCAAGATCAACATGGTCCTGCTTGACGGGATCAATGAGGATGAGATAGACGACTTTATGGCGTTTGTCCGGGGAAAACGTGACCTGGTCCTGCAGGTTATTGAACTGATGGAGTTCAACGAGTGCAGGTTCCACGGGGATGTCGACAGCGTCGAGCAGGAATTAAACGAGCGGGCAACACGGGTCGTCACCAGGAGGATGCACCACCGGAAGAAGTACTGCCTCGACGGCGCCGAGGTTGAGGTGGTCAGGCCACTCCATAACACAGAGTTCTGCGCCTTCTGTAACAGGCTGCGGGTAACCTCTGATGGCAACCTCAAGCCCTGCCTCCTCCGGACAGATAACCTGGTAAACATCCGGGGCAAGCACGGCAAGGAACTTGAAGATGCCTTTCGTGAGGCGGTCAGCCGCCGCAGGCCGTATTTCACATAGGTGCGACATACCACGTCCAGGCCGCTGAATGCCGTTGCTGCCCTGCTGCATCAAAGGAATATTATTTGAACCACGCTAGCCAACGGGTGAACGTATGCTGGAAACGAACGAGTATGTCCGCGTAATGGAGAAACTCTACAACAAATCGCTGATCCTGGAGAGCCCCAGCGATTTTCATCCGGTTCTGCACTTTTATTTCACCGATGCCCTCGCTCACATCGATTTCACTGCAACCGTTCTCGCCTACAACCCCATGTCGCCGAGGAACATCATGAGCATGGAGTACATGCGGTGGCGACTGGACCAGGAGAAGGTCGGTGACCGGGTACATTTCCCGGGGTTCATCAACTGGCTTAAGACCGAGCATCCTGAGGTCTATGAAGAGCTCCCGATGCTCTGGACAGGTATATACGATACAGA
The DNA here is from genome assembly GCA_022837745.1 of Methanomicrobiaceae archaeon. GTDB lineage: Archaea > Halobacteriota > Methanomicrobia > Methanomicrobiales > Methanoculleaceae > Methanoculleus. The sequence goes on along the minus strand of JALHIW010000019.1, from coordinate 3,233 downwards.
CGATCCCGCCCAGTACAGGAGTTTCCGGATCGTGCTCAACCCCGATGAGAGGGGGCCGATCCCATCTGAGTACCTCTCGATGTTCATCGATGAGTTCTTCGATCCGGCGTTTATCAAACAGCTTTATAAGGGCTCGTCGCTGGCGAGGCTCTTTGATGAATATGCGGCAGTCAGGTCGGAGTAAGGGGAGCACTGCATGGATGTCGCCCGGCTCGCCTCATCGTTGATCCGGATCCGGAGCGAGAACCCGCCGGGGAACACGACCGAGATCGTTGCGTTCATCGCGGAGTTTCTTGACTCGCTCGGGGTGAAGAACCGGATCGTCTCCAACCCTGATGGGCGGGACAACCTGGTCACTACCGAACCCGATCCACGGCTCCTCCTCTGCGGTCACGTAGATGTTGTTCCGGCCATCTCGGATGACTGGATCTACGATCCCTTCAGCGGCACGATTGCTGATGGCTATGTCTGGGGGAGGGGCGCTACGGATATGAAGGGGGGTTGTGCCGCACTCCTTGTTGCCTGCCGGGATCTCATCGAGAGCGGTGTGGAGCCGAATGTCCAGTTTGCCTTTGTCTGCGACGAGGAGACCGGGGGTGAGCACGGCATCCGGTCGCTGCTTGCAGAGGGTCTGCTCAAGCCCCGTGAGTGCCTGATCGCAGAACCGACGCCGCGCACCAGCCCGGCGATCGGGCAGAAGGGTCTCTACCGGCTTGATATCTCTTTTCGCGGCACACCCGGCCACAGTTCCCTCTACCCGCTGGTCGGGAGGAGCGCCATCATGGCGGCGTTCGATCTCCTGGGCTACCTGCGGGAGGTTCATGCCCATCAGTTTCCGGTCGATGAAGACCTGCAGCCGCTCATCAGCCAGTCTGCCGCGCTCTTTCGCGAGATCTTCGGGATCGAGGGAGGGGATAGCATCCTGACACGGGTGATGTTCAACCCGGGGCGGATCGAGGGTGGTGAGAAGGCAAACATCGTGGCGGAACAGTGCCGGATGGACCTTGATATACGGGTGCCGTGGGGGTGCCTTCTCGAGGACCTCCGGCGCGGTATCACCGAACATGCTCCTGATGCCGTGGTACGCGAGGTGGACGTGGCGGAACCAACCCTGACGCCGCCTGGCGCCCGTGTTGTCCGGACGGTCTGTGCTGAGGTGGAACGCGTCCATGGGACGGCGGCGCCGTTCCTGCAGTGGGCTGCAAGCGATGCGAAGTACCTCAGGGACGAGGGGTTCGATGTTGTGGAGTACGGCCCGGGGGAGATCACGACGCTGCACGCGGTGGATGAGCGGGTGTCAATTGAACAGCTTGAGCGGGCGGTGGATGTATACCGTGGGGTTATCCGGGCATACTCGGGGTGAGGGAGATTGGGGAGTGGCGCGGGTGATTATTGATGATAGAAGAGGAAACTGCCAGGGGGGTACACCCTGAGTGCGCGTCGTTCCCGGTGAGTTTATGAGTGCACCAAATGGATGTTCCGACACATTTCAGTAACACTGTCCTTTATTTTGGGTGATCAAGCTGACACGATCTACCACCTGTAGATCGTTTATTCACCAGGTTTTGGACTATCCCGCGCGCCTCCTGATCCTTGATACTACCTGCCCAACTGCAGATCTGGTGTCATCATATAGGGTTGGATCTGACTTTAGTATGAGAAGGATCGATGCCAGATAGACTGCAGCATGGACTACAAAGAACGCGAGCGAACCATACCACCCGGCTGTCCCTATTTCATTAACGTAACCCCTATTTACGTAAAGGACTCCCCAGGCAATCGGGAACTCGATATAGACGACGGCCTGCAGCAGGTAAAACATAAGAACGTTCCTTAGCGAATCGATCAGCAGCAGAGCGTAAAATGGGGTCAGCCAGACGAGGTACTGGGGACTATGGAATTTTGTGCAGAAGACCACCATAAATAGTGTGACAGCGATGAGAACAAGCAGTCTTCGTGGATTCTCCACACCTTTGACCCATGATACAAGGATCAGCAGGAGGATTACCCCTATCATGAGAATATACATTATAAGTGAGATTATCCCTTCTGAAACTGGTATGTGCAAAACCACATAGATGAGGTTATAAAGTGTATACGTCACGGTATTGGCATATACCCCCACACCCGTTCCAGTGGCAAAGAGGAACGGTCTATACCAGTCCTGAACAAGAAGGATCATGGGGATCAGGAAGATTGCGCCACAGACAGCGGCCACCTTCAGCAGTGTAACGATCTCTGTTTTCAGTGATGTTTTGCTGGCATTGAACGGTACAAGATACGGTACTGCAATGACCGGGAACACCTTTGTGAAGAAACCAAGGATTGTTGAGATGTAACTTTTTGCCGGCATGCCATACACTGCAGCGAACGTGCCAAGAACAAGCAGGAACGTGGGGAAAGAGTCATACTTTGTCAGTATGAAGTATGACGCCGCAAAAGCCGTTGCATAAAGGAGCGCGGCTCTGAAGGCGCGTTTACTGTCGAAGATGCGCAGTCCGATTAAGTAAACGAGGAAAAGTGTGAGGATGTCAAAGAATGTCATGAGCACCTGAAACCCTGCCACATATACGCTGGCGTCATTGGCAATCATGGCGGGAATGAGCGGGATCAGAACCGGGATCAGAAACAAAAACGGGTATTCAACTGAAAAGTCAATGTAAGGTATCTGACCATTCAGCACGTTCATTGCGTAGCCAAAATACACCGAGATGTCAAACACATCAACGAACGAATGAAACACCGAGGTCGTAAGGAAAAGCACCATCAATTTTGTGAAGATTGAGACGCATCCAAGAAGGAAGAGGTTGCGGATCAGGGTCGGGCGTTCGATATTGGGGATTGTCAGTCCGCAAACGGAGCAGGACGGAACTGGGCGTTTCTTCCCTTTCCTCATACGTTAATGTTTGTTTATGCACTATAAGAGAATGTCTTTTTGCATCAGGCAGGGTATGGGCCGCCATATAACCGACCGGGGGAGAGAAGCAGAAGTTATCCCCCTGTCAGGAGTTGCTGGATGCGCCACCTCTCCTGCCGCGACGGTTGCATTAGTCTTTGTACTGCAGGAAGGTCTGCAATTACCCACCGGCTACAAAGTGTCTTCCATCATCCCAAAAATCGGATCTATAGTTAAAAACAAAACTTATTATACATTAATTTACTAATTGTTTCTCATGGCAAAACCCGAACAAATCTTCATTCAGAGGCATCTCTCAATCGAAGATTTGAATCAG
>JALHIW010000018.1:0-57326 GCA_022837745.1 Methanomicrobiaceae archaeon | reverse complement strand
TGAAAGTGTATGGCGCTTGTATACGGACAAGCCCGGGACAGGCAGACGGCATTCCTCCCCAGTCTGAAGGCTGGGGTCTCCTGCCTATACGAAGATGAAATGGGATGACTTATCAGTAGAACCGGATACGCGAACACTCACAGGGAGCGTGATACTTATGCCCGGACGACCCTCAACCGGCGAGGACTCAACAATCCTCCGCTGGATGCGGTTTGAGATCGGTAGGATCAACAACGGCGTGGTTGCGGAACGCAAACGTCTCTCAACCCTGCTCTCAGAGGAGAGACCATCGACCATCACAAAAGGAGGAGAGTGTTACGAATTCGACCGCGGCGTCCTTCTCCGACTGAAGGAAACCCTCCCGGCTGAACTGCAGCGGCGGCTCAGGCTTCCTGTCCTCTTCTACTTTGACTCAACCGTTCCTGACAGCCTCTTTCTTTCAGATGAGGCTGCGGTAGAGGCCCTCCAGCATCTGGGGGAGATCAGTCCACTCCGGCGGATGCATGAGGGGCGAGTATGGATAGCGAAACCCATTGTCTATGTCATAATGAGTCGGTACCCAACGGCAATACAGATCGTGATGAGGTAGCATCCAGTCTCCACAAAAAATGAAGACAAAGGATTCCCCGATGAGAGAACGCAGCCGGCCGGATCAGCCAGAACGATTGGATGGCTGCCCTGGATCGCTCTTCTTCGTGGCTCCCCGCCGCAGCCGTTCGAATAACGGCCGCGTGATCTCATCCATCTGCCGATCGAAGTAGTCCACCCATTCTGCAACAAGGGCAAGGTGTCTCTTCTGTTCGGAGAGCCGTTCTTCCAGGTCACCGACGGCTTTTCGGAGTTGAGCGGTCTCACTGGCCCTCTCCCGGCGTTCACGATCGAGTTCCTCAGAGAGGCGCGCGATCCGGCGCTCCTGCAGGGCAAGCGTATCCCGCATCACCCCGAGATCTATGACCACCTCGGCCGGGAGGGGGGCGGCGGCCGGCCCTGCCTCTTCTGCCGCCTCTTCTTCCGGCGCAGCCGGTTTCTTCCCGGACTTTAGCCTCTCTGTGATCTCATCCGGCGAAAGACCTTTTCCAGATAGTTCCGCAAGTTCCCTGACGATCTTGACCGCTCTCTGCGGAAACAGCCTGACCGGGCCTATCGTCCGGTAGGTAAAGAGACTCTCGTATGTCTGGATGAGTCTCCGGACATCCTGCTCCGTGAGACCGGTGAGGTGCGCGATATCACCGATCTTGAGTTCCTTCTCGCTCATGATTGCCACCATCCTTCCGCAACCCGCCTGCGCCTCCGGGCGGGAACCCTGCTTAAATCTTTGTCATCATCAGGTATAGGTACGTGCCGGATCGGGTTTTTCCGTCCAGGCGTCCCAGTAATTCCTGCATGAAACGGAGAGAGGAGGAAAGCACCCCCCGAGGAGATCTGACCATCATCCGCAAAAAAGTGCGCGCCGCCCGCCTGCAGGTGCAGCCGGACGGAACCCTGCGCGTTGTTGCACCGCCGTCGTTTGACGTCAAAGGTTTCCTGGAGCGCAACGCTGACTGGATCGAGAGGCGGCAAGATGAACTAGACCGACTGGCCGCAGAGGGGTGCGGGCGGGAAGATCTGCTCCTCCTCCACGGACGGTTTTACCGCCTGCTCCCCGGCGCGCGGTTCGCGATCGACGTCCCGGGGGAGACGGTCACCTGCCCATCCATATGGAGCCTGAGGCAAAACCTGAGCCTGCTCCTGAGGGAGGAGATCGCAAAGGTGGTTGAGGCCCATACCGACCCTCTCAGCCGTAAGGCTGGCCGGATCACGGTTAAGATGCAGAGAACCCGGTGGGGGAGCTGCTCGACACTCAACAACCTGAACTTCAACCTCCGCGTAATAGCCCTCCCGAAGTCGCTGCGCGAGTATATCGTCGTCCACGAGGTCGCCCACCTGCGCGAGCAGAACCACTCGCAGAGGTTCTGGCGTCTGGTCGCAGACCGCTGCCCCGATTACCTGGAGGCGGAAGCTGAACTGCGGCGATACTGGGTCATACTCGAGCGGAATCGGGTATGGAGGAGGCTGCAGGACAGCAGATAACCGGAGTGATTTTTCTTCGCTTCGCGATCGGAGGCTGCCAAACCAATACCTTCAGGCAGCGCCCAGGTCCGATGAACCTCTGCCTGGACTGATTCCAGGAAAATGGCGGCTGCGCAAGACCGCTCGCCCCTATCAGGATGCGCAGATGGACTGGTTTTTCTGGCGAGAGGGGCCGGTGAGATGCGGTGTTCTTCATCGGTTCCCGCTGAACCCCCTTTGATACCTCATCCGCGACACCTGGCCCGGTTTCACACCGCCAATCACCAGGCACTGCCCATCTTCCCGGGGGGGTGGTGAGGGTGGTTCAACAAAAGACCTTCAACACGATTGGCACGATTGCATCACCGGTAGTGTTTGCAAGAAGAGCCTGTCAACCATTTCTGCAGGGTCTCGACCCATTGACCGCGCTTCAGCCCTCCGCCTCCGGTCTCTGATAGTGGTTCCGGTAGGTCAGGAGAAGTGTGGCACAGATCAGAAGGAAAATGGAAATGGAAACCAGGAACCCGGCTCCCGGGGGGATCAGGTTTACAACCCAATCGATGCCAAGAGCGATTGCATAACTCCCGATAACAGCGCCTATGACGATACAGGTGAGAACCTCGGTCTTTGCCATCCCGAGCATCCGCCCGACGATGGATCCAACGATACTCCCCGAACCGTCGAAGGGAAGCGCCACAAACGCTATGAGCCCCACAAAGTAGAGCCTCTCCAGCCAGGGTCGTCTGTCAAGAAACGACCTCCCGGCCTCCACAAAACGGCTGATCCAGGGGCCGACGCGAGGTATGCGCATGAGCAGCGGGAAGTTCCAGGCCATGAAAAGCCCGCCGGCAAAGTCCAGAAACACTATGGTGAACGCAGCCAGCCACCAGGGGATCCCCCCGAGGATACAGAGAGGTATGACAGATTCGCGGCCAAGCGGCGGGACAACATAGGCGACCATCATCGCGAAGAGAAAGAGCCACCCCCCAACCGGGAGCAAGAACCAGACGACAGAGAGAAAGAGACCGCAGAGCAGGAACGGAATCAGGACTTTCAAGACGTTCGTCCGGTCATCGGCATCATCATCGCCCCATATCTCAATCTGCCGCATGAACCGCCGTCACCTGCGGTGCTCTCTCGAGGACGGGGTCACCCCTCCGCATCAGGATCCCCCGGGGCCACTCCTATACCGGGTGTTCAGGATACGCTCGATGATCTTTGATGAACTGGCCAGAGAGCCGAAATAACCGGCTATCCGGACTACTTCAGCATCGAGTCCACGCTCCCCCAGGTTCTGGCGGAGACGCTCCTCATCGAAGTGCTGGTTAAACCCGAGCGTGATGATATCCGGCCGGATCTCCGCTATAGGTCTGAACATATCATGGAGGTCACCAAGAATCGCATGATCCACAGGCTTCAGTGCAGCAACCATCTGGAGTCTCTGGTCCTCGGGGATGACCGGTTTTGGCTTGTGCTTCACGTTCGCGTCCCGCGCCACGATCACATAGAGTTCGCCGCCGAGTTTCCGGGACTCCTCCAGGTAATAGAGGTGCCCTGGATGAAGGATATCAAACGTCCCGGTCGCGACCACACGCCTCATCCAATCACCTCCAGGTCTGTCACGCTCCCGTCCGCGCGGTAACAGCGCCAGTCGGCCTGCGTGTAGGGGGGGCCGATGATGATGTGGTAGCGGCCAACCGAGGGGAAGAACCTGAGATCCGCCGGTGACGGTGAGAGGAGACCATTCGGGTGGCTGTGGGCGCTGCCGGCCTGGTGGGTATCCAGCGGGAGCATATCGATGAAGAACGAGGCGCTCTTCTCCCCGACTATGGTGCCGGGCACAAGGTCGAGATCGCTGATGACACCGTTACGCTCCCGCAGCACCGCAACGAACTCGTTTGGATGATGTTGCCGGCCGAGTTCAAAGAGCATCTCAAGCAGACCCCTGCTGATCCCGCGTATGGCCATTCTTACAGACAGTTACGAATGGAAGGAAGATAAGCCCTCGCGTTGGGCATGGATAACCGCGAACCATTTCAGAACGGCCCGTCCTGTTCAAAACTCCGGCCAAGCCTGATGGCAAGTTCCGCCTTATAGAGTTCTTTACCGAGGTACGCGGCGTGGTCGAGTCGGGAGAGGCTCCCGTTTGAGAGGAGGGCGCAGAAGACGTCCTCCCAGCACTTCCCCCGCACGGCGCGGCCGCGGTGAACCGCGACGATAAAGTCCCCCTCGACCCCGATCCGGATACACCCCAGCGGATCATAGACTACCTCATCCGGCGCAGGAGACGCCTCCATGACACTCTCGTAGTCCAGCGGCGGTTCGCGGCGGCGGCGCTTCTCTTTAAGGATGAGGAGATCAAGCCCCAGGTCTTTCGGATAAGGCCGGCCGGTCATGAGAGCCATCATCTCGGTCGCTCGGCGCATCTCCGCCACAGAACCCTGCGTCTTGTCGCTATGCTCGCTCGTAAAGATGACCGCGGCCCCCACCTCGTGCGCCATCCCGGCAAGCAGAGCGTTTGAACCAGGGGAATCGGCATCCAGCAGTTCCACGACGTTTCCAGCCCCGAAGAAGAGCGGACGAGGGGCATCGGAAAATCTGGCGAGCGATCCTGTCAGTCCCGAACCCACAGGCAGGAGCAGGGGGTCGGCGATCAGGTGGCGGACGCCGACCTCCCTCGCGGCAGCAACGTTCTCCGCGAGAGTTCGCTCACGCGGCACCACAACCGCGGCCGCTCCGGCATCTGCAACCGCCCTACCTATGAGGGGTATGTTTCCCTCATGCAGGGAGAGAACCAGGTCAGCACGGTTGAGCGCCGCCTCTATGAGATCCGGATCCTGCGTGTCCACCGCCAGCGGGGCTTTAACCCCGGAGAGGGCCGAGAAACACCGTCTGACATCCTCTGCCGTCGCATCGAAACCAAACCCAAGGTCAACGATATCCGCCCCGGCCTCAAAGAATCGCCGGACGTCTGCTAAAAGGTCGTCACGCATGTGCGCGTCCATGATCTCTGCAAGCACCTTCATCCTCGAACTGCCGCCGATCTTCAGACCGCGGATGACGAAATCCGGCTCCGCCTCCGCCTCACGGTGCGCCACCTGCCGGTAGGCCTCTTCACGCCGTCTCTCTGCCAGGAACTCGTCGGCGGGCAGAGTCCGGGAGAGCGTGATCGTATCAAGCATCGGGAGGATCAGCGCCAGATCGGCCGCATGTCGAGGCCCGCGGTATACAGGGACACCGGTCGCGCGTTCAACATCGGCAAATGATGCGGTGCACATCCCGGAGACTATCACCATATCGTAGTCGCCGGAGGCAAGCAGCCTCCGGAGGTCTCGGGGAGAGAGGAACGCCGCAATCTCACCGGTGGCCACCACATCCATCTCGTGGCGGCCGGCAAACTGCTCAGCCGCCGCTTTCACAATACCGGCTGTTGCCGTTCCGGTAGGGAGGAGAATGCGCATACACTTCACTTATTATTGGGAGGTGACAAATAACCTGATCTCATGCTGCGGTGCGATCTTCATATCCACACCCGGTTCTCCAGGGACGGAGAGAGCAGTGTGGAAGAAATCCTCCGGCGGGCCGAGCAGATCGGTCTTGATGCCATCGCCATCACGGATCACGACACGGTGGAAGGCGCCCTCTACGCCATGGAGTGCGACACGCCGGTGATCGTGATACCCGGCACCGAGGTCTCGACACAGCAGGGCCACCTACTCGCCCTGGGCGTCACGGAACCCATCCCCGCGGGGCGCGACTTCTTCGAGACCGTAGCCCTGGCCCGTTCGCGGGGGGCTCTGCTTATCCTCCCGCACCCATACCACCGCTGGCGCCACGGGGTCGGGAGGAGACTTGCAGCAGGTATAGAGGCGGTTGACGCGGTGGAGGTCTTCAACAGCCGCTACATAACCGGGTCAGCAAACCGGAAAGCCGCCCTCATAGCCCGGAAGTTCGGGAAACCCGGGATCGCGGGGAGCGACGCCCACAACGCCCGTTATGTCGGATTCGGGGTCACCTATGTCGTGGCAGAACCGGATGCGGCCTCCATCATCTCCGCGATCCGGGAAGGGCGGACGATGGCGAGCGGCAGGATGACACCGCTCCACACCTACACCCGCCAGTCTCTCAAAGGTGCTATCCGCAAAATCAGGCGGACGGTATATCGATGATAAACCTGGCACTGCGGTTCTCGTACTTCGGTGACCGCTTCTCCGGTTCGCAGATGCAGCCCGGTCTCCGAACGGTGGAGGGAGAGTTCATCGAGGCCTGCAGGCGCATCCAGGTCTTCGACGACTGGCGTGAAGCGAGATTCGCCACCGCAGGGAGGACAGACCGCGGGGTGCATGCCCGGCGCCAGGTCTGTTCTTTCCTGACGGATCTCCCCGAACGCGCGATCCAGGTGCTGAACCGCGTCCTCCCGGGGGATATCTGGTGCACCGGCTGGGCAGAGCCGCCTGAGGGATTTCACCCACGCTACAGCGCCAGATCCCGGACATACCGCTACTACTTCTTCCCCGCCCCGGAGAAGATCGCCGCCATGAATGATGCCGCGCAGGTCTTCATAGGGCGTCACGACTTCTCGTCGTTTGCCAGGTCAAGCGGCCGCGACCCTGAGAGGAGAATCCTTGCGGCACGGGTCTTTCTGGAGGGGCGTTTCGCAGTCTTCGAGGTTACAGCCGAGAGTTTCCTCTGGAACATGGTCCGCCGGATGGCAACGGTGCTCGAAGCGGTGGGGAGCGGCGAGTCCGATGCCGCGGAGATCGAACGCCTGCTTGCAGAACCGACCGAACAGCGGGTCGCCGCTGCTCCTCCATGGGGGCTTATACTCTGGGATATCGACTACGGTATGACGTTTAACCCCATCCAGATCGATGTGAAGAGCGGGCGCTACCTGGCCTCCCGCCTCCGTTACCACGCAGTCATGGCGTGCGCCGCCGACCGTCTCGCACCGGACGACCGGGCGGTATAACGCTCAATAGAGGGCTCACGATTCCGCCTCTCCACCTCTACCGGGGGAGCGGGGCGTAAAAACCCTCATTACAATTGATGACAGATATAAGCAGGAGGAGTGTAACCAACTTGTCAGCGATTCCAAAAGAGGAGTACATCTACAAATGCACGTCCGCCTGTGCGGGCTGCAGCTCTTCCCTCTGTCTGCGCTATGTGCTCAAAGCCGCCGGCCCTGACTCCGTCCTGGTCGTACCCGCGTGCTGCACCAGCGTCATCCAGGGGATCTATCCCGCAACGGCAATGAACGTGCCCGTTTACAACGTAGCGTTTGCCGCAGCAGCCGCCTGCGCTTCCGGGATGAGCGAGGCGTTTGCAGCCACAGGAAAGGAGACCAACGTAATCGTCTACGCAGGCGACGGCGGGACCGTCGATATCGGGATCCAGTCGCTCTCCGGGGCGTTCGAGCGGGGGACCAACTTCCTCTACATATGCTACGACAACGAAGCATACGGCAACACCGGAATGCAGCGATCGGGCTCTACACCCATAGGGGCGCGCACAACCACGACCCCTGGCGGCAAACCCACGCCCAAGAAGGATCTCGACCGGATAGTCGAGGCCCACAACCCGCCCTACATGGCGACAGCCTGCAGCGCCTACCCCCTCGACCTCTACAAGAAGGTCAGGAAAGCGCTCTCGATCAAGGGCCCGAAGTTCATCCACATCCTTGCACCATGCCCGCCGGGCTGGCGTTACCCCACGGAGAAGACGGTTGAGATGGGGAAACTCGCCGTGAAGACCGGGGTCTGGGTACTCTACGAGCGCGAGTTCGGGAAACTCACGATCAACGGCCCTTCAAAGGCTGCGATGAGAAAACCCGAACCGCTGGATGAGTATATCAGGGGTCAGGGCCGGTTCAAGAACCTGAGCCCCGAGACCCTCAACCTGATGCGCCAGCAGGTGGAGCAGAACATCCAGCGGCTTGCCCGCGAGGAGGAGGGAATATGCTGACGATCGCAACCGGCAACAGGGCGGTGGCCGAGGCGGTGAAAGCCGCAAAACCGGGCGTAATCGCCGCATACCCGATCACCCCCCAGACCGAGATCGTCGAACAGATCGCCGATTACGTCACCACCGGCGACCTCGATAGCCGCTACATCCCCGTGGAGAGTGAGCACTCGGCGATGGCGGCATGCATCGGGGCGAGCGTCGGCGGCGTACGGACGTTCACAGCGACGAGCTCGCACGGTCTCCTCTACATGCACGAGATGATCCACTGGGCCGCGGGAGGGCGTCTGCCGATCGTGATGGCAAACGTCAACCGTGCCCTGGGACCCGGGTGGAACACCTGGGCGGAGCACACCGACGCATTCTCCCAGCGGGACACCGGCTGGCTGCAGGTCTACGTGGGAACCGTGCAGGAGGCCTATGACGCCACGCTTATGGCGTTCAGGATCGCCGAGGACGAACGCGTCCTCCTCCCGGTGATGGTCAACCTGGACGGGTTCTCGCTCAGCCACATCACGCAGTCGCTCGAGACAGAGGAGATCGGCGATTTCCTGCCGCCATACCACCTCCCGCACGCCATCGACACAGAGAACCCGCGCGGTTACGGCCCCATGACCGGGCCGGACAACTATTACCGGTTCCGATGGGATATCGAGCGCTCGATGCGCGACGCCCGTGACGTGATCGCGGAGGTCGAAAGCGAGTTTGCAGACCGATTCGGCCGCTCATACGGCCCCACCGAGGAGTACCGGTGCGAGGATGCCGATGTCGTCGTTATCGCCCTCGGAACGTTCGGGAAAGAGGCCGAAGTGGCGGTCGACCGGCTTCGCGATGAGGGTATAAGAGCGGGATCGATGCGGCTGCGCTGGTTCAGGCCGTTCCCCGACCTCGATCTCTCCGGGCGGGAGGTCGTCGTAATCGACCGCGACTACTCTTTCGGCTTCGGCGGCGTGGTGGCCCACTCAATCCGGGCGAAGACCGGAATCGAGCCCTACAGCGTGATCGCCGGCCTCGGGGGACAGGAGGTCACATACAACGATATTGCGGATTTTGTCAGAGGAAGACGTCCGGGTGAGGAGACCTGGTTCGGGGTGAACGACCATGTATGAGGTCAGGATCCATTCACGGGGCGGACAGGGCGGTGTCACAGCCGCAAAACTCCTGGCTCTCGCGGCCTTCAGGGACGGGAAGCACGCAACAGCCTGCCCGTTCTACGGGGCGGAACGGCGCGGGGCGCCGGTGGTCTCGTTTGTCCGTATCGACGATGAACCGATCAAGGTCTACAGCCAGATCCACGAACCGGATCTGGTCATTGTGCTCGACGCGAGCATCATGGACGTGGTGGACGTCCTGGAAGGGCTGAAGGAAGGCGGGACTGTCCTCCTGAACAGCGCCCACCCGGTCGATGGTTGCAGGGGAACCTGTTACCACGTCGACCTTACCGGGATCGCGCTCGCACAGAACCTGGTTGTCGCGGGAAGCCCGATCCTGAACACGCCGGTGCTCGGGGCGCTCGCAAAGATGGGTGTGATCACACTCCCCTCGGCGCTACAGGCGATACGGGAGATGTTTGACGACGAAAGGAATGTGAAGGCTGCTGTGGCGGCATACGAGGAGCTGAAGGTATGAGAGAGAGGCTTGCGCTCAGCAGACCGGGCGAAGCAGCGTCGGGGAAGACAGGATCGTGGCGGACGTTCCGGCCTGTGGTGGATAAGGAGGCCTGCAACACCTGCGGGCTATGCGCCCAGTACTGCCCTGACGGGGTCATCGACGAGGAACTGAATATAGACCTTGAATTCTGCAAGGGTTGTGGTATCTGCGCAAACGAGTGCCCGAAACAGGCCATCGCTATGGTGAGGGAGGAGCGCTGACCTCCCCCTCATCATCGATCGGGCATTGCGCAATATACTCCAGGTTTAACCGATAGAAATGGGTGTAGCCGCAGTTGCGGCAACGGGTCGTGAAGTGGCCTGATCCGATCGCGAGATCGTGCGGGCCGGTGACGGCGCAATGTTTGCAGTATCCATCGGTCTCTATGCTCCAGGGATCGCAGCGCCCGATCGGCGTAGAGATGCCGGAGATCCCGGTGTTCTCGAACCTGGGGATGAAGATCCGGGTCGCCCCGCATGCCGAGCAGACCACCTGCGCCTGCGCTGAGACTGCTTTTATGATCTGATCGGCAACCTCGCCACAATGGTAGCAGCTGGTGCGGTAGCGGGTGAAGATGAACCGCTCGCTCATGCATCATACTTGAGGCCTGATAGATAAAACCTCGCCATGCCCCCGGCCGGAGGTCTGCACCCCGGCTTGCGGGAACGAAGAAAGGGTCTCTTTCCCGCAAGCCGGAAGAGACTTACCTTTATCAGCCAGTGTATGCACCTTCAGGGTATGAACCCGCAAGACGGAGGCGCCCCGGGGGCCCCTGGAGGGGCGAGACCGCCGCCCAACCGGCTGATCAACGAGAAGAGCCCGTATCTTCTGCAGCACGCCTATAACCCCGTAGACTGGCACCCCTGGGGGGAGGAGGCGTTCTCGCGCGCACGACAGGAGGGAAAACCGGTATTCCTCTCCATCGGCTACTCGACCTGCCACTGGTGTCACGTCATGGCAGAGGAATCGTTTGCCGACCCGGAAGTCGCAGGGCTCTTAAACGAGACCTTTGTATGCATAAAGGTTGACCGCGAGGAGCGGCCGGAGATTGACCAGGTCTACATGGCCGCCGCGCAGGCGCTGACGGATACTCTCGGCTGGCCGCTCAACATCATCATGACCCCTGACAAAAAACCATTCTTCGCGGCCAGTTACATCCCGAAAGAGAGCAGATACGGGATGACCGGACTTATCGATCTCATCCCCCGGATCAGAAGGCTCTGGGAGACGCGGCGGCAGGATCTCGAGAACACCGGCAACCTTCTGCTGGAAGCGCTCCAGAACGCCGCCCGCACCCCGCAAAACGGCCCGGAGATCACGAAAGGTGTCCTCGATGAGGCATACAGCATCTTCCTCAGGATATTTGACAGGGATAACGGAGGATTCGGGAACCCGCCATGGTTCCCTGCGCCGCACAACCTCATATTCCTGCTCAGGTATTGGAGCCGAACCGGAAAGGAGCCCGCGTACATGATGGCCGCAAAGACGCTTTCTGCCATGCGGCAGGGCGGGATCTTCGACCAGATCGGTTACGGGTTCCACCGCTACTCGACGGATGCGGAGTGGTTCGTCCCGCACTTTGAGAAGATGCTCTACGACCAGGCGCTCCTGGCTCTGGCATACACCGAGGCCTTCCTGGCGAGCGGGAGGGAAGAGTTCGAGCGAACCGCGCGGGAGACCATCACCTATGTCCTGCGGGATATGACCGATCCTGGCGGCGGTTTCTACTCGGCAGAGGATGCTGACAGCGAGGGTGAGGAAGGAAGGTTCTATCTCTGGACGAAGGACGAGATCCTGGAACTCCTGGGCGAGGAGGACGGAGAAATGTTCTCCAGGATCTTCGGTGTAACAGGGCCGGGGAACTACCTGGAACAGCCCGGAGGAAGGAGAACTGGCAGAAACATCCTCCGTCTGCGCCGTCCGCTTTCAGCCCTGGCTGAGGAGTTCGAGACCACAGAGGAAGAACTGGCCGGGTTCGTGGAAGAGGCCAGAAAGAAACTCTTTGCCTTTCGAGAGCAGCGCGTCCACCCGGCAAAGGACGACAAGATCCTTACCGACTGGAACGCCCTCATGATCGCTGCCCTTGCAAGAGCCGCACGGGTCTTTGACGACCCGGAATACCTGGCAGCAGCAGAGAGGGCGACCGCGTTTCTCCTTAAAAACCTCCGGAGGCCGGACGGGAGGCTGCTTCACCGCTACAGGCAGGGTGAGGCCGGTCTTGCGGCCACCCTCGATGACTGCGCGTTCATGCTACTGGCTCTAATCGAGGACTACGAGGCCTCTTTCTCCCCGAAATACCTCCAGACCGCACTCGAACTCGCAAACGACCTCATCGAACACTACCATGACCCTGACAACGGCGGATTCTTCTTCGTCCCGGACGATGCCGACACCCCCGTCCGCCAGAAACCGGTCTACGACGGGGCTACCCCCTCCGGTAACAGCGCGGCGATGTACGCACTCTACCTCCTGGGACGGATGACGGCGAACCTCGAACTCGAGGAGACGGCGGAGAGGATACACCGCGCCCTTGCCGGGTCGGTCACCAGGTCGCCCGCCGCGTCCCCATCGTTCCTCACCGGGGTTGAGTTGATGCTGGGAGAAAAGACCGAGGTGATCATCGCCGGGGTTCCAGGAGCTGAGGATACAGCGGCAATGGTCCGTAAGATCTACTCGCACTACATACCCGGTTCCGTGGTCATACTCCGCCCCTCCGGTGAAGAGACACCGGAGATCGCGGAGATAGCCGGGTTTACCCGTGATATGGTGATGATCGGTGGGAGGGCGACTGCTTACGTCTGCACCAACCACGCCTGCAGGATCCCCACAACCGACCCCGACAAGATGCTGCAGGCTGCAGGAACCGGAGGAATACGCCGGCACCAACCGGGCGTCTGAGGGCGGGGCGATGACCGAGCGGTAAACCCGCCGCTCAGCAACCGTCGCCGGGTTCCAGGGGAACCACGACACGGTAACCGTTGTAGCGCTCGACTGTCACCGGAACGCCGTAGACCGCCTCGATCGTCTCCGGCGTCACCACCTCCGGCCCCCCTGCGGCATGGATCATGCCGTCTTTCAAGAGGATGTAGCGGTCGGCGTAACGAAGCGCCATGTTAAGGTCGTGCATCGTCATCACCGCAGCGACGTTGTGCTCTCTCGTCACCCGCCGGATGATCCCCAGGATCTCGAGCTGGTTCTTGAGATCAAGGCTGCTCGTAGGCTCATCCAGGAGAAGGAGTCGGGGCTCCTGGACAAGCGCTCTTGCGATACTCACCTTCTGGAGTTCTCCACCGCTCATCTCGTCGATGTAGCGGAGTGCAAGGTTCTCCAGATTGAGCATCCTTAAAGCCGCCTCGACGATCCGGAGATCGCGCTCCGTCACGTCCCAGCCGATGTGCGGCCTTCTGCCAAGTAGGACGGCATCAAACGCGGTCATCCGGCCGACCTCACACCGCTGCGGAACGTAACCGACCTTCCGGGCGATCGACAACCTGTCCGCCTTCAGGATCTCCGAGCCCTCGATCAGGATGGAACCCACCTTCGGCCGCAGGATGGCGTTCATACACTTCAAGAGCGTCGTCTTTCCGACGCCGTTGGGACCCAGGATCGCGAGCACCTGGTGCGGCCGCAGGTCAAACGTGATATCCCTGATCACCGGGGAACTCCGGTAACTGAACGCCACGCCATCAACGTTGAGGATCACCGCCTATACCCCCTCAAGAGCAGATAGATGAAGACCGGCGCGCCCAGAAACGCCGTTAACACAGCAACCGGGAGGACATAAGGGGCGATGATGACCCTTGCAACCGTGTCCGAGGCGAGGAGGAGGAGGCCGCCCATCACACAGGAGCCCGGGATAAGGTAGCGCTGGTCGTCACCGATGAGCCTTCTCACCATGTGCGGGCAGACGAGCCCCACAAACCCGATCACCCCGAGGAACGAGACTATCACGGCGGATAGGAGCGCCGCGACAACCATACCAATATCCCTGACCGCCTCGACGTTGACACCGAGGCCTTTCGCGGTCTCGTCACCGGCATCGATAGCGTTGTAGTTCCAGCGGTTCGCGATGAAGTAGAGAGACCCCGCCAGGGTGACGAAAGCCATGATCCCGAGTTCCTGCCATGTGGCCCGGCCGACGTCGCCAAACGTCCAGAAGACGACCGCAGAGAGCTGGGTATCGTCGGCGAAATACTGGAGGAACATCGTCCCGGCCGTGAAGAGGGAGGAGAGAGCAACCCCGGCGAGCACCATCACCTCTGGCGACGTTCCCCGTATACGGGAGATCAGAAGGATCACCCCGGTTGCAAGGAGGCAGAATATGAATGCCACCACCGTTGTCAGGTAAGGGTTGCTCAGCCTGACAGCGTCTGCAGCCGTGGAATGCATCTGCCCGGTGCCGAGGAGGATGACCGAGACCGCTGCCCCGAATGCACCAGCGTTCGATATACCAAGAGTATACGGTGACCCGAGCGGGTTGCGGAGGATCGACTGCATGGCAACACCGGCCACCGAGAGTCCAACCCCGGCAACGATCGCGGCAAGCGCCTGCGGGAGACGGATGTTCCAGACGATCCGATCGGTGCTGGAGAGATCGAGGGTGCCACCGGGGTTGAAGAGCAGGTTTATCCGGTCGATGCTGCCGTTCAGCAAGGAGAGGAAAACCTCATAGGGCGGGACGGCGACCGCACCGACCGATATCGAGACTATCAACAGGAGGGCCAGGGCGACCACACCTCCGAGTATCCATAGGCGCTTTCTACGGACGTAGCCCTGGTAATCGGCGGGGATCACCCCGTCTGCAAGGTGCATCTATTCAACCACTCCTGCCCGAACCCGGTATCAGAGCGGGATCCCCGCAAACCCCATGTTCTGATACTCCGCGTTATGCTCTTCAAACACCGGTTCACCGACAAAGAAACTGTAGATCTCGTCTGCTTTCTCCACCGGATCTATATCCTCAAACCGGTCGGGGTAGAGGGTCTTACCGATGAAGTAGCCGTTTGCCAGCACGGTCTCGTAGTTGGTGCTGTAGAAGTTGTATGGGAGGAGACCGTAGACCCTACCCTCTCTCACGGCGGTAAGACCCCCAAGCGCACGGTCGGTCTTCAACTCGCCGATTGCACCCCCGCCATCCATCTGGAGTGTGCCAACGTCGATAAAGAGGTACTCAGGGTCCCAGTCGACGAGCGCTTCCTTCGCGACGTCGGCGTGAGCGGTGCCAAGTCCGGCCGCAACGTTCTTTGCGTTGACCCACGTAAACGGCGGGTAGGCGGGTTCAGTGGAGATGATGCCGTGGCTGCCTGCGTAGGAGACACCGCCTATGTAGACCGTCTTCTGCCCGGAGGGCGGGATATCAGATGTCCGGTTCTCAAGGTCGGCTATCGTCTCCTCTATGTAAGAGATGACCTCCTCTGCGCGATCCTCCTTCCCGAGAACCATGCCCATCACCCGAAGGCCGGTATACATCTCGGCCTTCTCGGCATCATTTCGAAGCGATCCATAGGGGAAAGCCACGACAGGGATACCGGTCTTCTCCTGGAGTTTATCGGCCTCTGATACGCTGATCGAATAGGCCGATCCGCTGGACCCTGTCTTGAAGATGACCTGAGGATCGATGGCAAGGATCTTCTCGGGATCGTCCTTGCCCCGGAACTCGCCTATAAGGGGGAGATCCTTAAACTGCGATCCGTAGACCAGGGCATATGGACGGCCTTCGATCAACTGTTCCTCTTTCTCGATGTCATCGACACCGACAACGACGTCCTGACCCTGCAGGTAGACCAGGTAACGGAGGCATCCGGAGCCCGAGCAGACGACACTTTCCGGCGGTGAGGGGACGGTAACCGTCCGGCCGAGGCCGTCGGTGATCGTGATAGTCCGGGTTTCAGCGGCACCACTGATGTCCGGCGCGGCACCGTTGCCGCTGCACCCGGCAGCGAGAACGAGGGCTGTTAACAGTACAGCCGTGAGGAAGAGGGGAGAACCGATCTTAGACATACAGGTATTCAGTATAGTAACACAATTTATTATAGCTATCTAATTTGGATCTATTATATATTATTAATTTTCAATAAGTGCTACGGTATGGTCACGTCGTCCGGAGTCCTGTGCTCCCGCCAGCGGAAAACGACCCCCTCCGGGATGGATAACTATTATGGGCAACCCAACCAACCCCTGCAAACAGTAGAACCCGGTCATGCCCCGGCACGACCGGCGTGTTTTGAGGGATGCAGATGCCGGAAAGGATGTTAACCGAGTTTGAGGGTTACCAGTTGCTTGAATCATGGGGGGTACCCGTGCCGCCCCACACCCTGGTCAGCAGCGCCATGGAGGCACGGGAAGCCGCTGGGCGGATAGGCTACCCGGTTGTAATGAAGGTCATATCCCCGCAGATCGTCCATAAGAGCGATGTAGGCGGAGTTATCACCGGTATCGAGACGCCCGAGGCTGCTGAAGAGGCGTTCCGGACGATCATGAAAAACAGCGCCGCAAATGCTCCTGAGGCTGCGATCACCGGCATCATTGTGGAGAGACAGATGCCCGGCGGGGTGGAGGTGCTGATCGGCGGGAAGACTGATCCGACGTTCGGGAAGGTCATCACGTTTGGCCTCGGCGGGAAACTGGTGGAACTGCTGAAAGATGTCTCCATCCGGGTGCTTCCTGTCGACGAAGACGAGATTCGCAGCATGATCCGCGAGATCAGGGGCTACAGCCTCATCCACGGTTACCGCGGCGAACCCCCAAAAGACGAGGACGCGCTTGTCAACCTCATAGTTGCAATGGCCCGGAAGTTCGTCGAGATACCCGAGATCCGGGAGTTTGACCTCAACCCCGTCATACTCTATGAGAGAGGAGCAAGCGTTGTGGACGCGCGGATCATCGTCGGGGAGGCGACCGGAGAGGAAGCCCCCCACCGCCCTGGCGCCGATCTCGAGACACCATCAGATATCTTCTACCCGGATTCCATAGCCGTGATCGGGGCTTCCGCAAGCCCTAACAAGGTAGGCTACTCCGTCCTTCGGAACCTGCTCTCGTTTCCGGGGAAACTCTACCCCGTAAACCCGTCCAGAACGGAGTTGTTCGGGCGAAAGGCCTACCCCTCCGTGAAAGAGATCCCGGGGCCGGTGGACTGGGCGGTCATCGCCGTTCCCGCCCGCATCATCCCGGAGGTTATGGAAGAATGCGGTGAGAAGGGCGTCCGGCTCGCGATCATCGTCGCCGCGGGGTTCCGCGAGATCGGTGATGAGGGTGCCGCTCTTGAAGAGAGGGTGACAGCCATTGCACGGAGGCACGGGATACGGATCGTCGGCCCGAACTGTCTCGGTGTCATGATGCCACACATGGGGATCAACGCCACGTTCGACCCCGTCTCGCCTCGACCCGGGGATGTGGCCTTCATCTCCCAGAGCGGCGCGATCATAACCACCATCGTCGACTGGAGCCTGCCGGCGGATTTCGGGTTCTCGACTGTCATCAGCGTCGGTAACCAGGCGGATCTCGGGTTCGAGCACTACCTCCGGTTTGCCGAGCAGGACGAGATGACCCGCTCGATCACCCTCTACATCGAGGAGATCCTGGATGGGCGCAGATTCATGGAGATCGTTCGCGAGATCACCCCGAGAAAGCCGGTGGTGGCGGTGAAGTCCGGGTCATCCAGAAAGGGGCAGGCCACTGCGTCGTCCCACACAGGGTCGCTTGCCGGGAGTTATGAGGTCTACATCGCGGCGTTTCGCCAGACAGGTGTGATCCCCGCAAGGAGCCTGCGAGACGCTTTCAACCTGGCCGAACTCCTGGCGTCAGAGGGTTACCCGCGGGGGAACCGTGCCATCGCTGTCACCAGTGCCGGGGGGTTCGCCGTTCTCGCCTCCGATTACGCGGAGGCCTACGGGGTGGACATGGTCGAGATCCCGGAGGAAGTGCTCCAGGAACTGAACGCCTTCCTGCCGCCGTACTGGAACCACACAAACCCCATGGATATCCTTGGAGACGCCGACGCCACACGGTTTGCCGCTCTCTTCGATGTGCTGATACGCCATCAGGAGTTCTGGGACATCGCGTTTGCGATCGCCGTCCCGACCACGACTGTCGATCCGACACATGTCGCAAACGAGATCGTCAGGTTTTCCCGAAACACCAGCAAGATGGTGGTCGGCTGCATGCTCGGCGGCGACAGTATCAAGAGTGGACTGCGCATCCTCAGGGGTGCCCGCATTCCGAACTTCGAAGAACTTGAGGACGCGTTCAAGGCGGTCGGGAACATACTCGACGGCAGGATGGTCAGAGAGAGGTGATGGGCTGCCGCCCACCATCATCCCGGTTCCGCTTTTTTTTAGACCGGGGTTTTTGGATCTGCAGGCAAGGGTCAACCGTCGTTTAGATTCCAGAGCCTGGTCAGGTGATCGTGTGCGGCCTCCACAACACCCCTTGAGTTTGCAAACGTGATCGTCCGCATAACCCGGTCATACGGGAGCCACAAATAGGCAATATGCTCATCCGAGAGCCTCACCTCCTTCTCAGGTGTCTCGATAAGGTAGTAGACGACCTCTTTGTAGACTGTCCGCCCACGGCGCTGGAAGAAGTAATGAACCTCCTGGCGGAACCCCGGTATGAACCAGGCATGGGTGATCCCGGTCTCCTCCTCCAGTTCGCGGAGCACCGTCTCCTCCTCGGTCTCATCGCCTACGCCATGACCCTTCACCAGGTCCCAGTGACCCGCGCCGTAGCGCAGTATGAGATACTGGGGTTCTGTATCCCGGCGGACGACGACCGCACCGCATGAGCGCTCTTTTACCATTATTATTCAATCCTTCGTCGTGGTCAATCTGCCGCTGCAAGTTCGCGTTCGATGACCCTGAAATCCTCTTCCAGCGCCTGCCGGTAACCGGGGTTGTATAGCGCGGCGGCGGGGTGGAGGGTGGGGACGAGTGAGACCGGACGGCCGAAGAGAACGCCACGGTATACCCTTCCCCGGATCTCTGTGATCCGGTCGAACTCGACGTGGAGGCGGGAGAGGACGTACCTGCTCGAGTGCCGGCCAAGAGTCACGATCACCTTCGGCCCTACGATCCGGATCTGTTCCTCGAGATATGGGCTGCATGCGCGGATCTCCTCTGGTCGGGGGTCACGGTTCCCCGGCGGCCGGTGCTTGACGATGTTCGCGATAAAGACCGATTCCCGCGAGAGACCGATCCCGGCAAGGAGGTCATCAAGAAGCCTTCCAGCCCGGCCGACGAACGGCCTCCCGGTAAGGTCTTCCTGCTTACCGGGGGCTTCGCCGATGAACATGAGAGACGCATGAGGGTTCCCCTCGCCGGGGACGGCATGACTGGTGTTCATCCAGAGGGGGCATCCCCGGCATTCGGCGATTGCGGCGGCAAGCCTCTCTATCGCTGCCGTTCCCCCCGCATCCTCTACCATGCCCACACTATTGAGGGTAACTCGTATAACCTTCTTATGGATTGTGTTTTGGCGCCGGATTTCACCTGCCCACGCCGGATCAACCTCTGAGGAGGCGGAAAGGGGGGTGACGGTCGTTCAGCTACGGTTCTCACCGAGAGAGAGCCGCCGTTTTAGCGGATATAAAGGCCGTTTTTTTCGGGGAGACGCTCCGGCACATGTCTAAAACGTAGATGATTGTCACAGAAAAGGTTTATAGAAGAGCGTTGACTTCTCATGCGTGGATACCGGAATTGGCATTCCGCAATGTGCGGGGGCCCCCCATCCCCGGTTGACGCCCGGATGACAGAGCCCCGCATGCCCGGAGGCAAAGGAATCTACGCACTCTATGTACTTGAAGGTAGGCCCTGCCGGCCTCCGGGTAAAAAACGGAGGAAAACGAATGAACAAAAAATAGGAATGCAGGCATTCCCCTGCTCCCGGCGTTAACGCTGGTGAGCGCGGGCATTATGCCCATCGCCAAGCGCAATCGAGAACAAAAGTGCCGGAATCGATCTCGAGCGTTACTCGCCTCCTCAATTGAACGTCGATCCATCGATTGAGACGATAGCCATCTCCGGGGCATTAAGCCCCCGGTCGGAACAGCGAATCACGGACGGCAGGACGGAAGGTGGGAGAGCCCGTTCGGTTCGATCGTCGTCCACGCAGCCGATGGGATCACCCGGATCTTCGATAGGGACTGGGACCAGTTGCTCTCGATCAGTGTCGAAAAATCCTGCACCGACTGCATCAACTCCCGAACGACTCAAGGGTGTATCATCGCGGAGATCAGGCCTTCGTCCTTGATGCTGCCGGAGAACTGATCCTGACCGTCATCGACGAAACACTGTCCTCCAGCCGGAATGCAGCGGGGCCAGAGGTGTGGACAGGTCATAGTTGGGTAGAATCGGCGGAGGATGAAACGAACTCCGGGATTACCGGGTATACGGCATACTGGACAGTCCCCTCCAGTCCATCCCCGGGTCTTGCGATTAATGAGAGGATCTATCTCTTCAACGGCATAGAGGGGACTGTCGGGTCAACGACGTATCTGCTGCAGCCGATGCTGGCCTACAACGGATCCCCATCAATGGAAAGGGCACAAGCCTTGGGCGGCATACAGTCCCAACCACCGGGATAGTTATTATGGCCCCGGTTTGGCACCGCCACCCGGGCATAAGATGAGAGGACGTATCTACTGGAGCATCAGTCTCAATCTCTGGTCTATCACCATCTACGACCATACAACGGGGCAGTAGAGTTCGCTGTCGATGCAATGCATGCAGCCCCGGATCGGGTACCGTGTCGGCTGCGTCCTTGATGGCTGGAATATCGACGGCAACACCGATGTGCCGGGCGATGGGCTCTTCTACGACACGGTATATAAGAGTTTTATGGGGCGCCCATGAGCATCGACCTGAGGCCATCAAACCAATGCCTCACTGGTTTGATAAACCTCTCCGTGTCCAGTCCATGGACAGATTCCGGGGGGGGTGACCGGGATCTGTATGAATGCCTCTGGTCACAGCGGCATGGTGCGGTTTTTTGCGAGACGGCATTGAGGGGAGGTGGGAGAGGGAGGCGGGGGTTGGTCGACTGCTCGCATGGAAAACCGTTCCCGGTGACACGTCGGGACAGGGGCGGGGGCTGTTCCATCCCCCTCCCCGTCGAGCCGCCTCCCCACGGGGGCGATTCCCCATCGATACGGTGCCCTGTAGGAGGCAGGCTCTTATCGGTCTCACCGAAAGCTCCATGAAATCCCGTTTCCTCCCCGTGCACGGTATCCGGACTATCGCCACTTACTGCCCGCCCCCTCTGGAGGGGGCGGGAGGAGGCCGCGCGAGCGGCCGGGCGGTGGGGGTGATCGACTCGCTGCCTGAATACCGTGCATCACACCATGAGCAAACTGGTTTTATAGTCCCCGTCGCGTAATACCGGGAAGAAACGGGGAGTTTATATCACAGAACCGTTGATTTGATGGCCTCCGACCTGGAAACGTGGTATTCGGCCGAGGCCCCCTACGAGATCATGCAATACTGCTTGGGTGCAAGATCATTCAGGATCCTTCGCGGGTGTGCCTCCATACCTACAACAGATGAACCATGAAACAAATTCCCTTTCTCCTTTTTGCACTGCTCCTCCCGGCCTCCGGGGCGGGGTGCATCGGCTCCTGGGACACTGACACCGGAAAACGTCACCCCCCGGCCGGTCCTCCACTGCGAGCGGGGAAACGTCTCGATCCCCGTCAACATCTCCGAGATCCCGGTGAAAAGGTTTGATGTCAACGCACCAGAAGTGATCGAGATCCTCCTCACCAACCCGCGCCGGGATCCTGCTTGAGGGCGGCTGGCAGAACATTTCGATCCGGACGGGAATGGCTCGAAGCCGCGGAGGGTCTGGTGGACCTGAGCCCCTGCTGCTCCAGGGCACGCGGTCTCTCCTGCCCGGGCCTGGCCCTACGGCCCGCCGTTCAAAATTAATACCCGGCGGGTGAACAGTATATAGAATTTCCCGGCAAACGTGCGGCCCGGTCTCGCCGGAACGGCGTCCAACCAGGATTTCCAGCCAGGTTCAGGGCTGCGGGACGAATGGAGCGAATTACATTATGAGCGATAGAGAACACCTCTGCTTTGAGGATACAAAGATCGAGAAGATACAGCGCCTGCGCGAACGCGGGGTAACGATCTACCCCTACACCTTCGACCGCAGAGACAGCATCGCGGGGATCAGGGAGCGATTCAGCGAAGTCGGACACGAAAAAAGCGAAGAAGAGGTCAGAACCGCCGGTCGCGTCTACGTCATACGCCAGCATGGAAAAACGATTTTTGCAGATATAGGAGACGCTGGCGGCAGGATACAGATCTACATCCGGAAGAACGACCTTGGGGAAGAAGAGTTCGACCTCTTCCGCCAGTATATCGATACAGGGGATATCATAGGCGTCGTCGGCCATCCCTTCCGGACGAAGATGGGCGAACTTACGATCTGGGTGGACCGTTTCGAACTCCTCGCCAAATCACTCTGCCCTCTGCCGGAGAAGTTCCACGGGCTCAAGAACGTCGAGGCCCGTTACCGGCAGCGTTACCTCGACCTGATCATGAACGAGGAGACCTGCAGGGTATTCCGGACACGCAGCAGGATCATATCACTCCTGCGCCAGTACCTCTTCGAGCGCGATTACCTGGAGTTTGAGACCCCCACCCTGCAGCCGATCTACGGCGGTGCCAACGCCCGACCGTTCACCACCTACCACAACTACCTCGAGCAGAAGTTCTACCTCCGTATCGCACCGGAACTCTACCTCAAGCGCCTGGTCGTCGGCGGGTTTGATAAGGTTTTTGAGATCGCCAAGAACTTCAGGAACGAGGATATCGACACCAACCACAACCCGGAGTTCACAATGGTGGAGATCTACGAGGCTTACCGTGATTACAACGATATGATGAACCTCACAGAGGAGATCATCACCGGTCTCGTTGAGCAGTTGCATGGCAGACCTGCATGCACCCTTGCAGGGCACGACCTGGACTTCTCCAGGCCATGGCGCCGCATCTCGATGGAGGACGCGGTCCGCGAATACGCGGGGGTCGACGTCTACGCCCACAGCGTCGACGAACTCCGCAGTTTCGCCCGGGATCACGGAGTCGAAGGCTACGAGGCGGCCGCAACCCGTGGCGAGTTCCTTGCACTCCTCTTTGAGCATTTCGCCGAGGAAAAACTTGTCCAGCCGACTTTTGTCCACGACTTCCCCATCGAGAACTCCCCGCTTGCAAAGAAACACAGGGAGAAGGAAGGGCTGACAGAGAGGTTTGAGCTCTTCATCGCCGGAATGGAGATGGCAAACGGCTTCTCGGAGTTGAACGACCCACTCGACCAGAAAGCAAGGCTCGAACAGCAGGAGGCGAGGCGGCGCCTTGGCGACCTGGAGGCGCAGATGATCGATTACGACTTTATCAACGCCCTGGGTTACGGGATGCCGCCTACTGGAGGCGTCGGTATCGGTATCGACCGCCTGGTGATGCTCCTCACCGGAAAAGACTCGATCAAGGAGGTTTTACTCTTCCCGCAGATGAAGACCACGGCGCCGGGGCAGAACGGTCAGGAACCGCAGGAGGGCGGCGGAGAGGAGTGACCTCTCCCGCACGTTTTTGGTCATGAACGGACAGAATCGCGCCGCCGTCCGCCCAGGGATGACGGTGGATATAGTGTTAAAACGCGACCAGCGCTCCGGGAGGCGCACCCGCGGCGTTGTCGCCGAGATCCTGACAAACTCTTCCTTCCACCCCCACGGGATCAAGGTCAGGCTGAAGGATGGCAGGGTTGGCCGGGTTCAGGAGATCGTCGGCTGAAACAGACTCCCGCGGCACAGGGCCGCCGGGCTCATTCTCTTCACCTCTACCTTCACCATACCACCAGGGCAAAAATTCTCCCCGCTATGACCCAAGAGAGATCCTGGCATCCCAAAACGGCCGACGACCACGCTCCGGAGCGGATGTGAGAACCAAAAAAGGTTTTAACGGGGACCGCTGATTGGAGACCCCCGCAAGTTTGTGGTATTATTCTCTGACGACAGGTAACTTTACATCGGCGGCATGCCGCCCATGCCGCCCATGCCGCCCATCTCGTCCATTCCCGGGCCGCCCTGGGGTGCAGCGGACCTGGCTGCAGCGATGACATCATCGATCCGGAGGATCATGATAGCAGCCTCGGCGGCGCTCGCGACTGCCTGGGTCTTCACCCGGAGAGGCTCAACGACGCCAGCATCGAGCATGTTCCCGGCGACAGCATTGTAAACGTCGAGACCCATGTATTTTCCAGTCGCGCCACCCTGCTCGTGGGAAGCACGGAGAGAGACGAGCATATCGATCGGATCGAGACCCGCATTCTCGGCAAGGGTTCTCGGGATGATCTCGAGCGCGTTTGCAAACGCCTCGATGGCGAGCTGAGCGCGTCCGCCAACGCTGGCAGCGTAGTCGCGTAGCCGGAGCGAGAGCTCGATCTCGGGTGCACCGCCGCCAGCAACAAATTTTTTGTCCTCGATAGCAACGCTTACAACCCTGAGCGCATCCTCCATGGCGCGGTTGAGTTCATCGACAACGTGCTCGGTGCCGCCACGGATGATGATCGAGACAGCCTTCGGGTTATCGCACTCGGTGACGAAGATCATCTCCTCGCCGGAGACCTTCTTCTCCTCAACCGTGCCGGCCTTGCCGAGTTCCTCGGGGGCTATGGCGTCGATGGAGCTGACGATCGACGCACCGGTGGCGCGTGCGAGTTTCTCCATGTCGCTCTTCTTGACGCGGCGCACCGCAAGGACGCCAGCCTTTGCCAGGTAGTGCTGGGCGATATCATCGATGCCCTTCTGACAGAAGAGGACGTTTGCGCCACTTGCGACGATCTTGTCTACGATGCCCTTGATCATCCGCTCCTCCTCATCGAGGAACATCTGGAGCTGGTCGGGGCTCGTGATGCTGATCTCAGCGTCAACTTCGGTCTTCTTGAACTCAACAGGGGCGTTCAGGAGCAGGATCTTCGCACCCTTTACGACACGAGGCATGGCGGGGTGCACGCGCTCCTTGTCGATGATCATGCCCTCAACGATCTCGGAGTCCTCGATGGAGCCGCCGACCCTCTTCTCCACCTTCACAAAATCGGTGTCAACGCTGCCGTCAGCATCAGCGACCATCGTGATCGCTTTGACAACGAGCTCGGTCAGTTTCCCTTTCGCGGCCTCAGCGCCCTTGCCGGTCATGGCGGTATCGGCAATCTTCTGGAGCATCTCCAGATCATCGGGCCTGACGTCGACGGCGATCCCCTCCAGGATCTCGTCTGCCTTGTCAGCGGCCATGCGATAGCCATGTGCAATGACCGTGGGGTGCACGTCCTGCTCCAGGAGACCCTCGGCATACTTCAGGAGTTCGCCCGCGATCACCACAGCCGTCGTGGTACCATCGCCAACCTCGTCGTCCTGGGTCTTGGCGATCTCGACCATCATCTTCGCGGCGGGGTGCTCGATATCCATCTCTTTCAGGATGGTCACACCATCGTTTGTAATGACGACGTCGCCGATGGTGTCGACAAGCATCTTGTCCATGCCCTTCGGCCCGAGTGTCGTCCTTACAGCGTTTGCCACAGCCTTTGCGGCTGCAATGTTGGCTGCCTGTGCGTCACGACCACGGGTACGCTGGCTACCTTCTTTCAGAATCAGGATTGGTTGTCCTCCAAGACTTGACATGGGTATCACCGTTGTTAAGCGATACAAAGGTGGTTTGTAGTTCTATATAAATCTATTCACTTATTTATCATGTCTATGAGTTCCGAACCATCTTCAAGTGAATGGAGGTGCTCCTCTCCAATAAGAAGCGTTCTACCGATTTTTTTCTGCTTTTTGTAATCCGTCGCGATACACACAGCAAACGTCTCCGTGAGTTGGGAGATGTTGCCGATGAAGGAAGCGCGCTTCATGACCTTCTGGGACGTGCCGTATGCCGTCAGGATAGTGTGCCTGTTAAAGAGCGCCAGCGCCTGAAACGGTGCCTGCCGCATCGCATAAATCTCCATCCCGATACGCTCGAGATCGGAGAGTATATCCCCTGACACTGGTTCTGGGGGTTTCACGGGCTCTGGCGAGTGGTAGCCAATGAGATCGATCGTCTCCACGAGAGGAGCGTTGAAGACCTCTTCGAGCCTGATAGCGATCTCAAGGGTGGTGCCCATCCCGCTCTCGTACTTGCTTATCGTCCTGCGGGAGACACCGAGGTGCGAGGCGAGATCCCCGAGAGACATCCCGGAACGCTCCCGCATCTCCCGGAGCAGATCGCCCTTGATCTTCACGTAGAGGCCACCGGGAGAGGCGTAGACCATCGGCGAGTTTCCTTCCACGAGGTAATCATACAGGGTCTCGGGGCTGATGGCAAAGAGTCCATAGCGGATGTAGACAACGCCACGCTCCAGGTCGGTATCACGCGCCCGCTCCCCTATGATAAGGGGGGTGGCCTCCAGGCGCCTGGCGATCAGGTTGAGATCCCAGGCTGTATCGGCGGTTATGCTATCGATGTGGGAGACCACCTTGATGGTGACAAGGGTGTCGCCTTTTTTCGCGATAAGGTCAAAACTCCTCGGGCGGATGTTGCACCGCTCCGAGACGTCGAAGCCAGCAAGAAGCATGATGCTGATGACCATCTGAGAAAGGCGATCCTGTGACATGGCCGGTAAGAATCGATATAGTCGGAGAATAATATAAACTATGGGGTTATGTGGATCGGGATCGACGACACGGATTCCCCTGCAGGGATGTGCACCACATACATCGGAGCGGTGCTTGTGCGGCAACTGGAGCACGCCGGTATCCGTGTCGCCGATACCAGGCTGGTCAGGCTGAACCCCAACGTCATCCACAAGACACGTGGTAATGCTGCGGTGTGTATCGAGGCCGTGGGGGATCTGGAAGAAGCGTTCAGACTCGCTACAGTGTGTGTGGAAGAACTTGCGGAGTTCGGAGACCCGCAGACCAATCCTGGCGTGGCAGTCTCACCTGTCCGGCCGCCACCTGATTTTTACTACGCAGCACTCCGGGACTTCTGCACCGTGGACGAGGCTGTTCGTGTTCTGGAATCAGCAGGTGCGCTCTATAGAGGCTACAAGAACCGTCGCGGACTTATAGGTGCGACGGCAGCGATTGCAAGCGAATTTCCTGATAAAACCTATGAGTTACTTGCATACCGTAAGCGGGAGGCCTGGGGCACTCCACGGCGTGTGGATGCGGGAAGCCTCTTTCACGCCGAGGAGATGACATACCCCCACACCTGGGACACGGTTGACCGGGAGAACGGTATGGTGGTCTGCGTGCCACACACCCCTGACCCGGTTCTCTTCGGTATCCGTGGGGAGAGCCCTGCGTGGGTCGATATGGCACGTTTGTTCGTCCGATCCGAGGCGACGGCATGCGAGCAGGTTTATGCAACCAACCAGGGAACGGATGCTCACCTGATCGCCGGATCGATCGGAACCCTCCGGGAAGGACGGTCATACCTGGTAGGCGGGCGGGTTACCGGGAGCCCTAAAACCGGACGGGGTGGCCATGTCTCGATCATCCTTGAGGACGACGGTGCTGAGGTCCGCTGTATGGCCTACGAACCGACAAAAGGGTTCCGGGACGTTGTGAGAGTGCTCCTCCCGGGCGACATCGTGATGGCGGCCGGGAGTTACAAGGGCGGGAGCCTGAACCTTGAGAAGATCGGAGTCGTACGCGCTGCCAACGCCGTCCGTGTCCGCCCTCCCCGCTGCCGGGCATGCGGGAAAAGGATGACTTCTGCAGGGAGAGGGAAGGGCTACAAGTGCAGGACCTGCGTGGAGCGTAGCCACAACCCTGAGGTAGAGCAGATCGAGCGGCATATCAGACCGGGGTGGTACGAGGTCCCTCCATCCGCCCGCAGGCACCTGGCACGCCCTCTGGCGCGCGGTCTCCCCCTGTGGGAAGAGAACCTGTTTCAATCCATTCGCAAAGGCGGCATCCCCTCATTGCAAGTAAATCAAATGATCTTTACAAAAAAAGATTTATAATGTTTGTGAGTTAACCTACCTCCTGGTGATCCCGTGCCGACTGTCTGCAGCGAAGGCATGCATGCCCTGACCTGTCCACCCACAACAGTTGCCGCCCTGGCGAACGGGTTTCAGAGGCGGGTCGTGCAAGTTCGCGGCCGATTATGCACGGAACGAGGACAAAGGTAACCCCGGAGGGGGCCTTTCCGTTTCCGGCCCGAAAGTCCACTCTCTAACGAGACTGTCCGGTTATCCCGGGCATCCGACACGGTGGGACGAGTGGGATCATCCCGTGTCGAATATAACATAACCAGTCATCCCCTGTCTGGCAGCGGGGCCCCATCGGGGTTCCCAAACGTCATTTTTGCAAACTCACATTCTGAGAGATGGCGATCCATTATTTGTGCATTAGCACCAACACATTTCATAGCACTACAGGGATTGGTGTAACACAAACATGACCTCACGCTACGGGGATGCGGTAGAACAGGCACGGGTGCGCCCCGGGATGACGGTCGGCGAACTCGTCGACGAACTCGGGAAGGCAGGAGCCTATAACGGTGGGTCGCTCTGGCAGGCTGTCAACATCTACGAGCAAATGCTCCGCGACGATAAGGCATTGAAGTTTTTTGGGCTCTCGGGCGCCATGGTGCCCGGCGGGATGGGTGGAATCGTTGCCGACCTCATAAGGCGCCGTCACATCGATCTGCTTGTCTCAACAGGGGCGAACCTGACACACGACGTCATCGAGGCTATCGGCTGCCACCACTACCACGGAAACGCGCAGGTCTCCGATACCGAGCTCTACGAAGAAGGAATCAACCGGATCTACGATATCTTCCTGCCGAACGAAGCATTTATACGGTTTGAGGAGTTTCTGCAGGACGTTTACTCCTCTCTCCCGGAGGGGGCGACCATCTCGATCGCCGATCTCCTTAACCTTATCGGGAGCAGGCTAAAGACCGGGATCCTGGCTGAAGCGGCAAAGGTGGGGGTGCCGGTCTACTGCCCTGCCATCCAGGACTCGATGATCGGGCTGCAGTACTGGCTCTTCTCCCAGACGCACAACGTCACCGTCAGCGCGTTTGCCGATATGTCGAGGATGCTTGACCGGTGCTTTGAAGCACAGCGGGCCGGGGCGATCCTTGTTGGCGGCGGTGTTCCGAAGAACTACATCCTGCAGAGCAAACTGATGACCGAGACCGGGTTTGACTATGCGGTGCAGCTCACCGGCGACCGCCCCGACCTCGGCGGCCTATCGGGTGCAACGCTCGAAGAGGCACGATCGTGGGGCAAACTCACCGGCGAGGCCACCGCCGTGACCGTCTACGGCGATGCCACCATCACCCTGCCGCTGCTTGTGGCCGCTACCCTGGAGAGGTTGGAGAGAAGATGACCGAACTCATACTTGCACTTGATGTTTCTGACCGGAAACGGGCGCTAAAGATCGTTGAGTCCTGTGCACCGTTCATTGACGCGATCAAGGTTGGATACCCCCTCGTTCTCTCGACCGGTCTCTCGATCACAGAAGACCTCGCCGGCCCTGGCCTCCCGCTCATTGCCGACTTCAAGGTCGCGGACATCCCGAACACCAACCGGCTCATATGCGAGGCGGTCTTCTCCGCCGGGTTTGATGCCGTGATCGCACACGGGTTCGTGGGGGCCGATGCCGCGAGGGCCTGTATCGAAGTGGCGCACAGTCACAGCGGCGCAGCATACATCGTCGCCGAGATGAGCCATCCAGGGGCGACCGAGTTCTTCCACGATGGTGTGGCCGAACGCATCGCGGCACTGGCAGTCAGATGCCGGGCAGACGGCATTATCGCACCCGCCACGAGGCCGGAAAGGGTCGCCAGGCTCCGGGAGATCGTGGGTGACAAAGCGATATACTCACCGGGCATCGGGGCGCAGGGCGGCGACCTCGATGCGGTAGCCAGGCTGGTCGATGGGGTCATCGTGGGCCGGAGCATCTACGCGGCAGACGATCCTGCGGCCGCAGCCGAGCGCCTCTCCCGCATCCGCCGATGATGAATTCTCCGATCTGATCCCCCCGCCGGGGAGATGACGAACCCTATGAGTGATCTGAGGCAGATACGGCCTCGAGCCCTCATCGAACCCATCAAACCAGTTCACTCATGGTTTGATGCCCTCGAATCACCGCCGCGGTGAACGTCTTTTGCGGCTGACCGCCCCCACCGCCCGATGCTCCGCGTATCCTCCCCCCTGCAGGGGGCGGGCAGTGTACGGCGATTGCCCCGTGGAAGCCGTGCTGTGGGCGGAGACGGAATTTCAGGGAGTGTCGGGTGAGACCGCGAAGAGATGGTCTCCTCCCAGGACACTGTATCGATGGAGAGTCGCCGCCCGGGGGAGGGGTTGACTGGGAGAGGGGGACAAAGTTCCTCCCGTGTCTGCATCTCTCCAAAAAGAGATCTTGCAAAAACCCCGGCTACCCCGGCTCCAGATGAGAGGTGGTGCGCGGCGATGCCATTCCCCGGAATCCGTCCGTGGCGAGGTTTATCAAACCAGGGAAGCAGGCTGGAGCAGAATTCAGAAATGAGACTGTTACTTATAAATGCCAGAAGAAGACACCCCTAAATTGGATTTTTTTCTCGCAAAGTTCATGGGGTTGTGCCGCAGCCTGGGGGTACTGGTTTGACGCCCTCCCTCATCTTAAGGGTTATATTATATATTTTCCTGCAGATACTGATACCATGCACTGGAGCCCTGAACAACTCAAATTGGTGGAGAAGTATCGGGATCTCAATGAGATCCCCGAGACAGAACGGCGCTACAAGTGTCACACCTGCCACCTCGTTGTGGACGAGACGCCCTGCCCGAACTGCGGCGAGACTTCGCTTGAGATCATGTGTCCGCTCGACCATTGCGACTGTCACCACTCCATCATCGAGAGTATCGAATACTGCCCACTCTGCGGTCATGCCGTCTGCCCGGAATGTGGGAGCCACGATGTCATGCAGATCAGCAGGGTCACCGGCTACCTTCAGGACGTTGCAGGCTGGAACGCGGGCAAACAACAGGAACTGAAGGACCGGGTCCGCTACTCCGTTGTATGAGATATTTTGTCAGGGACGGAACTCTTTTTATTCGTGGCCGGTTCAGGGCGGCAAGCACGGGGGTCAAAGGCGGCATCGCCGACGTCACGACCATTCTTAACCACACCGTGCCGCACGATTTCCAGGAAGACCCCGTGCGCCGTCTTGAACTCATCACCGCCTGGCACGGGGTATTCCGGGACTATTTCGGCCTCCTGACCGCCGTTGATATGCGTCACCTCTGTGTGCTCCAGTATGACTATGTCACGGTCTTTATCACCGCCGGCGTGAGCAATCCAACACCATCGCCAAGCACCCCCCACACCATCAACATCATCGCCTACAGCCGTGAGGGAATGGCTGATGCAGCGCTCCTGGAGACAATCATCACCGCAACCGGCGCCAAGGCCTGGGCGCTGCACCACCTCGGCTACGATTTCCCCGGGACCACAACGGATGCTGTGGTCGCTGCCTGCGAACGCGGCGCAGAACCCATGCACACCTACGCCGGGACGCTGACAGAGATCGGCAGACGGGTTCATGAGGCGGTCCTGTTCGGCCTGCCCGAGGCTCTCGCAAGGCAGCAGGGCAGAGTAAAGCGTGAAGGGCCCTCCTTCTTCATCTACAGCCGTTATGGCGGCGACCACTGGGTCGAGTGGCAGAAAGAGAACTGCCCCTACCATCCATGTCACTTCGCCGGACAGCGGTGCGACTACTGTTACTGCCCCTGCTACCCCTGTGGCGACGAGGACCTCGGCGAATGGGTAAATAGCTCAAACGGCGGCAGCGTCTGGGGTTGCGCAGGCTGCACGCTGCTCCACATCCCCGAGGTTGCTGATTACATGAAAAGGAATCCCGAAGCCACTCTCGCCGAACTCAAGCGGTTCCGGGAACGGTTATAATATTACGCCTCGGCAATCCCGAGGGCAGCAAGCATCTCTTCGACGGGGACGCCGTGCACCTGGGCAGCCTCCCGGATCGTC
Source organism: Methanomicrobiaceae archaeon (assembly GCA_022837745.1). GTDB lineage: Archaea > Halobacteriota > Methanomicrobia > Methanomicrobiales > Methanoculleaceae > Methanoculleus. The sequence continues at coordinate 25,654 of JALHIW010000018.1, read as the reverse complement.
TCGTTGTTTGCGATTGCGCAGCCAAGGCAACCCATCCCAAACCGGAAGAGTACCTGCGCCGATTCGGGCTTCTCTCGGAGGAGTTCCGCTATTGTACTGTCAGCAGTCAATGCCATACAAGCTCGTTTTGTTCTTTCCTCTATATACATTTGACCCGGCAATAAAGGATTGGCGCAAATTACCTGTCGATACGGAAATCCAAACCTCCCGGTTGAGAAGATGGCTGAGATACCACAGCCAGCGCCTATTCCGTTACAGCGGGTCGCGGGGTGGCCGGGTGCGATCACTTTCACACCGCGCGGCCGAGGCTTAATACACTATAGGATCCGAATTAAAGAATGGAGATGTATGTATGAACCTATCTGAGGTAACAGAGAGAATCTCCCGGAAACTTGAAGCAAAAGGCGCACAACCCGACCGGCAGAAGATCGAGTCCCGCCTCCGTCGTCTCACCGAAGAGTTTGGTGTCAACCTGGCTGAGGCTGAGCGCAGTGTGACCACCGATCTTGCCCGCGAGTACAAAGTCAGCGGCATCGGTAACAATTCTGCAGAACTCCGCCCGATAAGCGAGATCACGCCCGGTGAGTGGGTGACGATCGAAGGGAAGGTCGTTGCCCTGACCCAGCCCATCTCACCTTCGATCGCACAGACCGGTATCATCGCCGACTCGAGCGGGGCCATCCGCTTTGTGACCTGGACCCGGGCGAACGTTCCCCCCATGGAGTTCGGGCACTGGTACCGGATCGAATCCGCTGTTGTTGATGAGTACAGGGGCGCACCAAACCTGAAGATCCACTCAGGCACCACCATCTCGCGGTTGGAGGAGGATGCTCCTCTCTTTCCATCGATAACCCCGATTGCCGACCTGAAACCGGGTGTCGGCAGCGTGCGGGCCAAGGTCATCCAGGACTGGGAGGTCACCAATGACCGGATGCTCCAGACCGGGCTCCTTGGCGACGAGAGCGGCACCATCAAGTTTGTCATCTGGAAAGATGAGGATACAGAGAGGCTGAAGCCAGATACCGTCTACAACATCTATTATGCCACAGTGGACGAGTACAACGGCAGGCTCTCCCTGGTGCTGAACACCGCGATGTACATCGCCGATGAGGGGGACATCGAGGTCAGGCGGAACGAGACCGAAAGCCGGGGAGCCCTTGTCCACGTTGCCCCTGGCTCTGGCCTGATCAAGCGCTGTCCGGTCGAGGGCTGCAACCGGACGCTCTCCCGGCAGAATTACTGCCCGGTGCACGAGATCCAGCCCAATTTCCGTTACGATCTCCGCATAAAAGCGGTTCTCGACGACGGCGACCGCGCCAGAAACGTCCTGATGCAGCGTGAGATCGTCGAGAAACTTACCGGTATAACCCTGGAAGAGGCCATCCAGATCGCTGAGACCAATCCGCTTGGTATGGATGAGATCTTCTACCGCATCAGGAACGCGGTGCTCGGACGCTACTACTCCTGCAACGGAAGTGAGTTCGGCGGCAGGCTGCTCGTCAACTCCTTCACCCCGATCCGGTTTGACCCCGGAGAACTGGCTGCACTGCTCAACCGCGCCGGAGGTGAGCCGGCATGAGGTCCCAGACCACTTTCGAGCGCGAACCCGCGCGCAGGGTTTTTGCAGCCGAATTCCGTGAGACGCGCTACCAGTTCAAGGATGACGACGATGAGAAGAGCCCTACATACGTCATCTTCCCGACCGGTATCCGAAGTAATCGGGTGTTCATCGTCGGAACGCTCACAGAGAAGCAAAGACAGGGCGACCAGAACGTCTTTTACCGCGGGAGGGTGGTCGATCCGACGGGCACCTTCTTCATCATGGCCGGGTCGTACCAGCCAGAGGCGATGCAGCAACTCGCCCGCATAGAACCTCCTGCTTTCGTCGCCGTCGTCGGTAAACCGAACCTCTTCACGACCCAGGACGGGAACTGCCTGGTCTCTGTCCGCACAGAGTCGATCACGGTAGTTGATCGTGAGACCCGCGACCTATGGGTGCTGGATACTGCAAGATCAACTCTGGACAGGCTTGATGCGTTCGGTACCACTGATGACTCCCGGAAAGCCATGGAGGAGTACGGGACACAGGTCCCGCATCTCTACCGAAAGATCGTCTACGAGGCCCTCACGCAGGTGCAGATGTAAAAGATACCACGCTTTACCTCCGAAACTTTTTTTTTGCTGCAACCGACTGTAATCCAGCTCGATGCGCTCTTCCCGGCATAACGTTGGTTCTGTATTCAGATGGCGGTGATATGAGAGAACCACCGGACAAAAGGATCTGATTGAGAGGAGATAGAATCATCGCGCCTTAAATCTTCGGATCTGGAGGCTTGCCGTGACCCTTTGAGGTGCTCTCCCAACGGGCATTTGAGCAGGAGGCAATCGCCCGGGGGGGGGCGGGGTCGATGGAGCTGAGAAGTAAGAGAGCGCCACATAGAAGGCCCGTGCCGGCAGCACCAGGGAAAATTCCGGGTCTGTTATTCATATCATGAACCCAGAACCGTGACCTGAAATAGCCGGCACGATGTATTTTCAGGGGGCACGGTAGGGAGCAGAACCGGTATTATGCCTGCCCGTCTCCAGGCTCCTGCCTGGTGCCGCCCTTCCACTCCCCTTTCAGTTCAGGGTAATCCGCGAGAACCTTGCTGACCGTGCTCCTGCTTACGTCGAACATCCTGCAGATCTGGCTGATGCTTGTCCCGGCCTCTCGTAGCGTGATGAGGGCCTGTACCTGACCCTCGGTGAGCGCCTTTGGTCTACCAATGGAACGTTCCCTATCCTTCTTTGCCTTTTTTGAGGCTGCCGGAACGGTTTTACGGGCGTTCTCACGGTAGTGCTCCATATACTCGATGAAGTCGGCAATGGCCGCTCTCCTCTGCTCCGGTTCATCCACGAACCCGAAGAAATCGTTATGCACGCAGTAGACGGTATACTGTTCGTTCAAGGACTTTAGAGCGGCAAGCCCTGCGTCAGGATCCTTTGCGAGTCCTGCAAGATCGTAAATGATGATGTCCCGGCAGTTGTTGGCAGCACAGTACTCAAGCATCCCGCTAAAACCCTTACGCTTCTCCGGAGGGGTTGCGTATGCACGGTGATCGTGGAAGATTTCAACAACACGAAATCGATATTTGCAAAAGTCGTCAACCTCCGCCATTTGTGCTGCCAAATCCTCCTTCTTTCTTGTATTCAAGTATGCAACTGCATCCTTTTTCATCCGTTTATGATGCCGTACGATCGTATATATTATTTTTGAAAACGCACAAAGTGCGCCTTTTGACGGTACGGCGCGAGATACCGCGTATATTTCTATTCTCCAGCAAAGATGTACAAAAACACAGCCCAAAAATAACTACTCGGAAAAGAGGGAGACAGGGCGCAAAAACCCGGATAACCATGGAAGTGGGGGACGCGCACCAATGGCACACATCCACCCTGAATCTGCAGCCCTGCAACTATCCTGCGATTGCCATGTGCAAACGCTGGTTGGCCCGACGTCTCTCTTATATCGCCGGCCTGCAGGACTCCCAGCGTTCCAGAACGTCTTTTCCCTCGACAAAGACGAGTCCATGCTTTCTCGCATACCCCATTGCATCCTCTTTCGCAAGAGCAAAACCCGTCTCGTCGTCAAGCATCTCACAGATCGTTACCGCCGGGGTTATGTCTGCCATGAGCGCAAGTGCGATCGAGAGTTCGGTTTGCCCGTGACGTTCGTCGAGCAGCCGGTCGGCCGCACGGAGGAGCGCCACGTGACCGGGAGTCCGAAAGTGCGCGGCAAAGTTATGACCTCCGCCGTTGAGCGACCTCTTCACCTCCTCGGCTATGGAGGTGATCGTCAGCGCGCGGTCCCTGTCCGTTACCCCGGTATAGGTCTCGCGGTGGTTCACCCAGAGGGAGAACGACGAGTGGTTCTTAATATCATACGGAATTTCGCCGTCCTTCTCGACGAGACCGCAACCGCGCAGGACCTCATGCGCAAACGGCAGACCAAGCCTCTTTGCGGCCTCACCGTGCACCGCCGTGCAGATCAGTCCACCGCCGTCCTTGCGCATCTGCCGTATATGGGCGGGCGTGACCGCGTCTGAACGTATAGCAAGATCGGTCTCGCGCTCCCGATCATCAAAGTCGTATAACAGGACGAATTCACCCCGTGAAAGGGCATCTATGGCTGCATCAATCATGGTCATGGGTAATCTCCACCTCGATCTTATCGTTATCGTTCAGGTTCAGGGCTTTGCGAAGTTCGCAACCGGCGATGATCTCGATGATATCCTCGGGATAATGTGTGCGGGAGGGGACAACTATCGCGCACTTATGCCCCCGAATGCGGCATGGGAGCACCCTCGCTCCGCCAAAAGTCCGGTCATCTGCAGTAAATCCCGGTATCTCGATCCACCCCGCATGTTCGAGGTGTTTGCGGACCTGAATTGATGGGGGATCGAGCCTGACGTTCAGCGTTCCAGGGAATGGATCGAACCCGAGAGACGCGCTGAACTGCTCTCTATAGTATGGGAGGCTCATGTAGTAGCGTCCTTCACCGAGGCCGCTGATCACCGTCCCGGTCAGAGTGTACTGCCGACGTTCCGGATTGAAGATCCTGACATAATCCGCATACTCGCGCCTCAACACCTGCTCGCCCTCGGGGGTGAGGGCAACATACTGGCCGTCAGGCCTCATCGACCGGGCGATCAGACGCTGCCGCTCAAGTGCGATCAGCCTCCTTGAAGCGGTCTGTGGGCTGATCCCGAGTTCATTCCCGAGCGACTGCGAAGAGAGCCAGATCGGCCCATGGCACCCCCCAAGCTGAGCAATCGTCTTTAAAGACTGCAGGTCTTCAGGTTCAACCATTATACCATACTTGAGATGCATACTATTTACGGGTTGTGGAATCACCCGCGGATCCACTTCGTGAAATGTCGAAGTCATCTACGCTAATTATTTAAGTTGCGGTGGCGACATTACCTGCATGAAATCCGGGGTGCGGCATCAACTTGCCGAGAAGATGGCAGGAGAGATCACGCTCTCGGACTCACCTGGACTGGCCCTCAAGAAGTGGCGGCAGAGTTTCAACATCCCGCAGGGAGTTCTCGCCGAACGGCTTGAGGTCTCTCCCTCAGTTATCAGTGATTACGAAAGTGGACGGCGAAAGAGCCCGGGAACCGCCATCGTTGGAAAGATCGTTGACGCGATCCTATCGATCGACGAGGAGAACGGTGGCCGATACATCAACAAATTTGCAAAAATCCTGTACAACGAGTTTGACGAAGACGTAATCTACGACATCCACGACTACGCGTCGCCGGTGCATCTCACCGAGTTTGCAGAGGCCATCGACGCTGCCCCGCTCTGTGGCACTCTGGATCAGACCATATACGGGTATACGGTGATCAACAGCCTCAATGCGATCCTGCAACTCTCTTCAAGTGAGTTCAACCGCATATACGGCTGGAGCACAGAGCGTGCTCTCATCTTCACCGAGGTCTCGACCGGAAAATCCCCCATGGTGGCGATCCGGGTCACGCCGTTCAAGCCGCGCTGCGTTGTGCTGCAGGGCATCGGCCCCGAACAGGTGCACCCTCTGATCCCGAAACTGGCGGAACGCGACCGTATCAGTGTGCTCTGCACAAAGATGGACGTCGAGACGATCATCAGTTCACTGCGAGGAAAGTTATGGTAGGAATCTACTCCTACGGTGTCTACATCCCGCGATACCGGATAAAGGTCCCGGAGATCGCGCGGGTCTGGGGCGCCAGCGCGGATGATATCACGCGGGGTCTCGGAGTCTATGAAAAGTCCGTCCCCGATCTGGATGAGGATACAGCGACCATCGCCGTGGAGGCGGCGCGCGCCGCTCTCCGGCGCAGAGATGAGATCGACCCGAAAAATATCGGGGCAATATACGTGGGAAGCGAGTCCCACCCCTACGCCGTCAAACCCACCGCCTGCACCGTCGGTGAGGCCATAGGGGCGACACCCAACATGACCGCCGCCGACTACGAGTTCGCGTGCAAGGCCGGAACAGCCGGTATCCAGACCTGCATGGGTCTTGTAAAGAGCGGGATGATCCCGTTAGGGATTGCCATAGGCGCGGACGTGGCGCAGGGCGCCCCGGGGGACGCGCTCGAGTACACGGCGGCGGCGGGTGGGGCCGCGTTTGTCATCGGCGGGGAGGACGTCATCGCCGATATCAACCGGACGTGCTCGTTCACCACCGACACACCCGATTTCTGGCGGCGTGAGGGGCAGAACTACCCGCGCCATGGCGGCCGGTTCACCGGCGATCCGGGTTATTTCAAGCACGTCCAGGGCGCTGCCATGCTGATGTTTGAGATGGCTGGCACAACCCCCAAGGATTATGACTACGCCGTCTTCCACCAGCCCAACGCCAAGTTCCCACAGCGGGTGGCAAAGATGCTCGGGTTCAGGGAGGAGCAGATCGAGCCCGGTCTTGTCGTCCCCAGGCTCGGCAACACCTACTCCGGGGCATCGATGATCGGGCTTGCCGCCACACTCGACATAGCGAAGCCCGGTGAGAGGATCTTCGTCACGTCGTTTGGCTCAGGGGCCGGAAGTGACGCATTCGATATCACGGTCACCGATCTCATCGAGTCAGAGGTGTTCGACCGCGCGGCGGCGCCGAGCGTGGAGCGACTGCTTGCAAACCCGGTATACCTCGATTATGCACTGTATGCCAAGCACAAGGGAAAGATTGTGATGCAGAGATGAGAGACGTAGCAGTTATCGGAATCGGGTGCACAGAGTTCGGGGAGCACTGGAGCGCATCGTTTCGCGACCTCTTCGTCACTGCGGGGGTGCTGGCCCTCCAGGACGCCGGGGTTGCCGGCGATGAACTCGACGCCCTCTACGTGGGGAACATGAGCGCCGGCCGATTCGTTGAACAGGAGCACATCGGAGCCCTGATCGCGGATTACGCGGGACTTGCAAGCAACCACATCCCCTCCACAAGGGTGGAGGCGGCCTGCGCTTCTGGCGGGCTTGCATTCCGGCAGGCGGTGATAGCGGTCGCAAGCGGCATGGAGGATATCGTGGTCGCAGCAGGCGTCGAGAAGATGACGGACGTCGGGACTGGAGCGAGCGTGGACATGCTTGCGAGCGCCGCTGACCGCGAGTGGGAGGGATTCGCCGGGGCGACATTCCCCGGACTATACGCGATGATTGCAAACGACTACATGCATCGTTACCCCCTCACCCGTGAACAGCTTGCACAGGTCGCGGTGAAGAATCACGAGAACGGCGCACGGAACCCGATCGCCCAGTTCAAGAACAGGATCACAATCGATACCGTTCTTAACTCATCGCTGGTCGCCGACCCGTTGCGGCTCTTCGACTGCTCGCCGATCACCGACGGTGCAGCGGCGGTCGTGGTGGTGCCGCTTGAGCGCGCCAGGGAGTACACCGACTCACCGGTGCGCGTTCTCGCGAGCGCCCAGGCAAGCGATACCATCGCGCTCCATGACCGGCGCGACATCTCCACCCTGGACGCGACCGTTGCGGCAGGGAAACGGGCTTTCGACCAGGCCGGGCTCGAGCATAAGGATATCGACCTGCTTGAGGTCCATGACTGCTTCACGATCGCAGAGATATGTGCGATAGAGGACCTTGGGTTCTGCAAGAAGGGTGAGGCCGGGAGGCTCACCTGGGAGGGTGTGACCGCCCTCGGTGGTGACCTGCCGGTGAACACAAGCGGCGGCCTGAAAGCCTGCGGCCATCCAGTCGGCGCGACCGGCATCAAGCAGGTCTGCGAGATCGTCACGCAACTCCGCGGTGAGGCCGGAAGTCGGCAGGTGGACGCCGAGATCGGTATGGCGCACAACGTCGGCGGGACAGGTGCAACAGTGGTGGTGCACATCCTGGGGGTATGAAAAGATGTCAGTATCACGATTCTGGAGAAAGATCCCACAACGCTACAACCTCATAGGGACGCAGTGCACGACCTGCGGCCGCTACTTCTTCCCGCCGCGAACACTATGCCCTGAGTGCCGGCGAAGCGGCAGGATCGTAAACCATAAGTTCAGCGGCGAGGGGACGGTCGTCACCTACACGGTGATCCGGTCGGCAAGCGACCAGTTCGAGTACGCCACCCCCTACGTCCTCGCGATCATAAAACTCGACGAAGGGCCGCGACTCACCGCTCAGGTGGTCTGCCCGCCGGAGGAGGCACGGATAGGGATGCGGGTGAGGGGTGTCTTCCGCCGGGTGGCAGCGGACGGGGAGAGTGGCGTCATCCACTATGGAACAAAGTTCGTGCCGGTGGAGGGAGAAGACGGACTCCTCTGAGATAGGCGAACTGCCCCGCGCTCATCGGTGCGGGGCTTCCTGCTTACAATGAGCGTGCCCTTCCGGATCGCCACAGGCGCGGGTTATCCTGTTCAGGTCCGGTTGCCTGGTTCTCGCAACCCGGATGCCGCAAAAGCAGATGCAAAAGAGGGAACTGTATCCAGGGGGGCTCCGCATTCACCTCCCCCACCTTTTTGCCGGGGTCTTCCCGCTTTGCCCCCATGCCGCGCACCTCCTCCCATCCGGATCCGGGGCGGTCAGCCGCAAAAGACGTTCACCGCCGTGGTGATTCGAGGGCATCAGACCATGAGCATATGAGAGTGATTTAATATGATATCCGGGTTATATATCCTCGCAGGAGAGAGGGAGGGCAGCGCCGCTTTCAGCCCCGGAGGTCACGAACCTGGAAACCGGCCGGGAGATCCGTCTCCGCCAACCTCTCAAACTCCCCATAACTTCCCCTGACCCCCGTTAAATCCGGCAGAGTAGAGACCTACAGGAGGTGAATAAGGGCAGACTCCACGGCGATCCCGACCGGGGGTCTCCCTGCCCGGTCTGGATGAAGATCATAAAGGATCCGGTGCACGGCTACATCGAGGCAGACACCCTGGCGCTCCAACTTATAGACACCGAACTCCTCCAGAGGCTCCGCCACATAAGCCAGTTAGGGTTTGCAAACCTGGTATACCCCGGCGCTAACCATACCCGGTTTGAACACTCTCTCGGGACTATGCACCTTGCCGGGCTGATGGCAGGCAGGCTCGGGCTTGATGAAGAAGAGACCCGGCTTATAACCACGGCCGCCCTGCTCCACGACACCGGTCACGGCCCATTCTCCCATGCCACCGAACCCGTGATGGAAGAGTACACTGGCCAAAGCCATCACGAGATCGAACACCTCCTCCGGGACGGAACGGTTGCAGAGATCCTGGAAGGCGCGGGGCTCGACCCCGCGGAGATCTGCGCCATTGTCGCCGGGAAACACCATCTTGCAAGCATCATCCACGGCAGCCTCGATGTCGACCGGATGGACTACCTGATGCGGGACGCCCATTATACCGGCGTGCCCTACGGGACGGTCGACGCCCAGCGGTTGATCCGGTGCACCATCCTATCCGAAACAGGGGTGGCACTGAACGAGGGCGGGATCAACGCCGCCGAGTCGCTCCTGATCGCCCGGACGCTCATGCGCCCGGCGGTCTACTTCCATCACGTCAGCCGTATTGCGACAAGCATGTTCGTCCACGCCCTCCGGGAAGAGTTGCAGAATGTCCCGGCAACGGACGCAGGAGAACTGATGCGGATGGACGATGCCGCCTGCATGGAACGGTTGAAACATTCACCCCACGCCATCAGCCGCGACCTTGCCCGCCGGGTCTACAACCGCGACCTCTACAAACGTGCGCTTTATATAGGCGACGACCGGGTAAATGCCGTGGCCCTCCGCCAGGAAGCAAGTCCAGCGCGGGAGCGCGAGATCGCCCGTGCCATAGCCGAGACCGCAGGGATCAGGCAGGACGACGTCCTGGTGGACATACCCCCCATCCCAAGGGCGCTCTCGATGGAGATCAGGGTAAGGAACACCCATGCGATGGTGGATATCGAGGAGGTCTCGCCAATCATCAACACCCTGAACGATACCCGGCGACATCAATGGCGCCTCGGAGTCTATACCCCCGCAGTGCACCGCCAGGTGGTGGAGCAGGCGGCAATGGAGGTCCTCCGGGTGAAGCGGGCGACAAAACAGGATAAACTTGTAGTTACATAACGGATGTAGAGGACATGAAGAGGGAGTTTGTTGTCGGGGTGACGGGGGCAAGCGGGGCGATCTACGCCCGTCGCCTGCTCGAGGTGCTCTGTGAGGTGGCCAGGGTGCATATCGTCATCTCCGATACCGCCCGGCAGATCGCCGGGATCGAGGGTGTTGACCTCACGGGGTTTGACGCCGTTTATGCTGACAACAGCAATCTCGCAGCCGATATTGCAAGCGGGTCGTTCTGCTGCGACGGGATGGCGATCGTGCCCTGCAGCATGAAGACTCTTGCAGCGGTCAGCAACGGGTTTGCTGACAACCTGATCACACGGGCAGCGGACGTCTGCCTCAAGGAGAGGCGGCCACTGCTGCTGCTGCTCCGGGAGATGCCGCTATCCCGGATCCACCTGAAGAACATGCTTGCCGCCGACGAGGCCGGGGCGACCGTGATGGTCGCAAGCCCTCCCTTCTACCACCACCCCCGGACAATAGACGACCTTGTCGATATGGTGGTGGCCCGGGTGCTCGATCACCTGGGGGTCAGGCATGACCTTGGAACCCGATGGAGCGGATACGATGCGTGATTTCATTGAGATGATGCGAGAGCGGGGGAGGGTTGAGGATATCGAGAACCCCTGCTCGACCGTATACGAGGCTCCCAGGGTGGCGAGCCGAACCGATAAGATCGTCTTCTTCCACAACCTCGACGGCCACCGGGGTGTGATGAATCTCCTTGCCAGCAGGGGCGCGCTTGCCGCGGCGCTCGGTGTCGAGGAGCGAAGGCTCGTTCCCCATCTTGCGGCCGCAACCTATAACGGCCGGGTTCTGGACGCGGGACGGTGCGGCGGCGGCGTTCCAGCAGACCTCTCCCGCATCCCGGTGATGAAACACTTCCCGGGCGATGCCGGACGCTACATAACGGCAGGCATCGTATTTTCAAGTTGCGACGGCGTCGAGAACGCCTCCATCCACCGGATGATGGTCATCGACGACCGCCATGTGGTGGCCAGGCTCGTGGAAGGGCGTCACACCCACACCATGCTGAAGACGGCGCTTGCCCGCGGGGAACGACTCCCGGTCGCGGTCACCATCGGCACCCATCCCCTGGTGACATTTGCCGCCTGCACACGTGTTCCTGAGGGTAAAGAACTCGCCTACGCTGCTGAGTTGATGGGCGGTGAACTCAGTGTCAGAGAGTGTGGGAACGGCGTCCGGGTTCCCGATGCCGAGATCGTGCTCGAGGGCTATATCGGCCAGGAGACGGCGCCGGAAGGGCCGTTTGTCGATATCACGGGCACCTACGACCCCGTGCGCCAGCAACCGGTGATCGAGTTCAACCGTATCTACTGTAAAGGCGACCCCATCTACCACGGCATCCTCCCGGCCGGCGATGAACACAAACTCCTGATGGGGGCGCCGTATGAACCGAAGATCTACCGCGCCGTAAGCGAGGTGACAACGGTGCGCGATGTCCTCCTCACAAAGGGCGGCGCCGGCTACCTCCACGCCGTGGTCAAGATCCGGAAGAACACACAGGGCGATGGTAAGAACGCTATCATGGCGGCTTTTGCGGCCCATACGTCCTTGAAGCACGTTGTGGTGGTGGACGAAGATATCGAGATCCACGACCCCAGCGACGTCGAGTACGCGATCGCAACAAGGGTGCGTGGTGATACCGATATCATGGTCATCACAGGCGTGCGGGGCTCGTCACTCGATCCGATGCGCCTTGCCGACGGGACAAACGTGAAGGTCGGGATCGATGCCACCATGGTCATGGGAAGGGAGGACGAGTTCAGGAGAGCGGAGTGGGTGTAAGATGTATCTTGATAACGATGATGAACGGGTTCTCGCGGGCGAGTTCGGCGAGACCAGGCAGAAGATGATGGAGATCCTGGTCGCGCTCGGCGAGGTCTACGGCGCCGGCAAACTCATCCCGATCACAGGCGCCCAGGTGAGCGGTGCATCCTACAAGACGATCGGGAGATGGGGGCTTGCCTGGCTGCAGAGCCTCAACGCCCGGGTGGTGGTCCCGACGGTCCTAAACCCGATCGGTATGCCGCGGGAGGGGTGGCAGGAGTTCGGGATCGATGAGGAGTTCGCCCGCCACCAGTCGGAGGTCGTCGAGGCCTACCGGAGGCTCGGCGTCAGGCTGGAGTGCACATGCACCCCATACTATCTCCGGATCACCGAATACGGCGAGCACCTGGCGTGGTCGGAATCGTCGGCGGTTGTCTACGCAAACTCCGTTCTCGGCGCCAGGACAAACCGGGAGGGCGGACCGAGCGCCCTTGCAGCGGCGATCATAGGAAAGACGCCTTACTACGGTCTCCACATCGTCGAGAACCGCCGACCGCAGGTCGTCGTCGATATCGAGGGCGGCACCGGGCCGCACGCCGGCCACTGGGGCGCCATCGGTCATATCGCCGGCAAGAAAGTCGGGAACCGGATCCCGATATTTCAGGGGATCCGGCCGAACCGCGACCAGCTCAAGGCCCTGGGTGCCGCGATGGCTGCAACCGGGGCGGTCGCACTCTTCCACGTCGACGGAATCACCCCGGAGGCAAGGGTCTTTTCGTTCCCGACCGACGGCCTTGACCGCGTGACGGTGACGGAGGACGAGATCGAGGCTCTCTTTGAAGAGACCGCGGTCGAGGCGGTAGCGGTGGGCTGTCCGCACTGTTCCGCCGACGAACTCAGGGAAGTTGCGGAGCTCCTTCGGGGGAAGACCACAACAAAACCATTTTACGTCTTCACCGCAGCGGGGGTAGCAAAGAGTAACCTGGACCTGGTGAGCATGATCGAGCGGAGCGGTGCCCGGGTGATCACGGACACCTGCATGGTTGTCTCGCCCCGGATGGACGAGTTCAGATCGATCATGGTGGACTCGGGGAAGGCCTTCGCCTACGTTCCCGGGATGTGCGGGGCGATCGCCCGGATAGGAACCAGGGCAGAGTGCGTCGAGGCCGCGACATCGTAGGCCCTGCCACGCTCAAAACCCCCGATGCCGGATTCAACCCGCAGCCCGAGAGGGGCGGCCAGCCCTCAACCGGAGAACCTTGTAGACCTCCCCGGCGATCAACACCGGGAGGCCGAGGATGGCAAGCAGTCCCCAGTCGGCGAGTGTGAGAGGCGCCGTCCCCAGGAAGATCTGCATCAGGGGGACGTAGACAACAACAGCCTGGAGGGCGAGTGTCCCGAGGATCGCCAGTACCAGGGCAGGGTTCGAGAAGAATCCGATCCGATAGAGCGGGAACCGGAACGAGCGGAAGTTCAGCACGTTGTAGACCTCAAAGATGACGAGCCCCGTAAAAGCCATCGTCCGCGCCCGGTCCAGGTCGACCTCGTAGACGCCCAGGAAGGCGTGGAGGGTCAGGAGACCGAGCCAGGCCCCCAGGAGGAGGATGACCAGGTAGGCGTTCCGGTTGAGTATGGGCTCCTCCGGGTCGCGCGGCCGTCGCTGCATTACATCCTGCTCAGCGGGTTCGAGTCCGAGGGCCAGGGCGGTGAATCCGTCGGTGACCAGGTTGATCCAGAGGATCTGGACAGGGATGAGTATCAGCGGGAGACCAAGGAGGAGCCCGCCGACGATCGCGACTATCTCCCCTACATTGGAGGAGAGGAGGTAGCGGGTGAACCGGGCGATGTTGTCATACTCCCGTCTCCCCTCCTCCACGCCGGCGACGATGCTTGCGAAGTTGTCGTCCACGAGCACCATGTCGCTTGACTCTCTGGCCGCGTCCGTCCCCTTGATGCCCATGGCTATCCCTATGCTTGCCTTTTTGAGCGCAGGGGCGTCGTTGACGCCGTCCCCGGTCATGGCGATCACCTTCCGGTCGCGGGAGAGGAGATCGACCACCCGGAGTTTGTGCTCCGCCGTGACCCGGGAGAGGACGTTTGTCGTCCGGAGACGCTCCGCGAGTTCGTCGTCGGAGAGCGATTCAATGTCGGCGCCGGTCAGTGCTCCCTCGCTGGAGAGGCCGAGAACACGGGCGATGGCAGACGCGGTCAGCGGGTTGTCCCCCGTGATCATGATGACGTCGATCCCGGCGCTCCGACAGAGGCTGATGGCCTCCGCCGCCTCCGGACGCGGAGGGTCGACTATACCTGCAAACCCGAGAAAGATCAGGTCATCCTCCACCGCCTCCGGTGTCCAGTCTGCGGTGGTGGAAAGCGGGCGGCAGGCCGCGCCGAGCACCCTGAGCCCTTGCGAGGCGTAGCCTTCGATCGCGAGGAGAACCTCTCTCCGGAGGCCGTCGGTGAGCGGGACTGCCGAACCACCCCTGAGCATCCGGGTGGAGCGTTCAAGGAGAACTTCCGGCGCCCCCTTCACGCAGGCGATGTAGCCGCCACCCTCCCTGCCGGGACAGATGACAGTCATCCGTTTCCTGGTGGAGTTGAACGAGAACTCTTTTACAGGTTCCGGGAGGTCTTCACGGGAGAGGCCGGCTTTGGCCGCCGCGACCACGAGCGCCCCCTCGGTTGGGGTTCCGAAGATCCGCCATCCCTCCTCCCCGTGACCGAGGCTCGCATGGTTACAGATGAGGACTGTTTGCAGAAACCGCCGGAGACCGGGGTCTGCGAGCGGGTCGATCGGGGCGCCGTCGAGGATGAACTCGCCCTCCGGGATGTATCCTGCACCGGTGACATCGACCTCCGCTTCGGGCGTCCACACCCGGACAACGGTCATCTCGTTCCGGGTGAGTGTCCCGGTCTTGTCGGTACAGATCACAGAGACGGCGCCAAGCGTCTCCGATGCCGGCAGGTGGCGGATAAGACAGTTCCTCTGCATCATGTTCTTGACGCCCAGCGCAAGCGTCAGCGTCACAACCGCAGGAAGACCCTCCGGGATCACCGCCACCGCAAGCGAGACCCCGACAAGGAACATCTCAAGAAGTTCCCGCTGCTGAAGGAGACCGATGACAACCGCGATCGCGGCAATGCCGAGAGCGACCAGTCCGAGGTCGCGGCCGAGCCTGTCCATCTGCCGGGCGAGAGGGGTGGTTTCGTCCTCGACCTGCTGGGAGAGGCCGGCGATCAGCCCGAACTCCGTCTGCATGCCGGTGGCGACAACATACCCCCGGCCGTGCCCGTTGACCACCGTTGTGCCGGCAAAGATCATGTTGCTCCGCTCGGCAAGGGGCGTCTCTGGCGGGAGTGAGCCCGGCGCCTTGTCCACCGGCGCCGACTCGCCTGTCAGCGGCGCCTCGTCCACCTGGAGCGATGTCGCCTCGATGAGGTAGATATCGGCGGGAACCCGCTCACCCATCTCCACGACGACGAGGTCTCCCGGGACTATCTCCGGAGCATCGATCTCCCGCCGCTCCCCATCGCGGATAACCACCGCACGCTGAACAAGCATCTTTTTGAGTGCCGCGATCGCCTCCCCCGCCTGCCACTCCTGGGTGAACCCAAGGATGGCGTTTAAGAAGACGATGATCAGGATAGCCGCGGCATCCAGCGGTTCGCCGACCGCAAACGAGACCGCGGCAGCGACTATAAGTATGATTATGAGGATGCTTTTGAACTGCCGTAAAAACACCTGAAGCCGGGTCTCACGCGCCTCCTCACGCAGGATGTTCTTCCCGTAACGCCGCAGCCGCTCCTCTGCCTCGGCCGTGGAGAGGCCCGAACGTCCTGTCCCGAGGTTCTGCTGGACGTCGTCCACGGAGAGGGCATGGTAATCAGGCAGAGGTCAGCCTCCTGCAGGTGGTGTCTCTGCATACTGCTCCCGGCAAGAGAGGCATATATTCCCTCTTCTGCACAGGAATATAAAAAGCAGAGAGATCGCTTACATGAACGGGGAGGAGAGGGGTCTTGAAGATATGCTGCGTAAGCGGGAGAGTTGCCCAAAGATTGCAGCCGGTGCTTCCAGAAGTCGAAGCAAGCCGCAGCGCATAAACTCTTTTATGGGTGCAAGCCGCATCCACTCTTCGGTATGACTGCTGCATGGCGCAGAGAGAGGTTAGAGAATTTGGCCAGACCCGCGGTCATCGTTCTCGTTGCAGCACTCGCGGTCTTATTCGACCTCGCTTTCGGCACGGTCGCCTACACCCACTTCTTCTACCTGGTGCTCATCCTGGCCGCTTTCTGGTACCGCCGCCGTGCCGTTGCCGTCGGACTGCTGCTCGCCGCAGTCCACGTAACCATCGAGTACCTCTTTCACGGCCCGCCTGACGCCTCGATCCTCGTAAGTGCAGCCACCTTCATCATCGCTGCCTGGCTTCTCGGTTATCTATTTGAAGTTGCGGGCAGGCGCAAAGGAGAACTCCATTTCCGCATCGGCGAGCCGAAACCGGCTGCATGCGAGCGTGATACCGGCCGGTTGATCGCCCTCCTCTCAAACCGCGACCCCGGAACGCGCTACCGGGCAGCCGGGTGCCTGGGTGATAGGGGCGACCCTGCAGCGGTCGAACCGCTTGCTGCTCTCCTGACCGACCCCGATCCCGGCGTCCGCTGGAAGGCGGCGGAAGCGCTCGGCAAACTCGGCCCCGCGGCCGTCGGCGCGCTCACAGAGGGTCTGCGGCACGAGGACGCCGACGTCCGCTGGATGGCCGCGGTCGCCCTTGGGGAGATCGGCGATCCCGCGGCCGTCCCCGGACTGCTGGCCGCGCTCGACGACCCCGACACCTACGTCCGGAGCAGGGCGGCCCTTGCACTCGCGGAGATCGGGGAGGCTGCACTGGGGGATCTCATCGCCGCAATCCACAATGGAGACGAGCGCGTAAGGTGGGGGGCGGCGATCGCGCTCGGAAAGATCGGAGGGGAGAGGGCTGTTGAAGCCCTGATCAAGACGCTTTCCGACCCCGATGAGGATGTGAGGCTGCGAGCTGCGGCGGCGCTTGCGGATATTGGTGAACCGGCGGTCCCGCGCCTCATGGACGCGCTCGGGACGGACGATGACCGTCTCCGGGAGGGGGCAACCGCCGCCCTCAGCCAGATCGGGAGACCTGCCGTCCCCGCAGTTGTTCGAGCGCTCCGCGAGGCTGGCGACTGGCGCATCCGTGCAGGGGCAGCCCGTGTTCTCGGGAGGATAGATGACCGACAAGCGGTGGAGGCCCTGATCAGCGGCCTCGACGATGCCCGGGAAGAGGTGCGCAGTGCCGCCAGGGAGGCTCTTCTGGCGGCATCAGGAAGACATAACTCTCGCGAAGAAGCACCTGAACGGTATGACTGAGAGGATCCGGATCGAGGAGCTGATCGCCGACCTCAGGAGCGGTACGCTCGAGGTGCGCCGCGCGGCGACCGCAAAACTCGGGGCGAGCGGGAAAGAGGCCGTAGAACCGCTCATCGCCGTGATGCAGACGGGCGATAGCGACCTCCGGTGGTATGCCGCCAACGCACTTGTGCTGATAGGCAGCCCGGCGATCGACCCGCTGCTCACGGCTATGCGAGGCACGGATGAGATCGATCTCCGGCGATACGCCGCCGCGGCCCTTGCAGAGATCGGCGAACCCGCGATCGAACCGCTCATCGATATCATCGCAAGAGCTGAGCGCGACCTCATGCCGTTCGCCGTGATGGCCCTATGCCGGATCGGTGAACCGGCGGTCGAACCGCTGCTCCGACTGATGGAGAGCCCCGACCCGGATACACAGGAACGCGCCGCTCTCATCCTCTGGAGGATGGGTGAACCGGGGGCGGGGCCGCTTGCCGAGGCGCTGAAGGTAAAAGACCGGTAACCGGATGATATCTGATCGGGATCGGCGGGTGCGCCGGGCGGGAACGAGTCCGCTAAATGCCTGGAGAACTCATACTTAATCATGGAGGTTTCGCCCGCTATCGCCCGATACTTCGAGGAGATCGACGCCGGGCTCGAGGCTGCGATGCGCCTTGCCGCCGCCGCTCGCGCCCGCGGCCTCGACCCCCGAACGGAGGTCGAGATCCCGGTGGCAAGCGACCTTGCCGACCGCGTGGAGGCGCTCCTCGGCTACCGTGGTATCGCCGCCCGTATCCGGGAGCTTGAACAGGAGATGTCCCGTGAAGAGGCCGCGCTCCGGATAGGCGACGATTTTGTGGCAAGGAAGTTTGGAGAGACTACCCGAGAGGATATCCTGGACCACGCCATCCGCGCGGCGATGGCCCTCCTAACCGAGGGTGTGGTGGCCGCCCCGACGGAGGGGATTGCAAAGGTCGGTCTCGGGAGGAACGATGACGGGACGGATTACCTGAAGATCTACTACGCTGGCCCCATCCGGAGCGCCGGGGGGACCGCCCAGGCACTCTCTGTGCTTGTGGGGGACTACGTTCGCCGTGCGCTCGGGATCGGCCGCTACATCCCGCGCCCCGATGAGGTGGAGCGCTACATCGAGGAGATCCGGCAGTACAACAACATCATGAGTCTCCAGTACCTCCCGAGCGAGAAAGAGCTCCGGATGATCATCGAGAACTGTCCGGTCTGCATCGATGGAGAACCGACCGAGCAGCAGGAGGTGAGCGGCTACCGGAACCTGGAACGGGTGGAGACGAACACCGTCCGTGGGGGTATGGCGCTGGTTGTTGCGGAAGGGCTGGCGCTGAAAGCCCCGAAGGTCCTCAAAAACGTCCGGAAGATGAAGATGGAGGGCTGGGACTGGCTCGATGACCTGATCAGCGGCGGGACCACGGCAGATAGCGAGGAAGACGATGCCGGCGCCGCGATCAAACCGAGAGACAAATACATCCGCGACCTGATCGGCGGGCGACCGGTCTTTGCCTACCCTATGCGCAGGGGCGGGTTCCGGCTGCGCCTGGGTCGGGCGCGCAACACCGGGTTTGCCGCGGCCGGCCTGAACCCTGCAACGATGCATATCCTGGGAGACTTCCTGGCGGTCGGGACGCAGATGAAGATTGAACGGCCGGGGAAGGCGGCTGGAATTGTGCCGGTAGACTCGATCCAGGGGCCGACGGTTAAACTCCAGAACGGTGAGGTGCGAAGGGTGGACGATGCTGCAGAGGCCAGGAGGATAGCCGGACAGGTCGAGGAGATCCTGGACGTCGGTGAGATCCTGATCAGTTTCGGGGAGTTCATGGAGAACAACCACCCGCTTATCCCGCCGGCCTACTGCGAGGAGTGGTGGATGCTCGAGGGGGGGCCGCGCCACCCGGAGAACGAACTCGAGGCGATCGAGTTCGCGATCGAGGGTGCGCCCCTCCACCCCGACTACACATACATGTGGGACGATATCACCCCTGCCGATATCGCCCGGCTTGCGGATGCGGTCTCCACCGGAGGCAGGATCGAGGACGGGGTGCTGCTGCTCCCGAACAGCCCGGAGGTGAAGGCAATCCTTGAGGAACTCCTGGTGCCCCACCACCTCTCCGCGGACAGGATCGCGATCCGGGAGCACCTGGTCCTCCTTGCATGCCTGGGGTTGACGCTGGACCTGGAGAAGCGGCCGGAGTGGCAGGATGCCCCGATGGAAGACTCCCTTGACCTGGTGATGCACCTCTCTGGTTTCAGGATCCGTTCGCGAGCCGGAACCAGGATTGGAGGGCGGATGGGCCGGCCCGGGAAGTCAAAACCGCGGGAGATGCGTCCACCGCCCCACTCGCTCTTCCCAATCGGGGACGAAGGGGGGTCACGCCGGTCGTTCCAGGCGGCCTGTACATCAAAACCGCGTTCCAACACAGACGGCGGGGTGATCGAGGTGGAGGCAGGGGAACGGCGCTGCCCCGTATGCGGTGCGTTCACCTACAAGAACCTCTGTGACTGCGGGACGCACACAAACCCGGTCTTCCGGTGCCCGAAGTGCGGCAAGGAGGCGGGCGAGGGGGTCTGCCCACGGTGCAGGGTGGAGACCGTATGTCTCCAGAAGGTCACGATCAATGTCAGGGCGGAGTATGCAGCGGCGCTAGAACGGCTGGATCTTCGCGAGTCCTCGATCGCGCTCTTAAAGGGTGTCAGGGGACTGATCTCCCGCGAACGGCCGGTGGAACCGATCGAGAAGGGGATCCTCCGGGCGTTGCAAAACCTTTATGTATTCAAGGACGGCACTGTCCGCTACGATATGATCGACCTCCCCCTCACCCACTTCCGGCCGGGTGAGATCGGTGTCCCCATCGGGCGGCTCCACGAACTCGGCTACACCCAGGACATCCACGGCCAGGAACTTGCCTCGGACGATCAGGTGCTGGAACTCCGTCACCAGGATATCCTGGTCTCGGAGGACTGTGGCGAGTGGCTTGTCCGGGTGTCAAAGTTCATCGACGAACTCCTGGTGAAGTTTTACGGGCTTGAACCGTTTTACAATGCGGAGAAACCCTCTGACCTGGTCGGCCACCTGCTGATAGGGCTTGCCCCGCACACGAGCGCCGGGGTTCTCGCCAGGCTGATCGGGTTCTCGAAGGCGCCGGTGGGCTACGGCCACCCGTTCTTCCACGCGGCGAAGAGGAGGAACTGTTTTGCCGGCGATACCGAGATTACCGTCTCAGACGGGCGGCGGTGGCTGACGATGCCCATACGGCAGTTCGTCGTGGAGAACTTCGATATCTCAAGGCCGGGGCTTGACCATCTCGGGACCTACTACTCCGACCCGAAACAACCGTTCTATGTGAGAAGCATAGACACACAGGGGAAAGTCAGCCTGAAACGGGTGACCTCGGTCTCGGTCCACCGCGCCCCTGCGCACATGATCCGGTTTGAGACCCGGAGAGGGAAGTTTATCACGGTCACGCCAGACCACGCGATGCTCGTCTGGGACACGGATTATCTCCGGAAGGTCCGGGCGCTGGAGGCCGCACCCGGCGACCGCGTCCCGGTGGAGGAGGGGGGGGTTGTCGTCAGCGATGAGGTTCTGGCCCGCGAGACGGTGCAGGCGCTCGATGATAGGGTATACTGTCTCACGGTAGCCGATAACCATACCCTTGCCGCAAACGGGATCTTCTGCGGGCAGTGCGACGGTGACGAGGACTGCGTGATGCTCCTCCTCGACGGGTTGATCAACTTCTCGCGCTCCTACCTCCCGGAGACCCGGGGCGGGACGATGGACGCCCCGCTCGTCCTGACGACACGGATCGACCCGGCAGAGGTCGATAAGGAGTGCCACAACGTCGATGTCTGCGACCATTACCCCCTGGAGGTCTACAACGGCTGCCTCGCATACACCCACCCAAAAGACCTTGAAGACCACGTCGACCGGGTGGAACGGCGGATCGGCACCCCGGCCCAGTTTGAGGGGTTCTCCTTCACCCACCCGACCTCGAACATCTCGGCGGGGCCTCTCGAGTCCACCTACACTAAACTGGGGTCGATGCTTGAGAAACTGGAGGCGGAACTCGAACTCGCGAAGAAGATCCGGGCGGTGGATGAGGACGATGTCGCTGAACGTGTCCTGAACACTCATTTCATCCGCGACCTCCAGGGGAACCTCAACGCTTTTTCAAAGCAGAAGGTGCGGTGCATGAAGTGCAACGCGAAGTACAGGCGGATGCCGCTTGCCGGGAAGTGCACCCGTTGCGGCGGAAACCTCATCCCCACCGTTCACGAGGGTTCGGTGAAGAAGTACCTGGAGATGTCGCGAAACATCTGTGCAAACTACCGGGTGTCTGATTACACAAAACAGCGGGTGGAGGTGCTCGCGATGCAGATCGAGTCCACCTTCGGCGAGCCCCCCGAGCGGCAGCTGGGGCTTGCGGACTTTATGTGAGGGTGAGGCTGCGTGACAACGCTCCCGCCCGCGGCCGTCCTGGCTGCTCTGAGATCCGGGACGCCCATCCCGACGGAGGAATCCAGGGTGCCCTGGATTGAGCGGCTGGGATGCGGCACCCCGGCATACCGTTTAACGACGGCAGCGTCAGCGCCTTGCCGGACACTTCTCTTCTTCCACGCCGGGGGATTCACCTCCTGCTCGACGGCCGACCACCTCGACCTCTGCGCAAGGCTCGCGGATGCCGCGGGCGCCGGGATAGTCTCGGTCGACTACCGTCTCGCCCCGGAGCACCCGTTCCCTGCAGCGGTTGAGGATGCTCTCTCTGTCTACCGTTACCTGCTGGAGGGGGGTTGCCTCCCGGCTCAACTGGTGCCGGTAGGGATATCGGCCGGCGGGACGCTTGTCCTCTCGATGCTCCTTGCCGGGCGGAGCCTGGGGCTGCCGATGCCGGCAGCGGCGGTCCTCCTCTCCCCGGTGGTGGATCTGCTATTCCAGGGCGAGTCGATGATATTCAATCAGGAGACCGACTGGCTCACGCCTGACCGCCTTGAGGCGATGCGTGATGACTACCTTGCCGGGCACGACCCCTCCGACCCGCTGGCCTCCCCGCTGTATGCGGACCTTGAGGGGCTGCCGCCGCTCTTTGTGCAGGCGGGGGGAGGTGAGGTGCTGATCGACGGGATCAGAGCCTTTGTGGAGACCGCACGGCTCGAGGGGGTTCCCGTAACCTTCGACTGCGTCGATGGGATGTTTCATTTCTGGCAGGCGTTTGCCGGCGTTCTCCCGGAGGCCGCGGAGGCGATCGAGCGGGCAGGGGCGTTCGTCCAGAGGTGCGTGCCTGAGGAGGAGTGATGGGGGCGGCCGAGTCCATCAAACTCATTACTCTGCAGGTTCAAATGTTACAGGCGCGAGGGTAGCCAAGCGGTCAACGGCGGTCGACTCAAGATCGACTCTCAAAGGAGTTCGCGGGTTCGAATCCCTCCCCTCGCATCACCATTTTATGCAGACGTTCTGCAGGCGGATTTTGCGCAGTTCAAAGCGATAGCCCGTAGCTGGCCGACCCTCAACCGGCAGCCTCCCTACCCAAAAAAGATGGATCTTTAGCATCGTTACCAGAAGCCGGCCCTCTCAAGCCCTGTCGGTACCTCTTGAGATGGGGTGGGTGCCAGAATGGTTTTGGGGGGGAGGAGAATGAACTTGCAGGGCTCTGAGAGTTACCCCGGAGGGGGGCAGATACAACACCGTGAACTGGATCCGGCAAGGGGAAGAGGGAAATATCCTGGAGGTCGGGCCAAGGTCTCGCAAAGTGAGTGACTGAGGCCCCGTCTGGAAATATGAAATGGAATAAACGTTGGACTCAGATAAGTCATCGGGGTAAGAGGAAGGTGAAAGGTGAGTGCATACTTCATGCAATAGGGCACAATCTTGGTGTCAAATTTAGACGTGTGTCGGTTGAACAGGTTCAAAATCTTAAATCGGTCAATTTTTTGAGGACTTTTCCCCGGCAACAGGTGAATGATGGGTCTTCTTCATCGGTTTTTTCGTGTGGAGGTTGGTATCGGCGCCACCAGGGTGGGGCACATGATGAATATGAAGAGCGGGGGATCAGGTTTGGTGATCCGGGATGGGGTGGTGGGGTAACATGCTCATGACAAAAGTGGGAATTCTGTCCCAGCCTGCCTTCTGTGATTCCTCGGAATTCTATTTCGTGGGGAGAAATCGGGTAAGATGCAAGGAGTGTCGGAAGGACCTCTGGCCACTGCAGGGTCCTCGAATGCGGGCGGGCGCCTCCGGCCGAGTGGATCCCTAACCGGGCGCGTTTCGGGGATTTCCCCGATCCGATCACATCCGATCAATCCGATCAGGTCCTCGCCGCCAGTAACCCCACGTGGACGATCGGGAGGGGCACACCTCCCAGGCTAACCGGACCGCCATGGCACCGGCAAAGAACTTAAAAGCCCACTCACCGGGGGTAGAGAAGGATACGCCAGAGAGCTAAATCGACCATAGGCTCTTTCTCGTTGAGTTCAAAGCCCTAAGCGTTTTGCATCACGGATTATCCCACCCGACATAGTTCGAGTCCGGTCGGCGCATCAGAACTTCAGGTTCAAACCCCCCTTCTGAAACCCCACTTGGGCAGGGCAACCTCCCGGCAAATTTGCCGGGATGCCAAAAAATGGTTAGAGGTAGGTGATCACAAGATCTTCTTTGTCCGGACCAGTGATCACGATATTGGCGATCCCTGTCTCCGTGCCTTGCTCTATCAGGTGAATCGTCACCTGCGTTACCGTATACCCATCGAGCGGGTTTTCTCCAGGCGCGAGGTCCTGCTGCTCCGGCGGGCTGTCGTCGACGACTGTCCACTCCTGCGCGTTCAACTGCTCGATCTGCGCGTTGAACTCTTCGAGTGCGGTCTCGTTGAAGAACGCCATCTGTAGGAGGCTAGCAGTCAAGACAGTGCCGAACTCATAATACCTGGTTTTGTTGACCGCCTCATTCTCTGGCGGAGAGAAGTACATCGTTAGGTCGAGCGTGGCCGTTTTCGTGAGTTTGTTCTTTGTGATCACCGTCGTCCCGTTCTCATCGGTGTAGGTGATCGTCTGCGTAAATGTGTAATCCTGCACCTGTGCAGTCGGAGTCGCTACGGTCCCAGGCGTTGTGGCCGAGGGTTCCAGATCGGTCGTGGTCCCAGCGCAGCCGCACGCGAGAATCAGGGCCGCCAGAAGGGTTAGGATGGCGAACAGATTCTTCATAAAGGGAATGAGAAGAACAAGGTGAAAAGAGTGTCGTAATCTGCCCGCGCCGATGCGGCCCGGCGTCAGCCATGTAGAGAGGTAGGGGGGAGAGGATATTCATCTTATAGGGGGTGAAGGGGGTGGAGCGGGAAGACCCAGTCCTTTAGGGCGGGGTAGTTCACAGCAATTCCATCACCATTTCCTCTACCCACGCACCCGCTTGTCCCCCCCATCCGCTCCTGCTTCCGCTCCCGGTAATATCTCTGGTTGTACGCCTTGATTTTCTCTTTATTCGCCGCACGGTACGCCCGCTGCTGCATCAAGGAGATGGAGTGGCGATAGCACAACAGAGGGCCGAGAACGAAAAAGGTATTAATTGATTTGAAATACAACATCACGGAGATGTGATAATATGGCTACAGGGCGAAGTAATCAGCTGACAAAACAGATTGGAGAATATCTCGTTGCCTGTGAGCTTGCTCGAAGAGGATTCATCACCGCTACCTTCTCTGGGAATATCCCTGACTTTGATCTTATCGTGACGGACTCCAAGGGCTCTTCATGTCTTATCCAGGTAAAGACCAGTAAGAAGGGGACGTGGCAGTTTTCAATCGATAAATTTGTAGAGATTACTTTCGAAGGAATGAAGCAGATAATTGGTAACAAGAAACCTCTTCGAATTCCACATCTTATTTGCGTTTTTGTTGTTGCTAGTGAAAAATATGGTGAGGATATCTTCTTCATACTCGAATGGTCGAAGGTGCAGGAAATATTAATCTCAAACCACAGACGCTGGCTGGATTCTTGGGGTGGAGTAAGACCTCGAAAATATGATTCCATGCATTGTGCTCTTTATCAATCAGATTTGGAAGAGTACAAAGATAACTGGTCACTTATCTATACCAAACTCTAACCCATAAAAACAAAGGTTATTGATATTGCGATCGTGGGATATTGTGATGTAGTCGAGGAAAGCATCTCAGGAGATACATCTGAACTATCAGACCACCCCCCTAAGGTATATGATCTCCTTCGTAGCGCGATTGCAGACGAACTTGCGAAGACAGATGCAATTTTAAAAGGAGAGCTGGAGGCCGATGAATCGTACTTCGGCGGGAAGAGAAAAGGGAAGTGTCACTGGCGGTGTAAAAGTGTACAGATTTGGGCGGAATAAAAGTGTACACTTGAGTCCATAAACCTATCTTTTTTCATCCCGGAAGCGTATTGGAGAAGAGCCC
>JALHIW010000076.1:825-1304 GCA_022837745.1 Methanomicrobiaceae archaeon | reverse complement strand
ACAAGGATTGAAACTATTAAAAAGAAATATTATTTCCTTCTTCTCCCTTCTTTCAGAGCAACATCCAAGAGAACAAGGATTGAACCCAATCTCCTCATATATTAGGGAATATGTTCAGTTCAAGCCTCTCCACGATCTTTCGTACCTGCTTTGGCACCTCGGTGATCTGCCTCTCCCCACCGCCCTCCACCGCATACACCTTTGAGAGTTTCAGGAGGAGACCATGCGGCGAGAGATGAGCGGTCATTCCCGCTTTCTTGATCCTATTCAGGATCTTGCAGTAGAGATAGAGACACAGGAACCCCACAAAGACGTGGCCGAAGACCGCCGTTGCATCGCGGAGGTATAGTTTGTCTGCTTGGATTAAACTCTTAAACGCTGCAAAATGTTCTTCCACCAGGCTTCTGGACTTGTAGAGGTCGTAGACCTCCCGGGGTTCTGCCGCGAGGGAGGAGACGATCAGGATCCGGCCGGCGCGC
>JALHIW010000076.1:0-813 GCA_022837745.1 Methanomicrobiaceae archaeon | reverse complement strand
ACATCCTCATAGAGGTAGAGCGTCACCCCGTCCACCTCACGTTTCCCCGCATGGATCAGCCGTTTGTGGTAGAAGAAGTGGTCGGTGAGGTGGATCCGGGTCTCGTACCTTCTGCTGTTCCGGCGTTGCGGCAGGACGAACTGGAGTCCTGACTCTCGCAGCAGGTTCTCGTTTGCCTCCGAGACGAAACCCCTATCGAGAACGAGGGTCGCGCCAGGGGCATCGATCTCCTGGAGTGACCGGAGGAGGGTGGCGACATCCCGGACCGAGCCCGGCAGAGCCCGGATCATCACGGGAAGACCGGTATCGGTCGCGCTGAAGAGCGCGACGTTGACCTGCGGCAACCAGACATCGTTGGCGTTGTAGCCGAACTCGGCCAGGTTCACGGTCTCGGAGTACGAGAAGACAAATGAGAGGTCATAGACCAGTTGCCGTGCCTGGGAAGAGAGGTGCTGGAAGATCGCTTGCTGGGCGACGCGGTCCCCGCCGACCGCTGTTAGTACCCGGGAGAGCGTTCTTGGGTCACAGTCAGGTTTGATATCAAGGATGTTGTCGAGTTTCTCCCAGGCATCCGCAACCCGGGAGAGCGGGGTGTAACCGGTGACCCGGGTGAATGTCAGTACAACGAGTTCCTGCCAACAGGCCGGGAAAGCATCCTGGAGAACCGGTAGCAGGTCAGTGAACTCCTCTCTCATGAGGGCGGCGTTCCCGTACTCCCGGATGGTCCGGGGAGGGAGGGGACGGCTACCACGCGATCCTTTCGGGATGAGACCAGCTTCTTTTGTGAGACGGCCAAGATACGTGCTCACCTTC
>JALHIW010000017.1:9418-55675 GCA_022837745.1 Methanomicrobiaceae archaeon | reverse complement strand
GGGGAGGGGGGAGGCGGAGACGGCTCCCCCCTCACCTGTCTCAACGTGTCAACCAGACACTCTTTTCCGTGTGAGGTAGACACACCCCCGCCTCCCGGCCGCTGCCGCGGCCTCCTCCCGCCCCCTCCCGAGGGGGCGGGCAGTGCGTGATGACAGCCGGTGGAAAGCCGTGCCGGGGATGAGGACAGGAATTTTCGAAAGGGTTCGCAGAGAACCCGGGTGAAAGGAATCAACTTCCAGCACCGCACCGCATCAATGGGAGATCGCCAGGATGGATAATTATAAATCCAGCCACCCTAACACACCCATTGATCATGTATCTCGTCATCCGCTGCCCGGGCTGCAAGACCTTCAACTACGTGGACCGCTACCAGCGCTGGAGGCTCTGCCCCATCTGCGGTGAGGTCATCAACGTGGAGCGGGTGCCGATATACCTGGATGCGGATGACTTCCAGGATGCAGAACAGGTTGTGGATCAACTCGAGTCTTACCTCCACCGGACGGGAAAGGCGGACCTGAACGAAGAGGAGATCCGCCAGTTGAGAGCAGAGTACGCCCGGTGGGTGAAGAGCCGCCTCTGATCGCTGCTCACCAGAGGCGGCCGCAGCCCGGACAGATCATGCTCACTTTTCTGCCGCAGTGCGGGCAGTAAAGGCCCGTGCGCTTGCTATTGACCAGCGGTCTCCCGCAACGCTTGCAGTGGATCGGGGCGTCAAACCCGCACTCGTGCCTGACCATCAGTCCAGATATTCGTAGTTCCCGACAAAAAGATTTCCTTTCCCCCGGTTCGCCACATCGCCGGTAAACTGGATTAGCGTCCGCCCATCCTGCTGGGCGGTGCCGACCTTCCTGAAGGTCGGGAGCATCCACCGCGCCGTCCCGTAGACGTAGCAGGCGCCTCTCTTCATGTTCGCCGCCGGCCGTCTGCAGTCCCCATGGATGATGAGCGTACCGCCACGCATCTCGGCGCCGGGCATATCCCCCGCATCGCCGTGCACTACGACCGTCCCGCCGGCAAGGTTCTCCGCCAGGAAATCGCCGGCACGGCCAAAGACCTCCACGCTACCCCCGGTCATACCCTTCCGGCCGCCGCGGTAACCCGAAGCACAGTAATCGGCGGCGTTGCCCCGGCAGATGATCGTCCCACCCGCCATCTCCCGGCCGAGCCAGCCATCGGCGTTGCCCTGGATCTCGATCATCCCGCCGCTCATGAAGTTGCCGCAGTGCATCCCTATATCCCCGAGGACGGTGATCTTCCCCGCGCCCATGTACTCGCCGACCCTCTTCAACCGGGCGGTCTCCCCGGAGAGGACGACCTCAACATCCTCCGCCCGGTCGGCATCGCCCTCCACCAGGACCGAGAAAGCCTCCTCGATACCGAGCTCCCGGTTCCCCCGCCAGACAGAGAGATCGGTGCCGGAGAGAAAGTTCACAGGGACGATCGACTCCGCCTCTATCGGGATGGACCATCTCCCCATCGGTTTCATTGCAAGCGTGACTCTCATCATAGTTCCGTCTCCGTCTCGATGCATCGGCTCCTGCTCAGGTAATTCTCCTGAACCGGGTAGTTGCTCATCCGGACGGTGTAGTAGCGGTCGAACTTCTCGACGAAATCAGGGTCCTTCCCCATATCATAGTTCTCAGAGACCTTCGGCCTGACCCAGATGGTGGCGTTGCTGCCGTGAACAACGCACTCGCCCCGGCGTGCGACGACCCTGCCCCGCTTGATCGTGTACTCAGTCCGGGAAAACCCGTCGATCACCTTCTGGAACTCGGCCGAGGGGTCGACCTCATCGATCCGGATGGGGTAGATCGCAACATCCGCATCCGCACCTGGAGCCAGATGGCCTTTCCCGAGATCCTGGATCCCGAGCGCCCGCGCCTGGCCAGCCCGTGTCATCACCGCGATCTCGTACCAGTCCATCTCACGATCGATCGCCGGTAGAGGCACCCTCGACCCGGTATCGGGATGGACCTTCGCAAACTCGGCGTCACGGTACCTCCTGCTCATAAGGAGGCCAATGATCTCGGGGTATTTGACAAACGGCGCACCGTTCGGGTTATCCGTCGTGAGCAGACACTGCCAGGGGCTCTTTGTGAGGAGCGCGAGTTCAAGACCGATCGCCCACATGATCGAGTTGACCAGGTTCTTGCGCCGGTAGATGACCGGTATGATCCCCGAACCCGTCTCGAGCTCCACATCGTGGTTGCTCCACTTCTCGTGGTGGAGGCGGTAGAGGTTAAACTCCATCGGCCCGTCGGCGGTCATCGTCGTTGTCCGGCCAAACATCACCTGCCCCATATCCATGACTATCTGCGGCCGCATGTTGACGAGGTTTGCGATCGGCTCGCTTTTTGAAGAGAAATCCTTCCACCCCGAACCGCCGTAGGCGTGGAACTGGACGTGAGTTGCATACAGTGTCTGGCGTTTCGGGTTCAGGTCAGGGACAAGACCCATCGACCCCAGTGTGCAGGTGTAGTTGCCCGGAGTGCCAAGGTTGTTGCAGTGGAGGTGAACGGAGTGAGGCAGGTGGAGGAGTTCGTTTGCCTCGATCGCCGACCGGATGATCTCTGCCGGCGTCACCTCAAAGTAGGGCACAGGGTCGCGGATGCATGATACGTTCTTGCCCCACTGCCAGGCCTCGGTACCGCCAGGGTTTGTGAGCTTGACGGCAAACCCCTTCACCGCCGTGAGCATCCAGGCTATGATTGCAGCGACCCTCTTTACATCTCCATCGCGGATCGCCTCCATGATCGACCAGTTCCCATCAAAGAGGGTGTTTGCCATGGTGTCCTGGAGAGGGGTGTAGGCGAACTCCTCGTGGGTGTGCCGGGCCTCAAGCGGCGCCATCGCCCCCTCAAGCAGTGTGGTGTAGCCCATCACGCTGTAGCGGTAACTGTTGCCATAGGTCGTCGGGACGCTGTAGCCGGAGGTGGCGTGCATCGGACCCCGGCGGGGCGTCCTCCCCGCCCGCATATCCTCCGGGCTCATGTAGCGCCCGAAGTTCACCTTCGTCCCGCATATATGGGTGTGTGAGTCGATCCCGCCGGGCATCGTGAGCATGCCACGGGCATCGATCACATCCGCGGCAGCGCTCACCTCCTCGACGATCTTCCCGTCGCGGATGGCGATATCCATCGTCTCGCCGTTGA
This sequence comes from Methanomicrobiaceae archaeon, assembly GCA_022837745.1. Classification (GTDB taxonomy): domain Archaea; phylum Halobacteriota; class Methanomicrobia; order Methanomicrobiales; family Methanoculleaceae; genus Methanoculleus. The sequence continues at coordinate 52,522 of JALHIW010000017.1, read as the reverse complement.
TCCCGCTGAGAGGATCGATCACATGGGCGTTCTTAACCAGGAGCTCGGTCATCGCTTCAGAGCCTCCTGCATCAACACATACATCCGGGTGAGGACATCCTCATCGGAGAGGTAATCGCTCGACACAACCCTCTTTGTCCGGATCGGCACCCCGTCCATCCGGTAGGCTGTTCCTTCCGCATCGACCCCGGTCACCGCCACAGGGATCTGGACGCTGCAGAACGCGGTGGTGGCGTTGGGGTAGGGGTCGAGCTGGACAACAGGGATCTCGGCAAGGTGTTCGATGCACTTGCGCGGGAAGTGCGCGGCCGGGTCGCTCCCGACAATCAGCGCGGCGTCACACTCTTTGCGGGCCAGGATATCCACCGCCGTCGTCTCCCCGGGGTTGTAGAAGGCGATGCCCCGGGAGAAGTCGATAGCGAAGGGGTAGCCTGTCATCCATGTGTTGACTTCGTTCGAACCGTAGACGTTGTAGTGGCCACGCATAGCCGATATGGTAAACTTCGTGTGCCTGTTCAGTTCCGTGACGAGTTCGATGGCATTCCGAACGTTCTTGTTCTTCCCGGGGATCATGGTGAGGCCGAGCCCGAAGTAGACCGCCCCGAACTTCGCGTTCAGGCAGAGGTCTGCCACCCGGATCAACTGGTCCCGCGTGACGCCCGCGACCGTCGGCGGGATGGTGTCGGTCTTACCCCTGACGATCGCCCGGAGCGCCGAGAGGACGGCATAATCCCCGCCGGGCCTGACCATGACGAACTCGTCGGCAATGTTTGCCGTCCGGGTCTTCCTGACATCGACGACTATCACCTTCCGCTCGCGGAACGAGTTCTCCAGGAAAAAACCCTCCGCGTAACACGTGTAGCGCGAGAGGTGACGCGGGTGGGCGTCGATCGGGTTTGACCCCCAGTAGATCACAACGTCCGCCCGGTTCTTCACGACACCGAGCGTGCAGCCCGGGTGCCCGACCTCCTGGATGGCCAGCACGGATGGGCCGTGGCAGACCGAGGAGGTGTTGTCGATCACCCCCCGCACCAGTTCGGCCATGTGAACCCCGACACACTGCGCCTCGCCATGGGTGCCGCTCCAGCCGTAGAGGAGCGGGCGTTCGGCGTCAAGGAGCATCTCGGCGGCGTATCTAATGGCCTCATCATAGGAGATATCCTTCCAGGTCTTCCCCTCGCGCCGGATCGGGGTCTTGAGCCTCTCGCCGCCCAGGAACTTCGTCGCCCCAAGGTCGCAGGCGTTTGTGACGCCGACCACCCGGCCGCTCTCGACCTCAACCTCAATATCGTCGCAGAGACATCCGCAGAACGGGCAGACCGCGTCTTTAACGATCATAGGCCAGCCCTCCAAGGTCTTCCATCAGTCCGTACACCGATTTCGGCTCTTCGTCGGTCGGTTCGATCTCAACCTCGTGAGACTTGAAGTCCGGCATCCCGGTGGAACGGGTGTCGGCGGCCAGGATGTGGTTTGCATAGGGGCCGTAGGGGACAAAGACCGTCCCTATCTCAACCTCGACCGACGCTTCCGCACGCATCACGACCTCGCCGGCCGGGCCACGCACAAGGACCGGATCGCCGTCATCCACCCCGAGTTCGAGCATATCAAACCCGTGCATGAAACAGGTCGAGGCCTCCCGGGCGTACTCCGCCGAACCCTTGTTCTCGACGGTCACACCCTGGTTGACCGTCCGCCCGGTGTTCATAAGGAACTTCATGATCCCACCTCGTCCAGGAACTGCACCCCTTCCACCATCCGGGCGACACGCATCGCGCCGCTCGGGCACTGGGTCTCGCAGGTCTTGCAGCCTGTGCATTTCTCTTCGTGGAGGATCTGCACACGGCCGCCCTTGACCCGCATGATCACATCGTCGCTTGTTGATGTCCCCGTCCCCGCAAGCCGGGGATCGATCTGGCGGTTGATCGGGCATGCTACACAGCAGTTCCCGCAGCGCATGCAGAGGCTCTCATCGACCTCCAGGTGGTAGGAGTGCCAGAACGCCGTTGCATCCCGGCCGGCGACCTCCATGACCCGGCCGCTTGAGAGAACGCCCTCCGGGCACGCCTCAACACAGAGACCGCACCGGATGCAGTGGCCAGGGTAGACCTCGGGCTCCCACCGCTCCTTTCTGCGGAGGACGGCGATCGCCTCGGGTGCCGGGCAGATCATCATGCAGGTGAAACACCCGGTGCACTCCTTCTCCGTCCGGGTCGGGTAGCCCTTGAAGTAGGGTGGCGTCACAAGCGGCGCGGTCTTTACGAAGAAGAACTTCTTGAGCCATTCTGGCCTGAGGAACTCCCGGACGTAGTAGATGATCGATCGCATCGCTTCACCTTTCGTTGCACGCGATACAGGGGTCGCTGCTGATAAACGTCGACGTCACGTCGGCGATCGAGGCGGCGTCCGCCACCATGTAATGGGCGCAGGCTTCGATGTTCATGATCGACGGAGTACGTATCGCTATATCGACCACCCTGCCGAAATCGTCGGTCTTTATGGTGTAGGTCAGCTCACCCCTGGGCGCCTCACCGCTGTATGAGATCTCACCCGCCCTGCAGAGCCCGCCGCCCCGGATACGGCCCGCCGGGAGGGTGTCCACGCACCTGCGGATGAGATCGATGCTCTGGAAGACCTCCTGGAACCGGACCATGACCCGGGCGAAGTTGTCGCCCTCGGTTCTGGTCACCTGCTCAAAATCCAGCGCCCGGTATGTGGGGTGGCGAAGGCGCAGGTCGCAGTCCTCGACGCCGCTTGCACGTGCCGTTGGGCCGACTGTGTGGGCGCGGATCGCATCCACGCGGCTCATGCAGCCGATCCCCCGGCTCCTTAGCCCGATCAGGGGCCCGGTCTCAAAGATCCGGACGTAGCGCTTCAACTCATCCTCGACCTTTGCGAGATCGGCGAGCATCACCGCGGCGTCCTCCGGGAGGAGGTCGAACCGGACGCCGCCCGGGATCATGTAGGCGGTGTTGATCCTTGAGCCTGTGAGCCGCTCCAGGTTGTCGAGCACCGTCTCCCGGGTGTTTAAGAGGTACATCGCAAGCGTCTCGTGCTCGATCGTGTAGCAGTAGGAGAAGTTCGCGATGAGGTGGCTGGCGATCCGGTCAAGTTCGTTCGCGACAACCCGGAGATAGGCCGCCCGCGGCGGAACCGCTATATCGCTGATCCCTTCCATCGCCTCGATGAAGACCATGTTGTGAACGACCGAGCAGATCCCGCAGACCCGTTCAGCAAGGAACATAACCTCCTGCCAGGGGCGGCCGCGCATGATCCGCTCGATCCCCTTCTTCATGTAGCCTAGCTCGACCTCAGTATGGAGCACCCGCTCGCCCGCCGTCTCGCACTTGAGGCGGACGGGCTCCTTCCAGCAGGGGTGCATCGGCCCTAGCGGGATGGAGACGTCGACGGTCTTCTTCATGACTGTTTTTCCTCGTAATCCTTGAATATCAGCGGTGCAACCGAGAGAATGGCGGAGAGGATCTCCGTTGGTCGTGGAGGGCAGCCCGGAACCTCTGCGGCTATGGGTATATAGTTCTTGACCGGTGGAGTAGTCAAAGAACCCTTCCGGGCATAGACACACCCCGATATCGGGCAGTTCCCGATGGCTACGGCCGCCTTCGGTTCCGGGATCTTATCCCAGATGCTGCGGAGTTTGTCCACCCACTGCGGGGTGACGGAGCCTATCACCAGGAGGATATCGGCCTCACGGGGGTTGTTGTGGACGTAGATCCCGTACTGCTCGATATCGTAGCGCGGAGCAAGACAGGCCAGCACCTCGATATCGCAGCCGTTGCATGAGCCGACGTCGATGTAACTGACGTGGATCGATCTCGACCGGACGGCGTTTTTTATGCTCTGCAGTATGCTCATGATACGACCGCCTCCCTGATCCGCTCCCTGCCTCTCGCGATTGCCTCCTCAAGAGGCATATCCTCGGCCAGCGCTCTGGTCTCTTCGTAGATCTCTTTCATCCTTCCCCTGTCCAGAAGGGGTATATACCGTGTGAAGAGTTCGCACCCCAGTTCCTTTGCCAGCGGGTCGCCCTCATCGGCGTAACGCAGCCCCATCTCCCAGCGGGTCTCTATGTTCTCCAGCAGCGACATATCGAACCGCTGGATCAGCAGCCTGCGCAGTTTTGCATCACTCACGCCGAGCCGGCGCGCAATCGCTCTGACGGCAGCATCGTGCTTTGTGCTCGTCAGTATGTTGTACTTCAGAGGCCGGAGGTCTTTCTCATAGAGGCAGCGCCCGGTCATAGGTATCCTCCCGCCTTTGCAAGGGCGTAGCCGAGAAAGAGGGCTATCGCCAGCCAGAGCCCGGCCATCTCGATCTTCTTCAGGCGCTCCTCGTCCCTCGCGTAATGGATGAGAGAGAGAACCACCATGATCCCGGCAAAGAGTGCCGCCTCGGCCTGAACGGTCTGGTTCTGCATCCACTGCACCAGCGCTATAATGATATAGACTACCCCTCCAAAGAGCACCACTTCACGAATCATGGCATCACCCACCACAGACACACAACGTAGACCAGCATCAGCCCGGTGATAAGCCCCTGGATGGTGACGCTGTCAAACGGCGAGAGCATAGGCGTTATCGCGCAGACAAACGAGAGCGATATGAGGACCGCGGTCATGATGACGAGAGCCGCCCAGAACGGAACAGCCCCAATGAAGATCGCCACAAAGGCATAGAGGAGGACGAAAGTCTTGAGCCCGTCGGTCACGGCCAGACCTGCCCGCCAGACCCCGAAGTGCTCTGTCTTGTAGCCGCTCACGAGTTCTTTGCTCTCCACGATCGAGAAGGGGCCATAGGGCATCTTCGAGAGGACCACGATGTACATGGCTATGGCAACCGGCGGTGCGATGAGGAGAAGCGGCCCGTGGATCCCCTGGTAGGCGGTGATGTCGCGCAGGATGAGTGATCCCGTGAAGAGGTAGATCGCAGCGATCGTGACGAAGAGCGGGATCTCTGATGCCGCTGATATGACCGACCGCACACCGCCGAACTTCCCGTAGGGCGACCCCGACGATAGCCCGTAACCGTGCTCCACGACCTTGTGGAGCATGTAGATCGCAAAGAGGATCAGGATGCTCTCGCCGGCAAGGACGACGAAGAGCGCTGCGCTCCATATGCCGATGCCGATGAGCACGACTGCGACGTAGAGTGTCCCGCTTGCAGTCTTCGGCACCCAGGTGCTCTTGAACGAGAACTTCAGCGCATGGAGGATCTCCTGCCAGACGGGAGGCCCCGGTCTTGTCTGTATCCGTGCGATGACTTTCCGGTGAACCCCGAGGAGGAGGAGGCCGAAGACTGCTGCAAATACCAGGTACTCGATCATGTCAGTATCCTATGAACGGTATATCTCCTTCTCCGCCCGGAGCCCGCCACCAGAGCCCCAGGAAGAGCACCAGCAGGGGGAACGCGATCACAAAGACCATAGCCGCCGCAAAGGGCGGTATGATGGCTGCTGCCAGCGCCGCCCATGCGACGACGATACCGATGGCCGATGCCGCGAGTCCGTATGCAATCGTCTTTCGTTTCATGATCATCAGATGGTTATGACAATCTCCACCACGCGCAGGAAGATCAACAGCGATGAGAGGGAGCACATGATGACGTAGGGAGCGCCTGGCGCCCGGAACATCTCGGCTTTTGCCGCGTAGAACGGCGCCATCCCCTCCCCGATGACGCCGAGGGCGAGGAGTATCTTCGCCACCAGCGGGACGGTATAGCCGCCGGCCGCAAGGGCCGGGATGGAGAGAGTGCCGGTGGTCGCGAGGACGAGTGCGGCGCCGCCGAAGAGCGGCAGGGTGGCGACCATGGCGACGATCCCGTACTCGTATGCAGCGTTGAGGACGTGGCGGCTCTTCACCGCCGCAACGATGCCGATGTTGGTGATGCCGACCAGCGAGACAAAGAGCGTGAAGTTAAAGAGATCACCGCTCACCATCGCCCCCATGGACGCAAGACCGCAGGCTATTGCCATGAACCGGCGGAACCGCATCTCGGGGAGCGTCGTCTGCTTCGCGTAGTAAGCGTCCCCGCCAAACACGATATCCAGCTGCCTCTCGGGTCTGCTTGCAATAGCAAGCCCCGTGAACAGCAGTGCAAAGATGAAGAGCGTGGCGGTGTAGGGGGTGAAGTAGTGGAGGATATCCCCAAACTCCAGCACAAAAAGGTCGGCCCCGCCGATATCAGGCATTCGGACCACCCCGCATGGTGCCGATGAGCGACATCTTGGCCGTGACCTTGAGAAGGATTGCCGATCCGGCGAGCATGACGGCGAAGAACCAGTACTGCGGGAGGATCATGAAGATGAAGAACGCTATGATCCAGAGGACCCAGGAGTAGCCGCTCGCGGTCTCGATCACCTCGAACCGCTCGCCCGGGCTGCGGCTGAGGAAGTAGAAGATCATGCCGAGCCCGGCGACCGCCCCGCCCGAGAACCCTGAGAGCACGATGCCGTAGCAGACCAGGAGCGCGGCGAGTATGGGGGGAGCGGTCTTCATCACCTCTATCTGGAGGGTCTCGGTTGGCGGCCGGGTGTAGCCTTCCTTGATCCGGAAGATCTCGGAGAGAGCGATCAGTTCCGAGGCACCCACCACAAGCCCCGGGAGGATGAGCGCCTCGGCAAGGTCGGTGCCGACCAGTGCGATGAACGCGAGGGTGACGACCTCGACAAGATCGGTGAGGAGCAGGCGGTGGAGCCCGTCGGTCTCCCGCGTCAGCGCAAAGAAGGCTATCCCCGTCGACGCGAACGCCACGAAAAGACCGAGCGGGTATGCCTGGATCATTCTTCTTCTCTCCTCCGGTAGAGGTATGAGGCGATCGCAAACGCTGTAAAGAGGATGCTCGTCTCGACCACTGTATCGAGCCCCCGGGTGTTGTAGAGGATCTCATCGATGATCCCGCCCGGGTGGGCGACGATCGTCGTGCCCAGGTGGTGCGTGTGGTCTGCGAGGTACTGCGAGAGCGGTGTCAGGTAGGTGGTGACGTATCCTACGTAGGGTGAGTTCTCCGGGTACTGCGCGACGACCTCCGTTGTGCCGAACGGGACTCCTCCACGGTCGTAGGGGTAGAGTGGACTTGCGGGGTCGAGGGTCTTTGGGTAGAGCTGGTGCTCCTCGAACCCGAGCGGCAGGGAGAAGATGCCTATGATGGAGACGATGATGCACGCACCGGCAAAGAGAGCCACGAGGTTCTGGAAGTCGGAGAGAACGCGGGAGATCCTGGAGATTATCGGCACGAGGCATCCCTCCACTCCATCAGTCGCACGATGACAAATGTGCTGATTGCGGTGACCGCGACGAACGTCAGGAGCGCCAGGGCCTCGTCATAGGCGAGCATGACGAGCAGGAGGCCCCAGCCCGGAATCTCCAGGTTGATAAGCCTCGCGATGTAGGTCTTCGGCCGCACGAAAGCGACCGCAAGGACACCGATCACAAGGATCACAAGCCCGACGATGAAGATAGCCTCCATCACGCATCAGCCCTCCTCACGACCATCAGGACAAATATTGTGGCGATAGGGGCGACCAGGGAGACGGTGATGGCGACGTCCAGGTAACCGCGGTCCACGATGAACGGCACGATGCCGCCGACGAGGATCCCCAGCGATATCAACTTCCCGTAAGAGTCCCTGGTGAGGGCGGCCGAGACCGCGCCGGCGATGGCGATGAACCCGAACATTATCTCGAGCGCCGGGATCATTGGTCCCTCCCTCCTGCATAGGTGCTAGCGATCGCATTAGCCTCAAGTGTTGAGCCGACGAAGTAGGCCGCGGCCGCGACAAGAGAGAGGGGATGGTTTAGCAGCAGGACGATCGAGGCAGCAATGGCGAAGTTCATGACGTTTGCATAGGGCAGTTTCCTGCCGGTGTTCTTCTCGAGTATGGCCCGAAGCGCGGCGAAGACCGCCACTACGGCAACGAGGCAAGGCGCGATCACTGCCTGACCCTCCAGAGCCTGGCAAGCAGCCTGCTCGCGTGGAGGTGGGAGAGCCCCTGAATGGAGAGGATGGCGATCACCATGCCGGCGATGAAGTCTGTTGCAGCAAACCCGACCTGAGTGAACCCGTAGACGACGAACGTGGCGAGAACCGCACCGGTGGTCCCTGCGTAGCCGGGGTCATGGCAGATGCGGTTGCCGATGAAGACGAGCGCGGCCGCGATAAGCCCGCCGGGGATGCCGGCAACGTAGACACCGCAGGCAGCAAGGAGCGTTCCGGCCGAGGCGTCGGGGGAGCTGACGATGTTTCCCATCATGGTGCCGCCGGCAATGTCGCCGCCGGCAGCCTGAATATCTCGCGCAACAGCTGACGCTCCACTGACGCCCCCCTTTTCCGGCAACCGGAAGAAGATATCGACGCTCACAAAGAGAAGCCAGGTGATGATCGCCGCCGCCAGGATACGAAGGAGTTCGCCCAGCATTATTCCTTCAACTACAGGAAAAATACAGTCAACCAACTCAATAAATGTTTTGTTGTTAACATTTCAAGCGTGATTTGCCCGAACTACACTCCTGAAGCACTTTCGGCATCACCACCCTCCTGAGGCAACCATCTCACGGAATCCTGTGGGTGGTTTTCGGGGCGTATGCCAGGATCTCCAGAGAAAACAGATTCAAGCGGGCGAAACCGCGCACGGGAACAAGTTATAATGCTTCGGGCGCTGATGTATATGAAGGCAGGGTTGCTGAAGCGGGTCAAAACCGCTGGATTCGGGGTTTCAACAAGAATGGAGCCCTGATCCGGAGATATTCCACGCTGCTTTGCGAGGGTTGCCAAGCCAGGTCAAAGGCGACGGATTTAGGGTCCGTTCTCGAAGGAGTTCGTGGGTTCAAATCCCACCCCTCGCATTCTGTTTCTTGCAGCAGGGCGGCATGAACCACCCCTGCACTCATCGGTGCAGCGCTTCCAGACGGTCATGGGCGTCGCGCTGCTCATCGAGCCGATCGATCTACTTCTTTGAGGTAGGGCGGTGCTGCAGCACGAACCCTGTGCACCGCACTCCTCTCCGCGATCGCCTCCTGCGTGAGCGGCGTGCGGCGCTGCGACAGGAAGACGGGAGAGGCAGGGGTGACGGGCAGCGGGTAGCCCCCGCCATTCGGCGAGGTGGTTCTGCGCCGTCATGAGGCTGATGACCCGCTCCACTGCCAGTTCACGATCGATCGCATGGAACCCGTGGACGGCGCCCTGGAAAACATCTCTGCGCCTGATCTGCTGGAGGGCATGCACAACCGATCCCGGACTTGAGCAAGCGCATAAAGAAAGAACGTGGGAATTATAGATGCTGCTATGGGGATTTGAACCCCAGTCGTCGGCGTGAAAGGCCGACATGATTGGCCCCTACACTATAGCAGCCCGTGCAATGTGTCATACAACTTGGGCACCGATAAATAAAAAAGTTGTGCCGCAGCGATCCCGGGCCGGATCTCAAAACCGCTCCGCCTCTACCTGCTGCTGTGACCCGGCTTCTCTCTCGTCAGCGCCTCGGCAATATGCTTTGCGCCTTCAAACCCGAGCGTCCTCTGGCTGCCGTGCATCATATCCAGGTGCTCGATCCCGAGCGAGGCGGCCAGCGGCCGCTCGAGCATGCCGCCAAAGATCAGGTCGATCCTCCCGGCTAAAAGCCTCTCCCGGATCACCTCCTGCTCCGGTTCAACCAGGATCTCGCACCCCGGCCCGGCCAGGCCGCTCAACCGCTCCAGGTTGCCCGGGTCGAAGTCCACAACGATGAGCGACGGCGCAAGCCCCAGGTCCGCCAGGAACCTGGTCATCCCGATCGCCCTCGTCGGCCCGCTTACGATCGCCACCCGCCTCCCGGCCAGGGCCTCCCGGCAGAGTTCGTCGCCCCCCTCATCCCGGAGAGGGTAACGCCCAATCCCCAGGGCGTCGGCAACGCTGTCCAGGAACCGGATGGTGGCGGCATGACCCACAGGGATATCGGCGGCGATGAACGGCGTGCCGCAGACCCTTTCAAGCAACTTCGCCGCCTCAAGCCCGGCCGGCTCGCAGAGAACGATGTTTAACGCCGCCTCCCCCAGGCGCTCAAGGTCATCGACCGCTGCGTTCGCGGTCAGCGTCGCGTTGACCCGGACGCCGATGAGACCCAGGACCCGCAGAAGTTCCCTCAGGTCCGGCCCGCCCCGGAGAAGACCGACCAGGTTGACCGACCGATCCCTGACCTCGCCCGGCGGCCCCCGGACAAACTCCTCGACCAGCCTGCAGAGGGTCTCGCTGTAACCCTCCCTGAAATCCCCCTCAAACCCGCCGGCCTCAATGCCGACAACCCGTGCAGACGTCGAGGCGGCCCTCGCCGCGGCGTTTAGATCCTCGCCGATGATGCTTGAGACGCAGCATGAGAGCACCGCGATCAGGTCAGGGTGAAGGCTCGCATCAATCTCCTCAATAGCCTCCCGGAGTTTCTCCTCGGCGCCGAAGATGACATCATGCTCATCAAGACAGGTCGAGTAGACCTCCGATGGCCGGTCGCCCCGCATCCCCAGGATGTAGTTGATATGATATACACAGCCCTTCGGGCCGTGAACGAGCACAACGCACCGCTTCACCGTAGAAAGCGCTTTTATCGCGCCAAAGACCTTGCACGTCGCCCTCGGGATCTTAACCGCGCTGCCCGCCATAAAAAGCGGCACACCTCCTGATGATCAACTCTTCAGCCTTCAGGTAGTTATACCTGCAGCCTCGCCGGAGGGAAAAAAGTGGAAGCCTACCCCTCGATCGGGGTGCCTTCCTTCTGGGTGGCCGTCCTGAAGGCGGCCATCAGCTGCCTGGTGATGGGTCCTGGCTTTCCGTTCCCGATCACCCGCCCGTCGATCTCGCGGATCGGCGCAACCTCCGCCGCCGTCCCCGTGACAAAGACCTCGTCAGCCGTATAAAGGTCGAAATACCCGAGATCGCGCTCAAGGAGGGTGATCCCCATCGATGCCGCGATCTCCAGCACAACCATCCGGGTGATCCCGCGCAGGTTGTTCAGTGTCGGCGGAGTGATGATCACACCGTCCTTGACGACAAATATGTTGTCCCCGGACCCCTCAGAGACGTGACCCCTCGTATCGAAGAAGATCGCCTCGTCGACCCCCCGGTGGTTCGCCTCGATCTTTGCCAGGATGTTGTTTAAGTAGTTGAGGCTCTTCACGTTCGGCGGCATCGACTCCGGCGGCGTGCGCCGGACCGAGACGCAGATCGCCCGGAGCCCCTTCTCGTAGAGGTCGCCGTACATCGCCCCCCAGGTGACGGCGATGACTATGACGGTCGGTTTTGCGCATTTCAGCGGGTCAAGCCCCAGATCGCCCTTACCCCGCGTCACGATCGGGCGGATGTAGGCGTCCCGCAGGCTGTTTCGCCGCAGCGTCTCCTTGATGACCTCCGTCATCTCCGCCTTCGTGAGCGGGATGGCGAGATCGATTGCCTTTGCCGAGTCGTAGAGCCGTGCGAGATGCTCGTCAAGACGGAAAATTTTACCGTTGTAGGCGCGTATCCCCTCGAAAACACCGTCACCATAGAGGAGCCCGTGGTCAAAGACCGAGACCCTGGCCTCCTCCTCCGGGACGAATCTGCCGTCAAGGTAAATTATCATGGGAGTAGTGTGGTATCGATTTCTTTGTATGTCTTGTGTTTCGTGCACCCCGTTCTCAGCCCTCCCGGCAGGCGTCAACGAAGTGCGCAAACATCCCCCGGCTTGCAACCGGGTGGAGATGCGTGTAGCTCGCGATCGTCCGGTCGCGGACGGCGCCGTCGAGCCCGCCGCGGATCCCGCTCCCCCTGCTCAGCCTGTAGGCGTAGCGCGTCCCCGGCGCCAGGTCAACACTGCTGTAGTGGAACTCGTGGCCCCGGAACCCCGCCTCGCCCACAGGGCTCTCTGCAGCGCTCCTCCCGACCACGTAGCCGAGCATCCGCCTCGCGGGCATCCGGGTCTCGCCCTGGAACACCCCGACAAGGTCGCAGGACTCCTCCCTCTCCCGGCCCCCAAACCCGGCTTTGAGCACCATCCGCTCCGTCAGGTAGATGAGACCGCCGCATTCCGCGTAGATCGGCGTCCCGTTCCTGGAGACCTCGAGGAGCCCCTCCCTCATCGCGGTGTTCGCCTCGAGTTCCGCTCCAAAGACCTCCGGGTAACCGCCGCCGATGATGTAGCCGTCCGCCTCCGGCAGACGGCCGTGAACCGGGGAGAACGGGACAGCCTCCGCCCCGAGCGATGCCAGGACGTCGAAGAGGTCGGCGTAGTAGAAGTTGAACGCCTCATCGAGCGCGACCCCGATCCTCACATCCGGCTCTTCTGGAACCGCAAACACCGCTTCATCCTCCGCCGGGGGTTCAACCTCACGGGCAATCGAGAGCAGCGCCTCGAGATCGACGTTCCCGGCAACCACCCGTTTCACCGCCTCGATCCGCGCCATGAACTCTTCCTGCTCCCGGCCCTCGCGGTACGGGACAAGACCCAGGTGCCGCATAGAGAGTTCCATCTCCGGCGAACGGGGGATGGCGCCGAGAACCGGGATGCCGCAGTAGTGCTCGATCGCGGATACGACCTTCTCCCGGTGCCTGCTTCCAGTGACGTTGTTCGCGATGACCCCCCGGATATCTATGCCGCTCTCAAACCCCTGGAACCCCCTCACTATCGCTGCCGCGCTCCGGGTGATGCTCCGGGCGTTCACCACCAGCACCACGGGAAGGTCGAGCAGTTTTGCTATCGCCGCCGTGCTCCCCAGGTCTGAGAGAGCCTCTGCCCCCTCAAAGAGCCCCCGGACGCCCTCGACGACGGCGATCTCCGCTCCCCGGCAGCCGTGGGCAAAGACCGCCCGGTTCTCCGCGGGGCTCATCACGTAGCCGTCCAGGTTCCGGCAGGGCCGTCCCGTCACCCCGGCAAGGTATGAGGGGTCGATGTAGTCCATCCCCACCTTGAACGTCTGGACAGTCCTCCCGGTCGAGAGCAGCGCCGAGAGCGCCAGGGTGATGCTCGTCTTCCCGCTCCCCGAGCGGTCGCCGGCAACAAGGAATGCCTTCATCGCATGCTCCGCAGAACCGCCCCGAACTCGCTCTCGACGATCTCACGGACGCCCAGCGTCTTTGGGTGGAGGTCGATCTCGACCATAACGTGGCGGTGCCCCAATTCCCGGAGCGGTTCGACCTGCCGCGGGCCGTTCGTGATCGAGAAGACCTCTATCCCCTCTGTGTATTCCGGGGGGACGGCGTGGGGAACCCCGACCAGGAGGGCGAAATCCGGGTCGATCTCACGGATCCGCTCCCCGATCGCCTGGCCGTTTGCCCCGTACTCGTCCAGCGCCCCGACGAGTTCGGGCTCGATACCGCGGCCTCTCATCCCGGCGAGTATGCGGGCGGCGTCCTCCCTGACCTTCGGGAGCCCGCGGTCTTCCAGGTTCGCGATGTAGGTGACCGCGGCCTCCGGGCAGACGTCATGGAGTGCTATCAGTTCGTCGGCGAAGATGTAGGCGGTCTCTTTCTTGGCGTTCATGACCGCAGCACCCGTGGCGCCGCTCCCTGCGAGTTCGAGGAGACGCTCCGCCGCGATGTGTTTGAGGTCTCCGCGGGATGGCTCGATATAGGCCCGGGAAGCCGCTCCCCTCAGCCGCTCCACCTCGTTTGCCTTCAGAAGGAGTGAACGCTGCCGTTCCAGTTCACCGGCGCTGATCCAGCCCGCCGCTGCCGCGGGCTCCAGGGCCGCAACCACCCCATCGATGTTCTCCCGGAACCCGGCATGGATATCCACCGCTATCGCCGGTGCGGCTATCCCGGCGTCTAGGATAGCCGACTGGAGATCCTCACCGATGATCATCGCGACACACGTCCCGACAACCGCCATCCGCCGGGGCGCAAACATCTCTTCCGCCTCCCGGAGCACCCGCACCAGCTGGTCGTGGCCGCCGAAGATGAACTCGTTGTCTGCAAGCGATGTTGTAAGGACATGCATACCGTCCTCCTCAAGGAGCCGGGCGTGTTTGAACGAGCAGCCCGACGGCCCGTGGAGGATGGCCACGTCGACGCCGAGGTCACGGGCGGTGTAAAGAGCCGCAACGATGGAACTCGGCCTTGGTTGAATGTAGTCCATGATCTCATCTCCAGGTTTTTACCGCGAGCACTATCGCGCCCTCCGGCGTGATCTCGCGGGCGGCGGCAAACCCCTCCTCAAGCGTCGCCGCCTCCTCTCCGTCGCCAACATAGACGGTTGCATCAGGCCGGACGGCCGCAACCGCCCGGCTGATCTCGGTTGCGGGGAACCCCTCGCAGACGGCGTGGGCCTCTTCGCCGATGACGAGTGTCAGGGGGGCGTCGCCTGCAAGTTCTCTTGCGTAGCGGGCGGCTTCAACCGTCGTCGCCATGTTCGTCCCGCTGTTTGCGTTGTCGACGACCAGGAGGTTTCCGTCCCGGCGGACGGCCATCCGCCCGGGGATGGCTGTGAACCCGTCCAGGGGGGAGGGATCGATCCCGAGGACGCAGGCGGTCGCGGCCGCAAGCGACAGCGCCGTTCGGTAGCCCGCAAGGCTTAAGAGCGGGTTTTGAAACGACCCGGCGATCCCGTAGCCCGAGTAGCGGCAGGCCTCCCCCTCGACGGATGCCACGCTCCCGACCGGGATGCAGCCGGGGAGGTCAACCCCCTGCGGGAGCACGACCGTCCGTGCACGGGCGAGCAACCCGAGTTTCGCGGCAAGAGCCCGTCTCTTCCCCGCGGCGATGGGGTAGTCCTCCGCCGATGTCAGGACGGCCGCATCACCGGCGCCGGTGACACCGAGCGACTCCTCGGCAACCAGCCAGCCGCCGATCCGCTCCGCCTCGCGCGCCGCCGGTATCAGGGAGGCCGGGGTGATGCTCTTCTTCCAGAGGAGTTCCCGTTCGGGGTAGCGGTAGGTGCCTGTCGAGGTGTGCAGGACGCCCGGCCCCGGCATCAGCGCGGCGATGGCGTGGGCGGTGGTGGTCTTCCCCCGCGCCCCTGTGATCTCGATGAACGGCCGCCCCGCGCCGCCGGCGATGAGAAGCCCCACAACCTCGTGGTGCGAGACCGCGGGGCCGTGCTGCTGGAGGAGCGGGTGGTCAGGGTCGAGGTGGACCGGCGCGGTGACAAGGTCGTAGGTGCGGACGAGCGCCTCCTCGACGGGGATGCCGACCTCTCCCCGGTAGACGTCCACCTCGTCCACCCGGTGACCGGCATCCCGGAGCGCCGCGGCGAGGTCCGCCCCGCCGTGGATGGTGTCCAGCACCAGTATGCGCATTCCGGGTCAGCGTTCCAGTTCGTCTATCGCCTCAGCCGCGTTCTTCAGCATCAGCTCGGCCAGCAGCGGGTCGCTCCCGATGGGGCTGGCGTAGACAAGGGGGACGTCCTTCCCGTTCATGTGGAACGTGCCGGCCCGGGCACCCTCGGGCAGCCCCAGGATCGCGGGGATGTCTTTCTCGATGTGGACACCCCTTGCCAGGAAGAGCGGGACGACGACCAGCATCTCGATCTTCTCCTTCCGGAACGCCTCGAGCTGTTCCTGCACGGTGGGGGTGTTGAGGCTCATGAAACCCGTCCTGACGATGTATTCGTCCGTCTTCTCGGCGATGAGTTTTGCGGTGGTCTCCACGAGGTCCTTGTTGTAGGGGAGCTTGCTCCCATGGCCGACCAGTAGCATGCCCTTTTTAGCCATATATTACAAGGTACTACGATACTCAATTAAAATAATTACTGATCCTTCTCGAGCAGCGGTTTTCCAGGCTCCCGCCCGCATCCGGGGTTGAGGCTGCCCCTCCATGGACGGATTCCGGGTGGCGGCACCGGCGTGCACCTTTTTGCGAGACGCCGCTGCGGAGAGATTGGAGAGGCGGGGGTGGTTCCACCTCACGTGGAAAAAAGTGTCTGGTTGAGACGCAGGAGACAGGGGCGGGGGGAGCCGTCTCCGTCTCCCCCCATCCCGGCGAGCCCCACCCCCACGGGGGTGATTCCCAATAGATACAGTGCCAGGGGCAGGATGAGCAGATCCGCGGTTCGATGCGATCATCCTCACCGAGATCCTCTCCCTCTCCCCCGTGCACGGTATCCGGACTATCGCCACAGACTGCCCGCCCCCTTGAGGGGGCGGGAGGAGGCCGCGGAGCGGCCGGGTGGTGGGGGTGGTTCGATTCCCGCCTAGAATACCGTTCCCGGTGACACGTTGAGACAGGTGAGGGGGGAGCCGTCTCCGTCTCCCCCCTCCCCGTCAGCCCCACCCCCACGGGGGCGATACCCCATCGATACAGTGTCCCGGGATCTGGCAGTCTCGTCGTGGTCTCACCTGATACTCCTGAAAGATCCTTTCCCTCTCCCCGTGCACGGTATCCGGACTATCGCCACAGACTGCCCGCCCCCTCTGGAGGGGGCGGGAGGAGGCCGCGGAGCGGCCGGGTGGTGGGGGTGGTTCCACCTCACGTGGAAAAGAGTGTCTGGTTGAAACGCAGGAGACAGGTGAGGGGGATGTTCCATCTCCCTCCCCCGCGGGGGCGATTCTCCCATAGATACAGTGTCCCGGGATCTGGCAGTCCCTTCGCGGCCTCGATCGAACGCTCCCTGAGATCCTCTCTCCCCTGGCACGGCTTTCCACCGCCCAAATCATCACGCACTGCCCGCCCCCTCAAGCGGCCGCGTGGTCAGCCGCAGAAGACGTTTCACCGCGCCTCCCTGTGACGCGACGCAAATCAATATCCTCTATCACCGCCAACGGTTGGAGAGGTATGAGAGAAGCTTTTGATCGTTTTGAACTCATCATAAACGATCGGATCGTAAGGACGCCTGTAGCAATAGCCTCCATGGCCGGGATCGTGGATGCGGCCTACGTTCTTGAACGGGCGGAGCATGTTGGTGCGGCTTTCATAGGCGGTTACTCGATCGACCGCCCCACGATGGAGGCAAGCCGGCAGATGGCAGCCGCCGGCCGAAAAGAGTTTCTATACGATGACCCCCTGGAAGCGCTGGGTCGCGAGATCGCCGCCATCCAGAGCAGCGACGTTGTTCTCGGGATCAACCTCCGCGGCAGCAGCCCTGAGTCATACGCCGGTGTTGCAGAGGCGTTTGAGGACGGTGTGGTCTACGAGATCGATGCCCACTGCCGGCAGCAGCCGATGCTTGAGGCCGGCTGCGGCGAGCATCTCCTCCAGCACCCTTCAAAACTCTTTGAGATCATCCGCGCCCTGAAGGCCGAGGACGTCACCGTCTCGGTGAAGATGAGGGCCGGTGTCGCCGCAGACGATGCCGCTCTTGCCCGAAGCATATGGAAGGCGGGGGCGGATATCATACACGTCGATCTGATGGACTTTGGGCATTCGAAGGTCCGCCAGATCAGAAACGCCTCCCCCCTGACTTTGATCGCAAACAACTCCATGACCTCCTTTGAGCGCGTGATGGATGCCTTCTCCCACGGCGCGGATATGGTCTCGGTTGCCCGGAAGTCCGATCCCTGGACGCTTGCGGGGCTGGATGCCGCGATCACCCGGGCGGCCGAGGAGGGCGGCTGGTATAACGCCCCGAAACAGATCTGCCGGGGCGGGGATATCCGTGCGCTGGCCTTCTGCTGCATGCCGGTGAAACCCTGTCCGCTCATTCCGACCCTCCAGAAGGTCGGTCTCTCCCCGGAGGACTACCTCAACCTGAAACAGGAGGCGGTGAAGGGGACGCCGCTTGAGGGCGGCGCAACCACATGTTTCGGAAGCCTTGCGTGGTGCTGCAAGACCAGTTCCCCCTGCATGTTCCGGAACATGACCCTGGAGAGTATAAACCTCTCGCCGCAGGACTACATGCGCTGCAAACGCCGTCTCTCAGAGACGATCATGCACAGGATATTCGATGAAGCAGAATCTGGTGATGGGTCGGGCTGAACGTGCGCAGATGGCGATGATGCTTGAGGTCTGCGCCTACCCGAAGCCCGGGAACGTCGACCGCTGCCATGACTACCCCGACACCCGGCTCGAACACTTCCTGGCCTCGGCCATCATGGTCCGCCCGGTCTTTGATGAGGCCGAGAAGACCGGCGGCCGCGTCGGGAGGCTGATCCGTGATGCGGTCATGCGGACGAACGGCCACTCCGGCGGAAACACCCATTTCGGTGCGTTCATCCTCCTCGTCCCCCTGGTTCTCGGCGGGGATATCGAGGGGGCGCGGCGGGTTATCGCCGGGACGGACGTCCAGGACGCTGTAGATTTCTACGCGGCGTTTGCTCTCACGAACGTCAGGGTGCTAAAGAGCGACGAACTTGACGTGAACGACCCGGCCTCGGTTGCCGCCATCCGGGAGAGGGGTATGACCCTTGCCGACATCATGGCCCACTCGGCGCCGAGGGATATGGTTGCCCGGGAGTGGACGAACGGTTTTGCCCTGACGAGGCGGTGTGCCGACCTGCTCCACGCCCACCGCTGCGGGAGGGAGGCGATCGTTGCGGCGTTCATGGAGATCCTGGCCTCGGAGCCGGACACCTTCATAGCGAAGAAGCACGGGATGGCTGCGGCGGAGAGGACGATGCGGCAGGCGGCCGAGGTGCTTGAGGGCAGCCGCGACCTGGCGGCTTTCGACGCTGACTGTGTCTCAGCCGGGATCAACCCCGGTTCTATCGCCGATATCACCATAGCCGGGATCTACTTGGCCCTGGGGGAGGGGTGGCAGTGGGACTGCTGAGCGAGGGGATCAACGAGGTGATCGCGACCACCTGCCGCAACGCTGCGCCCATCGGGATCATCAACCGCGGCGGTTCGATGCACATGGTCCTCTTCCGGGGGAGCCATACAGCCCGGAACGTCGCCCGGGACCGCCGGGTGGTGGCAAACTTCGTCTTTGACCCGGTGATCTACGTCCGGACGGCGTTTGACGACCTCCCGGACGATGATTTTGTCACCGAGAAGGTCGGGGGAGAGGTCTTCTGCCGTCTCCGTGAGGTGGAGGCCTGGGCTGCGTTCACCGCCGAGGTGGAGCGATCGAACACCGAGGCGCTTGTCGTCCGACTCACTCCCGTGAAGGAGGAGGTTCTGGAACTCCGGCTGCATCCGGTGAACCGGGGGTTTGCAAGTATAATTGAGGCCGCTGTCCATGCAACCCGTTACGTCAGGAAACACGACCCCTGGCTCTTACAGCTGATCGAGCACCACGCCGCCCTTGCCCGGAGGTGCGGCGGTGCCAGGGAGCACGAGGCGCTCAGGCTGCTTGAGGAGTATATCGCGGGGAAGTGAGGGGTTCTCCCCATCTAAGTCCCCGGGGATGCTTTTTTTGAATTCCGTGAAACGGCCTCCTTTATTACCTTCCGGGAAGGGCCGGCAAGCCCAATTACTTAAGTTATATATACCCCTCAGGCTGATTCAGGGTTATCCATGAAGAGCATCGTTGAGACCGCAGGGGAGGACGCGCAGTTGAGCATATCCGTTGAGTTGCTGCGGGCAGGAGGGATGGATAAGACACTCCTCGGGCCGGGGGAGTACACCGTATTGTTCCCGACGAACGATGCGTATTCCCTCTTTTCGGAAGAGTTGCTGGACTCCGTCAGGGCCGACCCGGCGAAGGTTGCAAACCTTGTCAGGTTCCACGTCATCCTGGGCAAACTCACCACATACGAACTGGCGGGGATGGAGGCGATCAAGACGCTGCAGGGTGAACACCTGGAGATCTCCGGGGCGCCTCCCGGGATACGGCTGAACGGAGCCGCCGTCATAAAGCCCGACATCGAGTGCACAAACGGTATATACCATATCATCGACCGCGTGCTCCTGCCGCGCGCCCTCGAGGCACGGTTGAAGCAGTATGGCAGCGGTTGAGCGCTGGACCCCTCGTTCTCACTCTCTGATCCCTCCCCGTTTTCCAATCATCATCCAGGCTGCGAGACAGACCGCCCCGACCGCCAGGTTGATCGCCCACAGACCCCACACCAGGCTGCTTCCGGCAAGGAAGACCAGAACCAGACCGGCGCAGTTGATCAGGGCGGATGCGGAGCATGAGCAGATCGGCACAGTCCCGGTTCGTCCGGTCGAGGGCGTTCTAAAAGGCGTCCATCTCCTCCCGCGCCGCACACAGCACCGCCCTGCAGGCCGCCAGAGGCCGGCGCACCCACCAGATATGCAGGGTCGAGATATGGCCGTGGCGGATGGACTTCTCCCGCCGTGCGTGCTCGGATATTTTCTTAATCGGGAGATCGACTTCGATGAGACGTTTTGGGTAGTGGATCATTCGTATAACTCCGGAGGTGGATGGTCCTCGCTGGACCAGGGGATGACTGCGTGCTCTCAGAAGAGAGACTGGTATTCTCTATTGTATAGTCGATTCGATCTGATAATTTCGCCCCGCATAAGAAATCCCTATATATTTACTTCATGAATATGATGGTACAATGCTTCAGTCCGAAGTCGTCTCT
This sequence comes from Methanomicrobiaceae archaeon, assembly GCA_022837745.1. Taxonomy (GTDB): domain Archaea; phylum Halobacteriota; class Methanomicrobia; order Methanomicrobiales; family Methanoculleaceae; genus Methanoculleus. Next base: position 32,152 of record JALHIW010000017.1, on the reverse strand, counting down.
CACCTGATCCAGCAGATCTATCACTCTCGCCCCGATCTCAAGTTATCAAAAAGAGCGGTACATAAAATCCTCTTCAAGGTGCGGACGGCCCTCCCCGAAGACGACCCGGTCAGAAAGAATATCCCGTTTTACTGGTACAACTACGGCCCTTATTCAGAGGTCGTCGAGGCCTCTATCGATACCCTGAAGGTCAAAGGCATCCTCAGAGAGGAGGAGACGCACAGGGGCAACTCCCTCCTCATGCTTACCACCACCAACCTCACCGATACCCTCAATGAGCTTGAAGAGGCCTCTGCCATCGTCGAGCGCATCGTCAGGAATATCGATCCTTATCACATCGAATCTTTCGTCAACCAGATCTACCGGGAAGATGCTCCCTACGAGTTCATGCCCCTCTATAAAGTGGATTTTCTGAACCTCTTCGAAGAATACCTCAAATTACACCCTGTCGGCCAAACCACCCTCAACCGGTACATTGAGGACGACACAAATCCCCAGATCGACCGCCTGGAAAATCTCATCTACGACTGCGAGGCTGAACTCGTCGAGGAACCGCTCTTCGAAGAGTTCAACGACGAGTTCACCTCATATGTCTCAGGAGCCGGAAAGGCCTTCGACATCATCAGAAAGAATGAGGATAACGCCTACACGATCACCGAATCGACCTGTAAGACCGCTGTGGAGATCTGGTACACCTTTGTCAAAGGGGTGCGCATTCTGGACGAAGGACACGACGAGTACTACGACAATAAACTTGAACAATGGGAAGTGGAATACCGTTCGGCCATCTCGAATATGATCTCAGAGGTGAACGCATTTAACCGAAACATTCGGGAATCGGTCCGCCCTACAAACCGCCGGAATGCCAACGACCGCTCAAAGAGGATCCTCTCCTCTCTGATCGAGGGTTACCTCTCCTGAAGAGAGGGACCACGATGCCCCCCCTCCATCATTTTCTCGACACAAACATCCTTGTCGGATCCCGGATCGAATGGGATGGACAGCACCATCACACTCACCGATACATGCAGCAGGACGGCTTCCTCCGGCATACGAGCGAGCGGGTGTATAAGGAATGCACCGGCGTATTTGGTCTGTTCAGGAGAACGATAACAAAATACCTGAACTATCTTGTAAAATCCCTCCCTGCCTCTCCTGACCCCTTCACCCTCGATCGGACCATCCAGAAACTCACCGAGCGGTATACCCTCTCACTAAAAAACGAGAAAGAGAAGAATGTGCTCGGTTCTTTTGTGCAGCAGAACATGGACGATCTCCGCAACTGTGCCCTGGGAACAGAACAAGATCAGGACACCTTCAGACAGGAGATCATCGACGCCATCAAGGGAGCATTGGATTCACTGGATAGAGATTGCCGTCCCGACGACCCTTCAGCCCCGGTCGTCTGTTACACCTGCTGCCCCGAGGATTATGACTCACATCTCCCGGATCAAAAAAGCGCTCTGATCACCGCCATCGGCTACGAACCAGACATCCTTGTGATACTGGACGCATATTTCATACAGATTAATCGGATAAGGGAGGATGTCAGTCTCGTCACCGCCGACAAGACCCATATCCTGAACAACCGCAAGAAAATCGAAGAGACACTCCCCGGCATCACCATTCGAGAACCTGGGTCTTTCTTCACCGGGTAAGCAGATCACCCCTCAGACGCCCGCAGAATAGCGTCCTTCCCCGCCTGATAGTGCTCCACCGTCACCACCGGCTTCCATCTCAGCCGGACCTGATCCCGGATCAGACGAACCTCAGGCGTAGATGCACAGTTGTACACCACATACAACCAGTAATCGTTCTTCAACCGCGTCGCGGTCATGTACTCGTTCTCTGTCAGGAACACATCGCCCGTACCGGCACGCCCCTTCACCTCGATAAAGCGGACATCGACGGAGACCCCCGGGTTCTCGGGATCGAACCGCCGGGAGATCAGATCAAAACCGCGGTTTTCAAGTTCCACGCTCTCGACCGCATAGCCCTCCTCTTCATGCCTTATCACCGCATCCACCGCCGTTCGTTCTACGTCGTCATCGCGTCGCATCCCTGAATACTCCGGGCGGTCGCGATCAGGGTAAGTGAGCATCCATGCCCGACCGCAATGCACGATATCCCCGAGCGTGAGGCTCCGCTCCTTCTGGAGTTCGATCTGGCACGTCGTCAGGCGGTGATTGAGATCCTCCAGCCTGATCGCCGAACTCCGGATATTTGCCGGCAGCATGGGATCGGGATCCCCCTGCGCCTGCCGGTCCGTCAGGTCCATCAGCCTGAGATTCTCCCGCATGATCAACTCGTCCAGACTGAGGGAGAGATGCCGGGCGATGGTGGCAACCTGGCGCTCCCGCTCCTCTGAGACCTCATGGAGAAAATCAGTGAGCCCCGACGCATAGGGAACATCTTCACCTCCTCGTGGGTGGGAAGCGTCCAGCACGGCACCATTGCATCCGCCGGTCCTCAGAGACGAACATCGCCCGCCCTTCCCCGCAGAGGGTGCACCGCCCGAGATCGGTCGTCACCCGCGAAAACTCCGTGTGCTCCAGCACCCCCGGCAGGGGATCGTGCAACCCCCTATCAGCACCCCCGCCGTCTTTCAGCACCTTTCGGCATGCGGCGACATTCAAATGGTCGCACAACGCCATCCGTTCCCGGCGTTCCCCGCATTCCGCCGACATCGCCGGATCGCTTTCACCATTCTGGCGATCACACCCACACACACCCGCACCCGTACCTGCGCCCGCTCCAGCATCTGGGTGTGTCTGTTGCTGTACTCCAGTACTAAGAGAGAGACGCGTCTCTCTATCTGTACTAGTACTATGCGATCCAGAACCATTCCCGCCCCCCTCTCTCTCGCGTCCGGTGCTGAAATCCCGCGGTAAACCTGCAGAAATGCTGAAAGAATCAGACGGGCCGGGACCATCATCCCGGTCCCCGCCCCCGAACGCCCACCGCCGGTACACCGCCCGGTCGAACGAGAAGAGGTGCTCCCGCCGCCGCACCGCATACCCCTCCCCGTCCTCCGTCACCATCGTATCAAAGTAACTCACCGCCGGGCACTTCTCCAGCAGCCCCGAGTGGGTCGCCCCGCGGCTCGCATAACCGTTGAGAATCCGGTAGGTCTGCTGGTATGAGAGCCCGATCGCCTCCTGCAGCATCTTGATCGTAAACTGCTCCCACCCCATCGCCGCCACCGTCTCCAGGGCGGCGGCCTCCTTGGTCATGGTGTCTTTGGTGGGGATCTTGAGGCGCCGGATCTTTCGGTCCTGGAGGTCGGTGTAGCCGTTCTCGATCGCCCCCCATAGAACCGTTTGAGGATGATGATGTGGTCGGCGATGGTGTTCTGCTTGAAGGGTTTGCCGCGGGCGCTGGTGGCGCGGTCTTGAGGGCGGAGATGCCCTGGTAGATGTCGGCCATGCTGTTCTCCAGGTATGGCCCGATGAACCGCCGCCACCCGACGAGGGTGAAGACGATCTTGTTTGTTCGACCTGCACTGATGTTGTTGCAGGACTGCGATTCGGCGATGAACTCACGGATCAGGTCGGCGTCACACGCGGTGAGCCTGCCGTTGGCAAGACCACGGTTGATGGAGTTGTGCTCTTGATGCAATGGAAAAGAGCTGTCTGAAAGTGTTGGCGCACATTTCCATACGCATGCCTTCGGTCGGGGCGGGAAAAAGGATGTCGGATTTAGACCGAAAGTCAGAATGCTGCTATGGGGATTCGAACCCCAGTCGCAGGAGTGAGAGTCCTGCATGATTGGCCGGTCTACACTATAGCAGCGCAGTGCACCAACGTGCCTTAAAACGTTGTCTGTTATGGTATTTAAACCTGTCCCGCCATTCTCGTCCCGATTTCTGACGGCAACCACTCGATCTGAGCCTGATCCGGGCTTCTTTCTTCGCGATTTCTGGCACAGACACCCATAAGTAGCTTCCCATCTAACCTATACCGGCAGCAATGAGCAGTCTCGAAGAGCAGATACGGGAGATCGAGGACGAAATCAGGAATACTCCCTACAACAAGGCGACCTCCAAACACATCGGCCGCCTCAAGGCGAAAGTCGCGAAGATCCGTGACGAGGCTGTGACCCGGGCGATGGCCTCCGCCGGAGGGGGGGAGGGCTACTCCGTCAGGAAATCGGGAGACGCCACCGTTGTCCTCGTTGGGTTCCCGTCTGTCGGTAAGAGCACGCTGCTCAACAGTCTCACCGGTGAGAACCTGAGCGAGACGGCCTCCTACGCCTTCACGACAGTCTCCGTCATACCGGGCTTGATGGAGCACCGGGGCGCAAAGATCCAGATCCTGGATATCCCGGGGCTGATAGCCGGCGCAGCCATGGGGAAGGGCCGCGGGAAGGAGGTCATCGCTGTCGTGCGGAGCGCTGACCTGATCCTGATACTGGTCGACGTCTTCAACCAGCAGCACACAGACGTCCTCCTCCGCGAACTCCACGATGCAGGTATCCGGATCAACCGGGAGAGGCCCGATATAACCATCAAGAAGACCGGCAACGGCGGGATAAGGCTGAACACCGTCGGTGCCGTTGACCTCGATATAGAGGAGATCCGCTCGATCCTGGCCGAGAACAAGATCATGAACGCCGAGGTCCTGATCCGTGAAGGAGTCACCCAGGACGATTTCATCGATGCGATGATTGGAAACCGAGTCTACGTCCCGGCGTTCATCGCGGTCAACAAGGTCGACCTGGTCGACGAGAGGATGCGGCAGGAGATCGAGGAGAAACTTACCGAGAGGTTCGGTGAGCCCCCGATCATGGTCTCTGCGCAGAGCGGCTACAACATCGAAGAACTCAGGGACGCCATCTTTGATAACCTGCGGTTCATGCGCGTCTACCTGAAACCGGTCGGCGGCCCCGCCGACCTGGACGAGCCGCTGATCATCCGGAGCCCGGCGACGGTCGAGGACGTCTGCAACCGTCTCCACCGCGACTTTGCGGATAAGTTCCGTTACGCAAAGGTTTGGGGCAGATCCGCCAAGCACGACGCCCAGCGCGTCGGGCTCAACCACCGGCTCGCTGACGGCGACATCCTGACCATAGTCACCCGCCGCTGATGACCTCCTGGAGGAGGGGCAGCGGGGCATCTGTTTTCATGGCGGTGCCCGAGTAGTGGGCGCGGCTTGCGCTGTAGCCAAGAGACCTGAGCCGCTCGATCACGCTCTCGATCCCGGCCGGGGAGATCCGTAGCGATCCTGCCAGAACGTGGTGGTCGTAGTGGCTTGATGTATCGAGTTCCTGCCGGCAGGTTGAGAGCAGCCTCGAGATCCGGGGAGCCGTTCCGGCTGTGACCGACGGCAGGGCCTCCTGCATCGCGGCGAGGGTCTGGTCGTCGTTGATCCTGCCCGTCCAGAGGGGGCCGATCGCGACGAGGCGGGCGCCGCAGAGCGGGCAGTCTGCAGGTTCGGGGAGAATCCCGGCCTCTTCCGTCCGGTAGAGGCAACCGGGGCACTGCATCACGTAGCCTATCCGTGCCAGCGTCCGGTCGGCCGCTGCAGCGCCGCTGCGGAGCCGGAGGTGCAGCCGGTGGAAGTGCTCGTGGGCGTAACAGAAGAGCGGTTCCACGCCGCGGTCGTAGCGGATCACCTCGCGCACGACAAACCCGAGCAGCGTCCGGAGACCCACCTCGGCATGGTACTCGGTGTTCCTTGGCCGGGAGAAGTAGCGGCGCATCCCCGCCGGGAGGTGCGCACCGCAGAGCGGTGCGGTGTCGGTGGCGGTGACGAAGAGGTAGTTCCCGGCGCTCCGTGCGGCGGAGTCGGTAAAGGGCGCCGGTGTCCCGAAGGGGTCGAGGTCGACGGCATCAAACCTTCTCCCGCTCATAAGCGCGTTTGCGTCCTGGCAGGTGACCTCGATCTCCAGGCCGGAAGTCTCGACGTTATGCCGGATCAGGTCGGCCGCTCTCTCGCTCCGGTCGTTGATCGTCACCGGTATCCCGGCCTCGCCTGCCACCCGGAGCCCCCGGACGCCTGAAGCCCCCATGGCGTCGAGGTAATCCCGCGGCCGGAGGAGTGTGAGCAGCAGGACGGTGGTGTCACGGTTCAACTCCATGCGCGGATTGTAAAAGACCGGGGCGTTTCCCGGCGGAAACTGGAGGCCCGGGTCCTGCCGGGGCACAAAAAACCGGGTTCTCCCTTCGGCAACCTCAACGAGATCCATATTTTTCCGGGAAACGTGGATGCTCGATATCCTTATACCTTCTCATGGGCAACACTCTTAGTCCAGTGCGTGGGCTTGTGGCCTAGCCAGGATATGGCGTCAGCCTCCTAAGCTGAATGTCGGGGGTTCAAATCCCCCCAAGCCCGCTGCTTTTCTCCAATACTGCATGAATTATGGATTTTGCCTCACCCGGGGAGATGGTGTCCCGGCAAGAGGAGAGAGGTGGGGATGTTTCTATCTCACGTGGAAAAGAGTGTCTGGTTGAGACACAGGAGACAGGGGCGGGGGGAGCCGTCTCCGCCACCCCCCTCCCCGTCAGCCCCTCCCCCGATTGGCGATATCCCATCGATACAGTGTCCCGGCCAGGATGAGCAGATCCGCGGCTCGATGTGAACACCCTTGACTGAAATCCTGTTCCTGCTCCCCATGCACGGTATCCGGGGCTATCATCATGCACTGCCCGCCCCCTTGAGGGGGCGGGAGGAGGCCGCGGAGCGGCCGGGCGGTGGGGGTGTTTCCAGAGGTTAAAACAGTGTCGCAGTGAGACGCAGGAGACAGGGGAAGGGGCGTTCCGCCCCCTCCCCGTCGGCCCCTCCCCCGATTGGCGATATCCCATCGATACAGTGTCCCGGCCAGGATGGGCAGATCCGCGGCTCGATGTGATCGCCCTCACCGGAATCCCTTCCCTGCTCCCCCGTGCACTGTATCCGGGCTATCATCACTCACTGCCCGCCCCCTGGAGGGGGCGGGAGGAGGCCGCGGAGCGGCCGGGCGGTGGGGGTGGTCGACTGCTCGCATGGAAAGACGTCTTCGGCGACACGCAGAGACAGGGGCGGGGGAAAGTTCCTTTCCCCCTACCCCGGCGGGGGCGATTCTCCCATCGATACAGTGCCAGGGAGGAGACCACTCCTCTGCCGTCAACGTGAACACCCTTGACTGAAATCCTGCTTCCGCCCCCCGGACACGGCCACCGGGCCAATCGCCATACACTTGCCCGCCCGGCTTTCCGGGCCCTGGCGGTGGGGGGGTGTTTCACGTAAACCGTTTGACCGGATATGCCGGGAGAGAGGATACCCCCTCCCATGACGGATCACGCTCGAGGATCCTCTCACGTATACCCGCTGCGAGCGCGCGGCCGTCCTGCACCGTTGCAAATAACCGGGTTATTTATCTCGCAGGGGTGAACCTGACTCCTCGATGATGAGCGCTTCAGCCTTTCTCAGGATTACCCGGCCGCACAACGCCATAGTTGCCGGGCTTACCGCGCTCCTTGGCTACCTCATCGCCACGGGAACGCTCACGGTGCCATCGCTCCTCCTCGCCGTTATCGTTGCGCTCATAACCGCCGGCGGGAACGTCATAAACGACATATTCGATATCGATATCGACCGGATCAACCGGCCGGATCGCCCTCTCCCGGCCGGGAAGATCAGCCCCGGCGCTGCAAAGACCTACGCCCTGGCTCTATTCCTCTCCGGGATCGTGCTTGCCGCGCTGACGACACCGCTCTGCCTTGCCATAGCCCTCATCAACTCGGTCATCCTGGTTGCCTATGCCGCCCGGCTGAAACGCACCCCTCTCATCGGAAACGTCGCCGTCGCCTACCTGACAGCCAGCGTCTTCCTCTTCGGCGGGGCGTTTGCAGGCGTCTTCGGGCTCATCAGCAACCTCTCGCTTGCAGCGATCACGCTGCTTGCAACCCTGGCAAGGGAGGTCCTGAAGGATGCAGAGGACGTCGAGGGTGATGCGGCGGGCGGCGCACGCACCCTCCCCATGATCATAGGCATACAGCGGACGGGGATGTTCGCCTTTGCCTGCGCCTGTTGTGCCGTGGCGGTAAGCCTCCTCCCCTTCGGCAGATGGTGGGGCGGGTTCTACCTTGCCGGCATCGCGGTTGTGGACATAGTCATCCTGGCCGGCGCCGCCAGAGGGGCGGCCTGCACGCGGCCGGACTGTGTCCGTGCGTCCCGGGCAACATCCATACTCCGGGCGGGGATGTTTGCTGCGCTCGCCGTGTTTGCAATTGCCGCGGTTATCTGAGCGTGAGGGTGGCGGGGGTGTTTCCAGCGAGAGAGGTTTTCAGTGACACGTCGAGACAGGGGCGGGGGATGTTCCATCCCCCTCCCCGTCAGCCCCTCCCCCACGGGGGCGATTCTCAATAGATACGGCGTTCGGGGGGTGGCCAGTCTCTTTGCGGTCTCGTTTAACACTCCCTGATATCCGGTCTCTGTCCCCGGACACCGTATCCGGTGCTATCGCCACTCACTGCCCGCCCCCAGGAGGGGGCGGGAGGAGGCCGCGGAGCGGCCGGGTGGCGGGGGTGTTTCCAGCGAGAGAGGTTTTCAGTGACACGTCGAGACAGGGGCGGGGGTGAGCCGTCTCCTCCTCCCCCGCCCTGTCAGCCCCACCCCCACGGGGGCGATTCTCCATAGATACAGTGCCATGAGAGGGCCTCCTCTGCCGTCAACGCGAACACCCTACCGAAATCCTGCTTCCGTCCCCCGGACACGGCTATCCAGGGGCTATCGTCATACACTGCCCCCGGAGGGCATCAAAACCGTCCCCGTGAATCCATCATCAGGATTCGGTTTTCCCCCGTAACACGGCTTTCCATGTGCAATCGCCACAGTCTCCCCGTCACCCTCTCACGGCGCCGGCGGCGGAGGCTTTCCTGGGTCTAGGGCGGTGCTCTCCTTCCGGCAGGTTATCGTCCTGCCGCTCTGGCAATCGCTGATAATTTTATCTGGTTATGGACGAGAGTTGTTAGCCGGGAGATCTTCATGAAGGTTTACCGGCACGGGGACACGTACATAGCACCTAAAGGTTCCTTCTTTGACGGGAACGTGAAGATAGAAGGAAACTTTATCACTCCCCCCTGGACGCATATCTGGGGGAACATGGTTGTCAGCGGCCGGCTTGAACTCGGCCCCGGATCCACCGTCGGCGGTTTTGTCGAGGCCGAGAGCGCCATCATCGGCCACGACGCCAGGATCAAAGGGCCGCTCCGGGTGATCGAGAGAGCCACCATCTGCGACAACGCCTGCCTCCACTCTATCCAGGCCGGCGGAGACGTCATACTGCGGCCCGGGGTGAAGGCCGGGGTCGTAACCAGCGAAGAGACGATCTACGTCTATGGAAAAGTCAGCACCGAACAGTTACTGGGCCGGGCCGTGAAGGTCCACGCCCCCTGACGCCGGTTCGAGGCCGAGCAGGGCGGCATCCCTCAACGCCGCCCAGTTGGCGATAGTCTCCACACAACCGTCTTTCAGGTTCACAACACCGATGGCGGTGATCCCCATCCGGTCGGCCATATCTATCCCCTCCTTCACCTCCACAAGACAGCCAACACCGATGATCGCCCGCGGACGATACTTCCTGGCCATCCTCTTTATGAACGTCGAGCCCGGCACAATGAATACCCTGTAGCCCAGTTTTTCAAGCCACAGAATGTTCTCCCCCACCTGGCAGCGGCCGCAGTTCCGGCACTTCAGGCCTTCCGGCGTCAGGTTCGCCGGACACTGTGCCGAACGCAGGCACTGCGGCAGGAAGATCGCACGCTCCTCCACCGGGATCTCCGAGAAGGACTTCTGGTTCATACTGTTGCGAAGCGTTATGAAGAACGTGATGAGATCCCTGTCATCCAGCCCGAGAAGTTTGCAGAACGCCTTCACAAGCCCTTCCAGGGCGACCATGCCCGGTATCAGGATCTGCGGCAGGTAAAACTTCCCCCTCCGGATCGAAGCAACGGTGATGAATGCGAGCGCCACCGCGAAGAGCAGCATCCCCAGGATTACGAAGAACGTCACCTCTCCAATCAGGGTCATCACCTGCCCCCAGGCGCCGGTTGCAAGGAGACTCATCGTTTCCCCTCTATCAGCCTGAACGACTCCCCATAGGGCGGCCGCAGCACCCCGACCTCCGTGACGATAGCATCGACCAGGTCGAGCGGAGTGGCGTCGAAGGCGTAGTTTAAGACCGACGCACCATCGGGCGCGAGCACCAGGTCACCGCAGCGGGCGAGTTCGCCGCGGTCCCGCTCCTCGACAACGACATCCACCTCGCTCCTCGCAGGATCGAACGTCGAGACCGGTGCCGCCACATAGAACGGGATACCGTGGTGCCGGGCGGAGACGGCGTGCATGTACGTCCCGATCTTGTTGAAGACCGCGTCCCGCGTGATCCTGTCTGCACCGACGATGACGGCGTCGATCACCCCTTTCCGCATAAGATAGGCCGCTGCCGAGTCGGTGATGAGGGTCACATCGATCCCGTCCCGTGCAAGTTCCCAGCAGGTCAGGCGTGAACCCTGGTTCAGCGGCCGGGTCTCACAGGCGATCACCCGCACATCCTTTCCCGCCTCAACCGCCGACCGGACAACCCCGAGCGCCGTCCCCCAGCAGCGGCAGGCAAGCGCCCCAGCGTTGCAGTGGGTGAGCACCGTGCACCTCTCCGGCAGGAGTTCGGCTCCGAACGCGCCGATCCTCCGGCAGGTCACCTCGTCCTCCCCGGCAACGGCGCTGGCCTCGCGGACCGCGGCCTCCTTCGCCGCCTCGACCGAGCCGGCCGCATCGGCCGCGCCGAGGACGCGGTCGATCCCCCATCCCAGGTTGACCGCGGTAGGCCGGGTGCTCCGGAGAATCTCGGCTGCCCGGTGGAGATCCCGGCGGAACCGCACAGGATCCCTCTCGCCGCTCCGGACGGCCGCAAGCGCCACACCCATCGCCCCTGCGATCCCGAGCGCCGGGGCGCCGCGGATCGCAAGCCTCCGGATCGCACCGGCGAGTTCGTCGACGGTTCTGCAGCGCGCAACCTCATACCGCCCTGGGAGAAGGGTCTGGTCGATGTAGACGATGCAGTTGTTCTCCGCATCCCAGGCGATGGTGTAGGGGGTCTCTCCTTTCATCTTCACCCCGCGCGGATCACGTCCAGGTAGGCCCGCATCGCCGCCGCCCCGCCCATCGCGACCGAGTCGGGGATGTCCCTCGGAGCGGTGGCGGTTCCCGCAACATAGATCCCGGGCTTCACCGTGAGCACGGGGCCGAGCTTCTGGTCGGCAACCCCGAAGAACCCCGACTCGTCACGCGGGATCCCGAGCATCCGGGCGATCTCCTCCGCACCGCCGGCGGGCTCAAGCCCGACGGAGAGCACCACAAGGTCGGGGTGGACGGTCTCCACCTCACCGGTCTCGGTGTTCTCCGCGATCAGCGTCAGCCGATCGTTTTCCTCGAGCACCTCCCCCGGGAACCCCCGGACGAACCTGACGCCAAGACTCTTTGCCCGCTCGAAATACTCCTCGTAGCCCTTGCCGTATGCCCTGATATCGTTGTAGAAGACAGTAACCTCGATCTCCGGGTTCTTCTCCCGGATGAGCATCGCGTTCTTCATGGCATACATGCAGCAGACGCCCGAACAGTAGGGGCGGTCAACGGAGAGGTCACGTGAACCGACGCACTGGACAAACGCCACGCTTCTAGGAGTCCTGCCGTTTGAGAGCCGCCGGATCTTCCCGCCTGTGGGGCCGCTTGCGTTGATCAGCCGCTCGAACTCAAGGCTCGTGATGACGTCCGGGATCAGGAGGTAGCGCAGCTGAGTCTTGTTTCTGGCATCAAACGTCGCGTAACCGGTTGCAACGATGATGCTTGCCGCCTCAAGGTCGATCGTGCGCTCCTCGTCCTCGTGGAGGATTGCGTCCCTGCCGCAGACGTCGTAACAGAGACCGCACTCGATGCAGTGCTCAGGGTCCTTCACGACGATATCGGGGACGGCCTGGGTATGCGGTTTGTAGATGGCTTTTCGAACACCGACACCGGCGTCAAACCGGTTGTAGACCTCCACAGGACAGATCAGGGTGCAGTCCCCGCAGCCGTTGCACTCGTTCTCCAGGATGTAGCGAGGGTGTTTCCTGACCCTGACCCTGAAGTTCCCGACCTCGCCCTCGACCGACTCGACCTCTGAACAGGTGTGGATGGTGATATTCGGGTTCCGGGCAACGTCCACCATCTTTGGGGAGAGGATGCACATGGAGCAGTCGTTTGTGGGGAACGTCTTATCGAGCTGTGCCATGTGCCCGCCGATGCTGGGTTCACGTTCTATGAGGTGGACATGGATGTTGTGGCCTGCGAGGTCGAGCGCTGCCTGGATACCCGCAACCCCGGCGCCGATGACGACGGCATCAGCCACGGCGGTAACCTCCTGCAAGCCGGACGTATGTGTCCGCGTTCTGAACGATCCCGGCCTCCTCTTCGGCGGTTGTCCCCCGAACAACCTTTCCGGGCACGCCGAGAACGAGGGAGGCGGCCGGGATCTCTTTTCCTTCGGTCACCACCGCGCCGGCGCCGATGATGGATCCCTCCCCCACCACAGCACCGTTCAGGACGATTGCGCCCATCCCGACGAGCACACGGTCGCGGATGGTGCAGCCGTGCAGGATGGCGCCGTGGCCGACAGAGACCTGGCTCCCGATGCTGACTGGGTGGCCGGGGGTGGTGTGGACGGTGGCGTTGTCCTGGATGTTTGAGCCCGCTCCAACCGTGATCCTGTCCCGGTCACCGCGGATAACAGCGCCGAACCAGACACTCACGTCGTCGGCGAGCGTCACGTCCCCGATGACCGTTGCATTCTCTGCGATAAAGACGCGGCTCCCCACAACCGTTCCGCTCTCCATAGTAAGTCTAGTATTTGTTCTGGCGATACAAAACCTTCTCCATCGCCGGCGGCGGGGGTTATTCCAGCGAGATAGGTTTTCAGTGACACGCAGCGACAGGGGCGGGGGATATTCCGTCCCCCTCCCCGTCAGCCCCTCCCCCGCGGGGGCGATATCCCATCGATACAGTGTCCCGGTCAGGATGAGCAGATCCGCGGCTCGATGTGAACACCCTCACCGAGACCCCGTTCCTGCCCCCCCGACACGGTATCCGGTGCAATCGCCACTCACTGCCCGCCCCCTTGAGGGGGCGGGAGGAGGCGCTGGAAGCGCCGGGAGGCGGGGGTGGACCAGTGGCACGCAGCGACAGCCCCACGGGGGCGATATCCCATCGATACAGTGTCCCGGCCAGGATGAGCAGATCCGCGGCTCGATGTGAACACCCTTGACTGAAATCCTGTTCCTGCTCCCCGGACACCGTATCCGGTGCTATCGCCAAACACTTGCCCGCCCCCTCGGGAGGGGGCGGGAGGAGGCCGCGGCAGCGGCCGGGCGGTGGGGGTGTTTCTATCTCACGTGGAAAAGGGTGTCTGGTTGAGACACAGGAGACAGGGGAAGGGGCGTTCCGCCCCCTCCCCGTCAGCCCCTCCCCCGCGGGGGCGATTTTCCATCGATACACTGCCATGAGAGGGATCCTCTCTCTGTCGCCAGTGTGAACACCCTCACCGGAATCCCTTCCCTGCCCCCCGGACACTGTATCCGGTGCTATCGCCAGACACTTGCCCGCCCCCTCTGGAGGGGGCGGGAGGAGGCGCGGAACGCGCCGGGCGGTGGAGGTGGTCAGGCGAAAAGATGTTCATCCAGAGACGCAGGAGACATGGGAGGGGGGAGTCGTCTCCGCCTCCCCCCTCCCCGTCAGCCCCACCCCCACGGGGCGATTCTCCATCGATACGGCGTCCGGGGGTGGGCAGTCTCTTTGCAGTCTCACCTGACACTCACTGAAGATCCTATCTCTCCCCGTGACACGGCCACCGGGTCAATCGCCAGACACTCGCCCGCCCCCTTGAGGGGGCGGGAGGAGGCGCGGAACGCGCCGGGAGGCGGGGGTGGCCTGGCGAAAAGATGTTCATCCAGAGACGCAGGAGACATGGGAGGGGGGAGTCGTCTCCGCCTCCCCCCTCCCCGTCGGCCCCTCCCCCGATTGGCGATATCCCATAGACGCACTGCCATGAGAGGGATCCTCTCTCTGCCGTCAACGTGAACACCCTGCTGAAGATCCTGTTTCCCCCGTGACACGGCCACCGGGTCAATCGCCAGACACTTGCCCGCCCCCTCTGGAGGGGGCGGGAGGAGGCGCGGAACGCGCCGGGCGGCGGGGGTGGTCTGGCGAATACCGTTCAACCAGAGACGCAGGAGACAGAGGCAGGGGGGTGGCTCGATGCAAACCGTTCAGCCAGAGATTCAGGAGAGCAACCCCAGCGCCACCCGCTCCGCCGACCACTACCCATAATACCCATCAGTGCAAACGCCTCTTGATGAGAGTGATGGTCGGGGGGACGTTTGACCCCCTCCATGCCGGGCACCGGAAACTCCTCTCCCGCTCCTTTGACCTTGCCGGGCCCGCCGGCGAGGTTGTGATCGGGCTGACAACCGATGAGTTCGCCGGCACGAAGGAGCACCCGGTCCGGCCGTACCGGGAACGACTGAACAACGTCACGGCATTCATCCTGGAGAAGGGTTACACCGCCTCCTGGGCGGTTGAACCTCTCTCCGACCGCTATGGGAGCGCCGTCGATGCTGATTTCGATATCCTTGTCGTCTCCGAGGAGACATTCCATGTTGCCCTGGATATCAACGAACTCCGGCGGCAGAACGGCCTGGCAAAGGTCGACCTATATGTTGTCTCGTGCGTCCTCGCCGAGGACGAACGGCGGATCTCGAGCACCCGTATATACCGGGGCGAGATCGACCCGCACGGGCGCCTGATCAGATGATGTGGTTTGCTATATTGCCCTTGATCAACCAGTCGCAGTAGAGGCAGTGCAGCCCCTTATCAAGCACCTCAAAGGTGCTCTCCACCGGTTCGTTTGTGTTCGTGATGCAGCCGGGGTTCGGGCACCTGACCACGCCCTTGATGACGCGGGGGATCTCCACACCCTTCTTCTCCACGACCTCATACTCCCGGATGATGTTGATCCTTGCCTGCGGCGCAAGCAGGGCGATCCGGTCGACCTCCTCCTTGCGGAGTTCCCGGTTCTCGATCTTCACGATATCCTTCTTTCCAAGCCGCCTGCTCTCGACGTTTGTCGCGATGCTCAGGCACTCGTTTGTCGACCCCGTGATGCCAAGGATCCGCAGGACGTTCAGCGCCTCGCCGGCCGTGATATGGTCTATGACGGTGCCGTTCCGGATGGGGCTGACGAGCAGCCCGTGTGCGGTATCTTTCCTGCTCATCTCATCACCTCGTGAAGGAGCGCCATCCTGACCGGAACACCGTTGCGCGCCTGCTCAAAGTAGCGCGCATACGGCGTCCTATCCACAGCAGGATCGATCTCCCCGGCGCGCGGCAGGGGGTGGAGGATCATCAGGTGATCCCGCACACCCTCCAGCAGTTGTGTCGTTATCCTGTAACTCGAGGCTACGTTGTAGTATGACGCCGTGTCCGGGAAACGTTCGCGCTGGATCCTCGTGACATACAGAACGTCGAGTTCCCTGATCGCCTCCTCAACGCTCGCGTGCTCGACCACCTCCACACCGCGCTCCCGCAGTTCAACCGCTATGTTCACCGGCATCTCAAGCCCCGTAGGCGCGATCGTGTGCAGAGTGACGCCGTAGAGGGAGAGTGCAAGCGCCAGCGAGTGCGCCGTCCTGCCGTAACGGAGATCCCCGAGGAGCCCCGCATCGATCCCGTCAAGCGGCATGGATTTTCGGATGGTGTAGAGGTCAAGCAGCGTCTGGCTCGGGTGCTGCCCCGCACCGTCGCCGGCGTTGATCACCGGGACGGAGGAGAACTCGGCTGCAAGGCGTGCCGCCCCCTCTTTAGGGTGGCGGAGCACGATGGCGTCCACGTATCCGCTCACCACCCGGATGGTGTCCGCGAGCGTCTCCCCCTTGACGATGGAACTCGCCTCCACAGAATCGACGCTGATCGACTGCCCGCCGAGCCGGGCCAGGGCGGCCGCAAACGACATCCGTGTGCGGGTGCTGGGTTCAAAGAAGAGAAGCGCCACGAGTCTGTCCTTGAGCAGCCCCGGCGTGTAACGCCCGGTCTCGAAGACCTCTGCTCTATCTAGCAGGTGATCGAGGTCTTCCCTTTCAAAATCGCGGATAGAGATAATGTGGTACATCGTGCGGCTACCTTCCGGGGCTCGCTATCAATCCTTCCGCCCCATCCTCTCATGGTTACTGGTTCACCGCGCAGAAAGAAAATACCTTTTCGAGTGATCGGATGAGAACCTTTCTCATCCCCGGCCGCCCCATACTTACTCAACGGAGGATAGAATGGTTCCAGGCGAGAAAGAAGGGTATGCCGCCGAGACCTGCTCCCATTGCGGGGGGCTCGGCTGCACCTACTGCAGCGGAAAGGGCAGCGTGATGGTGGAGCAGCCATCGCGCAGGTGCAGGCACTGCGGCGGCGACGGCTGCATCTACTGCGGCTACACCGGCTGGGAGCACCCGCTGAAAGAGTATTAGCCTCTCTACCGGCGCGCGATGGTGATGTAGCCGCTGTGGGCAACCCGGGTCGACGGCCTGGTTCCCCTGGCGGAACGCGTCAGTTCACGCTCGATGCACTCGTAGCAGTGGACCTCGCGAAAGATCGGTGCCGCGGCATCGAGCGCGGTGAACGTATGCTCGAGGAAAGGTGTGTAGCAGGCCAGGTAGCCGCCGGGCCTGAGGAGCGAGAAGGCGTGCTCCACGTGTGCCGGGGTTATCGTCATGTCCAGGTGGACCACATCGAACTCTCCGGTTGCCTGGAGCATATCGCCCGCCATCACCTCGACGTTATCGAGCCTGGCGTTTCTGATGTTCTTCTCCGCAAGCGCTGCAAACTCCGGGCGCACCTCGCAGGTCTTCACCTGCCGGGCAATCTTTCCAAAGTAGATCGCGGCGACACCGCTCCCCGTCCCCGCGTCGAGGACGGTGTCGTCCCGGTTCATCCCGGTGTAGGCTATAACCAGCCCTATGTCTTTTGGAAGCATGGGAGCGCCGCTGCGCTTTGCGTGGACAAAAAAATCGGTGGGCCGCGGGCGCAGCACGATGAACGGGACGCCGAGGTGTGTCCTGACCTCGCCGCCGGGGTTCATCCCGGGGAGCGCCGAGAGGTCGATCGTCCCGCGGTCGGTGGAGAACTGCCCCTCCCCCGCCGTCACGAAGTACTCCCGGTCCTCTCCGACGAGCAGGAGGCGTTCGCCGGTCTCGATCATTGCTCGGCGAGTTTCAGTATGGCTTCGGCGATATCGCCGTGGGTCTCGATGAGCGCGGCCAGCGCGGCCTCTTCTGTTGCTCCGGTCTGGGATGCTACGAGCGCGACGTCCTCGTCCGGGATCTCAGGGGCGGCCTCCTCGAACCGGGGTTCGCCGGTGATCTGGTAGGTGGTTAACCCCTGCATCCTGGTCGCGACGACCTGGGCCTCGTCAAAGATGTAGTCCCCGGCGGACGTCTGGATGATGACCCTCTCAACGCCCTCGAGTTCCTCCATCTCCATGCCCATCTGCTTCATCATCTGCTTCATCTTTTTAGGGTTTATCTTTCCTGGATACATTCGGATCCTCTCCCCTGCCTTATTTTTACGGCTACACCGTAATTAAATGCCAGCATCTCCCGGCCGGAGAGGATGGCGGCGCCGGTGGCAATGAGGTTATCATCCCCGGTCACCACCAGGACCTCGTCCCCTGCGCGGATGCCTTCGTCGGCAGAGACCACGTGTTTTGCCATAGCGTTCCTGCCGTCGGCGATGAACGCCGCTACATCCTCCTGCACCGCCACCCTGTAGCCCGGCGGCGGTATGTGGGCGGCAAGACGAACCGCTCCGGCGATCCCGAGGGTGAGGCGGCCGTCCTGCGCACGAACGGTCGCAAGCCTCTCGCCGTCGAGACGCACCTGGCGGATACGCCCTGTCGTGGATAACTGGAACGTGCATCCGTCGGGGAATATGGCTTCCCCTGCCCCTCTGCCGAACTGGAAGTCACCTATCGTCCTGACCCGCTGCAGCAAACTGTCTTTTGAGTACCCGGTTGACGCCATCAACAAACTCCTCTTCTGTTTCGCGGGGGATGAACGCCCCGGCGGCGATACGGTGCCCGCCGCCGGCGCCGCCCACCGATGCCGAGGCCTCGACGAGCGCCTGCTGGAGGTCGACCCCGCGGCTGAGCACCCATTCGTTCGTCCGCATCGAGACCTTGGTGAGGTCTGGTTCGTCCGCCATTGCGCTGAGAACCATGATAGGTTTACGCCAGTTCAGTCTTGAGAGAGCCATGCCCGCTCCTATCCCGACGATGGTGTCGGGGAACCGGTCGCCGGTGTGGATGTACTGGAGGTGGGATAGTTCGGTGACGCCTGTGTCAAGGATGTAGTGGAGCAGGTCGCGTATGACGGAGCGGTGGTGGCCGAGCATGTACTCCGCCTCGCGGTAGGCCTCGCCGCGCATACCCCGGCAGATGCTGCTCCCAACCCGTGGTTTCGCCCAGCGGCCGCAGGCGTTGAGGAGGGTGGCATACTCTGAGGCGTTCCGGAGCGGTGTGCGTTCCGGTTCGTCCGGGAATATGTATGTCTCGGCGAGGAGGCGGCCGGTATCCTGGCCGTGGGCGATGAGGTGCTGGGCCAGGGCGCTGACGATCCTGCGCCGGTCGCTGAACGGGAGTTCTTCCCAGACGAGCCAGCCGCCGCGGGGGTTCTTCAGTTCGACGCCGAGCCGTTCGAGGAACCGGAGCGCGCCGTTTGTGTTGTTGGAGATCCCGTCGATGTAGGGTTCGTCGCAGTAGCCAAGACAGATGTGGACGGGGCGGGTGGAGAGGCCGTAGCAGTTGAGGTCGCGGCTCTGGACGATGATGTTGCCATACTCGACGCCGTCCTGGACGATCTCGCGGGCGGGGCCGACCAGGCCGCAGTTTTCGCGGGCCATCATGTCGCCGACGTTCCCGATCACGGCGAGTTTGGCAAGGTCTATGTTTGTCGGGTCAAGCGTCTTTGCGACCAGGTAGGCGAGGCCGGCGGCGCTCATCCGGGTGATGCCGTGGTCGAGGCAGTTGATCATGGGGTAGGCCGTTGTGCAGGGCTGGCTGACGTGGTGATCCAGGATCAGGACGTCCTCGGCGGTGAGACCGCGGCTCTCGAGGAGGGCCTGCTGCCCGGCGCCCAGGTCTGCAAATAGTTTGAGGGAGTCGTCGTCCGGGATGTGCCGCATCGCCATCGGTTCGAGCTGGCGAACGAAGACCGATTCGACCGGTATGCCCTCGCGGCTGAGCGCCTGCGCCAGGATCGCCTCCGTGCTGATGCCGTCGGCGTCGATGTGGGAGACGATTGTCACCGAGTCAGCGTCAGATATGATCTCCGCCGCTCTCCGCAGATCGCGCTCGAGGTTCATCTTCCATATCTATGGGTGGTGCAGCCACTTAACTTGTGGGGGGAGGCGAACGGGGTTTTGAGGGGGAGGTGATACCGGTTCTGAGAGTGAGGGGGGGCGGTTTGCGGGAAAACAACGCCGGCCTCTAGACGTCTCCAGGAATACGGCCTTTATTCAGGCCAGCACCGCCCCTGCCTCGGCGTCTCAACCAGACACTCCTTTTCCGTGTGAGGCAGACCACCCCCACCGCCCGGCGCTTCCAGCGCCTCCTCCCGCCCCCTCCCGAGGGGCGGGCAGTGCGTGGCGATTGTCCGGATAGCCGTGCACGGGGGAGGAGACAGGTCTTTCAGGGAATTTTCTCGACTGAAACCGGGTGACGCGATGCACAACCCCTGACACTGCATCTATGGCTAATTGCCCCGTGGGGGAGGGGCTGACGGGGAGGGGGGGTGGAACATCCCCCGCCCCTGTCGCTCGCGTGTCACCGTGACAGTGTTTTCCTCAAGCCACCCCCGCCGCCCGGCGCTTCCAGCGCCTCCTCCCGCCCCCTCCCGAGGGGGCGGGCAGTGCGTGGCGATTGACCCGGATACAGTGCCACGGGGAGAGACAGGACTCTACAGTGTGTTTCTCGCCTGAAACCGGCTGAATGAATTTCTCTCACGGCACTGTATCTATGGGGAATCGCCCCCGTGGGGGAGGGGCTGACGGGGAGGGGGGAGGCGGAGACGTCTCCCCCCTCTCCTGTCTTGGCGTGTCACCGGGAACGGTTTACGTCGACCACCCCCGCCTCCCGGCGCTTCCAGCGCCTCCTCCCGCCCCCTTCCGAGGGGGCCGGGCAGTGAGGGGCGATTGACCCGGATACAGTGCCATGGGAGCAGGAACGAAATTTCAGTTAAGGGTTTCACGTTGACGGCAGAGAGACGATCTCCCCCGCCCCTGTCTCGACGTGCCGCTGAAAACCTCTCGCGGAAACACCCTCACATTCCTCCCCCAAAGACCGGACTCAAAAGGTATCTATGAGAGAAACGCATAGCACCGATGGGTTGCATGGTTTCCCGGAGGGGGGGCGTTGGATGACCACAAAGGATATGCGTGAGTTTCTGGAGACCGGCGTTATCGACGCCGGGCGTATGCGTGCCGTCGAGGAGAACGCCATAGCGCTTGGCCTGCCGTCGCTTGTGATGATGGAGAGCGCCGGCCGGGCGGTTGCTGCCGCCGTGCAGTCTTTCAGCCCTTCGCGCGTCCTTCTGCTCTGCGGGAGGGGGAACAACGGCGGTGACGGTATGGCGGCGGCACGCTGCCTCCAGCACCTCGACGCCGTCGACGTTGTCTACCCGGACTGCGGTTCGATGACCCCCTCGACCGCCGCGGAACTCGGCCTGCTCCGGCACTGCTCTGTCGCTCTCCACCCGATCAGGTGCGCTGCCGAGGTCGATGGGATCTCGGACATTTTTGATAGGGCGGAGATCATCGTCGATGCGATGCTCGGCACAGGCGCCTCCGGTGCGCCTCGTGAACCGCTTGCGACCCTGGTTGCCCGCGCGAACACGAGCGCTGCGCCGGTCATCGCCGTCGACATCCCCACCCCCGGTATACGGGCAAACCGGATCCTCTCGTTCCACCGCCCAAAGATCCAGGGCGCAGATCTCGTGGATATAGGAATCCCGCTTGAAGCCGAGGTCTACACGGGTCCCGGCGACCTCACGCTCCTTCCCGGAAGAGACGAGAATGCCCACAAGGGCGCCGGCGGCGAGGTTCTCGTCATCGGCGGCGGCCCCTACCAGGGTGCGCCGTATATCGCGGCGCTCGGGGCGCTGCGTGCCGGCGCGGATATCGTGCGGGTCGCCTCCCCCGTCAGCATCCCGATCCCCGACCTGATCCACGAGCGCCTGGATGGCGACCTGATCACCCCTGACCACCTGGAGACCATCCTCCGGTTCGTGGAGAGGGCCGATGTCGTCGTCTGCGGTATGGGGCTTGGGGGTGCGAGCCACGAGGTCGTCCTTGGCGTTTCGGAGGCGGCAGGGCGCGCGGTCTTTGATGCCGACGCCCTCCGCCGCCCGCTGCCAGCGGCGAAAGAGACCATCTACACCCCCCATGCCGGCGAGTTTGCCCGGATGACCGGGACGGAACCACCTGCGGAGGTTGCGGCCCGTGGCCGGTGTGTGAAGGCCGCCGCTGCAACCGGGACGATCCTCCTCAAAGGCCCGGTCGACGTGATATCCGATGGCTCCCGCGTCCGGTTCAACCGGACCGGCACCCCTGCCATGACCACCGGCGGGACGGGCGACCTGCTTGCCGGGGTTGCGGGCGCGCTGTTCTGCCACCTCCCGGCCTTCGAGTCGGCCTGCATCGCCGCATACGTGAACGGCAGGGCGGGGATGCGAGCGGCGGAAGAGAGGGGGAACGGCATCCTTGCCACCGATATACTGGACTTTATCCCGCAGGAGGTCTTCCTCCGCCGGACGCCGGAGTGAGACTGCCGGCAGCGTCCACATTTATCCCCGGCAGGTGCAAAGATCTCCTCTGATGGATATGAACGAGTCCGGCGAAGACGGCAGGGCGCCGGTCTTCACCCACATCGAGAACGACCGCGCACAGATGGTGGACATCTCGGCAAAGACCGAGGTTGCCCGCGAGGCGGTTGCAAGCGGCCGGATCTACCTCCGGGCAGAGACACTCAGGGCGATCAGGGAGGGGACCACGGTCAAGGGCAACGTTCTTGCAACCGCACGGGTTGCGGCCACCCTGGCGGTGAAGGAGACGCCGCGCATAATCCCGATGTGCCACCCAATACCGCTTGCAGGTGTCACCATAGACTTTGAGGAGGGCGATGGCTGCCTTGAGGCCACCGCCCGCGTGAAGTCTTTCGGGAGGACCGGCGTCGAGATGGAGGCGCTCACCGGCGTCTCTGTTGCCCTGCTCACGGTCTGGGATATGGTGAAATCGGCCGAGAAGGACGAGAACGGTCAGTACCCGGTCACCCGGATCGATGCCATCCGCGTTCTGGAGAAGAAAAAAGGAGGGTGAGCGGGGCCGATCAAATCGCTTCCTTTGGAACGCCCCCGCCTCCCGCCCCCCTGCAGAGGGGGGCGGGCAGTGTATGGCGATAGCCCTGGATACAGTGCACGGGGAGAGGAACTGGATTTCAGCAGGGTGTTCACACTGACGGCAGAGAAAGGATCTTCTCCCCGTGGCACTGTATCTATGTGGAATCGCCCCGTGGGGGAGGGGCTGACGGGGAGGGGGGGAGGCGGAGACGGCTCCCCCCACCCCTGTCTCAACGTGTCACTGAAAACCTCTCTCGCTGGATCTCCCCCACCGCCCGGCCGCTACCGCGGCC
>JALHIW010000017.1:0-9348 GCA_022837745.1 Methanomicrobiaceae archaeon | reverse complement strand
TGTCTCAACGTGTCACTGAAAACCTCTCTCGCTGGATCTCCCCCACCGCCCGGCCGCTACCGCGGCCTCCTCCCGCCCCCTCCAGAGGGGGCGGGCAGTCTCTGGCGATAGCCTCGGATACCGTGCCAGGGGAGAGGATTTCAGCATGGTGTTCACGTTGACGGCAGAGAGAGGATCTTCTCCCCGGGACACTGTATCTATTGGGTATCGCCCCCGTGGGGGAGGGGCTGACGGGGAGGGGGGAGGCGGAGACGGCTCCCCCCTCACCTGTCTCCTGTGTCTCAACCAGACACTCTCTTCCACGTGAGGTGGATCACCCCCGCCTCCCGCCCCCTCCAGAGGGGGCGTGCAGTGAGGGGGGAAGAGGGAGACGGAATCCTTTATCAGCGCCCCCGTCGATCTATATGGAGCCAACGGGATACGTCCCGGAAAGGAATGTGGCGGAAACGCTGAACCTGAGGTGATTGAGAGCATGGCAAAATCGATGTATGCCTACGTACGTGAGGCCTGGAAACAGCCTGACACGTCCGAGGTGAAAGACCTCCTCTGGGAGCGTCTCCAGGTCTGGCGGCGCGAGGGGAGTGTCGTGCGCGTTGAGCGCCCCACAAGGATCGACCGCGCCCGTTCGCTTGGCTATAAGGCCAAGCAGGGCATAATCGTCGTGCGGGTCAAGGTCCGCCGCGGCGGCCGGAGAAAGCCCCGTTACGTTCGCGGCCGCAGAACAGCGCGCATGGGTATGCACCGGATGACCCCGGCAAAGAGCCTCCAGCGCATGGCCGAGGAGCGCGCATCCCGCAGGTACCCGAACATGGAGGCCCTGAACTCCTACTGGGTCGGCGAGGACGGACGCCACAAGTGGTTTGAGGTGATCCTGGTCGACGGCCACCACCCTGCCATCCAGAGCGACCGGAACCTCTCCTGGCTGGCCGACCCCGTTCACCGGGGCCGGGCGGAGCGCGGCAAGACCTCCGCCGGCGTGAAGGGGCGCGGGATGCGGAAGCGCGGGAGCGGAACCGAGAAGACTCGGCCCAGCATCCGGTCGCATGCAAACCGCGGCAAATAAACACCTTTTTTTCTCCACCGGCGATGAAGATCACAGATGCCTGTATATTCCCCTATCCTGACGGCGACTCCACGGTTTCGCGGATGGCGATCGAGGCGGGAGAACTCGGGTTCGATAGCCTCGTCGTCATAGGGGATGCCGGGCATCGGCTGTCCTGCGCCGTTGAGATCCTCCAGGGCGCTATCATCACCGCCCGGTCCATAAAAGAGGTTCTGCGCGACCTGCGCGACCCCGCCGTCCGGCGCGCCGATCTGGTCTGCGTCGATGCCGGTGATCTCTCGTTCAACCGTGCTCTTGCCGGCACCAATGAGGTTAACGTCATCAGCAAGATCCATGCCACCCGGCAGAACGCCTTTGACCACGTCGCCGCACGGACGGCGGCGGAGAGGGGCGTGGCGGTGGAGATCTCTATTTCCCCCCTGATCCACCTCCGCGGGATGAAACGCCAGCAGGCGCTGAACCGGTATGCGGATATCCTCGCGCTGCACCGGCGTTACGGGTTTATGCTCACCCTATCGAGCGCCGCCAGTTCGATACTCGACCAGCGTTCGGTTCGAGAGATCCGGGGGCTCTGCGGGCTCTTCGGCATGACCGGGGCCGAGGTGAACGAGGCTCTATCGTCTGTGGGCCGGATGATCGAGCCCTCCGGCCCCGTGGGGGCGGTCAGATGAGACCCAGGCCCCCGACGATGCGGACGAAACGGCGCTACATACTCGCAAGGATCCTTCCATACGGTGCGGCAGTTGACCAGAAACAACTCTACCTCTCCGTCATCGAGGCCGCGGCATCCCTCCTCGGCGATGCGGCCGTCGGTCTCGCCCAGCCCGCCGTCGTCTACTGCGATGCGGGGTATGCCGTCATCCGGTGCCGGCGCGGGACGGAGAGGGACATCGCCGCAGCGCTTGCAACCGTCACCGCGGTCGGCGATGACCGGGTTTCGCTCCGGACGGTCGCCGCATCCGGGACGATCCGTGCGCTGCGGCGCCGGATGAGACCTATCCGGCCCATTCCGGAGGACGGGGAGATTACGATCGGGGAGAGGGCTTATGCGGTCTGCCGGTATCCGGGTCAAAAGGTTGATTTGATTGAAAAGGGTATTAAGCATCAGAAAAGATTCTTTTTCAGCGAACTCGATTTGGAGGAACGATAATGCAGCCACAATATCAGATGGGATACGACCGGGCTATCACGGTCTTCAGCCCCGATGGAAGACTCTATCAGGTTGAGTATGCAAGGGAAGCGGTAAAACGCGGCACGACGGCCGTTGGGCTCAAGTGCAGCGAGGGTGTCGTGCTGATAGTCGACAAAAGGGTGACGTCCCGCCTCCTCGAAGCGGCCTCCATCGAGAAGATCTTCAAGATCGATGCGCACATAGGTGTGGCCTCCTCCGGTCTGGTGGGGGATGCACGCTCCCTCGTGGACAGGGCGCGGGTCGAGGCCCAGATCAACAGGGTCTCCTACAACGAGCCCATCGATGTCGAGACCCTGGCCAAGAAACTCTGCGACCATATGCAGATCTATACCCAGTTCGGCGGTGCGCGCCCCTACGGCACGGCGCTCCTGATCGCCGGGATCAGCGACGGTGAGGGCAGACTCTTTGAGACCGACCCGAGCGGCACGCTGCTCGAGTACAGGGCAACCGGGATCGGGACCGGCCGGCCGGGGGTCATGCAGGTCTTTGAGGAGGAGTATCGTGAGGATGCGACCTTCTCGGAGGCGATCGCTCTCGGCATCAAGGCGCTCCATGCAGCGACCGAGGGGAAACTGGACGTGAGCGCAATCGAGATCGGTGTTGTCTCCATCGAGACGGGGGAGTTCCGGAAGATGGAGAGGGATGAGATCCAGTCCTACGTTGATAAGTTTGAGAAGAGCGTGCCATCAGCATGATCCCGCTCGACCGTGCAGTTGTGGCGAGGTTCGAGAGTCACGGGGAACGGTTTGAGGTGCTGGTCGACCCCGACCAGGCGATGCGCATCCGGCAGGGTGAAGCGATAGACCTTGAGGACGTCGTTGCGGCCGACTCCGTCTTCTCGAACGCCGCTCATGGTGAGAGGGCCTCGGACGAGGCTCTCATGAAGGTCTTCAAGACGACCGAGTTTGAAGAGATTGCGCCGAAGATCATCCAGAAGGGCGAGATCCATCTGACGGCGGAGCAGCGGCGCCATATCGTCGCGGACAAACGGAACCGGGTCATAACGTTCATAGCAAGGAACGCTATCAACCCGCAGTCGGGCTACCCACACCCCCCGCAGCGGATCGAGCTCGCGATGGAGGAGGCGAAGGTGAACATCGATCCCTTCAAGTCGGTCGAGGAGCAGGTGAAGGAGGTTGTCAAGGCCCTCCGCCCGATCCTTCCCATCAGGTTTGAGGAGATCCGGATCGCCGTCAGGTTCCCGCCTGAACATGCTGCAAGGGCTTACGGGGAACTCCAGGCCGCAGCAGCGATCGAGCAGAACGAGTGGCAGAAGGACGGCTCCTGGATCGCGGTGGTCAGGATTCCGGCCGGTATCCAGGAGGAGTTCTACAACCTGGTGAACAAGATCTCGAGAGGGAGCGCCGAGACCAGGATCGTCGGGCGTGTATCGTGAGTAACTAATATTAGTCGAGACCACAGAAGTTAGAGGACATACAAGAGGTAGGCGAAATGGCAGGCCGCAAACAGAGTGCAAAAGGCAGGGTTGTCGGGAGTTCCGGTCGATACGGCCCCAGGTACGGCAGGTTTATCAGGAAGAGAGTGAACCAGATCGAGCAGATCTCCCGCGCGGCTCATGTCTGCCCCCGGTGTGACCGGGAAGCGGTCAGGCGTGTGGGGACGGGGATCTGGGAGTGCCGCAAGTGCGGGTTCAGGTTCGCAGGCGGGAGTTACGTCCCGGAGACGCCGGTTATGCGTGTCGCCGCGCGGAGCATCGAGCGGTCGCTGCAGAAGGAGGGTTAACCGGACGTGGTTGCCTATAAGTGCGCTCGGTGTAAGCAGAAGGTTGAGATAGACATCAATATACGCTGTCCCTACTGTGGGCACCGCATCCTCTTCAAGGAGCGCGGGGCCGCGATAAAAGACCTGAAGGCTCGATGACGGTCGTCACGACGTCGCGCAAACCGGTTCCGGAGGTGCGGTCACTCGCACGGGATCTTGCGTTTGCGATCGGCGCCGAATACGCCACCCGCGGGAAGATGGGCATGGGCGACCTGCTGTCGTCCCACGATGGGCCGATTCTGATCGTCTCGAGGTCAGGTCAATCTTTTCTTATTCAGGTCTTTTCAGGGGGTGAGGCGGTTGCCGGGATCCGTGTTCTCTCGTTTGCGGTGGAGGAGCGGGAGGGTGCGATCTCCCGCGGTCTTGCGGTATCTGACCGCGCCCTCGCCAGTGCGCTCAAGGGTCTGGCTGGTATGGTCTTTTTTGTGGACGGTCTCCCGGAAGACCGGATCGTGTTTGACGGGCGGCAGCGGCGGCGCTATATGCTGAGGGTGGCGCCATGAGGCATTCGGCGGTATTCCGGTTTACGGCTCCTGATGCCCGTGCGATCTACCTCTCCGTCTGCCAGGAGGAGGGGGATGTGGGTGAGCGTTCGTCTGTGAGGGTCAGGCTTGAGGACGAGGAGACCCTTATCCTGGAGGTGAGCGCTGCGGATATACCGGCGCTTCGTGCGGCCCTTAACACCTGGCTTCGGCTGATCAATATAGCGGTTGAGGTGCGGGAGGCTGCTCTCTCTGCGGGGGAGCGCCCTCACGCCTGAACCCTACATTTAATTGTATTCGCGGCCTTATGTTGTAGAGAAAGGCGGCCAGGGAGGGTGAGACCTTCTGCCTGCCGCTCCAGATGCTGTTATCGATCTTCGTTGTATCCAAGGAGGAGATGAATATGGAGAACATACCGCAAAAATTGCAGAACCAGCTGGCGATGCTTCAGCAGATGCAGCAGCAGCTGCAGACCGTGATCACGCAGAAGGCGCAGTATGACATGACGATCCGCGAGGCCAGGCGTGCGCTCGAGGACCTGGCCGATGTCCCGGAGGATGCGGCGGTCTTCATGAACGTCGGCAGCGTCATGATGCAGAAGAGCAAGGAGAAGGTGGTTGCAGCCTTAAACGAGCGCATCGAGACGCTCGAACTCCGGGTCAAGTCGCTTGAGAAGCAGGAGAAGGCGCTGCAGCAGAGGTACGAGCAGCTCTCGTCGCAGGTTCGGGATGCGCTGGAAGGAAAACAGAAGCCGCCGGGCCCGGCCTGAGCCCCTTCCCGAAAAAGTTCCATTTTCCGGCATAAATCGCTGTTTTCTCTCGTGTTCGTTCTTCTGCACCGCCGTGTTGTTGCGCTGGCCCGGCCGCAGGCGGCATGAGGCCGTGGCATGAGGCCGTGGCATGAAGCCGTGGCATGAGGCTGTGGTTGAGACGCAGCGACAGGGGATGGGAGCCGTCTCCGCCTCCCCCACGGCGGCGATTCCCCATCGATACGGTTTCCGCGAGCAAAGATCTTCTCCGCGGCTATTGCTGAACCCTCCATGGGAACCCTGTTTCCCCCGTGGCACCGTATCCGGGTCAATCGCCAAACACTCGCCCGCCCCCATTGAGGGGGCGGGAGGAGGCCGCGGAGCGGCCGGGCGGTGGGGGTGATCCAGCGAGAGAGGTTTTCAGTGCCACGTCGAGACAGGGGAAGGGGCGTTCCGCCCCCTCCCCGTCAGCCCCTCCCCCACGGCGGCGATTATCCATGGATACACCGCCCAGGAGAGCATCCCCACTCTGTCGTCAACGTGAACACCCTGCCAAAATCCAGTTTCCCTCTCCCCTGGCACGGTATCCGGACTATCGCCACAGACTGCCCGCCCCCTCTCGCAGGGGGCGGGAGGAGGCCGCGAAGCGGCCGGGCGGTGGGGGTGATCCACGTAAACCGTTCAACCAGAGATACAGGAGACAAGAGAGGGGGTGATCCAGCGAGAGAGGTTTTCAGTGCCACGTCGAGACAGGAGAGGGGGCGTTCCGCCCCCTCCCCGTCAGCCCCACCCCCACGGGGCGATTCTCCATGGATACACCGCCCGGGAGAGATCCTCTCTCTGCCGTCAGTGTGAACACTCACACCGGAATCCCGCTCCTGCTCCCCGGACACGGTATCCGGGTCAATCGCCAAACACTTGCCCGCCCCCTCTGGAGGGGGCGGGAGGAGGCCGCGGTAGCGGCCGGGCGGTGGGGGTGTTTCCAGCGACACGCGAAGACAGGGGAAGGGGCGTTCCGCCCCCTCCCCGTCAGCCCCTCCCCCACGGGGGCGATATCCCATAGACGCACTGCCACGGGGAGTGCATCCCCTCATCAGGTTTCAGGCGCGACACCTCGAAGATTCGGTTCAGTCTCCGGACACGGCCATCGTGACCCTCCAACGGTATCTGGAAAAAAGGGTTTGTGGAATGAGGGAAGGTGAGAAAGTTCTCTCACGCTTTCTGGTTCCGGTCGTGTTTGCGCATCCTGCAGACCAGGTTGATCGCATTGACCACCGCCTCTACGGAGGCCAGGACGATGTCGTCGTTTGCGGCGCTGGCGTCAAAGACCCGGCCCTTCTCGTCCTCGACGGCGATCGTGACGTGCCCGATTGCATCGGTGCCCCCGGAGATCGCCTCGATGTTGAACTCCTTCAACTGGATGGGGGCCGGCATGATCCCGAGAATCGCCTTAACGGCCGCGTCCACAGGACCGTTGCCGACGTTCGAGAAGATGTGCTCTTTCCCGTCAACGAGCGCCCTGACGCTTGCAGTCGGGATCACATGGTTCCCGGTCATGATCGCGACGTCCTGGAGTTCCAGGGTCTTCTCGTCGGGTGCAAGGTGCATGACGCTCTCCGCGATCTCGTAGAGGTCCGCGTCCGTCATCCTTTTGCCCTTCCCGGAAATCGCCTTCACCCGCTGGACGATCTCGTCGAGCTGCGCATCGGTTGGCTCGATCCGCACCTCAGTCAGCATCTGCCTGATGGCATGTTTCCCGGCGTGTTTGCCGAGTTTGAGCCTGCGCCGGTGGCCGACCATCTCCGGTGTCATGATCCCGGGCTCAAACGTGTCTGAGCGCGTGATAACGCCGTGGGAGTGGATCCCGCTCTCGTGGGCAAAGGCGTTCTCGCCGACGATCGGCTGCGTTGGCGGGATGCTGATCCCGGAATAGCGCGATACAAGCCTTGAGGTCTCGACCAGGCCCGTCGTCCGGATGCCGGTATCGATCCCGTAGATGGACGTGAGGGCCATCACCGTCTGTGCAAGGTCGGCGTTCCCCGCCCGTTCTCCGAGACCGTTCACCGTCACCTGAACCTGCGACGCCCCCGCCTCGACCGCCGCCAGGGTGTTTGCCACAGCAAGCCCGAAATCGTTGTGGCAGTGGACGTCGAGCGGGCAGTTAACCTCGCTCTTGATCCTCCCGATGAGGCGTTTCATCGCGCCCGGCGTGATCACCCCGACGGTGTCCGGGACGTTGATGATCGTGGCTCCTGCATCCATCGCGGTGCGGCAGACCTGGATCAGGTAGTCCCAGTCGGTCCTGGTGGCATCCATGGGGGAGAACATGCACTGGTCGACGTGGTCACGTGCATACGTTATGATCTCGTTGACCGTATCGAGCACCTGCTCGCGTGTCTTGCGGATGGTGTACTCCCTCTGGACGTCGGATGTCGGTATGAAGACATGAACCATATCGACACCGCAGTCGATGCACGCATCCACATCGGATGTGAGCGACCGCGCCAGTCCGCAGACCTGTGACGAGAGGCCCAGACCCACGACGGCTTTGACGCTCTGGCGTTCGGTCTCCGAGGATGCGGGGAACCCTGCCTCGATGGCGTGGACTCCTATTTTTGAGAGCTGTTCGGCAATAGCGAGCTTCTCTTCGAGCGTGAACGAGATGCCCGGTGTTTGTTCACCGTCGCGCAGCGTGGTGTCGAAAACAGTTACATTCTTTTTCGCGTGGCTATCGGTGAAGAAGGCAGTACGCTTCAGCGTTTCCAGGTGCTTCAGCGTTTGTAGGTTTCATAACTACTCGTTATCAGCGAAGGTATATAAAGAATTTGGGCAACCCGCCGGCGGTCTCCGGGGTGGCCATCAAAGATTAGAAAGATTGGGCCGGTGAATCTCCATCGCCACAGACCGCGCTCTGCCCCCGGGATATTTTTGCAAAGACAACATTCCGGGGAGAGATGGGGGGGCGTTTCCACCATCGATACACTGCAACGGCCAGGATGAGCAGATCCGCGGGCTCGATGTGAACATCCTGCTCATCCCCCTGTGCACGGCCATCCGGGTCAATCGCCACGCACTGCCCGCCCCCTCTGGAGGGGGCGGGAGGAGGCCGCGGAGGCGGCCGGGCGGTGGGGGTGGACCCAGAGGTTAAAACACCGCCACAGGAGACGCCGAGACAGGGGCGGGGGCTTTTCCACCCCCCTCCCCCACGGGGCGATTCTCCATCGATACACTGCCAGTGAAGAGCATCCCCTCACCCCGTTCCCGGCGAGAAAATTCCCTGAAAGACCTGTCTCCGTCCCCCGGACACGACTATCCGGACTATCGCCAAACACTTGCCCTCCCCCTCGAGGTGCCGGGGCGCAGCGGAACCTCAAGATCGCTGGTTTGATGGCTCCTCAGTCTCTCCCTTCTTTTGTGCACCGGCACGTGCCCTCATCGTCGATACCGAGATACTCAAGGCCCCAGGCACAGAGTGCTTCCATCACCGGTACCAGCGTCCTTCCAAACCCGGTGATGGCATACTCCACCCGTGGCGGCACCTCCGGGTAGACCGTCCGCATAACAAGACCGTCCCCCTCGAGTTCCCGGAGCTGCCTTGTGAGCATCTTTGCGTTGACCCCCGGCAGTTCGCGCTGCAGCTCGGAGAACCGTTTGATACCGCCGCAGAGGCGCCATAGTATCAGCGGCTTCCACTTCCCCCCGATTACATCGAGCGCCGCCTCGATGGGGCAGTTGAAGGTCTTGCCGTTCTTTGTGTAGGTCATGGTTACACCGATGGAAGTATCTTACCAAAATATGTGTATATCCTATATATCCCCAAAGGATCTATTTCTACCATAACACAGGGTCCGTCAGCGGCCCCATCGCGGCTGGCGGACCGCCGTGCGAGGTGATAACCATGGAGAAGAGAGAGATCAACGGAAACTTTGCCCTCCCGATGCCGATCGTGCTCATCGGGGCAGAGGTTGGCGGAAAGGTGAACTTCATCTTCGTATAGGCAGGAGACCCCAGCCTTCAGACTGGGGAGGAATGCCGTCTGCCTGTCCCGGGCTTGTCCGTATACAAGCGCCATACACTTTCA
>JALHIW010000016.1:0-36955 GCA_022837745.1 Methanomicrobiaceae archaeon | reverse complement strand
TTACCTCTCGTACAAGGCTGAAAGTGCTGGTACGGAACTCGTCAAAGTCGATCCCCGCGACACGACACAGATGTGTTCGAACTGCGGAAGCATCGTGAAGAAGACGCTCTCCGAGAGGGTCCATGCCTGCCCATACTGTGGGTTTGCTGCCGATAGAGATTGCAATGCTGCGGTGAATATTCACCGCGGGGGATGGAACAGCCCCTCGGGCCTGTGGAGCCTGGACCTCTGCATCACGTCTCCGTGATGCAAGTGCTGGCCATGAAGCAGGAAGCCCCGCACCGATGAGCGCGGGGTAGTTCACCCTACATCAAGGTCGGATTCCTGGTGTTCCTGCTTCCCGATATAGACAATTGCGATCGTCAGCACGAGAATCGCTGCGAGTGTCATGCCAATCTCGGCGGGTTCGTGGACTTCTACCCCGAAGATCAACACCCGCCGCACCATCGCAGTGACCCCCGCAATCAGGATCGGCGTTACCAGCACCTTTTTTGTCCTGAAATATGCTGTCACCGTCTCCAGGATCTCCACCAGGATAAGGGTCAAGAGCACCGCATGCAGCACCTCGAGGACACCCTGCATCATGTCTTCGGCGTGAATGAGAGCCACCATCTGGAGAAGAACGTCATATAACGAGACGAGCGCAAGCACGGATAGCGCGACGGCAATGAGGAGGTAGATGCCCTGCGTAACCCACGATATAGCGGGTACGGCATTGTCGGCATAGTATCGTGAAGGAATCATGGATGCACCAGGATCGGCAAAGTATGTACAAAACAGGAATGCCCGGAAGCATTAAAATATTCCGGTATGACTCGTAGAATTGAAGGATAATTGAAAGGTTTATACCATCAGACTGCAAACACTACTCCACGTCTTCGGGTAAGTTATTTATACTCTTCTCGCATTGTAATAATGCTGGATGGCAGTACGCGCGGGGCCTATAGCTCAGTTAGGTAGAGCGCCTGGCTTTTAACCAGGTGGTCGGGGGTTCAAATCCCCTTGGGCCCGTTGCCATGGGCGATGTCTATGGGTTTTAGCAAGGTGATGCATCTGATATGCAACTTTTTCGTTGATGAGGTGTAAGGTGATGGGCACTTCATTGGACGTACTCAAACACGAGATGGTACCTGACCATCAGATCATGAGCGAGGATGAGGTTGCGGAACTTCTTGCGACCTACCGTATATCTTTAGAACAATTACCGAAGATCTACCACGACGACCCTGCAGTGAAGGCCATCCGGGGCGAGGTAGGAAACGTCATCCGCATCATTCGTGACAGTCGAACCGCTGGTAGGGCCGAAGCCTACCGAATAGTCGTGAAGAGACCCAAGAAATAAATTCTGAGGCCGGGAGCTGATCCATCTGTTAGACAGAAGTGTTTTGTCCAGGGCATATTTTGCGCGGGAACATGTTGCGCGCCACCAGTTAGACTCTTATAACAATTTCCTCCTGCACAACCTTCAGGAAGTCGTCGATGAACAAAGAGTCATCGAGACCGACATCGAGTCCCGTGGCAAGGGAAAAGAGGCTGTATGGGTTGAACTGGGAAGGATAGAGGTGAAGAAACCCCTCGTCCGTGAAGCGGACGGATCGCAGTCCGAGCTCTTCCCGAGTGAGGCGCGCCTGCGGAACCTCACCTACGCCGCGCCCATACAACTTGAGATGACGCTCGTCCAGGGCGGAGAACCGCAGGACCCGATCGTCACCACCATCGGGCAGCTGCCGGTGATGGTTGGTTCGGCAGCCTGCAACCTCTACAACCTGAGCGACAGAGATAGGATCGAGCATGGTGAAGACCCCCTCGATCCTGGCGGCTACTTTATCGTCAACGGCACAGAGCGGGTGCTGATGACGCTTGAGGATCTTGCCTCAAACAAGATCATGACCGAGTTTACCGAACGCTACAACGAACGGATATACGTTGCGAAGGTCTTTTCGCAGTACCGTGGCTACCGCGCGCTCGTGATCGTGGAGCGAAACCGCAAGAACCTGCTAGAGGTCTCGTTTCCCTCGGTCGCCGGGCACCTCCGTTTCGTCGACCTGATGCGAGCGCTGGGGCTCCAGGGTGACCATGACATCGTCGAGGCGGTCTCAACCGATGAGGATATCCTGACCTTTATGATGCAGAACCTGGAGGAGAGCGAGTGTGACACCGTCGACGAAGGGATCATGTACGTCGGCAAGAAGCTCGCGCCCAACCAGACCCGTGACTACCAGCGCAAACGGGCCGAGTTTGTTCTTGACAACTATCTGCTCCCCCACTTAAACCACCTGATGCCGGCGGGCTTGAAAGAGGACGACCCGGGTTACAGAGCGGCGGTCGAGAGTGTCCGTCTGGCAAAAGCGCACTTCCTGGGGCGGATGGCCGAGGCCTGTTTCGACCTGGTACTTGAGCGGCGCAGAATAGACGATAAGGACCACTACGCCAACAAACGGCTGAAACTTGCAGGAGACCTTATGGAAGACCTATTCCGGATCTCGCTCAACCGCCTGACGCGGGACGTTAAGTACCAGCTCGAGCGGGCCAGCATGCGCCATCGCGACCTCTCGATCGGCACCGCAGTGCGCGCGGACGTCCTGACCGAACGGCTGCTTCACCCTCTTGCCACCGGCAACTGGGTAGGAGGGCGCACGGGCGTATCGCAGCTCCTGGACCGGGTCGACCACATGGCTGTACTATCGCACCTCCGCCGTGTGATCTCCCCGCTCTCACGATCTCAACCCCATTTCGAGGCCCGTGACCTGCATCCAACCCAGTGGGGACGGATCTGTCCAAGCGAGACGCCAGAAGGGCCAAACTGTGGGCTGGTTAAGAACTTCGCCCAGATGGTCGAGATCAGCAATGGTGTCAGCAACGAAGAGGAAGTGAAGAACACTCTGTATGAGATGGGTGTTATCGCCCTGCGGAGAGAGACGGCATGAGACAGTCACGTGTCTTTGTTGACGGAGCCCTGATTGGACTTGTAGACAACCCCAGGGACCTTGTCAGCCGGTTGCGCGAGATGCGCCGGTGCGGCAGGATCTCTTCTGAAATAAACATCTCCTACAAGGAATTCAACAACGACGTCATAGTCCACACCGACCGGGGCAGGGCACGCCGGCCGCTGATCGTGGTTCGAGATGGTTTACCCGCGGTAACCGAAGAGGATATCGAACGCCTTCGGAACGGTGGGATCACCTTTGACGATCTTGTGCAGAAGGGTGCGATCGAGTTTGTCGATGCCGAAGAGGAGGAGGATCTCCTCATTGCCATAAACGAAAAGGATCTCACCTCAGAACACACGCACCTGGAGATCGACCCCTCCCTCATACTGGGTATCGGTGCGGCGCACGTTCCGTTCCCGGAGCACAATGCCAGCCCCCGTGTCACAATGGGAGCCGGGATGGTCAAACAGGCGCTCGGGTTCGGCGCAGCAAACATGAAACTCCGCCCCGATACCAGGGGGCACATGCTTCACTACGCCCAGAAACCGCTCATCTACACCCAGACCTCCGATGTCATCGGATCCGACGATCGGCCGGCAGGCCAGAACTTCGTTGTCGCCATCCTCTCCTATGAAGGGTTCAACATTGAGGACGCACTGATCATCAACCAGGCTTCCATCGACCGGGGCCTGGGGCGGTCGCACTTCTTCCGCACCTACGAGGGCGAAGAACGGCGTTACCCCGGTGGTCAGGTTGACCGGATCGAGATCCCGGACGAAGAGGTCTCTGGAGCACACGGTTCCGAATACTACGCGAACCTGGACATTGACGGTGTCATCAACCCCGAGACGGTCGTCCGTGAGAAGGATGTCCTGATCGGCAAGACATCCCCCCCGAGGTTCCTGGAGGAGCCTACAAGCGAGCTGATCGCTGTAGAAAAACGGCGTGATACATCGGTCACGATGCGAAGCAACGAGCACGGGATCGTGGATACGGTCATCATCACGGAGGGGGAGAACTCCTCCAAGCTGGTAAAGGTCAGGACTCGCGACCTCCGGATACCGGAGGTCGGCGACAAGTTTGCGTCCCGGCACGGCCAGAAGGGTGTCATCGGGCTCATCCAGCCCGCAGCAGATATGCCCTTCACCGAGTCGGGCATGACGCCTGACCTTATCATCAACCCCCACGCCGTCCCGAGCCGTATGACCATCGGGCACATGCTCGAGATGCTGGGCGGCAAGGTGGGTTCACTCGATGGGCGCCGGATCGACGCGACGGCGTTTCGGGGTGAACGAGAGGCAGATCTACGAAAATCGCTCAAAGCACTCGGGTTTGCGCATAACGGCCGCGAAGTCATGTACGACGGTGTCACCGGACGGCAGTTTGCGGCCGACATCTACATCGGCGTCATCTACTACCAGAAACTCTACCACATGGTCTCAAGCAAGATGCATGCACGCTCGCGCGGTCCGGTGCAGGTTCTTACCCGCCAGCCTACCGAAGGCCGTGCCCGTGAGGGAGGGCTCCGGTTCGGTGAGATGGAGCGTGATGTGATGATCGGCCACGGCGCCGCCATGGCACTCAAAGAGAGACTCCTCGATGAGTCGGATAAGGTGACCCAGTGGGTCTGTGCGAAATGCGGTATGGTGGCGATGGTCGACCGGAAGAGGAAGGTTACCCGCTGTCTTACCTGCGGCGGCGAGACCGATATATACCCCGTCGAGATGAGCTACGCGTTCAAGCTCCTCCTCGACGAGATGAAGAGCATGGGCATCGCTCCCCGCCTGAGGCTCGAAGATATGGTATAAGAATGGGGGCAGTTTCAAACCATGACCAGTCCTAAACGTGTTGGAAAGATCGAGTTCGGACTCCTCTCGCCGAAGGAGATCCGCAAGATGAGCGTTCGAAAGATCATCTGGGCGGATACCTATGACGATGACGGGTTTCCCTACCCGCAGGGGCTTATGGACCTCAGCCTTGGTGTCATCGACCCGGGTCTCCGTTGCAAGACCTGCGACCAGAAGGCGGCCGACTGTCCGGGCCATTTCGGTCACATCGAACTTGCAAAACCAGTCATCCATGTAGGCTACACCCGGTTGATCCGTAAACTCTTGCGTGTAACCTGCAGATCGTGTTCAAGGCTGCTGATGACTGCTGAAGAGGTCGAGAAGATCGTCGGCACCGAGGATAGCGACCTCACGCCA
This sequence comes from Methanomicrobiaceae archaeon, assembly GCA_022837745.1. Taxonomy (GTDB): domain Archaea; phylum Halobacteriota; class Methanomicrobia; order Methanomicrobiales; family Methanoculleaceae; genus Methanoculleus. The sequence continues at coordinate 31,821 of JALHIW010000016.1, read as the reverse complement.
GAGGTTGTCTCTGAGAAGGACATCAAGAAAGAGCGGGTCTGCCCCCACTGCGGGGAACAGCAGTTCAAGATCAACTTTGAGAAACCCACCACCTTCTCAGAGGTCTTTTTGGAAGACGGCAGAAAAATAGAGCACAAACTGACCCCCGCCGACATACGCGCACGCCTGGAGAAGATCCCGGACGAAGACCTGCGCGCTCTCGGGATCAACCCGGACGTCGCGAGACCGGAGTGGACTATCCTTACCGTTCTCCCAGTTCCGCCGGTCACGATGCGCCCCTCGATCATCCTTGAGAACGGGCAGCGATCCGAGGATGACCTGACCCACAAACTCGTGGATATTATAAGGATCAACCAGCGGTTCAAAGAGAACCAGGATGCCGGCGCACCCCAGCTCATCATCGAGGATCTCTGGGAACTCCTGCAGTACCATGTCACCACCTACCTCGACAACGAGGTGGCAGGTTGCCCGCCTGCGCGGCACCGGAGCGGCCGACCCTTAAAGACCCTCTCACAGCGGCTCAAGGGGAAAGAGGGACGATTTCGCGGCTCTCTATCGGGCAAGCGAGTCAACTTCTCGGCCCGTACCGTGATCTCACCTGACCCGAACCTTTCGATCACCGAGGTCGGAATCCCGCTTGCTATCGCAAACGAGATGACCATCCCCGTCAGGGTAACGCCGTTCAACATCGAGGAAATGCGGCATTACGTCCTGAACGGCCCCGTGCGCCCCACAATCCGATCACCATGCGGCGCAAACTACGTCATCCGGCCGGACAACCGGCGGATACGACTCTCGGAGGTGAACCTGGAAACGGTCACAGAGATGCTCGAGCCTGGCTGGACGGTGGAGAGGCAGATCAAAGACGGAGATATAGTCCTCTTCAACCGACAGCCCTCGCTGCACCGGATGAGCATCATGGCGCACCGGGTTGTCGTGATGGATGGAAAGACGTTCCGGCTGAACCCAGCTGTCTGCCCGCCCTACAATGCCGACTTCGACGGTGACGAGATGAACCTGCACATCCCCCAGACTGAAGAGGCGCGGGCCGAGGCCGAGATCCTGATCGCGGTGCAGGCAAACATTCTCTCACCACGAACCGGCGGCCCGATCATCGGCGGTATACATGACCACATCTCAGGCATATTCCTCCTGACTCACAAAATCCGCCACTTCGACAGGGCAATGACACTCTACCTCACCCGGAACCTTCCCATCGACCACCTGCCCGAACCTGCAGCAAAGGACGGGGACGAGAACCCGCTCTGGACAAACAAACAGGTCTTCTCGCTCATCCTCCCCGATGATCTGAACATGATCTTTCGAGCTTCGTCGTGCCAGAACTGCGAGACATGCCGGCAGGAACGCTGTGAGAACGACGCATACGTCCGGATCGTCGATGGCAACCTGCTCTCAGGAACCATCGACAAGAAGGCGATCGGCGCGTTTGACGGCCAGATCCTGCACCGGATCATAAGGCAGCACGGTATGAAGAGAGCGGCCAGGTTCATCGACGACGTGACCAAACTCTCTATCCAGGCGATCATGCTGGAAGGATTCTCGTTCGGCATCGATGATGAAGACCTCTCCAGGACGGAGTACGGACAGATTGAGGAGGTGCTCAACAACGCCATCACCGATGTCGAGCGCCGGATACGGATCTACAACGAGGGGCAACTTGAGCCCATGCCGGGCAGGACGCTTGAGGAGACGCTTGAGATGCAGATCATGCAGGTGCTCGGCAAGGCCCGTGACCGTACCGGTGAGATCGCCGGCCAGCGCCTGGGGATGGATAACAGCGCCGTCGTGATGGCTGTCTCCGGGGCACGCGGGTCGATGCTGAACCTGACACAGATGGCCGGATGTCTCGGGCAGCAGTCGGTTCGCGGCGAGCGGATCATGCGTGGCTACGAGGACCGGACGCTGCCCCACTTCCGGCGCGGCGATCGCGGCGCCAAGGCGCACGGGTTCATCACCAACAGTTACAAGAGCGGCCTCTCCCCCACCGAGTTCTTCTTCCACGCCATCGGCGGACGTGAGGGTCTTGTGGACACAGCCGTCCGGACATCGCAGAGCGGTTATCTCCAGCGGAGGATGATCAATGCCCTGCAGGACCTCAAGGTCGCCTACGACGGCACTGTCCGGACTACCGGAGGCCGGATCATCCAGTTCCGTTACGGCGAGGACGGTACCGACCCTGCAAAGAGCAGTTACGGCGCCCCGGTGGACGTTAAGGGTATCGTGGAGAGCGTGTTGAGGGAGGAGGTCAAATGAACAGCGAGATGGAACGGGAGATCGACGCCCTCGATCTGCCTTACCGGACGCGGGAGGACCTGAAAGCAAGTCTCGCGGGGAAGGAGATCACATCGGAGCAGTTCAAGCGGATTGTGGAGATGGTCTCCAACGAGTACCAGAAGAGCCGGATCGAACCCTGCGAGGCGGTAGGTGTTGTGGCAGCGCAGTCAATAGGCGAGCCCGGCACCCAGATGACGATGCGTACGTTCCACTACGCGGGTGTGGCCGAGATCAACGTCACGCTGGGTCTCCCCCGCCTCATCGAGATCATGGACGCCAGGCGCGAACCAAGCACCCCGACGATGGCGGTCTACCTGCTGGATGACTGGGCGTTCGATCGCGACCGCGCTCGCGAGGTGAGCTGGCAGATTGAGGCCGCGCCGCTCCATGAGTTTGGGGATATCACCATAGATATGGAGAATATGCAGGTTCTTGTTCTATTGAACAGGGCGGTCTGTGACCGGCGAAAGATCGCGGTGGACGAGATCATCGAGATAGCGCCAAGAAAGATCCGGGAACGGCGGCATTACCGTGATTTTGAGGTTGAGGCCGACCCGAAAAAGCCTTCGATCACGTTCACCCCGAAAAACCAGGAAAGTTACCAGAACCTCTTTCAACTTGCGGAACACGTCAGGAACGTCATCGTTCAGGGCATCGATGATATCGAGCGGGTCGTTGTCAGAAAGGAGGGGGGAGAGTATATCCTTTATACTGAGGGCTCCAATCTAAAAGATGTCTTCGAAGTCGAAGGAGTCGACACTTCCCGCACCCGGAGCAACAACATCAGCGAGATCGCCGATGTGCTCGGCATCGAGGCCGGCCGGAATGCAATCATCCAGGAGGCCCTGAACACCCTGAACGAGCAGGGTATCGGCGTCGATGTCCGTCACATCATGCTCGTTGCGGATATGATGTGCATGGACGGCGAGGTCAAGCAGATCGGCCGCCATGGTATCGCCGGTGAGAAGGAGAGTGTCCTTTCCCGTGCTGCATTCGAAGTGACGGTAAACCATCTGCTGGATGCGGCAATCACGAACGAGGTGGACGAACTGAACGGCGTTACCGAGAACGTTATCGTGGGCCAGCCCATCCAGCTTGGCACCGGTGATGTGAAACTCATCGCAAAACCATTAAACCTGAAAACCTAGGAGAAATCGTAATGGACTTTAATGCTTCACTCCGTAAAGCCGTGAAGACTGGTACAGTGTTTCTGGGCCGGAACAGGACCCGGGAATGCATTGATGAGGGCAAGGCCAGACTGGTTGTTGTGGCCGAGAACAGCCCTGAATCCGTCAAAAATATGGTGAGTGGGATCGATATCCCTGTCTACGTCTACGAAGGATCGAGTATCCAGCTCGGAAAGGCCTGCGGCATGCCCTATGTCGTCAGCGCCCTTGCCGTGGTCGAGCCGGGCGAGTCCGATATCCTGAACGCCGTGAGAGTGTAGATGATGCCGCAGGTCACGCTGACTGAGGAGTGTATGCGCCTGATCTCCCAGTTCGAAAGCCTCACCGGCGCAGGCAGCCGCGATTGCGTGGTTGATAACCGCAACGAGCGACTCATCTTCGTGATCAATCCAGGGGATATGGGACTTGCCATCGGCAAGGGTGGATCCAGCATCAAGAAGGCTTCCGAGGTTATGGGGAAGCGCATCGAGGTTGTGGAGTATTCCACCGACCCGGCACAGTTCATCCGGAACTGTTTCCTTCCTGCCAGGGTCACCGATATCGAGTTCGATACGGACGAAGAGAGCCGGCGGATCGCCCGCATCGAGGTCCGGGACGAGGACCGGGGGCTTGCCATCGGCAAGGCGGGGAAGAACATCTTCAAGGCAAAGGTACTCGCGCAGCGCCAGCATGACATCGACGATGTTGTGCTGATGCAGAGTGAGACCGCCTGAACACCCCTTTTTCTGCGTTACCCCTCTCTTCTCTCCCGAAACACTTTCCAGAGGTAGACGAGCCCGAAGCAGCCGGATAGCATCATATCCCCGAACGGCGCCGCCTGGTAAGCTTCCGGCAGCAACCGGAGACGGTTTGGCCCTGTGGCGACCACGACATCGATCGCAAGGGGTTTCCTGACCGCCGCCCCGTGACCGCCATCATCAAAGACCTCCTCCGTGGTCAGGGTGCCGTCGGCAAGCCGCCGGATGTAGTGGTGGAGTTTCTCGGGGTTGAGTGCGCCGGTGTGGTGCTCAAAGAGCCCATGGATCTCATGCCCCTTCAGGGTGAAGCAAAGCGTGTGGCCGTTACCGGCGTTGACCAGGGTCACCCCGGTGCGGGCCAGACGCCTGACCACGGGGTCGCAGAGCGCCCCGATGAGGGCGACAGGACCGGTATCCGTGACGAGTGCCTCCGGCGCCTGACGCCGGACGGCCTGCATCCGGGTCATATCTGGAAGTGGAGGATCGGCGATTAGCGAGAGGATCTCCCAGCCCCCCGCGTCAAGGTGCTCCCGCATCAATTCGAACCGGTTTATGCGGTTGCTCCGGTGTGGTGAGTAACCGTGGTCCTGGACGGCTACCGCGACGTTCTCCGGGTAACCCACACCAAAGAGGGCAAGAGCCTGCCTGAGCTCATGCTCCATGTAATCGGTGGTGCGGACGGTCATCGCATCTGAGGGGGGATCATTTCGGATCTCAACACCCAGCTCCTGCACACGCTCCGGGTTGTCGTGGATGGTCGCTGCCGCATACGGTGTGGCATAGACGGGGAGACCGCGGGAGAGGTGCTCCCGCACCGCGCGGGTGTTTGCGCCGCCGCCCATCAGGAACCCTTCCAGGAATACCGGACGGCCAGCCCGGGTTGCCTCCCGGATCTTCTCCGCCACGATCACGGTTGGAGAGGGAAGAACCAGTTTGATGCTGTTCTCGATCGGCCGGCCGGGTTCGTAGACCAGGATATCCTGGGTGCCCCGACCGACGTCGATCGCGATGAGCGTGTTATTAAGGTCGATCATTTATGGCCTCGTATTATACTTACTTTATCTCCAGGACGGTGAGTCATCTCTGCCGGAACCGTCTCCCCGTATCCAAAAAAGGTATGACCCCTCGTCAGGCATCCGCCCGGTCGACCTCCGTGATCGTCACCGGCCGCTCAGCCGTCTGTCCGGATCTCACCGGCCTGTATTCGTGGAACTCTTTGAGGGAGACCGTCAGGTCGCGAGTGAATGCAAAATAACCGATCTGGGTCGTCCGACAGAGGTTCATCGCCACCTCCATCAGCCCACGCGGGTCGGGGCGCGCCTCCCCGAGCCATATGTGGAAGATGTTGCCACCGTCCACTATGGGGAAGAAGACGTGCTCGATCTCGATCCGCTTCGTGAGCGGGACTGCCGCTCCGGGGGTGACATGGGTTCCATTGGTGTAGTAGATGGGAAGGTCAAGCGTCGTGCCAAGCATATCGAGCGCTTGTTCGGCGTCGCCCTTGACCACCCTGATCGCATGGTCGCGGAACCGCTCGTCCAGGAGATCAGCAACCGCAAACCGCTGGCCGGTCGTCTCTGCGGGGGTGCGGGCGAGGGCGATCGTCATGTTGTGCTTCTTCGAGAGTTCACGGGCGTAGATCTCTAGTTCGGTCATCGCACGAACGGCCAGGCGGAAGGCTTCCTTCGACTCGTGGAGCTGGTAGCCGGTGAAGTGCTGCACCATTTCGTTGACGCCGACGACACCTATGGTGTAGACGAGGCCTTCCAGGTCCACAGCAACCGCACCGCGTTCGCCTGTGTTTGGATCCTTCGGGCGCTGCATCGCAAACGGCATCCGGCCGCTCGCCCGGATCAGTGACATCCATCGGCGCTTGATACGGAAGAGGTCGACGGCGGTGTCCATGAGAGACTTGAGCTCGGCAAAGAGTCGTTCCTGGTCACCCTCGGCCTTGTAAGCCGCACGGGGGCAGTTGATCGACATCACCTGCCATGAACCCATCGAGAAGTGTTTCCCCTCCCGGAAGTAGAGCTTATCCTCAAACTCGTCGTCTTCGTCAGCAAGCGAGGAGAACTGGTAGGCGCAGCAATTCCCGGTCACGACCCCGAGCGCGTTTGCAAAGGTGTGGGTGCCCGCAACATCAACAAGGTCGTAGACGTAACATTCGTCGTCCACCGGTTCGATCGATCGAATCCGGAGCGGGTGCACATCCCCATACTCAAGGAGACCGGCAAGATCTTCTTCCTCCTCTCCGGCAAGAGGTGGGATGACGATGGTCACCTGGACCTTCTCCACCCCATCACCACCGTACCTGCTTGCACAGGCAAGACCGGTGCAGCCGGGTGTGGCCGCGTTCTCGGGGGTCTGCGCGAACGGACAGCCATTCTCCCGTCCCCGCGCCATCGTTGGAGGGTAACCGGTCGCCGCCTGGAACCTCTCTATCTGGTCGTTGTCCGTTATCCTGCAGGTGTAGACCCTGTGGGGGGCGCGGTCTGGCGGCAGCCCGAAGAGCCTATCCCGCTCGGCGTAACTCATCTGGACTCCGATCCTGCCGCTCAGCCAGACCAGTTTCTGGGCAACCTCCCTGGAGGCTACATTCAGCCTGATGCTCCTGGCAGGGCGGCCGGAGTCCTTCTTCCCGGTTGTGTTGAAGACCGCACCGAGGTAATCCGCCACCAGGGAGCGATCGAGGTTGAAGACGAGATCCGGCACAGACTTATCGGCATCGGCCGAACCACAGCCAAGGGCGGCAAAGAGAAGGTAGATGAGCCTGCTGCTGATGATCACCGCCGTTCCCGATGCCGTCTCCAGAACCTGCGGCTCGACCCCCAGGACCGCACGGATGCATGCGGCGGTATCCGCCGCGATCTCTGCATCGCCTTCTTCAAACGTGAACCTGACCGTATAACGCCGCGCTGAACGCTCACTGCGCCCTGCTGCAAGATAGTAGCCAAGGAGTCTGGCAAGTTCGCTGCTGGCCGGCAGAACGCGGGGCAGACTGATGCGCCCGGATGTCCTGAGGGTTACCCCATCCCAGGTGACGCGGATCGAGTCGCCATATCCAGCCGTATCCAGTGTCTCTGCAACCTCGATCTCCTCAACCGCTCGCTCGCAGAACCCGGTCGTTTTCAACACCGGAAGACAGTCACCCACGTTGAGTTCGCCTGCCACATCCCGAACGAACACATCTCCATCGAGTACGTAGACCGGATGATCCGGGGTGACCGTGATCGCACGGCCCGACTCAAGGGTTATATGGAGGAGGGGGCCGCTATACCGTCTGCGCATAACACCGTGGAACGGTCGGAGCGACGCTTCCAGGGTTTCGAAATCGACGCTCGGGGTTCTTCCATCATAGTAGGCGAGCTCTGTGCCGAAAGTATCTATCCGTCTCCCATTCTTTGCCGCGGTATCGAAGATGTCCTGAATGCGCTTTACACTGATCCGACCCTCTCTGTCAGCCACCGGAACCAGTTCGTCCCCCGCCAGGCACTGGTAACACGATATCCCCTCACCGGCGCCCCGGTAAGCCGGTATCTGGTTGTCGTAGTAAGGGGTGCCGTACTTGGATGCAAGTTCAAACGTCATCAGGTAGAGGTCGTGGTAGGTGGGGAGGTCCGGGTGGCTGCGGTTGAACTCCTCGTCCTCGGTGAGGAAATCGGGCTCGATGCTGATCTCAGGTTTCGGGAAGGAGAACGGTTTACCCCAGTAGTCGCCATCGAGCATCACCTCCATCAGCGCCTTGAAGAGGAGTCTGACCTCCCGCTCGAACTCGCCGTAGGTTCGGAGCGGCGCCTGGTTCCCGTCCCAGACCTTGCCGCGGAAGACGCAGGGCTTGTCCTTCCAGAGGGTGGGAACGCCGGGGGAGAGCTGGACCGACGAGAAGACCACCTGACCGCCCCGGGCGACCATCATCTGGGTCATCTCGTAGACGAACATCTGCATCAACTGCTTGATCCCGTCGTAGTCCATCCCCTCAAAGTATGGTGCCAGGAACGTCAGGAAGTTGTAGTAGCCCTGGCCGCCGGCAAAGTTTGTCTGGGCGGAGCCGAGCGCCTTGACCGCGTGGAGAACCGCCACCTCAGCCCGCTTTGCCGGGCCGGCAACAGAGGCTTTTGTCCCGTTGCCATCGGGCATCAGACCGTAGTAGAAGAAGTAGCGAAGGTCCCAGTCCTGACAAAACGGCCGGGTACCAAAATACTCCAGGTCGTGGATGTGGAGATCCCCCTGGAGGTGGTGGTCTGCAAGGTCGGGGGGGAGCTGCAGGAGGTACTGCTCCTTGCTTATCTTGTCAGCCTTCTTCTTGTGTGAGGTCTCGGCGTTCTCCTGGAGATTGGCGTTGTCGTGCGCCTCAAATCCCCGCCCTACATCGATGAGGTGGGCATCGAAGACCGGGGTTCCCACCCTGGTGCAGACGTTACGGTACGGGATCAGGCCGCGCTCAAGGAGCGTCATGTTGACGATCTCGCGGATCAGGGGCCCTGAGAGGGACTGGAGTCCAAGCATCTGGATCTTCTTCTCGACCAGTCGGGCAATCTCCTTTGCTGTCTCCTCATCGGCCCCCTTGTAGCCGTAGAAGACCTCAACAAGCCGGGTCTCCTCCACGATCTGTCTGACGATCCGGTTCCTGTCCCAGTCAAGGAGGTAGCCCCGCGACGTCCTGACCTTCGGGAATGTAGGGACAAACTCCCCAAACAGCGTCGTCTGTGTTGACTTACGGCTCAACCTCATGCCTCCGCGATCAGACCGGCAACCAGGTCCTCCCGGAAGACGCCCCGGGGAAAGAGGTCAGCTGATGTATAGAACATCTCACCCTTCTGCAGCACCGGCGCCTCCTGAACGAATACCCCGTTCATGCGAAGCTCGGTCAGCGCTTCAGCGGATGCCATGTCGCACTCGATGAAGGGCACGCCTCTCGAGGCCAGAAATTCTTTCAGGATCTCGCAATTCGGGCAGGATTCCAGTGTATATACGATGAATTGCGGTGTATTGGATATGGTAATACCCCCGGATCATTCGGTCATTATGGTTTCGTTCTGGAGCGTTATAACAGGTATCATTCTTTTTTGAGCAGTGCGGGATGGACGGCAAAACCCGGTATCGTGAACGCCCGTGGACTTGCAGCCTCCCATCCTCCTTCAAGCCGGTTTTCCGGGTAGACAATCACCTTTTGTATGGTGAGGCAAGATAATACGGTACAGTATGGTCAGGACGTTCGTTGCAATCGATCTGACGGAGGAGATCCGCCAGCGCGCCCGCGAGTCGCAGGAGATCCTGAGAGAGGCGCCCGGCCGACTCGCCATAGTCGAGCCCGAAAATCTCCATCTCACGCTCAAGTTCCTTGGAGAGGTCGATCAGGCGCAGATCGAGCCGATCATCGGGGCGCTCCGGGCTGTCAGGGCCGACCCCTTCAACCTGACGGTCGGTTACGCGGTCTGCAACCACCCGCGGAGACCGCGGGTGATCTGGTGCGACGTCACCGACTCAGGGGAGAGCGCTGCCCTGGCCCGGCAGGTGGACGACCTCCTGGAGCCGCTCGGGTTCCCCAGGGAGAAACGTCCATTCCGCCCCCATGTAACACTTGCACGCGTAAAAGATCTCCACCCCGCGCTCACAAAGGAGGTGGAGCGCCGTATACCCCGCGAACCGCTCGGGAGGTGTCTGGTGAGCGCCGTAAAACTCAAGAAAAGCACGCTGACACCCGGCGGTCCGATCTACGAGGACCTTGCGGAGGTCACGCTTTGACGCGGTTCCCCTGTGAGGAGGAGGTGCTCAGGAGGATCCGTCCAACACCTGAGGAGCGGACCTACATCCGGGCGATGGGGGAGCGCCTGATCGAGGCGGTTGAACGATCGGGGAAGGCGAAAGCGATGATGGTGGGTTCGGTCGCCAGGGATACCTTCGTCCGGGGTGACCGTGACCTGGACATCTTCATTCTCTTTGACCCCTCCCTCTCCCGCCAGGAACTGCAGGAGGAGGGGCTATCGCTCGCACGCCGGATCGCGGAAGAGTTTGGCGCAACGTGGCGGGAGAAGTACGCAGAACACCCGTACCTCAACGCAACGATAGACACTCTGGATATCGATCTCGTCCCCTGCTACGCGGTAGCGAGCGCGACCGAGATCAAGAGCGCCGTTGACCGAACGCCGTTCCATACACGCTATGTCCTTGCTCATATCGATGGCTACGTCGACGACGTCCTCCTATTAAAGCAGTTTGCAAAGGCCAGCGGGGTCTACGGTTCAGACCATATGACCGGCGGGTTCTCCGGTTACCTCTGCGAGATCCTGACTATCTACTACGGCGGGTTCCACCCTCTCCTCGAGGCCGCAGCCAGCTGGAAACCGGGGGAGGTGATAGATATCGAGGGGCACGGGACGAAGGAGTTCGACGACCCCCTCGTGGTGATCGATCCGGTCGACCCGGGGAGAAACGTCGCGGCGGCGCTATCGCTTTCGCGGATGTTTGAGTTCGTGGAGGTTGCACGCGGCTACCTCGAGGAGCCCTCGGAGGCGTTCTTCTGCCGCCCGCCCTCACCGGCGCTAACCCCGGTGGTCTTCTCCCGCCTCCTCTCTGCCAGGGGGACATACCTGTATTCTATCACCTTCAAAACACCCGATCTCACCCCAGATACGGTGGTGCCTCAACTACGGAAATCTGCCGAGTCCATACGCGACCTCCTGGAGAGGAGCGGGTTTCCGGTGAACCGTACCGACGTCTGCATGAGGGAGAAGCGGTGCATGCTGCTCTTTGAACTGATGGCAGAAACCGTGCCGGTTATGCGCAGGCATATCGGCCCGCCGCTCTGGTCGAGGGAGAACTCCCGGAAGTTCCTGGAGAAGTATGTCAGGAAAGAGGTCTTTGCCGGACCATACATCGAGGAGGGGCGATACGTGGTTGAGGTGGCCCGCAGGTTTACCCGGGCCATCGATCTGCTGCGGTCAAACGTCATCCTTGACATCGCGCTTGGAAAGCACGTCCGGCGCTCTATGGAAGAGGGATGGAGCGTGGGGACCGGCGCTGAGTGCTGGGATGAGGAGTTTGCCGTCTTCCTCTCACGGTTCCTGGACCGCGCATCGCCTCTTGCCAGGATAAAGAGGATGGCAGCACGGAGGTGAGAGACTCCCCTCCCTGCCATCCCGAACCGGCGGGTTCTCCAGAGGGGCACACCCCGAAGACGCCAAGATCCTCGATGGTGCGCGGCCTATGCCGCGCAGGAGATTGCTTTACGGGCCCGTTCCGCCGATCCGCTTCTTCTCGTAGTCAAGAGCCAGGACCACAAACTCGTCCACTGAGTGGAGGGGGCCGACCGTAACGGTGGACGGAGTACCCTTCCGCGTGTCAAGCCTCTTTATCGCGCCTTCCCCTTCCGGCCGGTAGGCGTACCTGACCTCATAGACGGGTTCAGGACCCCGAATGCCGGGGTGGTGCGCTCTGCCATAAGCGATTGCAACAGCCCACTCTTCGTCGCTTATGTCCACGTAGACCGTCCCTAACAGCATCCCGCCGGGGCCAGGAATCTGCGTTCTCGATTCAAATGAGTCCACGGCACTATTCACGGTGCCTTTCGGAGAGTATCCATAATAACGTGCCATTCTTAACCTTACCTCCGGTTGTGTCTTTGCCGGTGACGTTACAGATCCCACGGCCGCCCATCACCCCCATGCCGGAGCATTATCCTGCGGAGCCACAGGAGGGGAGCGGTGGCCGGTGTGTAACACAAGTATATTGGTATTAGATCTATTTAATTTGATCACATTGAAACCGCTACGCTACAGCAGGAGGCTATCTAACAATATCATCTGACTGCTGTAACCTGGTCTGGTTCTTCGTGGTCCTGTGGGGTCAACATGTATTTACTCCATCGGGTAGATGTTGATTTCCACATGTCCCGTGATGCCATCTCCACGATGCTCGATCGCATAGAACAGGATAAAGTCCGATTCCTCCGCCTTCAGTTTACCGACCTCCTGGGCATGCCCAAGAACGTGGCTATCCCGGTAAAACAGGCGGAGAAGGCGCTGACAGGCGGTATAGGGTTTGACGGGTCGTCGATCGAGGGGTTCGTCAGGATAGAGGAGTCCGACATGATCCTCAAGCCAGACCTCTCAACCTACACCCTGCTGCCCTGGCAGCCAGCTGATTACGCGGAGGCGCGTTTCATCTGCGATGTCTACAAGGCCAACGGCAGACCGTTTGAGGGCGACCCGCGCTACGTGCTCCGCCGGGCAATGGAGGACGCGGCGAAGGACGGTTTCGTCTTCAACACAGGCCCGGAACTGGAGTTCTTCCTCTTCAAGATGATCGATGGCAGACCGACCACGCTGTTCCAGGATGTCGGCGGCTACTTCGACCTCGCGCCGACCGACCTTGCCGAGGATGTCAGGCGCGAGATAATCCTCGCCCTGACCGAGATGGGGTTTGAGATCGAGGCCTCGCACCACGAGGTCGCCGAGAGCCAGCACGAGATCGACTTCAAGTACAGCGACGCCCTCCACACAGCAGACAACGTCATCACATTCAAGTTCGCCGCAAAGACGATTGCACTTATGCGCGGGCTGCACGCCTCCTTCATGGCAAAGCCCATATACGGGATCTGCGGGAGCGGGATGCACACCAACTGCTCGCTTGCAAAAGACGGCAAAAACGCGTTCTTTGACCCGGACGCTCCAATCCAGATCTCAGAGACCTGTCTCCACTTCATCGGCGGGCTGCTAAAACATGCCCGTGCCATCACCCGGCTCGCGAACCCCACGATCAACTCCTACAAGAGGCTCGTCCCGGGCTACGAGGCGCCATGCTACGTCAGCTGGAGCGCAAGCAACCGCTCGGCCCTGGTCCGCGTCCCGGCGCCGCGCGGCAACAGCACCCGGGTCGAGTTCCGCAGCCCCGACCCTACCTGCAACCCCTACCTCGCCTTCGCCGCGATGCTGACCGCCGGTATGGATGGTGTGCGCAACAAGATCGAACCCCCGAACGGTGTTGATAAGAACATCTACCAGATGACACCCGCTGAGCGGGGTCATGCCGGGATCGATACTCTGCCATGCGATCTCTATGAAGCGCACCGGGCGCTGCTCGCCGACAACCTGATCTGTGAGGCTCTTGGCCCTCACGTTCTGGAGGCCTTAACGAGCGTCACCAACGCCGAGTGGGGCGCATACAGGACTGCAGTCCACCCCTGGGAACTTGACCGGTACCTGGCGACATACTGAAAACTCTTTTTTTCCTGCGTTCTGATGAAAACCGCTATGAGGCCGAGAGGCGGCTACTGTCATCAACTGATGAAGAACAGCGGGGTGCGATCGCCGCTGGTATGTCGCGTCTGGAACGCAACAGCCTGCGGACACCGTTTCCGATCTCGATTGGATTTTCATGCGAAAACCCGCGCCATGGCAGTGTATCAAAGGGGAATCGCCATCCGGGGGGCTGTGACGGGAAATGGAACGGGACGTTTCCACTCCCTGTCTCTACACGCCCTCTGCTAAACATCTTTCGTCGACCACCCCCGCCGCCCGGCCGCTAAACAAGGCCTCCTCCCGCCCCATCAAACCTTTGCCGGGGGGCGCAGATGAGATCTATGCGGATCCAGCCGGGAACCCGCGATGAAAATCCTTTCTCGCCACCGAAACCGCCCGCGGTGGCCATCAAACCAGGGCACAGCCAGAAGTTACTGGTTTGATTGCCCCGCCTGATAAAGGATGTCTGGGGTTACTTCAAGTGCCGGGAGTCTCGTGTCGTCAGCACTGCTGCATCTCAACCTCTCCCTCCAGGAGAAGCCTGCCAAAGAGAAGCCGCTCAAGAGTTGTGCCCACATACTTCATCCGCTGCGCCACCTCCACATCTTCGTAGCGGTGGATATCAGCGTATACCTGGAGGCGGAGAAGACCGAACCGGAGACGGTCGAGATCTTCCTCCTCGAGTTTTGAGGCCTCGCGGTAGATCGGCTCGATAAGTAAGGGAAACTCCTCAAACTCCTCGAGCGCCTCAACAATCTGCGCAAAGATCGGGAGAGGAGCCTCCCGTCCAGCGAGAACCCTCGAGTAGTCCATCTTAATCGCCGATCTGGTCGACCAGGGCCTGCAGGATGGCATCAAAACTCTTCCAGGTCGGGCTCTCTGCCGCGCCGGTCCTGCGGATGATAAACGGTCTCCCCTCATCTGCCGCCTGCCGCATTTCCAGATCCAGCGGGATGGACCCGAGGAAAGGCACACCCAGGTTCTCCGCCTCTCTCTTCCCGCCGCCCCTGCCAAAGATATCTATCTCCGCCTTGCAGTGGGGGCAGACAAATCCGCTCATGTTCTCGACTATCCCGAGCACCGGAAGTTCGAGTTTCTTAACAAACTCGACCGCCTTGCTCGAGTCAAGGATCGCGACGTCCTGCGGCGTGGTGACGATGACCGCGCCGGCTATGTTCGGGGCGAGCTGGGCGATGGTGAGCGCCTCATCACCGGTTCCCGGCGGGAGGTCGACGATCAGGTAGTCAAGGTCGCCCCAGTTGACGTCCTCCAGGAACTGGCGGATCACCGCCATCTTCATGGGACCGCGCCAGATCACAGGGGTGCTGCGCTCAGGAAGCAGGAATGCCATCGAAACAACTGCAAGGTTTCCGGTGACCCTGACGGGCTCGATAACCTTACCGTCGTAAGACTGAAGTCTGGCATCTTCGATCCCGAGCATCTTCGGGATGTCCGGACCGTGGATATCAAGGTCGATAAGCCCTGTGGCATAGCCGCGGTTGGCAAGTGCGTAGGCGAGGTTTGCCGAAACCGTGCTCTTCCCGACACCGCCCTTCCCGGAGAGGACCAGGACGACGTGCTTGACGCTGATCTCGGCTTTTGGGGGAAGACCCTTTGGTTCGGCAGTGTTCCTCGGGTCGTCGCACTTCGTCGCGGACGGGCAGGCGGTGCAGTTTCCCGCGCAGGTCTCGTTAGTGGGTTCGTTTGTCTGAGTCATGCCAGGTATCCTCTCTTCGTGAAAAGGGTCTAAAAGTACCTTATACTGTTAGCGTCAAATGCAACAAAAAGGTATAGGTGCTGGCAATTTTTCCAGTTCTGCCGCCAGGGTGGTGCTTCAAATAAGGCCTACCCGCCACCGGCGGGCGGGAAGATGGCAACCGTGTCACCATCTTCGAGCGGCGTCTCGAGACCCCCACTGAAATGGATGTTCCTGCCGTTCTTCAGGATGTTGATGTACCGCCTTAGCCCACCTTCCGGGGCGAATATGAGATCCGCGGCCCCGGGATACCTGGCGGTGAGTTGATCGAGCAGGTCGCCGATATTCGATCCTCCCGGCAGGACGAGATCCTCCTCCGCCGGGAGGACCTCCCTGAGCCTTGCAAACGTCCTGACCCTCACGTTTATGGTGCCTCCCTCTCCCGTAGCCTGCAAACCAGATCCACTCCCCTGCTTTACAATGGTGGTAGAAGATCCATTGGTCTTATCGGTATCGCTCCCGCGAGCCCGGTGCGAGGGATCTCCTTTCTTTCATGCAAGAGTTAACATTTTTCCACGTCCAGCAGCCTTATAACCCAGTAAAGAGTCATCAGGGTTTGTGAAAACCCATGAACGGATACGCAGAGATGATCCTCCACGCCAACCTGGAGACCGGGGAGATGAGAGAGGAGCCGTTTCCAGAGGGATGGAGACGGGCATACATCGGAGGGAGGGGGCTCGGCGTCCGGATCCTCCAGGATCTGGTCGACCCTGGCATCGACCCGCTCAGCCCGGAGAACGTGCTGGTGATCGCCACCGGACCGCTTGCCGGGAGCGGCCTTCCGGTGGGGTCGCGCTACGGTGTCACAGCAAAATCTCCACTGACAGGGACGCTGAGCAGCTCGAACTCCGGTGGAAAGTTCGGCACAAGCCTGAAACGCGCCGGCTACGATGCAATCGTTGTCCATGGCCGGGCGGAGAGACCGGTCTACATCCACATCGATGATGGAGAAGCCCGGATCCGGGACGCCTCTGACCTGTGGGGGATGACAACCGCCGAGGCCACCGCAACTCTCCAGAAAGAGATTGGCGATCCCGCTCTCAGCGTGGCCTGTATAGGCCCCGCCGGTGAACGCCTCGTCCGGTTTGCCGCCATCATCAACGAGACATCGCGGGCCGCCGGGCGCGGGGGCCTCGGCGCGGTGATGGGGTCGAAGAACCTGAAGGCCGTCACCGCAAGCGGAAACGGCCGGATCACCGTCGCCGACCACGACCGTTTCACCGCCCTGAAGAGAGAGATGGCGGAGAAGATCCGCAAGAACCCCATCTCGGGAGAGGGGCTGCCCGGTTTTGGGACCGCTGTCCTTGTCAACATCATCAACGAGAACTACATCCTGCCGACCAGGAACTTCCAGACAGCGCATTTCCCTGCCGCGGAGAAGGTCTCTGGCGAACGGATGGCGGAGAGCATCCTTGTCGGGAAGATGGGGTGCCAGGGCTGTATCATCCGGTGCGGCCGCGACGTCGAGGTTGAGGGGAAGCGGACGGCCGGGCCCGAGTACGAGACAATCTGGGCGTTCGGCCCGGACTGCGGGATCGACGACCTGGCTGCCGTTGTGGAGGCAAACAACATCTGCAACGATCTCGGGCTTGACACGATCTCTACCGGATCGACGATCGCATGCGCCATGGAACTCTCGGAGAGGGGTTACATCCAGGATGAGATCCGGTTCGGCGACGCGGAACTGATGCTCGACCTTGTCCAGAGGATAGGTTATCGGGAGGGTATCGGCGACGAACTTGCCGAAGGCTCGTTCCGGTTCGCGAGAAAACATGGGCACCCCGAACTCTCCATGAGCGTCAAGCGGCAGGAACTCCCCGCCTACGACCCCCGCGGGCTGCAGGGGCACGGCCTTGCCTACGCGACCTCGGTCAGGGGCGGTGACCACGTCTATGCCTACCTGATCGCACCCGAGGTGCTGGGATCGCCGGAGAAGATCGACCCCTACTCAAGTGAGGGGAAGGCGGTCTGGACAAAGACGTTCCAGGACCTCACGGCTTTCATCGACTCTTCGGGTAGCTGCCTCTTCACCTCTTTCCCGCTCGGTGCGGCTGATTATGGAGCGATGGCCTCTGCGGTCACCGGTTACGATATCGATGCCGCGGAGGTGCTCCGGATAGGCGAACGGATCTGGAACATGCAAAAGATCTTCAACCTGAAAGCAGGGTGCAGCCGGGAGGACGATACGCTACCGCCAAGGCTTCTCAGGGAGCCGCTCACCGAAGGCGCTCCGAGCGGCCGGGTCTGGGAACGCGAGCCACTCCTGGATGAGTATTACCAGGTCAGGGGATGGGACGGGGAGGGGCGTCCCACGCCCGAGAAACTCCGCGAACTCGGCATAGGGGAGGACGGGGTGGCCATCCCCTGACCGGGCCTACTTTTTGATGCGCCACCCGCCCGTTGCCTCCGGGACACAGTCAATCTCGGGGGAGTAAGGCTTGATATCGAGCACCGGCGTCCCATCCAGGGCGTCGAGCCCCCTGACCCGGAGGACGTTTCCTTCCCTCCCGATCAGGTCGACAACCCCGAAACCGATAGGGTTTGGCCTGGCTGGCGAGCGGGTGGAGAAGACCCCCCGTTCCCGGGACTCTCCAGGGGGCTTTGCGTAGAGTTGCCCACGCTCCGCGCGGTCGAGCCAGTAGAGGATTATGAGATGGCTGCTGCGCTCGATGCCTTCAAGACCGGGGGCGCAGGCGTCATGGACGTGGATCTCCGCGACGGTATCCGCCAGCCGTCCCTGCCGGGGGGCATCGCCCGAATTCCTGTAGGGAGAGCGGACGATCCCTATCGGGATGCACTCGATCCTTTCCATGCCGCGCTCACTCCTTTACCTGCGGCCTTGCATCGAGAGTCTCGTTGCAGAGACGGTCCACGACCTTGATGCAGGGATGTTCACGCGGGACGCTCTCAAACTGGACCTCGGTGAAATCCCGCATCAGCCGCCACACCTCTTCTGCAAGACCGGCAAGGTGCTCCTTTCTGATGCGGTAGCGTCCGGTGACCTGGCGCACCACCAGTTCCGAGTCCGATCTTACCAGGACGCTCCCGCTGGTTAACTCACGGGCAGCGCGAAGAGCGTTGATGATGGCATGGTACTCGGCAACGTTGTTGGTCGTCTTACCCAGGTAGCCCGAACGCCAGGCCACGACGGAACCGCCACGCACGATCACGTAAGCCCACGCGGCATCTCCGGGGTTCCCCCTGGAAGCGCCGTCGGTGTAGACTATCAGCGCATCCGCCCCCGGGGTCATGGCCGTATCCTCCAGTCTGTCACCCTTTTTCGTCATCTTCCGGTTGATCATCGATCTCCCGGAAGTTATTGGTATCGTCTCCACCGCTCCAGAAAGACATGAGGTTCTCAAACGATTATGGGACCATCGGCCTGCGCGGCCCCTGCCTGCTGCGTGGCGAGATTCATCGCTACCTCCCAAAGGTCTAAGGTTGACGGGATGCTCGAATCTGCCTGCAGGCGCTCTGAAGCAGGACACCATCAACTCAATGCGCGGGCACGTCCCCGGATTCGGCGAGACCGCCGCCACTGCCCAAGATGAAGTGTTACGAACCTTTTTTATCTCCTGCTTCCAGAAAGAGTATCAACGGAGCCGGATATTATGGAGAAACTGATTGTGAAACTGGATTTTGAGGATTTTCCCGAGGAATACACCAGCAGAGGGGCAAACCGTTCACCGCCGATCCGGGTTGAGGGGCTCCTCCCGGAGATCAGGTCGCTTGCGATCATGGTGATGGCATGCCCGGAGGATGGTGCCTCACGGGTGGCATGGGTCACCTGGAACCTCCCTGCGGTCCCGCAGATCCCGGAAGGGTTCCCTCCCGGCGGTGAGGTGGACTCACCGCTTCATGCTGTTCAGGGCGAGAACGATTTTGGCACTATCGGTTACCGGGGGCCCGCGCCAGACGCCGGTAAACCGGAGGCCTACCTATTCCGGGTGTATGCGCTTGACCGTGAGGTTGAGATCAAAGCAGGCTCGACCTGGGATGAGATGGTCATGGCAATTCGCGGGTCGATAAAACAGGTCGGCGAGGCCATAGCCTTTGCCGAAGAGCAGGTGGCTTGCTGAGGGGGATACAGGAAAATGATCTTCAAGCGGGATGGCGGCCAGCCTCGCGGCTCCATCTTTTGAGTCGCCGCACCGCCCATCACCTGAACGACCCCGGGGATCCACAGTTCCCCAGGATCATGACATCCCCCCTGACCGCCACCCACAGGCAACTCTGCTTCGACATTAGCCGTATACGAACTGCTCCCGCTCTTCGTTAGATCCAATCTTTAATATACAATCAGCAGCAGACTCTACAGCCGCATAATGGACTGGCTGCTGATAATCCTTACCATTGCAGGCCTCATCGTCTTCGAGACGGTCTCAAGCGTAGATAACGCAATCATAAACGCCGACGTCCTCGCAACGATGAGCCAAAGGGCACGCAGGTGGTTTCTTGTCTGGGGTCTGATCATTGCTGTCTTTGTTGTCCGCGGGTTGTTGCCGTGGTTGATTGTCTGGATGACGACACCCTCGCTTGGGCCCATTGAAGCGCTGCTCGCAACCTTCTCGAGCGATCCCGCCGTAGTGGCCGCGGTCGAAGAGTCCGCCCCGATCCTCCTGATATTTGGTGGGATGTTCCTCATTCTCCTCTTCTTTCACTGGCTCTTTGCGGAGGAGAAGAACTGCTACCTCAGGAGCGAGCGTTTCTTCTCCAGGCAGGCCGTCTGGTTCTACGCCATCGCCTCGATCCTGCTTTCTGTTATAGTCTGGTTTGCCCTCCAGATCAACACCATGATGGGCTTCGCAGCCGTGCTCGGTTCCACCGTCTTCTTCATCGTCCACGGTTTCCGAAAGAACGCCGAGGTGCAGGAGGCCCGTATGATGGGGTCAGGCATGTCTGATGTTTCTAAACTTGCCTACCTCGAGGTACTTGATGCAACGTTCTCGATCGATGGAGTCATCGGGGCGTTTGCTTTCACCCTCTCTGTCCCTCTTATCCTGATAGGAAACGGTGTCGGGGCATTCGTAGTAAGGGAACTTACCGTCAGGGGCGTCGACCAGATCAGGAAATTCTGTTACCTCAAAAACGGGGCGATGTATTCTATCCTGGTGCTGGGGACGATCATGCTCGCGGACAGTTTCGGGTTCCGTATCCCCGCCTGGCTCTCGCCTATAGCAACGTTTATGATCGTAGGGTTTTTCCTCTTCCGCTCGGTGCAGCAACAGAAGAAAGGAGTGGTGGGTAGCGCGTGAGACGAGACCGTTCACCAGCAGGACACGCCTCGCCGGGTTCGAAAAGTTTTATCCGGGTCGGGAGACGAACCGTATTCCCATGAAGAAACAGTCAATCGGCCCACGGACGGTCCTCTACCCTCATCCGGTACTGGTGATCGGAACCTACGATGCCAGCGGCCGGCCGGATGCCATGGTCGCGGCCTGGGGAGGGATCTGCTCATCGCGTCCGCCAGCGGTGGCGGTCTCGGTTCAGAAGACCAGGCAGACCTACACAAACCTGGTCGAGCAGCGCGAGTTCACGATCAGTATCCCATCCGTCAACTACATCAGGGAGACTGATTATTTCGGTATCGTCTCCGGCCGGGACGAGGACAAGTTTGCCGTTACAGGCCTCACACCGGTTAAAGGTGACCTGGTGAACGCCCCCTACGTGGGGGAGTTCCCGGTCGTCCTGGAATGTCGCCTCCTCCAGACGGTCGAGATCGGCGTGCACACCCAGTTCATCGGCGAGATCCTGGACGTGAAAATGGACGAGGGTGTCGTTGGGGATGATGGCAGACCCGATCTCGATAAGATCCGACCCATTGCCTACGACTCTATGAGGCAGGAGTACTATGGGCATGGGAAAACGCTTGGAAAAGCCTTTTCTGCCGGAAAGGGGATCAAACGATAACTTTTTCCCTCCCACCGCAGGAGGCCTGCGCCGCCATGACGCTTTCGTTTCCACTGGAGATCTCCTCCCTGCGCCCGGCGCCGAGCGCAGACAGGGATCTCCATCTCCGAAGAGGAGACTGAATTACAGCAAGATCACCCGCCTGGTAGACAGATGAAAGATCGGAGTTCTATCCGCGGTCTTCCAACCTGAAGGCAGACTTCGGGCAAGACCGCAGCGCGATCCCCACCGGCCGGGATCCAGGAATAAATTCACATCTCCAGTGGAAATAAAGGGGTTCTCCGGGAGTCATTCCTCCGTCGGACAGCAGATAGACGATTGCAGGTACAGGGATCTCCCTTAAATTGGTTTCGATTTTAATTTTGGGAGACCTGTTCCGATAATATATGTGATTCGAGGAAGGCTCCCATCCTGGAAAGAGCCTCCTTGAGGTCATCGCGTGAGACCGCGTAGGCACACCGCACGTGCCCGGCACCGGAAGGGCCGAGAACGCTTCCGGGAACTACAGCCACATGCTGCTCACGCAGAAGCGCCTCTGCAAACTCCGTATCGCTCATACCAGTGCTCTCCACCGAGGGGAAGGCATAGAATGCACCCTTCGGGAGGTGGCAGGAGAGACCGAGTTTGTTCAGCCCGTCAACAAAGAGGTTGCGCCTGAGACGATACTCCCTGACCATTGCATCCTTCTCCTCCTCCCCGATCCTGAGCGCCTCATAGGCCGCGATCTGCCCCATGACAGGAGCGCAGAGCGCGACATACTGGTGGATCTTCAACGCCGCCGCTGTGATCCCCTGCGGGGCGCAGAGGTAGCCGATCCTCCACCCTGTCATGGCAAAAGCCTTTGAGAAACCATTCAGGGTGATCGTCCGGTCGCGGATCTCCGGGATCCTCGCAGGTGAGAAGTGGCCACCTTCATAGGTTAACTCAGCGTAGACCTCATCGCTGATCAGGAGCAGGTCATGGTCAACCAGGAGATCGGCGATGGCCCGCCAGTCCGATTCCCCCATCACCCCACCGGTCGGGTTGTTAGGGAAGTTTGCGATCAGGATCTTCGTCCGTGGCGTGATCTTCTCTGCAAGCGCATCGGCCGCCAGCCGGAACTCATCCTCTGCCCGGCACGGAACAGGCACCGGCGTCCCGCCGGCAAGCGTGACACATGGGATATAGGAGACGTAACAGGGTTCGGCGACAAGCACCTCGTCGCCGGGATCAACGACAGCCCGGATGGCAATATCAGCCGCCTCCGAGACGCCGCAGGTCACGATGATCTCTTCCTCCGGATCGTAGGCGGTACCGAATCTGGTATCCAGGTAGTGGCTGATGGCACCCCTGAGTTGTGGCGTCCCCTTGTTCGAGGTGTAGGCGGTCGACCCCTGCTCGATAGAGTAGATGGCAGCCTCGCAGATACACCAGGGCGTCACAAAGTCCGGTTCACCTACACCCAGAGATATGACATCATCCATCGTCTGAGCGATGTCAAAGAACTTACGTATACCTGATGGCGGTATGGCGCTGGCCCGCTCCGAGATGAAACTCCGCAACGCTCATCACCTCAGAAAGAGTAGGGCAGGCGCTCGACCTCGTCGCGTTCGACGAAGGTTGTGCCGTTCTCCTTGTAGGTCTTCATAATGATGTGCGTCGCAGTCTCCCGGATCCTGTCCATCGGGGCGATCTGCTCGGCCACAAACCGCGCGATCTCATGCATGCTCGATCCCGTTACCAGGAGCTGGAGATCGTATGCGCCGGTCATCAACCTGAGCGAACGGACCTGGGGGAATCGCGCGATCCGCTCGGCAATCCTGTCGTAGCCAAAGTCCCGCTCGGGCGACACCTTCAGTTCGATCACCGAGGTGACCTGCCCATCGCCTGCCCTTTCCCAGTCAACGACCGCCCCATAATGCCGGATGACGCCTGTGGCTTCCAGCCGACTGATCCGGTCTTTAACATCCTGTTCGCTCATCTCAGCCAGCACCGCAAGTTCACTTAACGGGGTGCGACAGTTCTCCTCCAGGAGGTGAAGGAGGATACGATCATTTTCGTCCATGGGTTTCACCTGAACATCATTTTCAACCGATTGATATCGAGTTCTTTGAGTCTCTCATCATCAAGCCTCGGGTCACGCGTAACAACCTCATCGATCTTGCTCACCGCTGCATCGAACCACATCTCCTTCGTCCGGCCGTAACGCCCACGTGAGACCACCCTGGTGTTGATGACCCCAAGCATATTGAGCTCGGAGATGAGATCGGTGATCCGTCGGTGCGTAAGGATATCAAGGTCGATGATCCGGGCGATCTCACGGTAGACAACCGTGACCTCACCACTTGTAAAGATCCGTTTGCCCATCCGCTCCAGGATCAGCATCGCGTAGAGAACCGCCTTACTCTGTGTCGGAAGTGTGGAGATACACTCAACCATACTATCGGTCTCAATCTTCTCCTGGGCCATCCTGACATGCTTCTCGGTCACGCACTCTGCGTTCTCGCGGTCTGCAAGTTCACCCGAGACCCGGAGGAGGTCCAGCGCCCGCCGGGCATCACCGTGCTCCTGTGCAGCAAGCGCCGCGCAGAGAGGGATGACCGCACCATCGAGCACACCCTCAACGAATGCCATCTCAGCCCTCTGCTGGAGGATATCGCAGAGTTGCGGGGCATTGTATGGGGGGAAGACGATCTCCTCTTCAGAGAGGGACGACAGGACACGGGGGTCGAGAAAATCAGTGAACCGCAAGTCGTTTGAGATCCCGATGATGCTGACTTTTGCAAGTCGGAGGTCAGAGTTGATCCGGGTAAGATTGTACAGGGTGTCATCACCACTCTTTTTGACGAGTTTATCGATCTCGTCAAGGACTATCACCACAACCCCGCCGCCGCTCTCAAGTTGCTTTTTGAGTTCGGTGTAGACCTGGTCGGTCGGCCACCCCGTCATGGGGATGAGGTTTCTGGCGCTGTCGCTCGGGTGTGCATCAAGGTCATCAAGGCTGTTTGCAATCTGTGCAAGGACCCGGTACTGGGTGTCGATCACCTCGCAATTGAGGTGAACGACCCTGCACTTCGTCCCGGCAAGCGCGCTGGCATTCTCGAGTTCTGCTCCCACATACCGGACAGAAGCTGTCTTCCCTGTTCCAGTCTTCCCGTAGATGAGGATATTTGAAGGGGTCTCATTTGTGAGAGCTGGTGCGAGGATAGACGCAAGTTCATCGATCTGGGGTTTCCGGTGAGGTAGAAACTGTGGGCGGTAGTTATGACGCAGGACCTCCCTATTCTTAAATATACGTTTATTGGCCAGGTATTTCTTAAATAAGCCAAAAGAACCTGTTTTATCGTCCGACATTCTGTCACCGGGAGGTTTGCAAGGGAGGGAGTTTTCGTGTTGAGAACTCTTAATACGATCGTTCTGTGGATAGATAACCCCTTCGTTTCCAGTGGAACCATGGAGGGTCTAATAAAATCTGGCTGCAGGCAAACTTGAAAGAAGCAGGCGAAAAGATCGGGGGGGCACACCCCTTTGTTTCCAGTGGAGCGTGATGACGATACAACCTATTGTATCGTTCATAAAACATGATGACGATAGTCATTTTCATCTATGAAACTGAAACTATAAAAAAATATCCATTTGAAAAGAGGTAAAAAGGAGGACATAGAATAAAACTGTGCGGATAATAGAAGTTTTTTTATACGCTCAAATGGTAACAGGTAGATCCCCACTATGTTCGCGTCCTGCTAATCACAGAGTTGAGATCCTCCTTCACCATGATCACAGATCCTGGAGCACACTGTTCTCCTGTCTGACTGCTGGTTGGTTACCCCCGTTCCAGTCGAAGCGAAGGGGTCAGGGGTCGTATGCTCTCAATTATTCTTAACTTCTGGAGAAAGAAAGAAGTAAAATCCGCGCTACATCATATCGGGGAGTCCCCATGGATGATAGTCACCATAAATCACTCACCGTAATCGGCGCTGTTATAACCGTCTCTTCGACCCGGAATCCCGAGACCGATACCAGTGGAAAAAGCCTCCTTGATCTCCTTGCCAGTGCGGGCATAGAGGTGGCCTATTACACCGTGATACCGGATGACCAGGAACGGATCCGCGCAGAGGTCTGCAAGGCAGTTTCCTGTGCAAACTGTGTAATCGTCACCGGCGGAACAGGGCTCACACCCAGCGATGTGACCATCGAGGCGGTCGTGCCGCTGCTTGAGAAGATAATCGACGGTTTCGGGGAACTTTTCAGGCTGAAAAGTTACGAGGAGATCGGGACGGCCGCGATCCTCTCGCGTGCAGTTGCCGGGGTTGTCAACGGCCGTGCGGTCTTCTGCATCCCCGGGTCGACGAAAGCCGTGACGCTCGCCGCACGTGAGATCATCCTCCCCGAGATCCAGCATATCCTCACCCATGCCTCGGCTGGCACTCAGCGGTAGACATCGAGGAGGGCCACCCGCTCGAGCACGAGCTCACGGAACCGATCCTCGCCTACCACCGCAACCTCCTCGGGGGTGATCCCAAAAAACTCTGCAAGAACCTTCCGCTTCGCGGGTTTGATCTCTACCTCCTCCTCCCGATCGGAGTCAACGAATTCTACAAGATCTGCAAGCCGTTCCTGGGCGCCTGGGATTGGGGGGCAGATGACGACGTAGGCCTGGTTCTCCCCCGGATGTATGCCAAAGGATCCGGCCAGATGGCACTGCCGTGTCCCCGCGGCGTAAAGTAGCACCTCCATCTCAAACGAGTTTGCTATTGGCTCACCGCTCTCCCATGACCTCCAGGCGTGTCGGAGCGCCGCCGCCACATGTTCCCGGCCTGCAACGTGGTTGGCATCGAGGAGGATGATATGTGTCATGTAGTCGTCGGCGATCCTCCGGAGATCGTTTAAGAATCTGGTTTTGTCTTCGACCGTGAAGACTGCGCGGTAGATCTGGTATCTCATCCCTGTCATCTATTGGTCACCCAAACCAGGAAAGGGTCGATTGTGTCCGGGTGGGCTCCTCAATCTCGTCACGCAGACCTTCAAGTTGCTCGAATATCTGGGCGGTGATCCCTTTACCCAGGATCTTTGCAATCTTCTCCGGCCCGGCCGCGCGGAGCGCCTCGATCGAGTCGATACCGTTGTTGAAGAGTCGGCGGGCACGGACCCGGCCGATGCCGCGGAGGCTGATGAGCGAGATGAGTTCCTTTCTGACGCCGTGCCTGACCCGGAGTTCCAGCTCCTCGATCGGCTGCACAAGGTGCGGGGCAAAGAGCGCTGCAAGGCGTCGGCTTGCGTGGACTAGCCAGACCACGCTCTCCACCATCCCGTGGATGTCGCCGGGGCCGACGTTATAGCGTTCGCAGATCGTATCCTCCCCCGTCTCGTTGACCCAATCGGCGAGGAGGAGCGCTGTCTTGAGACTGCGGTCGAATTCTTCCCCCGCGTCCCATGGGATCTCCAACCAGAGTTCGTCCAGATGTTCGGTCAGAAATTGATTGAGGAGGTAGAGGTCGTTTCGCCTGACATAAAGTGTAGGCATATCTGGTGTCGAGCAGAGGAGGTGAAGAAGCCCGACATCGCTGTATTCCTTCTGGCCGGCCATCGCCGTCACGATCAACTCAGCGCTCCTCGGGTCGATGTAGAGACGGGAGACGAGAGAACCGTAGTCGGTGGTATCGAGCCATCCTCCAACATCGGTGATCATCTCGACTTCCAGCAGGAAGTCGAGCACCCGGTCGATGACCCTCTTTAATGCAAGGGGATTCTCGCCCTGGTGTGCGTAGAAAGTCCCGTCCATGAAACCCATGACCTCGTCACGCTCGCGTGCAAAACCTGTCGCGATCAGTGAGAGTATGTGGGTGCAGAGGACAGCCTCGTTGGCGCAGCGGCTCCGGACGTCCTCCGGGGGAGCCTCAATGTAGCAGTCAAAGAGCTCGTTGACGGTCTCTTCAGACTTCGCGATAAGGACAGCCTCGCCATATGGGTCGAGGTGTGGCCGCCCGGCCCGTCCGGCCATCTGCCGATACTCCCGGACAGGGATGGGGACCATCCCCTCCCCGGCGTTGAACCGCATGTAGTCGCGGACGATAACCCGCCGCGCGGGGAGATTAAGCCCGGCGGCGAGCGTCGGCGTTGAGGCGATCACCCTGATATACCCCTCCCTGAACCCCTGCTCGACAATCTGGCGCTCCTCCCGCGCGAGCCCTGCATGATGGAATGCTGCACCCGCTGCAACGCAGGCAGCCAGGGTCTTTCCCATATCGGTCGCGGCATTCGAGCGGATCTTATCTGCATATCCAGCAAGGATCGGGTTGGCAAGTTTCAGTCCTGATGCAGCGCGTTTTGCAAACGCCTCGGCGTTCTTGCGGGAACTGACAAAGACCAGGCACTGCCCTCCCTCCTCGATCGTGTCGAGGACGAGGTCCAGGTCTTCGTATCTGCTTCGGCGGTCGATTCGGCGGATGCTGTCGGCGAACTGGATTGAGTCGAGAAAGAAGACCCCCTCCCGGAGGTCGACCGGCCGCCAGTCGCTCTCGATGAGTTCGGCGTCCAGCCACCCGGCGAGACCCTCCGGGTTGCCGATGGTGGCTGAGAGGGCGATGATCTGCATGCCCGGATTTTTGTGCCTGAGTTTTGTAATCACCATCTCAAGCGTCGCTCCCCTGGAGGGGTCATCGATCAGGTGAACCTCATCGAGAACCAGGAGGCTGATATCCGAGAGCCAGGGCGTCCGGTTACGCAGGAGTGAGTCGACTTTCTCGCTTGTTGCAACTATGATATCGTTTCGCCCCAGGTACTCGTCCCGCCGGTCGAAGTCTCCGGTGGCGATACCGACCTGGAGCCCTTTGCCCGAGAACTCCTCGAACTTCTCGCTTGCCAGAGCCCGGAGTGGAACTATGTAGAGGCATTTACCGCCATTTGCCACCTGGTGGTGCATCGCCATCTCGGCTACCAGGGTTTTCCCGCTCGCCGTGGGAATGGCGATGAGGAGGTTTTTGCCCGAAAAAAGCCCTGCTTCGACGCAGGCCTCCTGCGGAGGGTAAAGTTTTGTGATCCCGCTCTCAATGTATCTGGCTGCAAGACCCGGTGGGAGAGGGAGGTCCGCTATTTCCATATGTACCCCCTCATTTCCACTGCAAACAGCATAACTTCACGCATCGTTGCGACCAGGAGTGGGGAGTCGGCTTGACTTACCCGCATCATGAGTAATAATCCAGCATCGCCTGTCTGGCTTCCTTCTTCTTCCGGTCGAGGAAAGCGTAGACATTCTCGTGGGGCACGCCCTGGATCAACATCTCCACTGCTTTCCTCGCGATCTCGACCTGCTCCGGGAGGCCGATGATCGCTACGGTCTTCCCGTAGACCGAGATCTCTGTTCCGGTCATATCTTCGATCTGGGCACGAGATGTGCCGGATTTCCCTATAATCCTGCCCCTGAGCCGTTCGAGGTGCCGGGTTGTCCCGACAAGGTCGGCGAGATCTATGACATCAAGGATCATATCCTCTTCATCAAGGAGTCGGAATGCACGCTCCGGTGAGAACCCCCTGCCGATCGCGGATACGACGTTTGCTGCCGTCATGACCCCGACCGGGTCATCCCCCTCGATACTAACCAGCCCTTCCTCGCTGTCGATCTGGAGAGTCACTCCGGTCTTCTCCTCGATCTCGCGTTTCGTGGACCCGCTTTTACCGATGAGTGCGCCGATCCTTGATGTTGAAACTTTTGTATCCCTTTTTGTCATGGTTGGTGTCAGTCCCCCTGCTCTTTGGTCTTCGCTGCACCGGTAATTGCCGTGATGATCTCCTGTTCATCCTGCACATCGCAGTAGCGGGAGAAGTAGCGATTAAGGTTTCTGATGTCCCTGGTCAGAAACGCGCGTGCCTGCGGGTGATCCAGGGTTACCGCCTGCCCCATATCGATCAGGTATGGTTTCTCGTGGTAGAGGATATTGTATTCGGATAGGTCGGCGTGAACCAGGCGGGCCTCCCTGTATAGTAGATCCACATACCCGAGCATCTCGTTGTAGACCGCCCCGTAATCCTCAACTTCGGCGTTCCGGAGTTGCGGGTATGGGATCTCGTCTTCACCCAGGAACTCCATCAGGAGTATGTTTCGGTCGAACGCCAGCGGTTCAGGGGTCGGAATCCCGGCCTCGTGTGCCCTGGCCAGGTTGCTGAACTCCTTCTTCGTCCAGGCGAAGATTATACCCTTGCGCGTCCCACGGACGCTTGAGAACCGGCGGTCTCCTGCCAGGTAATCGGTCATCGCCTTGAAGTTCGCGGTCTGGATCCGGTAGATCTTGATCGCTATCCCCTGCCCGTCGCGTTCACCGTAGAAGACGTTTGCCTCCTTTCCGGTGCTGATCGGCCCGCCGATGGTCGAGATCAGTTTCCTGTGGACGAGTTTGTAGAGCGCGATCAGGGTGACCTCGTCGAAGACATCGTCCCGTACCTTCAGCGAGTCTGCGTCTTTTATTTTGACTCCCATCTCTGCGATCTCGCGGTCGAACCGTTCATACTCTTCGTTGCGGCTCACGGCCGAATCACCTGCTGAAGACGTAATCGTGCACTGGGGCGAGGATCTCTATGAGATGGCTGGCGGTGGCTGTCTTAAGGTCCATTGGATGGATCTCCCCGGCGGCGTAGGCGCGTTCGAGGTCTTCGTAGGTATCAAATTCCCGATCACCGCCGAACTTCGCGGGCCGGTGGATGGTGATCTTTCCGCTCCGCGGGAAGACGTGGTAGCGCAGGATCTCAAGCACCGGATTGTTCTCGATCTCCGGCGGGCAGAACGCTCTCTTAATCTTTCGCTGGATCTCCTCATCAGAATCGGCGACCGATATCACGTTCCCGGCTGAGGATGACATCTTCTTACCATCAAGGCCGTTTATGATCGGTGTATGGATACATACTGGTGCCGGATACCCGATCGAGGGGAGGTGTTCCCGCGCGAGCATATGGATCTTCCGCTGGTCGATCCCGCCCACAGCGGCGTCCACCTCCAGCGTCGCTATATCGACCATCTGCATGATGGGGTATATCATCTGGGAGACCATCGGGTTCTCCATCTGCCGCCCGACCTCGTCCATGCTCCTCTTTGCGCGGTTGAGGGTGACTCTCTGGGAGAGTTCGAGGACGGCAAGTTCGTAGTCCGATGTTAACTGCACCTCCGAGCCCAGGACGTATCTTGCGCCTGAAAGCCCGAGCCCCTCAAAACATCGGCGGTTGTACTCGGCTATCTCCCGGATCTCCTCCATCGTCCCCTTGCGGTTCAGGAACGCGTGGAGGTCGGCGATAAGCACTGTCACCTCAAACCCCGCCTGCTGCAGGTCCATCAGTTTGTTCACCGTCACCATGTGGCCGAGGTGAATCTCCCCGCTCGGCTCGTAGCCGGTGTAGACCCGCCTGACAGGGCGGTCGAGGAGCGCCCGAAGTTCCTCCCCGGTTACAACCTCAACAGTATTACGGGTCGCCAGTTTGTATGGATCCATTAGAAAAGATTGGTCTGTCGGGGAGTTAATCCTTCTTCCTCCCCCTGTCCTCTCGTTCAGCCTATGGGAACGAGACCGAGCGCTTCGTTGGTCATCCGGATGGACTCTTCCGGATCCTTCACCGTTCCGAGCATCGCGCGGATGCAATCGATGTTTTCGGGGATGACATCAGCCTCCTGGTGGATCGCCTGGAAGCAGTAGAAATCCTTCCCGTTCAGGACGGCAACCGACTCTTCAAAGACGCCGTTCTCCCAGAGGTCGGTTCTCGGCCGGCCGATGTCCTGGGTATACTCACGGAGCTGGGCGTTGCTTACGATCCCGGTTGCCTTGCGGATGAGCCCGATCCGGTTGTGCCTCTCAAAGACCTTCAGCACCTCTTCGCGCGTGGTCTTGGATTTCAGTCTCATCTGTACTGTGTGCATGTGCATAAACGTCGTGGGGACGATCATCGCCAGTGTGACTATATCGATGTGCGGTAGGACGGTCTGGACATCGGGCCCGTGATGGCTAGGGATGGTGGCCGGGTTGAGGACAATGGCATCGACCGGTCCCCTTTTAATATCGTCGGGGTCCGCAGCTCTCCGAACCATCACCGCCATGACCCGCTCGACTCCGAAGGCCTGATCCAGGGCGTGGATGAGCCGTATGAGTCCGGTGGAGTTGCACGAGACAACCCGCGCGAACTGTTTTCCTTCAGCCTCGCGGTAATTTGCGTGGGCGTTGAAGGAGAAGCCGGCAACCTCGTGCTCCTCGCCGCCCTGGAAGATTGCTTTTTTACCGAGACGTTCATAGATCGGCCGATTCTTCTCTCCTACCCCTCCGGGTGTGGCATCCACGACGATATCGGCGGCCCTGATCATGGTCTCGACATCGCCGGCAACCTCAAGCCCGGCCTTCTCGAATGCCGGTCTTCTGCTGATGTCTGCGATGTAGAGGGGATAACCCCTCTCTTTTGCAATGTATGCCTCGGCGGATACGCTGGTCTTAGATACCCCGATAACCTCCATATCGGGCTGCGCGGCGACAGCATCGGCGACCCGTTTGCCGATGGTGCCGTAACCGTTGATAGCGACTTTGATCATGCAAGAGGGAATACAGAACAAGAATTAATAAAGGTTGCTGGTCCGCAAGGAGGAAGATGGGGAGGCCATCAAACCAACAGCCACACTGGTTTGATAAACCTCTCCGTGGACAGTCCACGGACGATCCATGGACAGATTCCGGGGGGTGGCCGGGATCTGT
>JALHIW010000015.1:0-36982 GCA_022837745.1 Methanomicrobiaceae archaeon | reverse complement strand
TTTTGAACCGTCAACCTTCGCACACATTAAATTGCAGCTCTGTGCCCCGCAAGGGGCCCCGGCAGCAAGCCCCACCCTTTAGGGTGGGGTAGTTGACGTCAGAGCGAATACAAACGGTATAGTAATACCTTACGACGCTCAAATACTGAGCGCAAACTCATGCTGCCGGCGGTGAAAGATTGGACGCAGGTGTAATCGGTGTTGGAATGATGGGCAGGAACCATGCCCGCGTATACTCAGAACTGAAGGCGGTGGACTCGCTCTACCTCTATGACATCAACGAGAAGGCTGCACGCGACCTTGCTGACGCATTCGGGGCAACCGTCTCAACCGGCGTTGAAGACCTGCTTGCAAAAGTGGACGCCGTGAGCATCTGCGTCCCTACACCATTCCATTTCTCTGTGGCAGGGCAGGCGCTCGATGCAGGGGTGCCGTTTCTGATCGAGAAGCCCATCTGCGCGACGGCAGAGGAGAGCCGGCATCTCATCGGGATGATACCGGAAGACCTTGTCGTCGGTGTCGGGCATATCGAGCGTTTCAACCCGATCG
The DNA here is from genome assembly GCA_022837745.1 of Methanomicrobiaceae archaeon. GTDB lineage: Archaea > Halobacteriota > Methanomicrobia > Methanomicrobiales > Methanoculleaceae > Methanoculleus. The sequence continues at coordinate 36,433 of JALHIW010000015.1, read as the reverse complement.
TCCCCGAGATCAAGAAGATTGTCCGCGACCCGCTCTACGTCGAGATGAAACGGCACAACCCTGCCTCCTCCCGCGTGAGCGGGTCATCCGTGGTTGAGGACCTGATGATCCACGATATAGATATCATGCGAAACGTCCTCCTCCCGGAGGGCTCATACCGGCTGGCCGGGAGCGGCAACCAGGACGTATGCAGCGCCCTCTTCTCCTTTAATGAAACACCGGTCTACCTCTCCGCAAGCAGGAAGTCCTCAAAGAAGATCAGGATGGTCTACATCGAGGAGGAAGAGTTTACCATCGAGGGCGACTTCATGGCACAGGAGGTCTACATCCACCGCAAACCCGGGCAGTACGCCGCCGAGGACGAGCGCTATGTCCAGGAGAACATCATAGAGAAGGTGCTTGTGAACAAACAGGAACCCCTGAAACTCGAGCTCTCGACATTCCTCGAGTGTGTCGCCAGGGGACGGGAGTTCCCGGTCACCCCGGGGCAGGCGCTGCTTAACATGGAGATCTGCGAAGAGATCAGCCGATGCTTTGCGGTGTAAGGATGGTTTTTATATGAGCAGCAGGTTGGAGTCAATCATCAATGCCCGGGGCCCGATCAGAAAGGTGGGCGTGGTCGGGATGGGGTATGTCGGCATACCGGCCGCGGTGCTCTTTGCCGACGCGCCAGAGTTTGAGTTTGTCTATGGGTTCCAGCGCGATTCGCCGTCTTCCGGCTACAAGATCGCCATGCTCAACCGTGGCGAGTCCCCGCTTCGCGGCGAGGAGCCTGGTCTGGAAGAACTGCTCGTGAAGGTTCTTGATGCTGGAAAGTTCCGGTGCACATCGGACTTCTCCCGGATCGCGGAGTGCGATGCTGTGACGCTCGCCATCCAGACCCCGTTCAAGAACCCGAAAGACCTGATCCCGGACTTTTCGGCGCTATCCGAGGGGCTCCGGCAGGTTGGGCGGCATCTTACAAAAGGAGCGCTTGTGGTGCTCGAGTCGACCGTCACCCCCGGCACAACCTCCGGGATGGCCCGCGAGATCCTGGAGGAGGAGTCGGGTCTGGCCGCTGGCGAGGATTTCGCGCTTGCTCATGCCCCTGAACGGGTGATGGTCGGACGGCTGATCAGGAACATCCGCGAACACGACCGGATTGTCGGCGGGATAGATGATGTGAGCACAGCGCGGGCGGCTGAACTCTACCGGCCGGTCATTGCAACCGGCAGGATAATCACGATGACAGCGACCGCGGCCGAGGTGACAAAGACCGCCGAGAACGCCTTCCGCGACCTCCAGATAGCCGCCGTGAACCAGCTTGCCCTCCACTGTGAGGCGATGGGCGTCAACGTCTACGATGTTCGGAGGGGGATCGACTCGCTCAAGGGTGAGGGTATCACACGCGCGGTCCTCTGGCCGGGTGCGGGTGTCGGCGGCCACTGTCTGACAAAAGATACCTGGCACCTTGAGCGTGGCGCCGTCCTCCTCGGCGGCGACCTGTGGTATCCGCACGGGACGGAATCGATCTTTGGCGCCGCGCGCAGGATAAACGAGTTCATGCCAAAGCACATGGTGCACCTGACGATCGAGGGGCTCAAACGCGCCGGCAAGTCGGCGGAGGGTGCGAAGGTGGCGCTCCTCGGGTGGGCGTTCATCCAGAACTCCGATGATACCCGAAACACCCCGGCAGAGCCATACCTTGAGGCGATGGAAGAGGCGGGTGCAGACGTCCGCGTCCACGACCCGTATGTGGATGAGTACCCGGGGATCGAGGTCTCGCACGACATTGATGCAGCCCTGGCGGGTGCGGATGTGATCACGATCTTCACCGGCCATAGGCAGTATTTCTCCCTTGAACCTGCACGGGCAGCGGAACTCTCCGGAAGCGAGCACCCGGTGATCGTGGACGGCAGGAACGTCATCGACCCCGACGCGTTCATCGAGGCCGGGTTCATCTACAAGGGCATCGGCCGGGGCGACAAGAACAGCCATCCGATCCGGCGGTAGTCCATGAAGGTCGCATCGATCGTCGGCGCCAGGCCGCAGTTCATAAAGTGTGCACCGGTATCCCGGGAACTCCGGAAAGAACACCGGGAGGTTCTCATCCATACCGGGCAGCACTACGACCACGGGATGTCGGGGGTCTTCTTCGAGGAACTCGGCATCCCGAAACCCGACTACAACCTGGGGATCGGATCGGGGACGCACGGCCGCCAGACGGGGGCGATGCTTGCGGCGATCGAGGACGTCCTGGATGGGGAGAGGCCGGACGCCGTCCTGGTCTACGGTGACACAAACTCCACACTTGCAGGAGCGCTTGCGGCAGCAAAACTCAATATACCTGTGGCGCACGTGGAGGCCGGGCTCCGGAGTTTTGACCGCCGGATGCCCGAGGAGGTGAACCGGGTGCTCACCGACCACTGCTCGGAGATCCTCTTCTGCCCGACGGAGACGGCGGTCTCTAACCTTGCGGCCGAGGGGATCAGGAATGGTGTCTTCCTGGTCGGGGATGTCATGGTCGATGCTATGAACTATAACCGCGGTGTCGCGGAAGAGCGTTCCCGGATCCTGGAGGACGTGGGTGTCGAACCGGGGGACTACCTGGCGGTCACCGTCCACCGGCCGTCAAACACCGACAGCCGTGAGAGTATGACCGCCATACTGGGCGCCCTGGGGGAGGCCGGGCGACCTGTCGTCTTCCCGGTCCATCCCCGGACGCGGAAGTTCCTGGGAGAATACGGTCTTCTCGGGAAGATACCCGGTAACGTCATCCTGACCGAGCCGCTCGGCTACCTTGATATGATAAGGCTGATGGCGCATGCGGAGAAGATCCTGACCGACTCCGGCGGCATCCAGAAGGAGGCCTACCTGCTCGGCGTGCCCTGCATCACCCTCCGTGAGAATACCGAATGGGTCGAGACGGTCGAGAGCGGGTGGAACGTGCTTGTCGGTGCGCACCGGGATCGGATTCTCGATGCTGTTCGGCATTTCTCACCGGCGGCGCGGCAGAAGAACCTCTTTGGGGAGGGGAATGCCAGTCTTCTGATCAGGAAGTTCCTCGGCAGGTGGCTGGATACGCGGACCGGGTGAGGGGCTCTTTTCAGCGCCTTGCCAAAAACAGGTTATATTTATCTTGCGGGGGCAGAGCGGGAAGACCCCAAGCCTTCATGTGGGGCAGTTCACAAAGTGTCTAAATACAGCATAAACTGCCCCCGATGTGCTTCTTGAGCGGGGGTATGGCCTTATTATATAAAGTAGGCCCGCTCGCAACTTGATATCGAAAAACAAATGGACCGAGCGGGATTTGAACCCGCGGCCTCTACCATGCCAAGGTAGCGATCTCCCCCTGATCTATCGGCCCCTGTTACCCTATAACGTTGGCCCCGATCACATAATAAGGGTTCGGGCAGATTGCCGCGCTATCCTCTCCCTGCAGGAGCCCTAAGCCGGGAGAGAACCCGTTCCCGCGCATCCTCCATCCTCGGGCGCACGACGGGCGCACCGTTCCTGACACACGGCACGAGGAGCGGCACCGCGTCCTTTGGTGCCGGGGTCTGGGCCGGGAGCGTCAGGCGATGGCCGCCGGGAAGTTCGTAGACCTGTTTCACGCCGCTCCGCTTCCCCCGCTTTGCAAACGCCCGGCCCTTGAGTTCCACAATATCCAGGGCAAAATCTATCACCGGAGCGTTTGCAATCGCGCCGCCGATACCGAATGCGTCAGCAACGTCGTGGCAGGCTGCGACATCCGCACGGGTCAGGCCGCCGGAGAGGAAGATCTTCACCCCCGGGTATCCGTGTATATCCAGTTCCCAGCGCACCTCCTCAACTATCGCCCTCAGATCACCCCGGCGAGACCGTGGCGTGTCAAGCCGGACAGCCTCAGCCCCGCAGGCTGCCGCCCTTACGGCCTCATCCTTCTCATCGGAGAATGTGTCTGCAAGCATCACCCGCGGCACATCAGGGCCCGCACCATGTGCAAACGCAAGCCAGGCGTCCTCCGGCGTCGGGTAACACATCACAAACGCGTGCGGCATCGTCCCGGCAAGCGGGATCCCTTCCGGCGCAGCGGTGTTGCTCACACCGTCCACCCCGCCGATCCAGGCCGCCCGCTCGATCATTGCCGCGATCGCCGGGTGCTGCCGGCGCGAGCCAAACGAGTATACCGGCCGCCCCGCCGCAGCCACCTTCATGTGGGCGGCAGCCGTCGCCACCCCCGACGCGTGGCAGAGAAAACCCAGGATTGCGGTCTCGTAGACCGCGAAGTCCCTGTAGCGCCCGGAGATCCGGAGTACCGGCTCGTTTGGGCAGAAGATCGTGCCCTCCGGCATCGCATCCACGTCCACCGGCAGACCTTCCAGGAGTTTGATTACATCATCCAGACCGCAGAAGACCGCCCGGGGATCCGGGAGTGATGCAGCAGTCACCTCCATCGTGACCTGCGGGTTGACGCCGTCCCGCTCCATGACCTCGACCACTCGCTTGAAGTAGACATCTGTGCACTCGCCGTTCCTGATCGCATCCTCGCCGACCACCTCAAACCAGCCCATGAGTATTCCGGTTGACGCAGGGGGATGTAAATCTTTACAGACACCGGGGCATCGTATGGTGAGCCTTTTTCAGCCAGGAAGCCCACCCTTTTAGAGAGTATGTCTGATGGAGAAACGAATGCCGCAACGCCGGCCGGCCTGGAGCGGGTCTGATGCTCGGGATAATCGGGGGCACCAGCCTTCTCTTCGCCGACCTGCCGGCGCTTGAGAAGAGAGACGTCGCCACTCCTTACGGGAAGGCGGAGGTGCACACCGGAGAGTTTGCGCTGCTGATGCGCCACCAGCACAACCTTCCGCCGCACCGGATCAACTACCGCGCCTGCCTCGCCGCTCTTGCGGTTCTGGGGGTGGATGAGATCGTCGCGTTCGGTTCATCAGGGTCGCTGAAGCACGTGATTGAGCCCGGTTCGATTGCCATCCCGACAGACTACATCAGCGTCACCGAGATCCCGTCCATATACGACTTCACCATCGAACACATCCGGCCGGAACTCGACGCAGACCTCATCCGCACCCTTGGCGACCTGGTGCCGGAGGCCAGGGTCGGCGGGGTCTACGCCCAGACCCGCGGGCCCAGGATAGAGACCGTCGCCGAGGTGCGGGCTCTCGCAGGTGCGGCGGATCTCGTCGGGATGACCGTTGCAAGTGAAGCGACGCTTGCCCTGGAACTCGGGATGCGGTTTGCCGCCATCTGCACCGTGGATAACTACGCAAACGGTCTTGGTGGAGAGACCCTGACCTATGAGCATATCCTTGCAGTCTCCAGGGCGAACGCCCGGAGGACAGAGAGGATCCTTGAGAAGATTGTGGAGCAACTTGCATGAACGATACCTTTTCCGCACGTGGTTCGATCCTGATCGCCGGGGTCGCCACCATCGATGGATCGACCGCTGATATAGCAATCGACGAGACCGGCACCATAGTCGCGATCGGGGATGACGCGAGAGGCGCGATCGACGCCGATATCATAATCGACGGTTCTGAGAGGCTCGCAATACCCGGACTGGTCAACACCCACACCCACGCCGCGATGAGTCTGCTGCGAGGGTATGCGGACGATATGATACTCCAGGACTGGCTCTCGCAGAAGATCTGGCCGCTCGAGGCCCACCTCTCCGGCGATGACGTATACGCGGGGACGAGACTCGCCTGCCTGGAGATGATCAGGAGCGGCACCGTCGCGTTCAACGACATGTACTTCTTCATGGACCGGGCCGCAGCGGCGGTCGATGAGATGGGGCTGAAGGCAACGCTCGCCTACGGGTTCATCGACCTCGGTATGGAGGATAAACGCGAGGCCGAGATCAGGGCGACGGAGGCACTTGTCCGCCGCATCGCCTCGCTCAAAAACCCCCGTATCCGGGCGGCCGTCGGCCCGCACTCCGTATACACCGTCTCCCCTGAGGGTCTCTCCTGGTGTGCCGGGTTTGCAAAAGAGCAGAATATCGGTATCCACGTCCACCTCTCCGAGACCGGGAAGGAGGTCACCGATTGCCTGGCGCAGTATGGAAAGCGCCCGGCGCATCTCCTCGACGACTGCGGTTGTCTCACCCCCCGCACCGTCGCCGCGCACTGCTGCTGGCTTGACGAGTCTGAGTGCCGTCTCCTCGGGCAGCGCGGCGTCCACGCCTCCCACAACCCGGCAAGCAACATGAAGCTTGCCGTAAACCGGGCGATGCCATGCCAGTGGCTTAAGCAGCATGGGGCGGGTCTCACCCTGGGGACAGACGGCTGCTCCTCAAACAACAACCTGGATCTATTTGAGGAGATGAAGTTTGCAGCACTGCTGCAGAAGTTCGCCTGGAACTCCCCGACCCTCCTCCCCGCAGGCGAGGTCTTCACGATGGCGACCGCAGGGGGCGCCCGTGCGCTTGGCACCGGCCCGGGGACGCTTACAGTCGGCGCTCCTGCCGATATCGCCCTCCTGGATACACGGGCAGTCTGCAACACACCGCTATTTCACGCCGAATCAAACCTCGTCTATGCCTGCAACGGCGGAGCGGTCAGGACCGTCCTCTGCCAGGGGAGGATCCTGATGCACGAGCGGGAGGTGCCGGGAGAGGAGGAGATCATCCGGGAGGCCGCTGCTGCAGCCCATGCGCTTGTTGAACGGGCGGGGGATGAGGGGTAGGTCTCAGGGTTTTGCAGGATCTGCCGCCATCTGCTCTCAAGGTTCGAGGTGCCGCCCCTGTGGGAGGGTGGGAAATGAGGTGGAGGATTCAAATTGTGCAGAGTGAGCGGGATCCGCCCGGCCGCTGAGAGTTCTCATCAAACCAGTACGGCTATAGGTTTGATGGCCTCGTGTAGACGCGTGTGACAGAAGAGGTTGAACGTTGACTTATCATGCGTGGATATCGGTATCCCGCAGTGTGTTGGTCCCTCCACCTCCTGGTTGACGGCCGGATGATAGAGCCCCCGCATGCCCTGAGGGCGATTAATGCATTCAAATAAGAAAACAGGATTATTATTGGCAATTGCCGTCGTGCTCTCTGCGGCCATCTCCGTTTTTTCTTCTGGTGAGCATGGGCTATGCCGATGATGACGAAGCCGCACACGGCCGGGTCTCCGGGTATGACCGGATGACCCGGATAATGCGAAACGACAGCGAAGTCCTGGATCTGTTCGAGGGAGGCCAGATCTTCAAGGCCGGCGTGTTCAACGAGACAGGAGAATCGGTAAAATTCATCTGCCTTTCCTCCTCCCCGGCATGTGGGGGCGGAGACCGATCCTGCAGCATGGGAGAGTATCGATGACTGTAGAGTGGTTACCGCCGTCACCGATGCCGGCGGCGAGACCGTCGGTTGGGAGAGCACCGGCAATACCACCGACTGGGAGAGAAAGATAGACCAACTGCCCGAATGGGCGAAAACTGGTTGATGTCACCGCAGTTTCCGCGACTATAACCCGGAGCGTTGCCGGAAACCGGATTGCAACACTCACAACGGGCCTGATAACCAAGGGCTTCACCGGAGGACGAGGCTCCCGGTCTCCGCGGCCCTGTGGCCGCCCTCGCTGCAGGAGATCGTCCAGTGGTAGGTGCCCGGCCCCTCCGGGTCCAGCAAGAGCACGATCTCAGATTGCCGGGTGTCGTTGAGGACTGGCATGTCAAAGAAGCGGCATTCATACTTCCGGCCGCCGGGGCCGTCGACCCGGAACTCCGCCATCTGGAGGAACACCTCCGCGGTGTCCCGGTAGTCGCACCCCACCACGACCCAGTAGCGCTCACCGGGAGTGTATGTGCGGGTGTGGGTGCGGGCCGATGCGGAGCAGGCTATCCCGCCGGTCTCGTCGACCTCGAGGAGACCTCCGTCGATGTCAACCTTCCCGTACTGCAGGAGGAGGAAATCAGCCCGGTCAACCCCGAGAACCGAGCTGTCGGCACCGTACGCCGCGACCGTGAAGGAGTGCTGCCCGGGGGCAGGGATCACCGCCAGGCCGTTCTCAAGATCCCGGATCAGGATCCCGTCAAAGTAACCATCGACCCGGAGAACCTCTTCAGGCCGGTCGATGCGGTAGGAGAGCGGGACGGCGGCTGAAAGGGCAAGTTGGGTTGGAATGTCTTCACCCGGTTCGATTTCGTCCCCCCAGGGAATGGTGACGGCGCTTCCCGATACCGCTGGCGGCACGATCCCTACCCCCTCTCCCGTGGCCGTCGCGACCGCTTTCGCCCCGGTGGGGCTGTAGGTGACTGCTTCTACGGTGTGCACACCTCCCGGCAGGGTGACCGACCCGGACGGGACTGCCCCGAGGCTGGTGCCGTCGACTATCACCTCGACCGGTGCGCCATTTGGAGTTGTAAAGAAAGCCGTTCCGTTCTCGATCGAAAGATCGATCTCAGGCTCGTCACCGCCCGCGTCAAGTCCCACAACCGTCCCGGCGACGATTCCTGCACACTCAGCGGCGAGTGTGTAGTTGAGCCTCTCCGGCCGGTCGTCGGGGGTATGGATGATCGCGTGACTGTCGCGCTCGTAGATGCGGAGCGCCGGGATACCGGCGGCACGGAAGGAGATTTCATCCCCCCGAGCAGCGTCAAGCAGCTGTGCCGGCGTCTCCTCGACGCAGGCCGATGGGGGGAGTGCATCGAGGATCCCCCGGTGCTGGGGGAGCGCTGTTATCAGCAGCCGGTCCCCGGAGGCGATACAGTCGAGGTTGATCGCGACGACGGTCCGGCCATGGATGTCCTGGTTGTCGGCGAGCCACCGCCTGCTCCCGTCAAGCCCGGTCTCCTCGCCGCCGAAGGCGATGAAGTAGACCGTCTGGTTCAGGGGGGTGGCATTGAGGATCCGGGCGACCTCAAGCATCGTCGCGACGCCCGCGGCGTTGTCGTCGGCGCCGGGCGTCCCGTGAACGGTGTCGTAGTGCGCGGAGATGATAACGATCCGGTCGGTCTCCCCCTCCCTGACGCCGATGATGTTTGAGGAGAGGGCAAGCGGCGGATCAAAGTAACAGTTGGTGTATGCGAACCTCCCGGTGCTGACCGAAAGCCCGCGCTCCTCCATCGCCGCGGCGATATAGGTCGCCGCCGCCGTCCGATCTTTTGACTCCAAAAACCGCTCAAACGTGCAGAGGTCGTGGGTCATCTCCTCGATCCGTGCAGGATCGGCCGTGAGGTCGTCGAGGGCGGCCGCCGGTGCGATCCCGGTGAGCACGATCAGGAGCACGGCGGCGACTCTCAGTATTAATGATTCTCTCATGGTTCTATCCTGTTTTAGGTGCCCGGCCTCCTGATTGAAGAGGTCGTCATCGCGCTATAACTAATTTCTGTGTCAAGAGTCAACTCTTCGGGCCGCCGGGGATGCAGGCGTTAACGGATGCCTTTAAGATAGAGGTTCGGTACAGCGCCGGACGCACCTCTCCGCGTGCTGGTGCCCGGGGGGCGCTATATCGTCATCGGGACGCGGATGACACCTGCAACTTCCTCGAGATCCCGGACCCCCTCGCCGGGATCCTGCTGATGGCCGCTGGCGGCCTCGTGGGGCCTGGCATCGACTCCACCCTTCCAGATCGCAAACGCCGTCTGGGCGCTGGCCCTCTTCCTTGCCGGGATGCAGGTTGTCTTCTCCGGCATCTTCACGAGCATGGTGCTCCTGAACAGGGGGGAGGGGCAGGAATAACTGTTTCCGGGGCTTCTGCCACCTCTCCCCGTTGCCCGGGAGCCGGTCCCTCACAAACAACACCATCTGCGGGGGGTTTGAGGGTATGAACATCCGGCGTAGAAACTATTGTTGCCGGAGTTCAGGTAGAGCCCCGCGCCTCCGGCGACTGCAGGAACCTTTCAACCTCCTGCCGGAAAAGAGCGAAATCCCCGATGCGCTCCGTCAATATCGAGAAGGCAAGTGAATCGTCGATTGCACCGTATCGGTGGACGACGATATTCCGGAACCCCTTCATCGCCTTCAGGCTCTGCCGCATCTCAGGGCCGAATACTCCGTGGCGCACGAGGTTCTCGAGTATATCCTCGTCGGTAGCCGGGACGCCGAGGTGGAGGTCCGCGTTCACGATGGCGCAGATGTCAAAGACGTTCTCGATGGCGTACTCGATACGCTTATAGATGCCATCCTTTATGATGCCGAGCCGTCCGAACGACTCGACTGAATCGGGAAGGTGCTCCCTGACCATATCGACGCTCTCGCTCATCTCCTGAAGTTTGATGCGGATGACCGTGTCCCTGATCCCCTCCGTCACGTCATCACCTCCTTCCCGATGTAATCGTAGAGTCTATGTTTAAAGTCGTCGAACTCCCGGATCGTTCGATACGCGACGTCGTAGAGGAAACGCTCGTCGGTGCAGTAGACGACCTTTCCGCGGAGGGCCTCCGTCCGGACGTAGAGCGGCAGATGGGAAAAGATCTGGATGTCGTAGCGGTCGTCTGCAAGTTCGGAGAGCGCCGCAAACCGGAACCTGGCGGCCTCCTCATGGTTCCCATCGTAGTAGACGGCGAGATCGACATCAGACGCTGCTCTCGCCCGCCCTTCGGCGACGGAGCCGTAGAGGATGATGAAGCGGACCTTATCGAATCCCTCGACGGTCTTAAGCCGCTCAAGTGCGTGCCGGACGTCCCGCTCCGCTGTTCTCATCCCGAAAACTCCCCTATCCATAGATGGGGCCTGTCCCCTAATAACGTTTGCATGGGAGAGCAGGCTGAATGTTTCTGCCTCGCCGGTGCGGAGGAAAAGATGCTGGCGGTCAGGGATGAAGACCAACTTCACCGTCGCCCAGACTTCCTCCTGCCCGGTCAATGCCATGGTTGCCGGGCAGAACCCCTCGTTAACGATACCGCCACGACCGGGACACCACAGCACTGCGTTGGCATCTCCACAAATCCCTGAACCGCGCCCGGGCCGACTCGTTTGCGAACCCCTGCTCATGCACCAGGGCGTCCCAGAGTTCCAATTGCCGGAAACCGGCATAACCTTTATGAGTGCGGCTCTGGAGGAGGACACTCTCCTATCAGACTGGTCGTATCGCCTCTCTCCATTGACTGCAGAGCCATAACAGAGCTTCTCCCATCTCTTTGTTACTTGCAGGATTCTGGTCCTTCCGTTTCTGGAGCAATCCATGGACGTGTAAAGGAATGTGATAGAAATTATAAGTAGAACAGCGTCCATCCCATTGTGTGTATGCTTCCTTGAAGCGTCTGCAAGAATTCGTGGGGTCTCCCCATCCTCTGGTTGACGGCCGGATGATAGAGCCCCCGCATGCCCGGTGTGTTAGCGCGGAGTTTGTGCCGGTGATGAGTGCAGCATCGGTAAACGCTGAAAATAGTCATCTTTTGTCTGACTACAGAGTTGCAGATCTCTCAAATCGTGATCCGATGGTTCTCCCTCTCAGGAAAATCCATGTTCATGCCTACCGGTACACGATCCCTCCACCAGGCCGGCATCGCTTCTCTCCGTGTCCCCTCGACATACCGGCTTCATGACCGAACAGCCCGTTCAATCAGTGCGATCTCTTCCTCTGAGAGTCCGTAGAGCTCGTAGACCAGCGCGTCAATCCTCGCATCGGTCGCCTCGATCTCGCGGCTGATGAAGATTTTATCCTGCCCCATCCTCGCCCCGGCAAGCCTCCGGTTCAGGTCGAGCATCTTCTCAACGAGGGAGACCATGCGGTCGTGGCGGGCGACGTCGGCAGGGTCGGAGGGGTCGATGGGGCGGATTGGCAGCATTTCCACGTACTGTGAGAAAAAGCGGAGATACCCTCCTCGATACACCGCCGCCACATTCCGATAGTAGAAGTTGATCAAACTTGAATTGAGGATGCCAAGCAGGAACGTGTCATTGATGAATACATTATAGCAGGTATTGGCGTTGTAGAACCCGCCCTCTGCATCGATGGTGAACTGGGGGCGCTCGGCAATGTCAGGGAAAATAATCTTGGGCCCCTCGAATGCATCATAATAATCACAAGCCCGCAGTTCCCACCAGTAATCGCCTTTATCATACCTCTTCTCTGCAGCCTTCTGAAACGGCTTTAGATACGCCGCAACCGCGGGATACTCATTCTCCACCCAGGCCCATTTACTCCGGTACCCCGCACCCTTTCGATTAGAAACCCCTTTCTCAAAGAGGATCAAGAACTTATCCGCCTCCAGCGGCGCATACCGCTTCACATCCCGCCCGGCGAGGAACGGCTTGATCACCTCCGCGCTCCTCGGGTCCTCTGCAATCAGCCTATCCCGGGTCTCCGCATCGATGACGAACGCCTTATTCAGCCCGGTAAGGACGCCACGGTAGATCTTCCCCTGCACGTACTCCCCAAGCGGCACCCCGGCGCCCCGGATCTTCTTCAGCAGAGCACCGGTCTGCTCATCCACAAGCGACCACCCCTCCTCATCCAGGTCGTCCTGCCTGACCAGGAAACTCGACTCCCTGACATACTCCGAGAGGTCAGAGAAATCCAGCGACGCAACCTCCGTGACCGGGAACGTCTCACGCGGTTTTCCGTGCGATACCCTGATGATACAGGGGTACGTCGTCACCCCCTGAAACACCGGCAGATCCCCGAAGTCCACGATCTCCTCGATCCTCCTCTCCTTCAGCCACCGGCGGAGAGGTTTCCCATAGTTCGCCCGCAACCATTTGTTCGCGACGATGTAGCTGAACTGCCCGCCGGGCCGAAGCAGGGAGACACCCTTCTCGATGAAGTAGGTATAGAGATCGGCAACCCCGTGGTAGACCGCATAGTGCTGCTTCGCATACTCCTTGAACTCATGCCCCAGCGTCTCCTGCCTGACGTAAGGCGGGTTTCCGATCACAACATCGAACCCGCCGCGCTGCATAACCCCGGCAAACTCCCTCTCCCAGTCAAACGCATTGATCCGCTTGCGTTCCTCGATCCCGGGCAGGACCGCAAGATTATCGTAGATATCAGAACCAACGAGCGAGTTCCCGCACTTGATGTTGTCATGCAGGCTCGGGAGCGCACGCTCGGCAAACAGGGTCAGCTGCCTTGATACCGTCTCCTCGCTCTCGTCCTCAAGGACCTTAAGGAGGAGGGAGAGTTTCGTCACCTCGACCGCCTGCTGGTCGATATCCACCCCATAGATGTTATTGAGGAGGATCCGTTTCCGCTCGGCCGTGGTCAGTCTCCAGTCGCTCCTCACCCGTGAGTCGGTGCCGTTCGCCGCCTTATAGATCGGGAGGTGCTGCCCGGATGCGCCCCGCCGCCCGCGCCGCTGCGCCCCCTCCCGTGCAGGCGGAAGAAGCGCCCTGACCTCGGACGAGGTCGCCCCCTTCTCCTTGATCACCGGGACCAGATGCTCGATGTACCAGTCCCTGTGCCAGTTCAGCAAGAACTGGTATGCGCCAAGCAGGAAAGAGCCAGAACCGCAAGCCGGATCCAGTATCGTGATATCTGAAACCTCCTTCGGCGTCTTCCCGCGCACCACCTCACCCACCGTCTGCCTAACGATGTAATCGACGATATAAGTCGGCGTGTAGAAGACGCCCCCCGCCTTGCGCACCTCCGGTTTCTCCTCCACCTTCGCACGATGCCCCTCTGTCAGGCGGATGACCTTACCGAGGAACTGCTCATAGATCTGCCCCAGGATCTCCGCGGGGATAGCCGAGAACTCATACGGGCTCTCGGGATAGTAGAGGCGGCGGATGATCGTCTTCAGCACATCATCGTCGATGGCAAGCGAGAGCGTCAGCGTATCAGGCGGCTCGTTCCGCCCGGGCTCCTCCTCAAAGTGGAACAACCCCGAGTTATACCGGTCGTCGGCATGACGGAAGAGATCACAGAGACGCTGATAAACCCGGTCGCCGGAAAGCAGCTCCTGCAACGTCCCATACGGCTCGATCCCACGGTCCTCACAGATCCGCAGAAAGATGATCCGGTCGATCGTCCGCTGGACAGCGAGGTTCAGTTCGTCCACAGCGATCTCGGGGTTGCGAAGCGCGATATTTCGGGCGAGAATGTCTCGCCAGGCCTCGATATCGGCGAGAAACGCCTCGTCGACACCCATGGTTCCCTTCTTATCGGTCTCAGAATCGGCAAATTTGTCGAACGCACCCTTGAGGATACACTCCCGGGAGAAGATCTTCGCGATCCATCCCCACTGCTCCGGGTACTCCCGGTAGGTGATGTAGCCTATCCGGGCCGTCCCCGCTGTATCCCCCTTCCGGATAGGTTTTGTGCAGTCATAGACAGCAAACTCCTCAAAGTTCGTAAGAATGCTCAGTTTCAGTCCGGCGTTCCAGGCATACCTGCGCAGCTGGAGCGCCGACTCCGTATCGTCCCTGATCTTCACGGACGGCTTCTTCGCCTCGACGATAAACTTCCGAACCCCGCCTATCCGGAACGAGTAGTCAAGGAAGTTCGTCTGCCCACGTATCCTGATCGGATCCTCGTGCGCAACCTCTTTATACGCCTCGGAATGCCCTTTCTGGTTATCGACATCCCACCCCAGCGCCCTGAAGAAAGGATCGATGAACTCCCGGCGCAGCTGCGTCTCGTTGTACTGCCCCCGGTGGTATGCCTGGCGGTGATAATCAAAGCGTTCGACAAGCAACCTGATGGCGTCGGGGCATGCTACCTGATCGGGCATTCAAGCATCGGGCTCCCTTGTTAAACCTTCGAGCCCGATGCTCATAAATAGGTTGTTTTTTTTGTCGATATGGGTCGCAAGGTCCATGCAATTTTGGCAAACAGTGTTTTATAGGGAAGAACCCAGATACCAAAAAAAACAGATGCGAGGGGAGCGATTTGAACGCTCGACCTCCTGTGAGGCAAAGCCCCTCGCCCCTGCGTCTATACAAGTGCCTGCAACGGGGAGAGATCGGTCCGAATCCCCGGTCGCAAAGGAACTGCGGGAAGCAGAGCACTCTCTCACAGAGTTAAGTGGGCAATCAACCAGTTTCACGCCCTTCGTGCCGCCGCCGGTATGTCGTCGTGGCTCCCCGTGTCGACGAAGCCCCTCTCCCGGCATCGGTACTCTAAGACTTCAACTTCGCCGTGCGCATGCGGGAAGGCGCGGTTTATGGCCGCGTTTACTCGGAGGCCAACGCCGTGGGGCGGTGATGGCAACCCCCCTCCCGGATTCACCGGAGCCGGGCCGTGTATTCTCCCGCCCTACAGCAGCATCGTCGTCACCAGCGGAATCGTAACAAGCGACCCGATCGTTGAGACGAAGACGATCTGCGACGCAAGCCTGGCGTTGGCGCCGTACTGCTCCGCGAAGATGACGGTGTTTGCAGCGGCCGGCATAGCGGCCATCGTGATCATGACACCGTTGATGAGGGGGTCGGCAAAGACCGGGGAGAATAGGTAGCAGTAGGCCGCAGGGACGGCGAGGAGGAGGACGGCGCTCGCAGCCCAGATCCGCCAGTCGCCGACCATCTCCCGCGCCGGGAACGTCGCGAGCATCGCCCCGACGATGATCATCGCAAGCGGCGTGGTCACCCCGCCGAGGAGGTCGATCGCGTCTATGAACGGGGCCGGTATCTCCACCGACCCGAGGAAGAGGAGGAACCCGGCGATGGAAGCCGCGATACCGGGGTTCGCAAGCAGTCTCGGGTCAAATCCTCCCTCCCGCTCCCCGGTGAGCATCGCTATCCCGACCGAGAAGACGAGAAGGTTGAAGACGAGGTTGAAGATGGCGACGTAGAAGAGGGAGTCGGCGCCAAAGAGCGTCTGGGCGACCGGGAACCCCATGAACCCGACGTTCCCGAAGACGATCGCGAACTGAAAGACTCCCCTCTCGGAAGATGTCATCGGCATCACCCTCGTGACGGCCCAGGCGACGGCGAACGAGAAGGCAAAGAAGACCCCGGTCGCGAGGAAGAGGGTCTCGGTACCGGCGAGGCGCTCGGAGGTGATCGGAACCTGCATGGAGGCAATGATTAGCGCCGGGAGGGTGATGTTGATGAGGAGACCTGAGAGCCCCCGGGTGGCCCGGGGGTCCACGATCTTCGTTGAGACGGCGACGTAGCCGGCGGCGATCAGCAGCACCAGGATGAAGATCTGGTCAGCGACAACCAGGAAATCTGTAACCCAGCCACTCATAAACGGAGACGCTCCCTCCTGACCTAGCAGTGTGGATTCTGATAACTATTTACGGTTCTGCCGCGGGGTGGTGCGGTCTATCTGAGGCCATCGATCCAATACGCACCCCGTTTGACAAACCTCTTCCAGAATGGATTCCAAAGGGCTGACGTCACCGTGCACCCCTCCCCATCTGGGTCAGGTGTGGGGCGCGGGGTTTTGTGCGGAGATGCTCCCGGTTTTCATGCGGCATGCCTGCAAAGAGACGAGCATCATGTGGTTTCCTGGAGCACGTCAGGACAGGGGAGGGAGCGTCTCCCCATCATACCGTGTCCTGGATGGCGCCCTCCTCACCCGGTTCCCGGTGGAAACTCCCCGAAGATCCTGATTTCGTCCTTGACACGGCCATCCGACCAATTGCCCCTCGCTGCCCGCCCCGGGAGGGGGGGCGGACGTTAAAGCATCCTCTAATGCTCAAAAGCGCCATCCCGGGAACACCTGGTCGCCGGAGCAACCGTTGCAATCGCAAACAATCAATGTTAATACTCTTTCACACTACCGGATAGTTATATGAAGGATCTCCGGCACATCGCCAGTCTTCCTATTCTCGATGGGTTCACGGCGGTCCGTGAGGAGGCGGCATGACGGTTGCGCCCTACGTGCCGGAACCGCTGCCCCCTGACGTGATCGACTGGGAAGCCCATATCCCACAGATAGCGTCGGCGAACCGTGCCCTCGCCAGGTACGACGGTATTCTCCAGGCGATCCCGAACCCCGGACTCCTGCTTTCCCCGCTCCTGACGCAGGAAGCGGTGCTGTCGTCCCGGATCGAGGGGACGCAGGCGTCGCTTGAGGATGTCCTGCGGTTCGAGGCGAACCCGAGGGAGCAGATCAACGACAGGACTCTTGCCGATATCCAGGAGATTATCAACTACCGGGAGGCACTCAACGTTGCGGTGGACATCCTCAAGACCCGGCCGCTGGATACGGCCCTCGTCTGCGACCTGCACCGGATTCTCCTGACCGACAGCCGGGGCATGGACCGGGAGCCGGGGTGCGTCCGCACGATCCAGAACTTCATCGGACGGGATGCGCGGGTAGAGCACGCGATCTTCATCCCGCCGGCACCGGAAAGGGTTCCTGGGGCGCTCGCGGACTGGGAGGCCTACCTGCAGCGCGAGGAGAAGGACGTCCTCGTCCAGCTCTCCGTCCTGAAGGCGCAGTTCGAACTCATCCACCCGTTCTGTGACGGCAACGGGCGTATCGGGAGGATGCTCGTCCCGCTGATCATGTACGAGAAGGGGCTGATTGGAAGCCCGATGTTCTACATAAGCGCCTACCTCGAGCGGCACCGGCCGATCTATTACGAGCGCCTGCTCGCGGTCTCCCGTGAGCGGGACTGGAACGGCTGGATAACGTTCTTCCTCCATGCCATCGAGGAGCAGGCGGGAGCAAACGGCCGGAAAGCAAAGGCAATCCTCGATCTCTACGACGAGATGAAACGGACGGTGCCGGAGGTGACCCGGTCGCAGTACGCCGTCGCCGCGATCGATGCGATCTTCGGGACGCCGATCTTCATTCCGTCCGAATTTTACGAGCAAACGGGGATCCCGAAGAAGACGGCGAACAGGATTCTCCAGCAACTCCGCGAACATGATATCATCGCCGTCCTTGAGGAGGGCGGGGGGCGGCGGGCCGCGACCTACATCTTCCCGCGCCTGATCGCCATCACCGAGGGAGACCGGTTGTGAATATTCTCGTATCGGCAAGCCTGTTTGCGGATATCCAGACCCCGCTCCGGTATACACAACGGGCCTTGCACGTATCAGGATATCTGGAAACCTTGACCTGGGGCCGGTTGCGGGTCATCTGCGATCCACAACAATATTTTTGGGTCACAAAATGTATTTTCATGTCCCACAAAACCCATTGTGGGACAACGGTGGGGGACAACGGCCGGACCCGGGTGGCGGCATGAGCACGGGAACAGGGCTGACTGAAAGGGAACCGTATTCAACCCCTGGAAAACAGAGATGTATCATGGACGAAGAGACGGGCAGGATGTTTGCGTATGTCAGGGCGGCGGTTCCGGGATCGGGAGCGCACGGGTTCGACCATACCGGGAGGGTCGTGCACCTATGCGAGACGATCGGCGCCCGCGAGGGTGCGGCAAAGATGCGCTCCTCCAGATCGTCCACCTGACGGCGAGGACTCCGCAAAGATCGGGCTGAAGGTCTACGAGGTCGAGGATCTCGTCGACTCGCTCGAAGCGATGCAGCAGAAGGCTCTGGAAGATAGGCTATAGCCATGTTCGAATCTGGTGCGATATTTTTTGCAATGGAAAGGATTTTGCAGGTATTCTTTCTCAGATCGAAGAATCCCGTATGAGGAGATCAGATCAACGACTCCGTGATATAAAATCTCCGCCTTTTCGCGATAATATGTGCAGAGCCCATCAAGCCGCACGCCGAAACGTCTTCTGCGGCTAACCACCCCTCCCGGGCGGGCAGTGCGAGGGCGATCTCTCCCGATGGCCCTGCCCGGGGAGCGAAGACGGGACAACCCGGTGAGACGGTCTCCCTCCCGGGGACTGTATCTATGGGGAATCGCCCCTGGGGGAGTGGGACGGCGCGTCCCCATCCCCCTGTCGCTGTGTCTCTGGTTGAACGGTATTCGTGGAAACACCCCCACCTCCCGGCCGCTGCCGCGGCCTCCTCCCGCCCCCTCCAGGGGGGCGGGCAGTGCATGGCGATAGTCCGGATACCGTGCTACGGGGGGGAAACAGGATCTTCGGTGAATTTATCACCGGGAACCGGGTAAGGGGATGCACCCCCGGGCAGTGTATCTATGGGGAATCGCCACTCACTGCCAGCACCCTGCAGCGAGGAAAGCAGGAAAATCTTATGGGACTGCTTTGGCGGCCTTGCATAAAATGCGCCTCCTCCCCGGCAATCCAGGCGGCCCCGCGGGCTTACGAGATCCAGACCCGCTCACCTTTTAGTCAGAGGCGAGAGAAACCTGTAGTTGATCAAAGAGAGAGGGTTGTATGTGTCCCGCGGACTGGCCATAAACACCATCCATATCATGGACTGCATCGAGGGCATGCGGCGTCTTCCGGCAGGCTCTGTCGATGTCATAGTCACATCGCCGCCCTACAACATCGGGAAGAACTACAACTCGTATCATGACCGAAAACCGCGCCAGGACTACCTCGACTGGATGGGAGATGTTGCCGCCGAAGCGGCGCGCGTCCTTGCCGACGACGGTTCGTTCTTCCTCAACGTCGGCGGTAAACCCACGGACCCCTGGATACCGTTCGACGTCGTCCAGAGGTTCCGGCCGCACTTTCTGCTCCAGAATGTCATCCACTGGATCAAGTCGATCGCGATCGAGAAGGAGGATGTGGGCGATTACGACAGGATCACCGGGGACATCGCCGTCGGCCACTACCAGCCGGTGAACAGTCCGCGCTACCTGAGTCAGTGCCACGAGCACATCTTTCATCTAACAAAGAATGGCGATGTGAAGATCGACAAACTGGCTATCGGCGTGGCTTACCAGGACAAGAGCAACATCGGCCGCTGGAAGGCAGCGAAACGCGACCTCCGCGACCGGGGGAACACCTGGTTCATCCCGTATCCGACCATCCGTTCTTCACTCCCCCACCCCACAACCTTCCCGGTAAAACTACCGGAGATGTGCATCCGGCTCCATGGCTGCCGGCCGGGGCTGATCGTCCTGGACCCCTTCATGGGGATCGGCAGCACGGCGGTTGCAGCGATCTCGCTTGGCGTGGATTACATAGGGTTTGAGATCGACCCGGCATACCACGAGATCGCAGAGACCAGGATCGAAGAAGAGTGCCGCAGGAGAGGAGAACCCGGAAACGCCCCATGAACACCATTATCCCCCTTGCCCTCGCCTTTGTTCTGATCACCATTGCATCCCTCAGGTACCGCCTCCCGCCGTTTCTCTCCCTCGTCGGGACATCCATCGTATTTGGCCTCCTTGCCGGTCTGCCGGCGGAGATGGTCATTACGTCCATCACGGGCGGGGCCGGCAGGATATTTGCAACCCTTGGCGTGGTCATATTCTCCGGTGTCGGTATAGCGCAGGTCCTCCGCGAGAGCGGCCGCATAGAAGAGATAGTCGCCGATATCCGCGGCGCGGTTCGGCGGCCGCTTGCCACGGCAGGAACGGCCGGCTACCTCCTCTCAGTCCCGCTTATGTGCGGCATAACCTCGTTTCTCATCCTTGCCCCAATCATATCACACCTCCAAACCGACAGGGAGGCCTCAAAGACCCTCCTCTACTGCGCTGGCATCGCCGGGATGATCTCCTACGTCCTCCTCTACCCCGCCCCCGTGGTATACTCCATGATGGCCACGCCAGGGCTCTTCTCCGGCAATCCCTGGAAGTTCAACCTTCTTGCCATCCCCGTCTCCCTCATCATCCTCGCCGGTCTCTTTGTTGTCCTGCGGTCCCGGGGAATTCCTCCACCGGCGCCGCCTGAGACAACTACGACCGGCTGGCACCCTCGCGCCTGGCTGCCGTTCCTGGTCATACTGGCCGCGCTTGCATGTGGCACACTCATCCCCTCGCTCCACGCTCTAGCAAATGTCAACCTGGCTCTCCTTGCTGGCCTATTTGCCGCCCTCCTCAGCGTTCCCGGCGATGTCAGGGAGCGGGCGCTTGCACGGGGGACAAAGAACGCCGGGATCATCATCTTTGACCTCGCCGGTGCCGGGGCGTTCGGCGGCGTCATCGCCGCAAGCGCATTCTCAGCAGACGTTACAGCGCTTGTCACGGGTTATCTCCCCATAACCCTCCTCCCCTTCGTCATCGCCGCCCTGGTGCAGGCAGCGCAGGGTTCAAGGGTGGTCACCGCCACCGTCACCGCGACCATCCTTGCCACCATCCCGGCCGTTCTTGTGATCAACCCGTTTGCCCTGGTGCTCATGGTCTCCGCGGGGGCGTTTATGTTCTCCTACGCTAGCGATCCCTTCTTCTGGCTGCTAAAGCAAACGACGGGCGACGATTTCGCGGCGGTTGTGCGAAACTACACAATCCCGCTCTCGATGGCGGGCTTGGTCACGCTTGCAGCAGCGCTGTTGATCCAGGCTCTATAACCCAACCGCCGCGAGGCGGTTTTCCGAGAACTGAGTGCCGGAGATATGATCATTTCATCAGGTTGTCTCGCTCGCGCAGCCCGGCAGGGTTTCCAGATCCGCAATGGAGGTGAGTCAACGCGAGAGAAACCATCGAGACGCTATCCGTGAATCACCTCGGAGACAGAGGGCAGGGGATTACGTTTCCTCCAGTCCATCCCGCTGCGAGGAGGCATCGCCGGAGGTGCCCGACATCCACCCCGCGCGTCACTCCGGTTCAGGAGGTGCTGATACCCGTTTTCCAGAGCATATAGTGGCAAACAGAGAACGAAAGCCGTTTTACCGTGCGTCCATTTCCCGTCATGGTCTCCTGAATGAAGGAGGGCAGATCTGCGCGCCTGCTTCTGCATACTTCTTCAAAACCTCTCTGGAATCATCTGCAGTCCACGCCGGTTAGAAACAACGACCATAACATCGGATATCGATCTTTCATGTTTAACTATGGTAATTAACTTGAGACAGAGATAACCAGCTCAATTCAGCGCCGATTCTGATAACACCCCTCAAGTGAGGCAATCATTTCGAAATGTATTAATAGCATCCTCTAATTACTGATCAATTAGACCTATCCATTTGAATTACCTGATGGCATAGGTAGGACGTTTCAGAGAGGTGTATGAAGAATGGTGTTCCATCCTCCAGTTGCTATCGTAGCAAAAGCGGGTGATACCGGGAAGTATAAGGTTGGGCTGCCCGCCTGGAACATGATCCTGCGTGGTATCATGTCAGGGGCTTACATCGCTATGGGTGGTGCCCTGGCGACAGTCTGTTCGACCGGTGTTCAGGCAACCGACGTTGCAATGCGGGTTGGTACTGCAAGTCCCGGTTTCGCTCAGTTTATGCTGGGTGCAGTCTTCCCTGTAGGGCTTATCATCACGGTCATGACCGGTGCGGAACTCTTCACCGGTGACGCGATGCTCGCCCCCATGGCAGCGTTTATCCACAAGGTCAGCTGGGCAAGTGTGCTTAAACTCTGGCTCTGGGTGTATATTGGCAACCTGATCGGATCGATTATCTTTGCGTATATTGCAGCATACGGTCCGTTCGTCTCTTTCGATGCCATGGGAGCCGCAACGCTCACGCCATTTGGTTTAAGAGCAATTGCCATAGCGACAGCAAAGACCAATTACATCGGCGGCATGGCGCTATGGTCATGCTTCGTCAAAGGGATTGGTTGTAACTGGCTCGTCAACCTGGCCATCCTGCTGGGTATATGCGCCGACGATGCGATCGGCAAGATCGTTGGTATCTGGTTCCCGATCTTCGCCTTCGTTGCCAGCGGTTTCGAGCACAGTGTTGCTAACATGTACTTCATCCCGGCGGGTCTCTTCTGCACGGGTCTTGACCCCACAAAGGCTGTAGACACGCTCAACTGGGTGACCATGTGGACCAACAACGTGATTCCAGTCACGCTCGGCAACATAGTCGGTGGTCTGCTCTTCGTTGGTGTCCTCTACTGGGTCGCTTTCAGGAAGGAAATGGCAGCCCTTAAGTAGACATGAGTAGACCCGAGTAAAGATGCAGATTGGAAACATCAAAGTGAGGGTGACGGCCATCACGGTGGCCGTCTTCCTCTTTTTTATTGCCCTGATTGCCGTGTATATCTTCATAACCGGGGATGTACATGCGCTACTCTGGGCGCTTCCGGCAGCGGTCATGCTGCTTCTCATCCCTATGGCGCTCAACTACATGAGCCAGAAGCAGTATGCATCCCTGGTACCGGTGTATGAAGCTGAGGCAAAAAATGCCCGTATCCGCGAGATCAATTTAAACCGACTCGGTGAACCGGTGCGCATAAAGGGCGTTGTCGAGCGGGTTTACTTCCAGTTCCTCAACCGGCCGCAGTACCTTGTAGCCGACCGTACAGGTGAGATATCGGTCAAGATGTTCACCTCACCGGCAGAAGACGTTCACGAAGGGGATCTGGTCGAGGTGCTCGGGACGGTCGTCAAACGCTACATCCTGGCGGGGGATGCAGTCATAAACTGTGTCTCCATAAGGAAAGTCAAGAAGAATCAGCAATCCTGATGTCATTCAATTCAGCGAAGGGGCTAATGAAACAGGGTGATTTCCAGCCTCACTCACATTCAGCATTTTGATCCTAAAACGTCTTTTCAAGACCCTCGTCTATCGCCCGTGCCGCAGGTCTCCTGTTGAGATCCTCGATATAGTCCTCGTAGAGATGGATCCTGGTGCTCACCGGGAAAGGTATCCCGATGGTGCTGATGACGGCTTCTCCCCTTTCAAGGGTCTGGATCTCTGTATCCATGTGGGAGAGGTCCTGTTTTGCACTGCCTGCTATGATCTCTCTATCGCCGCGATCGGAGAGGCCCATAACAACAAACGTGTTTATCTGCGCAAGGACACGGGCGTCGATGTTCTTTGGCTGCTGGGTGACCACACAGAGGCCCACACCGAACTTCCGCCCCTCCATCGCCGCCTCCCGGAACGTCCTTGTGCTCCCGTACCCTGAACCCAGCACCCGCTGCGCCTCCTCGATGGTTATCAGCACCTGTTTTGGCTCCTTCTCGCCACCGGTCTCCTCCTCCTGATGGCTCCGCATTATCCTGCGCGTTATGATCGAGAGGACAAAGAGCTCGCTCTGCTCGCTCATACCGGGTATGTCGATCAGGACAACCCTGTTCTCGTGGAGTTCTTTTAAGATATCGGGGATCGATGAACCCTGCTTTCTGAAGAAACGCCGGTTCCGGTTCATCATGCCCGCGATACGCCGCTGCATGACCGAGAGGGTGCTCAACGAGAAGTTCTTGAGGTCGCGTGCAATCCCGGCATGCGGCCCCCTGTACGTCCCGGCATCGAACGTCGCAAAATCGGTCTTCAGGAAGAACTCGATCAGATCCGAACCCGGCCTGTCCGCGAGCATCTCCACAACCTCCCGCTGGGGCGTTGAGTGCTCGTAGAGCAGGAGCAGGTCCGGCGCGCTGAAATCGTCGTGGTCAAGGTAGAGCCGGTTTAGGTGGTACTTCTTTATGAAATCATCCTCTCTGGTGGAGAAGACCGCAAGCCCATCCCTGCCGGCCTGGTAGTGGAGGAGCCCCCGGGTAGCCTCGCCGCTCGAGGACCGGCCGCCCGCCACGTACTCCCCGTGCGGGTCGACTATCAGGAGCCCGAACCTGCGGGCGCGCATGCACGAGGCGCAGAAGACCTTCATGAAGTTGCTCTTCCCCATGCCGGTGGTCGCGAAGACGCCCATGTGCTGGCGCATCACCGGTGCGTGGAGCGCAACCCTGACATCTCTAAATTCGCCCTCGCCGTTCTTCATCACCCCGACCTCGATATCCCCCATAACCTGTTGCAGAAACTCAAAATCGCGGGGCTCCGGCCGCTCCACGCGGGAGAACTTAGCCGGTATCGTCCTTGGTTTGCGGAATATGCCGTCGCCGCCGACGTAGCCGAGCGGTGTTGCCTCGACCAGGATGAAGACATCCTCCCCCATACCGTAGAAATGCTCGGTGTGGGGGCGTGTGTCCCATTTCGGGTCGGAGAAGTTGCAGTCGTGGACAAGGTCGTTCACCTTTGCAAAGAAAGTCAGCCCTTTGACGTCATCGGTGATCTTCAACACATCCCCGAGATAGAGCCTCTCGTCATGCGGCACTGCAAACCGGTAACTGAGCACCCGATCTCCGATCAGCCGGTACTTCGAGGCGTCATCGCCGTCAATATCGATCAAACTCGTCATGGTAATCACCAAATATGCCGATGTAGTCGGCAAGGCTCATCCCGAGCCTGTCCAGGCCCTGGATGATGTCCTGGCGGATCTGCTCGACCGCGTCCTGCGTTATCCTTGTTGTGAGATGGGCGTCGAGGAGGGGGTAGGGGTAGCCCGTCACCCTCCCGTCGTCGGAGTAGGCCGCAAGCCCGGAGAAGACCGCATCGACCATATCGGGGGTGTAATGGCCCGGGATCTCAACCTTGAACGCCCGCGCTGCACGCGGGTGGAGACGCGCAACGTACTGCTCCCCCCGCTGTTTCCAGGCCCGGGCCTCCTGGCGATCGATCAGGCCGCTCGCGCCGGAGACGGAGAGGTACCAGGGTGCGGCAACGCCAACGCCGCGCGCAAGCCCTTCCGCCGCCGGGACGATCGGGTGCCCACCGCCCCAGGTCAGGGATGTCCGTTTTGTCACGGCGGCTATGAGAACCCCGCGCAGGTTGCAGAGGTTCAGGAGAGCCTCGATGACCTCGGCGTGGCTTGCGTGCCGGACCTGGAGCGTGCCGTCCAGGACGAGGAGGTCGCCGGTATCGAGTTCTGCGGCCATCTCCATCGCCGACCAGAGCTCCAGCGTGTCCCGGATGACAGCGGCGTTCCGGGCGGGGTCGTCGTGGTCAAGCCGCGCCCCCGGGCGGCGGCGGAAACAGTCGTAGAAGATCTCGTCGAAGTCCTCGTTCCCGGCGCCGGGGTTGACCGTGATGACGTGCAGCGGTGTTGTTCGGCGGTAGAGGCGCCTGCCGCGGGCAAAGGCGCTGACCGAGGCCCTGATGGCGGCGATGGCAAAACTCCCGGCGTCAAGGATGATGGCGTTGCTCCCGTCCACCGCGCAGACAGCCCCCTCAAACCCGGGCTCGAAATGGGTGTAGGAGGCCGCATCAAACCCACCTGCGGCTGCAAACCGCGTGGAAAGGTCTGCCGGGGCGCACTCCCGGATCCTCGCCGCCACGCGCCGGATCGCCTGGCGGTAGGCGGTCTCTGCGTCCATCAGTCGACCACCCTGACCTGACTTATCTGGTCCGGGCCCATCTCGACGAGCAGCGCCGTCGAGAACTCGTCCTGGACCTCGCTTATATGGGATATGAGTATGATCTGTGGGAAATACGCCTCCTGCGTCCGGAGTGCCCGGAGGAGGTTTGCCCGCCGCTCCTCGTCCTGGCTCCCGAAGATCTCATCAAAGATCAGGAACGTGGAGTCGTGCACCTGGTTCACCTCGGCGATGAACCGGGAGAGGGCCACCCGGAGAGCGATGGCGATATCGTCCTGCTCCCCGCCGCTGAACCGGTCGGCCGGGTAGTCTTCACCCATGTCGTGGACGAGGACGCTGAAGTCGTCGTCCAGCATGACCGTGTTGTAACGCCCGTCGGTGATCTCTGCAAGCACCCGGCCCGCCTCCTCCTCGATCCTGCCCCGGACAACCTGGAGGAGGTAGTCGATGTAGTCCCTGGTCAGCGACCGGGTCAGTTTCAACCGCTCGATCTCCTCCGTGAGCGCGTCACGCTGCTGGACAAGTTCTTCTGCGCGGGAGAGTCTTGCGGTCTCATGCTCGATCTCCGTCTCCAGGCTGCGTATCCGGAGGGCGGCGGCATACATACGCTCCCGTGCAGCCGCAAGCCTCTGCTCAGACCCGGCAACACTCTCCTCTGCCGCCTTTACCACCGATCCGTCAAACCCGAGTTCATTGATAGCAGCCCGGACGCGGAGCAGTTCGGCCTCCCTCTCTGCAAGGAGATCGCGCCTGGCACCGAGGCTCTCCGCCAGTCGAGGGACCTCCTCAAGACGGACGCGGAGTTCGAGCGCCCGCCGGTGTGCCGATTCAGCGCGGCTGTAGTCCTGGCTGAGGCGTTCGAACCGCTCCGGGTCGAACGAGAGACCGGCAAGTTCGCCCCTGACACCCCGCAGCCGCTCCCGGAGGCCATCAAGCCTCGCGGTAATGGCGTTCAGGTCCTCCTTTAGCGCCGGCCGCCGTGCAAGTCTGGTCTGCGCCTCGGTATATGCCCGGGATACGGGTTCCAGGGCCCCTGCCTCCGCCTCCAGGCGCTTCAGAGCCTCCGGGTCGAACCCGAGCCTGTAGAGCCTTGTCTCGGCCTCATCCCGCCGGGCCAGGTGATCCGCAGCATCGGCGATGAGCCGCTCTCTCTCCTCCAGGAGGACAGGGAGACGGCTGCACTCGCCCCGCAGGGTATCGGCCTTCGCCCGTTTCCCGGCGAGGACGCGGATCCGTTCCCTGAGAGATTCATGCGCCGCCGGGTCGTAACCCTCGAGACCGAGAGCCCGGATCTCGGCCCGGTGCTCATCCGCCTCGGCCTGCCAGCGTCTCATCAGGCCGACGCTCTGCTCGTAGCGGGATGCTGCGAGAGCGTGCTGTTCTTTCAGGCGCTGGAGGGCCGCCCGCTGAGCGTACAGGCTCTTCAGTTCGGCGGCAAGCCTCTTCTGCCCGGCAACCGCCAGGGCATACTCCTCATCGAGATCGGCAAGGGCCCTATCCAGAGATCCGGCGGTAGATGCAAGGTCTGCGAGGAGGTCCTGGTAGTGGTCACCGAGGCTCTGCCGGCACATAGGGCACGTCCCCTCGGGCCCGGCGGCCAGGATCTCTTCCCTGTGCCCGGCCACCTTCTGGATCTCCCGGCGGATCGCCTCCCGGCGTTCGGCGAAGGCGCTGATCCGCGATGTAAGGTCGTCCTTTCTGCGCTCCGCCGCCTCGATCCGCTCCTCGACACCCTCTAGTTCAGCGATCTGCCGGGAAAGATCGGAGATCTCGCTCTCGATCCGGCGCGCCGCCGCGGATGCGGCCTCGGCCTCGTGCAGAGACCGCTCCACCTGCCGGGCGTGCTCCTGCGCCTCCTGGTAAACCTCCAGGCGGGCGAGAAGGCTCTCGTAGTCTGCCGTCTCCTCCTCGAGCGCACGGAGATCTCTCTCCTTCTCTTCGAGCTCCTGGATATCAGCCCGGTTCTCCAGGACGCGCTTCTCGAGGTGAGCAAACCGCTCGTCCAGCCTGGCGATCTCCTCACGGAGGGCGTCATAATCCGGCTGGAGGGCTTTCATCGCCGCAATACGCTCGCGAAGAGCCCGGGCGCTCCTGACATCCTCTTCAAGTGCGGCAACCGTCCGTTCGTCCTCTGCAAGCGCCGCAAGGTCGGTCTCAAGCCGTGAAATGCGCTCAGCGTGGTCACGGATCTGCTCCTCAAGACTGGCTGCTTCGAGGTTCAGGCGCTCGGCGTGCGCCTTCTCCTCTGCAAGCGCGGCGACCTCCGCCTTCAGCGGCTCGTAGCGCTCTACGATCGGTTGAAGTTCGTCAAGGTCGGCCTGCAGCCGCTGCCGGGCCGCGATCTCGGTCTCCGTATCCCGGCACTCGGCACGCAGCCGCTCGATATCGGCCGTGAGCCTCTCCTCCTCACGTTCAAGTTCCCGGCAGCGTTCCCGCAGGTCAAGCAGCCTCTCGTAGTCGCGGCGGGCACTCTCAAGTTCCTCACGGGCGCCGGTCTCCGCGGTCCGGGCGTTTGCCGCCTCTTCCTCCGCACCGGCAACCGCAGTCCGCAGCTCCAGAAGATGCCCGCGAATCCCGTCGGGATCCAGTTCCTGGAGCCTTCCGGAGAGTTCCCGGCATGTCCCCTCCCGGGCATCTATGAGTTCTTTGAGGCACTCCATGCTGTCCTTCTTGAGGTAATCGATGCCCAGAACCTGCATGAACCAGTCTTTCCTTGACCCCGCACGGCTCTCCAGCAGGGCAAGAAGTTCCTTCTGCCCGGCGTAGATGGTGTTTCGGAAGTCGCCCGCCCCCATCCCGACGATCCGCTGGATCTCCGATGCCACTTTCTGGACGCTGTTTGCCAGGAGTTTCTGGTTCATGTAGAGGTTTGCCTCATGCAGGGTCGAGGATGGGCGGCGTTTGAACCTCCGGAGAACTGTGTAATCGTTGCCGCCGAGAGAGAAGTCCAGGCGGACCTCGCAGACGTCCTGCGGGCCTGCAAACGAGCTGACGATGTAATCGCCGTCAAGCCCCGTCCCCTGGAGGCCGTAGAGCGCAAACAGTATGCCGCTGACTATGCTGCTCTTCCCGGCGCCGTTGTTCCCGATGATCCCGGTTATACCGTCCTGGAAGATTATCTCCTGGTCGCGGAACCGCTTGAAGTTCTTCATCCAGAGCCTATTCAGCAGCACTCTCTCCCTCTCTGTGGCGTGCGATGACCGACCGGAGAACATCCATCCCGGTCTTCTTCACAAACTCTGCGTCGGCAGGCGCAAGGTGCTCCCTCTCCACAAACTTCTCGAACTCGGTGACGTAGTCCAGACCTGCAAGCGAGTCCTGGTGAAAGACGTGGTATGGGTCATCAACGGTCAGGGCCTGCAGCCTCAGGTCCAGGGTGCGGTTCCGGAGGTCCTGGAGGGCTTTCTGGTCGAGGGCCCGGAGCGTCTCGCGGCGTATCCCATCGAGCGTGATCTGGCAGATCGCGCCCTCGATCTCTTCCCACCGCGTATCGGCCGCTTCCAGGATGGACGCGACAACCTCCCCGGCCGTCAGACCGTCGGAGTTGATCCTGCCCAGGTTGAGCATCGGTGTCTGCGGAAGGTCGATATGCTCGATATCGCCGGCGGCAAGATTCACCAGGAGTCCGCCCTTCTTGTCATCGATCTCTCCGTAGTTGCAGTATTCAAGCGAACCGCTGTACCAGGCGTTCTCCGCGACCCGGACCTGGCCGTGGTAGTGGCCGAGCGCGATGTAGTCGAACCTGTCGGAGAGTATGGTCGCGTCAAGTTCGTGCTCGGCGACGGTGTGAAGCCGCCGGTCGGAGAGGATGGCTGCAAGCCCGTGGGTGACAAGCACATTCGTGCCGCCGGAGAACTCGATCTCCTCAAACGCCCTCCGGTAACCCGCGGGCTCGATCATGTTCGGGATGAGGTGAAAGACCGTATCCCCGAGTTCGACCCTCCGGTAGCGGTTGTTGTGGGCGGCGTAGAGGTCTGCTGCACGGTAGCCGCCGCGTTCCAGCACCTCAAACGGCGACGCCGTGTAACGCGTCCTGGCCATGCTGTGGTTGCCCGCGACAACGATCATGGGAATCCCTGCCTCATGCAGCCGGGCGAGGGCGTCGAGCGCTGTCGTGTAGGCGCGGGTCTTTGGTTTGACCTGGTGGAAGAGGTCGCCCGCGTGGACGAGCGCATCGGGGCGGATGGCGATTATCCGGTCGATGGCGGCGAGGAAGTTGTTGTAGATGAGTTGTTCACGCAGGTTCATCCCGGTCTCCGGGTCGATGCGGCTGAATGCCGATAATCCAAGGTGTGTGTCTGCCAGGTGAACGATCTTCATGCCTTATAATTCTCCCTGCGGCCAGAGTATAAAAGCCTGATCTGCGCGGTGCGAAAGTGTTCGGGGGCCATAATACGCGTAGTCTAATATATCCTCACTGATATTTGTATGGTGATATTGTGTCAAAACGGGCCGTTGATGCAGTTTTTCAGGCACTATTCCTCTTAACCGATATCCGGTTCCTGCTCCGGGAGACCGCTCCCGACCACGAACTGGACGAGGGGCAGCGGGAACGCGCCGCAACAACCCTGGAGAAGGTAAGACGGCAGGTTGCAATCCTTGAAGAGGAGCTGGTCGGGTGAGGTGCGCCTCCGATATCGAGGCCCGCGATGTGGAGGAGATCTACATCAACATCGACCCCATCCAGGCCGGGGGGCGGCTTACCGCGGACGCCATGAAGGCGGTGATAGCATACGCCGACGGCTACTCGGTCTGTGACAACTGCCGGAGCCCATTCAGGCTCGATTATATCCAGAAACCCCCGATCGCCCAGTTCCACGCCGATCTTGCCCGATGGCTGAATATGGACGCTGTCCGGGTGGTCCCCGGAGCGCGCCGGGGGTTCCAGGCGGTCGCGAGCAGTCTTGTGGAGAGGGGCGACCCGGTCATCCTGGCATCGCTTGCCCACTACACGGAGTTCCTGGCGATCGAGGAGGCTGGCGGGATCCCGCGTGAGATCCCGAAGGACGACTCAAACAGGATCACCGCCGATGCCGCGGCGGAGAGGATAGAAGCGGTGAGTCGGGAGTTTTCGAGGACGCCGCCGCTCCTCTTCATCGACCATGTCGATTACCAGTACGGGAACGTCCACGACGTCAAGGGGATCACAAAGGCCGCCCACCAGTATGACATACCGGTGCTGGTCAACGGCGCCTACACCGTGGGGATCATGCCCGTCGACGGGAAGGCGCTCGGCGCCGATTTTCTGGTGGGCTCAGGGCACAAGAGCATGGCCGCCCCGGCACCATCGGGGGTTCTCGCGGCAGCGGAGGAGTACGCCGGGAAGGTGTTCCGGACGACAGAGGCGAGGGGTGATCTGACCGGCAGGACGTTCGGCATAAAGGAGGTCGAGATGATGGGCTGCACCCTGATGGGCGTTACCGTCGTCGGTATGATGGCCTCGTTCCCCCACGTCCAGGAGCGGGTGAATCACTGGGAGACGGAGGTTGCACATTCTCAGGCGGTCGTCGACAGCCTTCTCTCCATCGAGGGGACGAAGGTGCTCTCCGAATACCCGAGAAGACACACCCTGACCCGGATCGATACACGCGAGTCGTTTGACCGCGTTGCGCAGCAGCACAAGAAGAAGGGCTATTTCCTCTCAAACGACCTCAAGAAGAGGGGTGTTATCGGCGTTATCCCGGGCTCCACGCGGGTCTGGAAGTTCAACACCTTCGGGCTGACGGAAAAACAGATCCGGCATCTCTCAGAGGCTTTTATAGAGATTGCGCGTGAGAACGGGTTAAGTATCATCTGAGGTGGAGGCTGCCTCCTCTACCGCACCGTTTTTTGCGCGGATCACCCGCACACTTGCCGCCGCCCGTTCTGCCAGCCCCACGGCATCGATCTCCTCCTCGATCCGGGCGATGGTCTCTGCGGGCGCTGCCGTCGAGGGGTAACGGGGGGCGGCCGCACACCCGATCTCCCCTGGATTGGCCTCAAACGTCCCGATGCTGCGGGCGCGCCCGACAACCTCATCCTTGTCAAACCCGATCAGCGGCCGGAGCACGGGGAGGGTCGTTGCGGCGGATATCACCGCCATGTTGGCGAGCGTCTGGGAGGCCACCTGCCCCAGGTTGTCGCCGGTGACGATGGCGTGTGCCCCCCGTTCCTCTGCAAGGATGCCTGCCACCCGGAGCATGAACCGTTTGCAGAGGACGCAGCGGTAACGCGGCTCTTTTAAGGCGGTGATGACCTCAAAGAAGGGCTCCATATCGACAACCAGAAGGTCGAGGGCGCGGCCCGGCACCCAGGAGGAGAGGCGAACGTGGTTCTGCAGGACTTTTCGCTCGACATCGGCCCCGCCAAACCGGCCGCCGTGCATGTTGATGTGGAGCATGCGGCACCCCCGGCGCATCATCAGCCAGGACGCAACCGGCGAGTCTATCCCCGCCGAGAGGAGGGTGATGACCACCCCCTGTGTCCCGTAGGGGAGTCCACCCGGCCCGGGGATCTTCTCGTCGTAGACAAGACCGCCGAACTCCCTTGCCTCGACAGAGACCTCGTAATCGGGGTGTGTCAGGTCAACCCTGACCCCGTCAAACCGTTCGAGGATGGCCGACCCGACCGCCGCCGCAAGTTCCTGGCTGGAGAAACCCGGGACGCCCGACCGCCGTGCCCGGACAGCAAACGACATCCCTGGACGGAGGCGACGCTCTGCGCGTTTGAGGGCTGCGGCCGTTATACCCTCTATATCGGCCGTCGTCACGGTGCAGACGCTCGCGCTCACCACCCCAAAGACCCTGGCGGCCGTCTCGGCGATCCGGGTGGGGTCATCGCCGTATATAAGTATCCGTCCGCGGTGGGTCTCGATCCGGTGGGCGAGCCCCTCTGCCTCCAGCGCAAGGCCGATGTTCTCTGCCATGGCCGAGACAAACCGTCGCTTCACCCGCTCGCTCTTGAGAAAGACCTCACCGTACCTGACCATCACCGTTTCCACCGGTTCACCCCCTATCATCACCCTATCATGTGCCTGGTTGTTCCTGATGAATCTTCGCGATTCTGGCAGATTGTCCGGGGCTGTCACCCCTCACTGCCCCCCGCCGCGCATACCACCGGCGGGAAAACGCGGCGAGAGGTCAGGGGCTGGATGGTTCTCTTGCTTCCTGCAGGGGAGCAAATGGTTTTTAACAGAGGCACTCCGAAGGTACTGGTATGGCAAAAAAATCGGCGAAGAAAACGGCTGCTAAAGAAGCAGAACCGATGAAACTCTTCTATATTTTTTACAACAAGGAGCGGTGGGACAACTGGATCAGGAGGCTTGAGGACGCAAGTTTTGAGCCCGCAGAGGGCGAGGAGGTCTCGGAGGGCGAACAGATCCTCTACGGTTTCGCCGAGGATCTCACACTCTCTGTCTTAAAGATCATCCGCCTCTACCAGAACGGCCGGTTAACAAAAGAGGAGGCCATAGAAAAACTCAATGATGTGGAGGTGCTCGTCATGACCGGGCTGCCGGAGGGGAGACTCGAGGATCTCGTTGGATCGCTCCAGTTGAGCCTGATCGTGCTTTTCACAGCCTGCCGGAAGTATCTCGACGGCGGGTTTGATACGGATATAAAGACGCTTGTGAAGAAAGGCAAGGCGATCGGCGATACAAACCTCGATGAGGCGCTTGAGATTGCGGCCAACATCGGGGCCGCTGTGATCGACGGCGCCACCTGCTGCGCGAAGTACATCAAGGACGACGCAGAGAGCCTGAGCCTCTTTGACGACTGGCTGATCGAGATCGAGACGATGAGCAATGCCATGAAATCGCTTGCAAAGTTTGACGAGGAGCCTGGAGAAGCGGCGTGATCGCAGATAAGGCCCGTTTTCGAGCGGCACGGAAACTGGAGCGGGCAGCGGGGTTCCGCCTCCCCGACCATGTCTTCTCGGGTGGTTTCCTCGAGGCGGTCGGACGGGGTGTAAACTTCGAGAACCTCGACCGGCGGATGCAGGAGAACCTGCTGGCAATCTTTCGCGATTTTATGGACTGCAAATGCAAGAACGCACCGTACTGCGGCTGCCCGGAGCGCAAGTTCACCCTCACGATCATCGAACTACGTGAGATGGGGCTTGACCACCGCCAGATCAGCGCCCACCTCCTAGAAGAATACGGGATCGATCTCTACCCTGCTGATATACTGAGCTTCCTTGAAGACTCTGTCCACGTGCTCGAGGCGATACGGGACGTCGCGGAACTCCAGGACCGGGAGAAGGTGGCGGAGAGCGCCATCGAGCACATAAAGAAGATCGAGCAGTGATCGCATCTCATCCGGCCCCCCTCCCCGGGGCGGTGCCGCTGGCAAGTGACAAGTATAGGGGGTGGAGGGGGTGGCCGCCTCTTTTCCGGTGAACCTCTATTCTCTCCCGGGCACGGCTTTCGTTGGGGCGTTTGACGGTGGAAGTTTACGAAGAGCACAGGCAGAACGCCCCCGTCGAGGGGAGGAGGGCGATCGGTCACCTCGAGCGTCAGCCCCACCCCGGGGTGACGGTTATACCTCGATACCGCGCCGGGGAGCAGGGAGGCTCTTTGCGGTCTCGCTGAACGCTCCCACCCCCCCCGACACGGTTTTTCCACCGGGTCAATCACCCCATCCCACCCGGATCGAACGTGGTTATGACTGCCATCATCTGTATACCGGGCGTGCAGCCCCAATCCAGGCAAGATATATCATTCTTCCGGCCAGATATAGGTATAATGCAGAACGGAGTGTGGATAACCCTTTTCTTTGCCGGGATCCTGGAGGCCGGGTGGGCGATCGGATTGAAGTACACAGAGGGTTTCACCAGAGTCTGGCCGTCGGCGGCAACCCTCGTCCTGATGGGAGGCAGCATATACCTTCTCTCGCGATCGCTCACCGGGCTTCCTCTCGGGACAGCCTACGCCGTCTGGACAGGTATCGGCGCGGTGGGAACGGTCATTGCGGGACTGGTGCTCTTCGACGAGTCGCGGAGCGCTCTCCGCCTCCTCTGCATCCTCCTGATCGTTGCCGGGATAGTGGGGCTGAAACTCTGTTCGGATGCGTGATGACCGGCGGTCTCACGGGGACTCCCCTGCGCCGGTCTCGCTGCAGCGCAAGAGTTCACCAGCCAATCCACTCCCCGGTATCCGGCGTCTCCAGGGACATTATTGGGTAGATCCTTGACAGATTCGATCTCGCCGGCTTGTTCACCGGTCTGTTCGGTAACACGACAGACAGCACCAGGACCAGCGGGTGCGGGTGCTTCACACTCCCGCTGCCACAGTCTCATGGATCGTGGTTGAACAATCCACCATGGACGACGCCGAATGACATGTGCTGGCGGCGATCGAGATCGATGCAGATCCCGGCTGGTCACGAACCTGGTTGAGGGCAGCGCCATTACACCCTCGTTCGCAAGGTGGCGGAGGGGGAGAAGACGCAGAGCGCCGTCAGCCTCCGCTCCCGGGGGCTCATCTCTGGTGACCTCTCGCATGGCGGCTTTACCGGATGAGTTTTTGTGGGGATTGTTCGTCTACGAAGCCTCTTCTCTCCAATGGGTTGGAAGTTCCGGTAGTCAGCCGGAAAGGGGGTTACTATGCCACGGGCCCCACAGTCTCCCTAAATCCTCCTCGCAATCGTCTCGATCGCCTCGATCAGAGTCTGCTGGTGCGGCTTGATAATCCCCACCGGACAATCGACGATCTTTTCCACGATCGGCGCAAGGATAGGGGCACAGACTATCCCGAGCGCTCCTTCGCGGTCCGCCTGCACCGCGGCGATGATGCACTCGTCGAGGGAGTCTGCAGAGTAGCCCCGTATGTGAAAACTCTTCTCGCCGATCTGGAGGTCGCGGTTGTCAAGGCCGTCAAGAAGAAACCGCGCTGCAATCACCGCTATGAAACTCTTCACCCCCGGTTCGAGGGCGTTGACGATCTTCCGGACGGTGGAAAGCCGGGGGTCTGCCCTGCCCGATGTGAGTTTGTATAGGGTGGCGACCGGGATCCCCGCCCGTTCGGCAAGGTCACGGACGGTCATATCCTGGCGGGCAAGCTCATCCTGGAGCGCGGTGGCAAACTCTGTCTCAAAGATCTTCCTCGAGAACATAACTATACCATAGTATTATTACATAGATAATTAGTAACATGTCAGGACACCCCTTCACCACCCCTTGCTCTTACCCATCACATCACAATCCCCCTTTTCTGAAAATACGCCCATACAACCGTTAGATCTTTATATAATGAGAGATAAATGGATATTCAGGTTATGTCATCATGGAACGTGACGATATTCTTGCACTGATACAGAACAACCCTGAAGCGATCGTCACGATCATCCAGCGTCTGGAAGGAGAAGTCAAGCAACTTCAAGAACTCTGCTCACTTCAGCAGGCCCGGATCGCTGAACTCGAACGACGCACTCAGACATGAACAGCCAAAACAGCAGTCGCCCCCCCCATCCACCGATGGCTTCAAACGACCTCAGAAAGAGCGTAAAAAGACCGGGAAACGTCCGGGTGGTCAGAAAGGACATGAAGGCCGGACGATTGA
>JALHIW010000014.1:0-36985 GCA_022837745.1 Methanomicrobiaceae archaeon | reverse complement strand
TTTGAACCGTCAACCTTCGCACACATTAAATTGCAGCTCTGTGCCCCGCAAGGGGCCCCGGCAGCAAGCCCCACCCTTTAGGGTGGGGTAGTTGACGTGATATATAGTCCGCCCTCCCTTTTCGACCTGCTAAATCCGCGCGCTTATATGAACGAGTGGCTGGGGGCCTGAACTCTGGATTATGACTCCTGTTCTCGCCTGCCCGCTGGTGGTCCCCCCAATTGGATTCCGTACAGGTGTCGCCATCCACAGCCCCCCCGCCCTGGAGGATGATACTGCAGCAGCGGCGCCGGGCGGCTGGGATCTCTCTGATAAGTGATCCAGGTGCGGGTTCCGCATGGGGTTCTACTCTGCTGCGGTAAGCGCGAGTTTGAAAATGGCTGCAGTCCCGTTCTTTCAAGCCCAGAACAGGGGCTGTAACCCCCTTAAACGGGTATCACACATAATGATATTTCTTTTTATACGGTCAAATACAACGATAAAAAAGAATGAGAGATGCTGAGATCCTGATGAACCCGAACAGGCTGGTACGCTTTCTCAAGAAAGATCCGGCTGAGTTTACAAAAGAGGATATTATCTGTTTTTGCGAGGCGAACGGCGTTGAGATGGTCAACTTCCGCTACGCCG
Source organism: Methanomicrobiaceae archaeon (assembly GCA_022837745.1). Classification (GTDB taxonomy): domain Archaea; phylum Halobacteriota; class Methanomicrobia; order Methanomicrobiales; family Methanoculleaceae; genus Methanoculleus. The sequence goes on along the minus strand of JALHIW010000014.1, from coordinate 36,358 downwards.
CAGAGGATGGCAAACTAAAGACCCTCAACTTCGTAATCACCTCGCGAGACCACCTCGATACCATCCTCTCTGACGGTGAGCGCGTCGACGGCAGTAACCTCTTCTCTTTTATTGAGGCGGGGAGCAGCGACCTCTACGTGATCCCGCGCTACCGCACGGCGTTCGTGAGCCCGTTTTCCGAAGTGCCGACGCTTGAGGTCCTCTGTTCTTTCTACGATGTTGATGGGAAACCACTGGAGAGTTCGCCAGGCTACGTGCTTCGCAAGGCGAACGAAGAGTTCACCCGTCGCACCGGTTACACCTTCATGACCATGGGCGAGCTTGAGTACTATGTCATCAGCCCGCGCGATGACCTATACCCCGCCACCGATCAGAAGGGTTATCACTCATCCGGGCCTTTTGTCAAGTTTGCTGACCTGCGGGATGAGGCGATGCGGTTGATAGCGTGTGCCGGGGGCAGGGTAAAATACGGTCACTCGGAGGTTGGATGCTTCTACGACGGTGACACCTACTACGAGCAGCATGAGATCGAATTCCTGCCGATGCCGGTGGAGCAGGCGGTCGAGCAGCTGATCATTGCCAAATGGGTTTTACGGATGCTGGGTGACCGCTACGGTGTCGAGATCAGTTTTGCCCCGAAGATCACCGTTGGCAAGGCCGGTAGCGGGATGCATTTCCACATGCTCGTCGAGAAAGACGGCCGGAACCTTCTGGTCGAGGAGGGCAGGTTAAGCCCGCTTGCCAGAAAGATGATTGCCGGAATTCTTGACGTATCCGATGCCCTGACGGCGTTCGGGAACACCATCCCCCTCTCCTATCTCCGTCTCGTCCCCCACCAGGAAGCACCTACGACGGTCTGCTGGGGCGACCGCAATCGTTCGGTCGTGATCAGGGTGCCTCTTGGCTGGATCGGTGCCGACGGCATGACACGTGACGCCAACCCCGCTGAGAAAGGTCATGTTCGCGACCGCCCTTCAAAACAGACCTTCGAGTACCGCGTTGCTGACGGTTCGGCCGACCTCTACCTTACCGTCGCCGGTCTGATTGTGGCGTCGCTGCACGGGATCGAGATGCCCGATGCGCTCGAGGCTGCGGAGAGGCTCTACGTCAGCGGGAACATCTTCAGCCCGGCGTTTAAGGAGCGGCTTGCGGAATTCCGGCAGCTCCCCGCCTCATGCGTTGAGTCTGCCGGGGCGCTTGAGGCGAAACGGGCGATCTTCGAGAAATATGGCATCTTTCCGCCGGGAATGATCGATAGCCGTATCGCCGCACTGAAAGCCTTCGATGACCTTGGGCTGAGTGAGAGGCTTTACGGAAACAAAGAAGCGATCCGGGAACTGGTCAACAAGTTTCTTCACGTGGCGTGAGACCAGTTCTACTTACTTTCCTCTCCCCCCCTGTAAACTTGTTTTGATGTCAGCTGGCCCTGCTCTGGAGCCTGCGCCGAATCCCTGGAGGGTGCAGATATATCTACCACCCCATGCCACCTGTCAGGATGTATGGCGTTAGAAGATAATTTTAGTCTTAGCACGCCTGCTTCGCTCTCCAGTATCACACCCGAGAGCGTTGTTCTCGCGTTGATCGTTGCGGTTATAGGGTTGATCGTGGTGAGGGTGATCAGGTCAGCCTTCAAAACGATGCTCTCCCGGGCATCCAAACTATCCGGGTTGGTCGTTGAGTTCCTGGTACGCTTCTTCTCGATCCTGCTCTACGTTATCCTCATACTCGTCGTCATGGCGACGCTGGGGTTCGATGTCTCCTCTGTGGTTCTCGGTCTCTCGGCGGTGATCGGGCTTATACTGGGGTTAGGGCTCCAGGACACCATCACCAATCTGGCCGCGGGGGTCTGGGTGACTGTGTTCCGGCCGGTCGAAATGGGGGAGTTTGTCGAGGTCAACGGGATATCCGGGACGGTCATGGGTGTAGGAATCATGATGACCGAGATGCTGAAGCCCGACAACACCTACATCACAATCCCGAACTCCCAGGTCTGGGGTAACCCCGTGATCAATTACAGCCGGATGGAGACCCGGCGTCTTGATGTCACTGTGGGTGTGGCCTACGACACCGACCTGAATAAGGCGATCAGGGTTGCCACTGACCTGATGAAGTCTCATGAGGGGGTGCTTCCCTCACCTGAACCCGTGACGGTCGTAACCGAGCTGGCGGACTCCTCGGTGAACCTCTCCCTGCGGGCGTGGACGAAGACGGAAGACCTCTGGGGAGTGAAGTGGGATCTGACCCGAGAGATCGTCGGGGCTTTCAGGGATGCCGGTATAGAGATCCCATTCCCACAGGTGGATGTCCATCTGGATAGGTGATCTAAACCTTCTTTTCTTCACCTGGTATACCCGAAATCGATGTAACCCTTATAGGGGTCGACCGCCAGCAGGCGGACACGTATCCTCTGGCCAACCCGCAGCCCCCGCTCCCCGATGACCACCCTTCCTTCGGCCGGCGGATCGATCAGGCGGACATATGTCCCCTTATCCGAGGCGCCGGTGACAAACGCCTCGAAGGTCTCACCGATCCGATCCCTGAGGAGGACCGCCGCTGCCGCCTTCCGGACGAACCGCTCGACCTTCTGGGCTGCCTTGTCCCGACCCGTGAGCCAGGAGGCGAGTTCGTCGAGTTCTTCGGGTGCGTAGGGCGGTTCGGGTTCACCGGCGAGCACCGATTTTACCAGCCGCTGGATGATGATGTCGACGTAACGCCGGTTTGGAGCTGTGCCGTGGGTGTAGTCGGTGACAGCGAGGGCGAAGTGACCGACAGGTTCCTCTCCCGGCCGGAACGCCACGTACTCACCTGCCCCCATGAGTTTTATGACGGTAAGTGAGAGGTCGGGGAAGCGTTCTGGGTCGGCCGCTTTCTGCCGTATGAGGAAACGGGTGAGCGCCTCCGCGTCCGGCTCTTCGGGCAGTGCCGTGCCGCGCTCCGCCGCCACGGCAACGATCTCCTCCCAGTATTTTGGTTTGCGGACGACCCTGTGGATCATGGGGAGACCAGCGCCATTCAGAAAACCTGTTAGCGTCCTGTTCGCCGCGACCATAAACTCCTCGATCAGACAGCGGGCGCGGTTCTGCCGCTGGATGACAAGAGCCACTACCCGATCATCCTCCACGAGCGGTTCGGGTTCGATGGTCTCAAGCACGAGCGCCCCTCTCTCCGTCCGATAACTCTTCATCCGTGTTGCGGCCTGATCCTGGAGCAGGATCTGTCTCATGAGATCTGGTCTCTCCCGGATCATATCGGGTACGGGGCCGCTCCCCTCCAGCCAGTCGCCGACCTCTTCGTAGACTAACTTCGCCTGGTTTGCAACTACTGCCCGGTATACATCGCCGGGCATCACACTCCCGTCAGGGAGGACGGTATACTCGATGACGACTGCCAGTCGTTCCTGGCCGGGAAGGAGCGATGTCAGGCCGGCAGAGAGGCGGTCGGGCAGCATCGGGAAGGTTGTAACCCCGGTGTAGACCGCCGTCCCGTTCCGGGCGGCATGGCGATCAGTCTCAGATCCCTTCGGGACGTAGGCGTCTACATCCGCGATCGCGACCCGGATACGGATCTCTCCGCCAGGCCCCTCTTCACAGACCTCGATCTGGTCCAGGTCTTTGGAGTCGTAATTGTCGATCGATGACCAGGGGAGCGTTCGGAGGTCACGAGGGTCGTCGATGATCGCCGGGAAGACCTTCGGTTTGAGCCTTTCGACCTCGCGGAGGACGGATGGGGGGAAGGCCGGGACGAAACCGTACTGCTGCATCGCCGTCCAGGCGATGCCCTTGAGGTTGACGGGCTGTTGGTCCTGCATCTCTTGAGAAATTTGTCTCAGGGTATAAATAATGGCCTGTGAAACTCTCGCAGGCCACACTTGATTATGGCAGGCTATCAAACGAGTTCCTTCAGGCACCGCCCCGGAGGGGATGTGCGCAATCGCCGCGGGCCGCTCGCCCGCATCCGGATCTCGATGGGACCCAGGTTTTGCAAGAGATTTCTTTTCGTGACCCCTCCCCGTCAGCCCCTCCCAAATGGTGATATTCTCCCGATAAAGTGCCAGGAAACGGTTTATACTTCGGTTCGCGGTAGGGTCGGCAGAGATCGCATCTGCGTCCCGGCCACGGCGGCTCCCCACCGGCTATCGCCACCTACTGTCCGCCCACCCCTGATGGCGGGGTGGTCGGCGGGAGAGGTTCACCGGATCTCGACCCGCTCGCCGGTCACCATGTAATGAACCTTCTCGGCGATCTTGCAGGCGTGGTCGCCACAGCGTTCGAGGTAGCGGGCGATCATGATACAGTCCGTGCACCATGTGATCCTTCCAGGGTCATCCACCATACGGGAGAGAGACTCCCGGAGGACGTCATACCTGAGGGCATCGACCTCCTCCTCCCTCGCCAGGATATCGTCTATCACGGAGAGGTCTTCCCGTTCGAACGCGGTCAGCGCATCGGTGACCATCCCGATGACGAGATCCGCCATCACTGGAATGCCGTCGAGGCAGTCTGATGACACCGGGGCATCGGCGAGATCGGGCACCAGGATAGCGATATCTTTTCCGTATCGCCCGATACGGTAGAGGTAGGTGTTCATCTTAAGCGCTGTTGCGATCGTCCGCAGGTCTTTTGCCACCGGCTGATACAGCGCGATGAGCCTGAGGCACTCCTGCTCGATCTCGTGATCCTGATCCGCGAGTCTCTTCTTGTCGCGGTCAAACGATTTGACTGCACCCACATCCCTGGTCTCCAGCGCTTTTACCGCCCGCTGCAGCATATCAAGTGCGAGATCCCCCATCTCCACGACTTCCCCTTTCAGGGACCTCAGTTCGGCACGAAATTTCTCAACCATGAATCATCCTACCCGAACCGCCCGGTGATGTAGTTCTCCGTCAGTTCTTCCGTCGGGTCCTCAAAGATCCGCTGCGTCCTATCGAATTCGACCAGCCTGCCCATATACATGAACCCCGTATACTCGCTGACCCGCGCCGCCTGCTGCATGTTGTGAGTGACTATGACGACGGTGTAGTCCCGGGCGAGCCTGATGATAAGGTCCTCGATCTTTGCCGTGGCGATGGGGTCGAGGGCGGAACAGGGTTCATCCATCAGGATGACCCGCGGTTCGACCGCGAGCGATCGGGCGATGCAGAGCCTCTGTTGCTGCCCGCCGGAGAGGGCGAGCGCGGGTTCGTGGAGCCGGTCTTCCACCTCCTCCCAGAGCGCGGCGCGTTTCAGGCTGGTCTCGACGACATCGTCGAGCACCTCTTTGCGCCGCACCCCATGGATCCTGGGGCCGTAGGCAACGTTTTCGTAGATGCTCTTTGGGAAGGGATTTGGTTTCTGGAACACCATACCGATCTTCTCGCGGATCGTGTATACATCCGTGTGATCGGCGTAGATGTCATCCCCCTCAAAGAGGATCCGGCCGGTAATTCGTGCCGAGTCGATCAGGTCGTTCATCCGGTTGAAACACCGGAGAAGTGTCGATTTACCGCACCCCGAAGGACCGATCAGCGCCGTGACCGTGTTTTTAGGGATGCGTATCGAGATATCGAGGAGGGCCTGTTTCGGGCCATACCAGAGGTTGAGGTCTCTTGTCTCAAGAATCGTTGAGTCATCCATTGTCTATACCACCGTTGCCCGGTTGTATCTGTGGCGAACGAGTATTGCGATGAGGTATATCGAGAGCACCATCATCAGGAGCACAAGCGCCGTCCCGAACTTCTGGTCGTCCGCCCCCGCTACACTCGTCGTCAGGATGAATAGGTGGTAGGGGAGCGACATCACCGGTTCGAAGAGCGAGGACGGAAGATACCTGCTGCTGAAGACCGCCGCGGTGAACATGATGGGCGCGGTCTCCCCGGCGGCGCGGCCTATCGAGAGGATCGCCCCCGTGATGATCCCGGGGAGGGCAGGGGGGAGCACCACCCGCCAGACAGTCTGCCACTTCGAGGCCCCGAGCGCGTAACTCCCTTCCCGAAGGGATTTTGGGATCGCCCTGAGCGACTCCTCGGTCGTCCTTATTATGGTGGGGAGGACCATCAGGCCCAGAGTTATCTGCCCGGCGATAAGCGAGACCCCAAAGTTCAGGAAGAGGACCAGAAACGCAAACCCGAACAGCCCGAACACGATGGATGGTGTCCCGTTCAGCAGATCGACCGCAGCACGGATCCCCCGCGTCAGCCAGGTATCGGCCGTGTACTCGATCAGGTATATGGCGGTTGCGATGCCGAGGGGGAGCGCTACTGCCAGAGCCCCTGCAACAAGGTAGAGCGTCCCGACGATCGCAGGGAATATCCCTCCCGCTCTCCCGAGGTCGCTCGGCGGGGCGGTCAGGAACTCCAGACTGATCGCACCGGCCCCCTTGACGATGATCTCGAGCAGGATCACCCCGAGAGCCGCAAGCACGATCACGACCCCCATTGAGATCAGCAGAAACGCAAACTTCTGTGTGGTTTTCGGGTGAATAATCCTCCTTCTGGCTCGGTGGGGGAGGGAAAGCGGGATGAGGCCGTGGACGGCCTGCATCAACGGCCCCGGCGCCCTGGAACGTGCCGGTGTTCTCTGCATCCGGCGTATGATGAGCCTTGACAGGCCGTTGACGGCAAGTGTGATCGCCAGCAGGACAACCGCGACGCCGAAGAGCGCGTGGTAGTGCAGGCTTCCGAACGCCACTTCGCCCATCTCTATCCCGAGCGTCCCCGTGAGTGTCCGCACCGGGGAGAAGACGTTGGTTATCGGGTCAGGGATGACGGCGGCGTTCCCGGTGACCATGAGTACCGCCATAGTTTCGCCGATGGCACGCCCCATCCCCAGTATGACCGCCGCACTGATCCCGGAGACGGCGCCGGGCACGATAACGCTCCTGATGGTCTGCCACCGGGTTGCCCCGAGTGCAAGGCTGCCCTCCCTGAACTCACGGGGGACAGAACTGAGGGCGTCCTCCGCGACGCTTGTGATGGTCGGAATGGCCATGATCGCAAGCAGGATCGAGCCTGCAAGCCAGCTCGACCCGGACGGGCGGTCAAAGAGGATCCGGATCCAGTCAGTCAGGAGTATCAGCCCGAAGAACCCGTAGACAACCGAGGGGATGCCTGCCAGCAACTCGACAGCGGGTTTTACGACCGCTTTAGTTCCGGGACCGGCGATCTCGGCGATGTAGATGGCAGTGGCCATGCTGAGCGGGACGGCTATCGCCATCGCGAGCGCCGTCACCAGAATGGTGCCGACGATGAGCGGGAGTATCCCGAACGATGGCGGCGACCCGGCGGGGTTCCAGTCCACGCCGCCCAGGAAGTTCCAGATACCGGTCTCGAGAACTATCTGGTAGCCGTCGCGAAGCAGGAAACCGATGATGAAGAAGACGACGAGGATCGCGAGCACCGCGACGATGAAGAGGAGTTTACCGACGATGAGATCGGTGAGGTGGCGGTTTCTCCTGGCAAATGGAGCCTCAGGCCCTCTCCAGGAGTGTCCGGGCCACCCAGGATAGCCGGACTGAACTGCCGTTGCTTCTTCTCTCTTCATAGTTGGTCACGGTCAGGGCGGTAAGAGGGGGAGGTTACCCCTGCACTGGTATGTAATCGGCGCTCGCAACGATCTGCTGCCCTTCCTCGCTCATGATGAAGTCCAGGAACTCTTTTACAGCACCCCCGGGCTCGCCGTTCGTCAGCATGTAGAGCGGTCGGGTGATCGGATACCTCTTGCTGGTGATGTTCTCAAGAGTGGGCTCGATGGGATCTCCGTTGACCACAACCTTCAGCGGTTTCACGCCGTCGGTGTAGCCAAGACCCACGTAGCCGATCGCGCCCGGGGTTTGGGAGACTTTCTGCTGGACACCGCCGTTTGAGTTGAACTCCTCCTGATTTTTGGTGAAGTCTTCTTTATTCATCACGTACTCAGCAAAGAACTCACGGGTTCCTGATGCGCTGTCCCTGCTGACAACGACTATATCCAGGTCTGGCCCGCCCACCTGGTTCCAGTTCGTGTAGGTGCCGTTGTATATGCCGCGCACCTGATCCAGGGTTAGACTCTCGATGCTGTTTTCTGGGTGGACGATGAGAATTACTGCATCGTCGGCGATGTGGTGCGTCACGAGTCCCGGATACATCCCGGTCTCTTCGGGTTTCAGGTCACGCGAGGACATCCCTATATCCGCGGTCCCTTCACCCACGGCCCTGACACCGACGCTTGAACCGCCGCCGCTTACCAGGACACTGGTGGAGGGGTAGAGGTCTTCGAAGGCTTCCCTTGCTTTCTCGGCGATGGGAAGCACCGTTGTCGATCCGGTTGCCGTGATCTGCTGCGGCGGTGATGCCGGTGACCCGGACGGCTGGCTGCCGAGACACCCGGCTGCCATCAGAACTACCATAAGTGTGCCGGCGAGAGCAACCGCCGTCACACCCGACAGATGTTTTCCTGTCATGATAATACGTGGATGGTAAAACAGTATAGTGATTTTCGACATTAAATATGGTAACGTCTATACGGTAAATACTGGTATATTCAATATTGTGACAACAGTTAATTATTTCTACTTCTATAGAAACACCTCTCTTATGGAGTTTCGGAAGGTCCAGAGGACGGGCGGGTCTTCATACGTTATCTCCCTCCCCAAAGAGTGGGTTCAATCTATGAACATCAAGAAAAACGAACCTCTTCCTGTTAAGGTCCAGGCCGACGGAAGCCTTCTCATCCTCCCCCGCCCATCGGAGGATAAAAAATCGTGGGAGAAGGAGTTTCAGGTCGACTCCATCAAGGACCCCGTCTTTCTCTTCCGGTGCCTTGTGGGCTCCTACATCGCCGGGTATACGGCCATCCGCATATCCGCGTCCACCAGGCTCTCCCCCGCCATCCGCAAGGCCGTCCGTGACTTCAGTTCGATGACCATCGGCCAGCAGATCGTCGAGGAGACTGATTCATTCATCCTCATCCGGGACATCCTGAATCCGGCGGAGATGCCGTTTGAGAACAGCATCAGACGGGTGTTCGTTATAATCGGGACGATGTATAACGACGCCATGACCGCACTCGAGGCGAGGGACCCGGGGCTGGCAGAGGATATCATCAACCGGGATGTTGAGGTGGACAAACTCCAGTGGCTGGTCTCGCGCCAGTATCACCTCATGTTCAGGGACGCGACACTCCCCGAAAAACTACATGTGACCGTTGAAGGCGCATCAAGTTATTATACCGTCAGTCGAAGCCTGGAGCGGATCGGCGACCACGGTGTCCGAATTGCATCCCATGTTCCCGTCCTGCTCAAGCACAAGGTCGGTGATGAGGTTGTCCACGCTATGAAGGCGGCCACGGAGACCGCAATGGCGATACTGGATTCAAGTATGCGGTCTCTCTTCTCATCCGATATAGTCGATGCCAACCGCACCATCGACATGGTTGGGGATCTTACCAGGATGACTGATGGTATAAGCGCTCTTGCGCACGAAAAAACCGGCGAGGTTGCCCTCTCGATCGGCTACATCGCTGAGAGCATCCGGCGGGCAGGGGAGTACTCCGCCGACATCTCTGAAGCGATCATCAACCAGATCATCCGGGATTGAATGGGTCACCCTCTATCTGCCCTCTTTCTCCCACCAGACCGCCGCTGTGGGGCGTCGCGTCGTCTCGACATACTTCCCGGCCTCGTCTCTGTAAAGCACCCTGGCAAAGTAGTCCCTGACCGGAGAGAGATCCTCCATACGGGGGTTGTGCATCGCCACCCATGTCCGGGCGGCCTCTTCTGGAGAGTCGTAGACGGTCTCCCAGACGGCGTTGTAGATTCTGACGTTTGGGTATATACCGGCATCATGGAGAATGTTTACCGGGAAGATGTAGTCGGGGTAGCCCTTTCTCATGGTAGCTTCTTCTCCGAAGACTGCACGATAGAGCGCCATCTCCTCCGGGCCGCGCCACTCCCCCGCATGCCAGAAGAGGTGGACCGCCCGGGTTGCAGCGGAGTCGAGTTTTTCCAGGGCGGCGGCAAGGTCGTAGAACCCAAGCGAGAATGCAGCGATGACAAGGTCGTGGGGCTCGATATCTCTCCCTATCACGGCATCCTCCCAGCGCATCTTAACGCAGGAGTAGTTCGTGAGTCCTTCTGCTGCCATCCGCTCCCGGAGGACGTTGAGCATGCCTTCGGATGGGTCGAGGGCCGTTACGTGGGCTGCGGTCATCGCAATCGGCACCGCAAGTCTACCTGTGCCTGCACCAACGTCGAGCACGGTCTCCCCGCCCTGGAGGTTAAGGATCTCAAGTTCCAGCCTGGTTGCTTCTTTCTCACCGCGGGTGACGCGTCTGTAGGCAGCGGCACGTCTGTCCCAGGCGGCAGCGGGATCACGGCTCTTATCGAGCCGTTCGGGTGAACTTATGTAGATTGCTTTCCAGAGTTCGTTCCAATTGATGATCCGGTGCATACTGTTTTGCTCGTTCTGCGATTGTATATACTGTCCGCATCTTCGGCGTGGTGCGCACAACGTATTTATCGTGACAGATCGATGTTTATAAGGGAGTTGTAGGGCCCGTAGCTTAGTCCGGTTAGAGCGCTCGGCTCATAACCGAGCGGTCGTGGGTTCAAATCCCTCCGGGCCCATTATTTTAGCCGGGTCGCCCTGAGGGTGCAGCCTCTTTTGTGGTATCTTTTCAAACAATATATCCTCCCCTCACTGCTCAATCGGCAATGAATAGGGGACTTTTAGCTCTTTCACGATAACCCGATTTTCAGTGGGTGGCGGCTTTCATAGAAAACCCACACCGTCCGGTTTTTGTATCCCCACCCCTCTCCTCAAGGGATGGCGGGCGGTGCATGGCAAATCCTCCTGAAGCCTGTATCCAGGAGCTCACGGATGAGGTGGTTACCACCCCGGATGAGGCAGAGACGTCACCACCATTGTTCATGCCTCTGGATGTTGCTCATACCTGCCGCCCCATCTCTTCAGGTCACCAGGGGTGAAAATGAGCGGCTGTTTTGCCCTGCAACCTAACCGGCATCTTTGTGTGTGGTGAATCAGCAGGTGCACCGCTGCTGCCCACAATCGTCCCTGGAGGTTTGGCTCTGTGCGGTTCGGTTGCTTCCAGGTCGGGGTGGCCAGGCGCCCCGGATCGACTCCTGGCACGCGATCGCCTGTAATGAAAAGGTGGAATCGCTCACCCGGATGGCTCCTGCTCCGCGTCCTTCTTCCGGTAGCCCTCAAGCAGGATCGTCGTCAGGTTCTTCACCGGAACATCGGTGCAGTCGGCGATATGGAACTCGCAGAACGGGCAGACCGTCACCACCACGTCCGCTCCGGTTGCCTTCACCGCCTCACCGCGCATCGCCCCGAGGGCCATCGCCTCCTCCGGCACCCCCGAACGGACGCCGCCACCGGCGCCGCAGCACTGCACCGGCATCTCCACAAACTCCTTCACGGCCTGCCGGAGCAGTTCCCGCGGCTGTTCGCGGATCCCCTGGCCCCGGAGGAGGTGGCAGGGATCGTGGTAGGTCGCACGGATATCGAGCTTCGCCGGGGGCTCGATCCCGTACTCGGTCAGGATCTCTGTGACGTCTTTTACCACAAACGGGGTCTCATAATCGTTCTTCAGCGTCGCCCCGCAGCCGGCACAGATCGTCATCACGGTCTCTATCCCACGGCTGGCGAATGCCTCAATGTTTCTCTCTTTCAGGCCGTCCACGATCGATGTCTGCCCGGTCCTTATCAGCGGTGACCCGCAGCAGACCTGCTCGTGGGGTATGATCACCCTGATCCCGTTACGCTTCATGACCTCCATCGCGTCAAGCGCCGTCTGCGGCACCCGGCCGTTGAACATGCACCCGACAAAGAACCCAACCTCGCCGCGGATCGGCCCATCGGGCTCGATCACCTCCGGCACCTGCTCAAGAAACGTGACCCCCGTCCGCTCGACGCTCCGTCCCGTCTCCTGCACCAGCCGGGCCACCTCCCTGTGGCGTGGTAGAGTCAGCCCGCGCCGGTTCGCGAGTTCCCGGAGTTTCTCGATGGCCTTGCCCGGGATATCGATATCCTTCGGGCAGACCTCCACGCAGCGCTTGCAGGTAGTGCAGTAGAAGAGCCCTTTCTTGACGGCATCGGTGATCCGGTCGCCGGAATCCCTGGGGTCGAGGGCGAGCCGCATCTCCTGGCGGATCACCGTCGGCCCGGCGAACTCCGTCACCAGGAGCGCCGGGCAGGCGGAGACGCAGCAGAGACACTCGATGCAGTCCCGGAGCGGTTTTATCTCCTCGATAACCTCTTTTGGTGGGAGTTCCCCGTCCGGTCTCGGGCATATCCTGGCGATCTTAGCGATCACAGGCTCCATATCAACCGCCAGGTCTTTAAGGACGGGGAGCGCCAGCGGTTCGACTATCATCCCGTCGCGCGCCTCCTCCATACAGGCAAGGACAGGCTCCCCATCGACGCGGACGGCGCAGGTCCCGCACTGCCCGGCCCCGCAGCAGTAGCGGTAGGCTAGCGTCGGGTCGAGGTCGTCGTGGATAGCGTGGAGTGCGTGGAGCACCCTCGCGCCCTCGTTGACCTGGACGGTATATTCTTCAATGTGCGGTTCCGCATCCTCTGCCGGGTTGAAACGCGAGACCCTGACTCTGATCTCTCTCATGCTGCCACCTCACGCCGCTCGATCCCCTCCCGCGTGAGCGAGATGTATGTATGTCCAAAAGGCGACTTCGCCGGCTCCGTCCTGACATCGGCGTCCAGCCTCATGTGGGCACCACGGCTCTCCGGTCGCAACAGTGCGCAACGGATTATCAGGGAGGCTGTGGTGCACATGTTCCGGATGGTGCAGCACTCAGCGAGGTTGTCGCTAGATGCCGCGTAGAGCCGCCGGTCAGAGAGCCGGCGGACCTGCATAAGGGCCGTCCGGAGATCGGCGGCATTTCGAAAGATTCCAGCCTGGTTCCACATCGTGAGTTTCAGGTCTTTCCGAACATCCGCCGGGTTTATCACCCCGTCATAGAAACCGTCCAGCATCCCGAGGATCTCATCGACACTCTTCTCGTCGATCCGGCCGCTCCGCGCCGCTGCCTTCCCGGCGAACTCACCTGCACGTTTCCCGAAGACCTGTGTGTCGGCAAGCGCGTTCCCGCCCAGGCGGTTTGCGCCGTGCACCCCACCGGCAACCTCCCCGCATGCGAAGAGGCCTGGCAGGGTTGTCCGGCACTCAGGGGTGATCCGGAGCCCGCCCATGATATGGTGGGCGGTGGGCGCCACCTCCATCGGCTCCCTCCTGATATCAATGCCGAATGCGAGGAACTGCTCGAGCATCACCGGGAGTCGTGTCTCAATCGTCTCAGCTGGAAGGTGGGTCACGTCCAGGTAGACCCCGCCGCGGGCCGTCCCGCGCCCCTCCAGCACCTCGGTTGCGATCGCCCTTGCAACCACGTCCCGGGTGGAGAGTTCCATCCGCTCCGGGTCGTAGCGTCTCATGAACCGTTCACGCCGGGCGTTCAGAAGTAGACCTCCTTCTCCCCGGACTGCCTCGGTCACAAGGCGTCCCCTGGCATCGTAGGGGTAGACCGCGCCCGTCGGGTGGAACTGGACCATCTCCATATCGATCACCTCCGCACCGGCGCGGTAGGCCATGGCGAACCCGTCTCCCGTTCCGGCGGCGGAGTTTGTGGAGATGTCGTAGACCTGAGTCCCACCGCCGGTTGCAAGCACCGTTGCGTCGGCCCGAAAGAGCATGACCTCTCCATCCCGATCGAGGGCGATCGCGCCGGCAACCGCCCCATTCTCATCGGTTACAAGGTCGATTACGGTGACCTCCTGGTAGATGTGCGTATCCGTTGCATCCAGTCGTTCAAGGAGTGTCATGATGATCTCGTGACCTGTCCGGTCGCCGGCGTAGCACGTCCGGGGGAAACGCTGGCCACCGAACGGTCTCTGCGCGACCTGACACTCGGCAGTCACGTCAAAGACCGCGCCCCACCGGATGAGGTCGGTCATCCGCTCCGGGGCCTCGCGAACCAGGACGTCCACGAGTTCGGGGTCGTTGAGGTATGCCCCGCCTGCAAGCGTATCCTCGCGGTGGACATCGATCGAGTCCTGGTCGCGCAGCACTGCGTTGTAGCCACCCTCCGCCATCGGTGTGCACCCCCCTTTACCGGCGATAGTCTTGGAGACCATGACCACATCGCCGTAGCGGGACGCCTCGATGGCAGCCCGGATACCAGCGCCGCCGCTTCCGACAACCAGCACGTGCGCGTCCACAATCTCGTCTACAAGCATCTTATTAGTCGGTGCGTTGTATACTATCATAAAGTAATTGCAGGGGATAAGTGAGCCAGAATGAGGCTTTTGATGAAATTTGGCGGCAGTTCTGTCGGGGAAGCGGCATGTATCCAGCGGGTCGCAGATATAGTTGAATCACACCATGCGGCAGGAGATGAGGTTGCGGTGGTGGTATCAGCATGCTCCGGGATCACCGACCGGATCATCGCGGCTGCCGATGAGGCCGCAACGAGCAGTGAAGAGCCAGCGATCGAGGAATTCATCTCAGCGATGCGGGAGCGCCACATCAGGCTCCTGGAAGCAACAGCCCCGGACCACACCCGTGAGGTGACGGAGATGATCGACGATCTGCTGCTCCGGCTGCAGAACATCCTCACTGCGGTTCACACCCTGAAGGAGCTGACACCTCGCTCTCGCGATTACATCATCTCCTTTGGGGAACGACTCTCTGCCCCTATTGTTAGCGCAGCCCTCAGGCAGCGGGGCATACCTTCAGTCGTCCTTGACGGCGCCGAGGCCGGGATCGTCACGACTGCAAACCACGGCGATGCCCGTGCTCTCCCGGTGAGCGAGGAGAGAATCCGTGCCCGGGTAGCCCCGCTGCTCGGTGAGAGTGTTCCTGTTATCATGGGGTTCATGGGGGCGACCGAGCAGGGGGTCATCACCACCCTGGGCCGGAGCGGGTCTGACTACTCGGCCGCTGTCATCGGTGCCGGGATCGGTGCCGACGAGATCTGGATCTGGACAGACGTCGACGGCGTGATGACCTCTGACCCAAGAATCATCGAGGACGCACGGGTGCTCGACGAGATCTCCTACCTGGAGGTGATGGAGCTCTCCTACTTTGGTGCAAAGGTGCTCCACCCACGGTCGATCGAGCCCGCGATGCAGAAGGATATCCCCATCCGGGTCAAGAACTCTTTCAGGCCAGATGCCCCCGGCACCATTATCCGCCGGGACAGGCATCTGGAGAAGCGCGTAGTAAAGGCCATAGCCCTCATCGAGAAGGTGGCCCTGGTAAATGTCAACGGTGCCCAGATGATCGGCCGGCCAGGGGTTGCAAAGATGATCTTCGAAGCGCTTGCGGAGCGGGAGGTGAACATCATGATGATCTCCCAGGGTTCAAGCGAGGCGAACATATCCCTCATCATCGATGAGTCGCATCTCGACGCCGCTCTCGCCGCCCTTAACCCCATCGTAAAGCAGGGGATCGTGCGCGAGGTCACCCATGACCGTGATGTGGCCGCACTTGCGGTTGTGGGTGCCGGGATGGCCGGATCCCCCGGAACCGGCGGGCGGATCTTCTCCGCGCTCGGCCGTGCCGGAATCAACGTAATGATGATCTCCCAGGGTTCAAGCGAGGTGAACGTTTCATTCGTTGTGAAAGCCCGGGATGGCAAGCGCGCCCTGCGGGTGCTGCACGATGAGTTCCGCCTCTCGGAAAACTCGGATGAGACAGAAGATGCCGCTGTATCGTCCCCTCATGCACGAGAAGGAGGGTTCGGCCGTGCCGGAACATACCTACCGTGATGCCGGTGTCGACATCGATCTCGAGGCCCGGGCTGTGCGGGCGCTGATCGACAAACTCACCTACCGCAGAACCGGTGCGTTCTCAATGCTCGGGGAGGTCGGGCACTTCGCCGGGCTGATCGACTGCGGGTCATACGTCCTTGCGCTCGCGGTCGACGGTGTCGGCACCAAGATGCTTGTTGCCGACGCGCTGCAGGACTGGCGGACGGTCGGGATCGACTGTGTCGCGATGAACGTGAACGACCTCTATGTGATGAACCTCGAGCCCGTGGCGTTCGTGGATTACATCGCGACCGATTCGCTTTCGCCGGAGAAGATGGCCCAGATCGGTGAGGGATTGAACGAGGGTGCCCGCCAGGCTAACATGAACATAGTCGGCGGCGAGACCGCGACCCTTCGGGGACTCGTGAAAGGTCTGGATCTTGCCGGGACGTGCCTTGGCGTCCAGAAGAAGGATCTTGTTATAACCGGAGAGGCGATCGTTCCCGGGGATGTGATAGTCGGTCTCCCCTCGAGCGGCATCCACAGCAACGGCCTGACCCTTGCCCGGAAGATCGTGGAGGAATGTGCTTCCTACGACACCCCTCTCCCGAACGGCAAGACCCTGGGCGAGGACCTCCTGACCCCTACCCGGATCTACGCCGGGGTTCTCAGGGTGACGGAGGGCTGTAGCATCCACGGGATGTGCCACATCACAGGCGGCGGCCTCCTGAACCTGAAACGTCTCTCAAAATACGGGTTCTCCATCACCGACCCCCTGGAGCCCCCCCTCATATTCAAGTGGCTGCAGGAGGCCGGGAGCATCGGGAAGGTCGAGGCGTACCGGACGTTCAACATGGGTATGGGCTACGCTTTCATCGCGCCTGCCGGGAGCGTGGCCACAATCCAGTCAATATTCCCGGATGCCCGGGTGGTCGGTGAGGTGACGGAAGAGCCGGGTGTGAGGTTGAAGGGCGTGGAGATCAGGTGACTGGTCTCTCTCGCATTTGATGGATCTCGGGGGGAAAGGTTGGCCGGGTCCCCCAAACCGGTCGCAGCGGCCAGGCGGCAGGAAAAAACCCTCTCTCTTCCTTCACTGGATTTGCAGGGTTGGAAGCGGGAAAAAAAGGTCAGGTCTCCCCCTCTTCCAGGACAGCCTTCTTGGCCTTATCGCTGACGAGCATGCTGTTCCCTGCCGGGTCCTCCAGGATGACGGTGAAGGGGAATGCCGCCTCCCTTGCGGCTGCAAGCGCCTCCTTTGCCCTGAGCGCGGCCTCTCGCTCGCCCTCGTTCTCAGGGTTTGCCAGGATCGCCTCCACAGCCTGTTCAAATCGTGAGAGAACGCCTTCGATGTTTGTGATGAACCCTTCGCAGGCGGTGCCGGGCTCGATCGCCATGCCGAGTTCAGGTATCCTGATAGTTCCTGTAGTGCTCCTGACCACCCGTATGGATAAATCTTCGGGCCCCTCCACCTGCACCGTCCACCGGACGGGGTCGCCTTCCCCCAGTATGATGGTATCTGTATGCCGGTAGCCGCAGGTCTCGCACGCTATTGAGACCAGGAGGAGGTCAGGAAAATGCGGGATCTCCAGGCGGTGATGGGTAATCTGGATCTCACCGCCGCAGGCGGGACAGGTTCCAGAGTATGATTCCCGCACTCAGACGCCACCGCCGATCTTCTCGCGCGAGATCTTGACCGACATCGGCGTGATGATGACATACTTCTGTTCGCCGAGGCCGACAATATCACCGTTAACGTCCTTTGCCACATCGCGCAGGTCTTTTATGACCCGTTCAAACGTTACCTTGTCCATCTTCAAACGGCCGATATCGACGATGACGATGTTGCCGTTGTAGACCTCGTCCTTGACGCGGGGTGTATCCTTGAGGTCGGCGATGGTGGCGATCTTGACGTACATCGATGCCGGCTCTTCTTCGCTCGATACCTCGTAGGCGGCGAGATCGAGTTCCATGTAGTCCTCCTCACTCCGTGCCGGGCTTTTGCCGAGGATGCTGTCGAAGATATTTTTAACCATAGAAAAATTGAGGAATGAGTTTTATTTAATAGTATCCATTATTATCGCCTTCAGACCTCCAGGTTCCAGAGATCGTCCCCGACGTGGTGGATGTTTTTAACGGATTTACCTCTCTCCTGTTGTTCCATATCCACTGCATCAAAGAGCGCAATCCCCACAGTAAGCGGTTTGGAGTGCCTTTCATCGACGACCTGAACCGGGTGCCCTGCACGGACGTCAGAGGAGATCGAGACTATCCCGGGGCGCATGATATCCGCGCCGTTAACGACAAATCTGACCGCGCCGGAATCGACCACTACCCTTCGTTCGGGTATCGGCCGCTCTACGAGCCCCCGAAGGCTCGGAAAGGCCCAGTCTGCCGTGCCCATCAGGAGCGGTTTCTTATCGACCAGGTAGATCTCGAATGGGGCATCGGTTTCAACCCGCTCGATCCGCTCAGACCGGAAGAGGTCTGCGGATGCTCCGATCTCCTCGCCGAGTTGCTTCATAAGCTCGGCTGCCTGTGACTTCCGGATGACATGGCGTTTCTTTACGGTGATCTGTGACATCGCTCGATACCTCGTGGTGGGTGCAGCCACTGCGGTTATATTTAAGTAGGTTCCTCACTCAAATATATTACTCCAGAATGGACGGCAAAGGGTAATCATATGACGCCAAGACCGTTGGATATTTTAGATCAGGTACTGAATCGTCAGCCCGTCATCATCAGTCTGAAAGGTGGAAGGGAGATCCGGGGGATCCTCCAGGGATACGATGTTCACATGAATCTGGTACTGGACAGGGCCGAAGAAGAAGTGGACGGTGTGACGCAGAAACTCGGCACGCTGATCGTCCGCGGTGATAATGTGATCTACATTACCCCTTCAATCGAATAAACCTGGTGAGAGAGAATGTCAAAAGGCACACCTTCAATGGGCAAGAGGCAGAAGCATACCCACATCGCCTGCAGGCGGTGCGGCAAGATCTCGTTCCATGCGCGACACAAGGTCTGTTCGGCCTGCGGTTTCGGCAGGAGCCGGAAGATCCGCAGTTATCGATGGACTGAGAAGAAACCGAAGGTACCGACGCACTAGAGTTGTATCATGTGTGGTATCGTTGGCATCGTCGATGCTGGCGATGTCTCGTTTCAGTTGTATTATGCCCTCTACGCTCTCCAGCACCGTGGGCAGGAGAGCGCGGGGATCTCTACTTTTGAAGGCGCAACCCTCTACACGCATAAGGCGCAGGGACTTGTTGCCGAGGTCTTCAACCGGCATACCCTGCAGGAACTGCGGGGGAAAGCCGGAATCGGGCACGTTCGCTACCCTACAACCGGGTCGAAGATCCCTGAGAACGTCCAGCCCTTTAACTTCAAGTACCGCGGGCTGACCCTCTCGATCGCCCATAACGGTAATCTGGTCAACACGGCCGAACTCCGGGAGGAGTATGAGCGCCGGGGACAGATCTTCTGCACCACCACTGATACCGAGATAATAGGCAGCATCATAGCCGACGCACTCCGTGCGTCAAAGAGCATGGAGGATGCCGTCCTGCTATGCATGCGCCGGTTGCGCGGATCTTACGCCACGGTTGCACTCCTGAATGATACCATCTACGCTTTTCGCGACCCGCTCGGAATCAAACCGCTCTGTATTGGTAAACTCGACCAGGGCTACATCGTCGCTTCGGAGAGCGTGGCGATCGATGCACTGGACGGCACATTCATCCGCGACGTGCGCCCTGGCGAACTCGTCCGCATCGATGAATCAGGGCTGTCTTCTACCCAGATCTCTACCGCGAACCGGAGGGCGCACTGCATCTTCGAGTACATCTACTTCGCCCGTGCCGACTCGGTGATGGACGGGAAACTGGTCTACGATGTCAGGCGCCAGATCGGGCAAAAACTCTACGAAACAAGCCCAACCGAGGCTGATCTTGTGTCTCCGGTTCCCGATTCGGGAACTGCCTATGCCGCTGGTTACGCAGAGCGATCCGGGATCCCGTTCCTTGAGGGGTTGATGAAGAACCGTTACATGGGCCGGACGTTCATCATGCCTACTCAAAAGCAGCGGGATCGAGCGGTCAGGATCAAGCTCAACACCGTCCGTGGCAACCTGAAGGACAAACGTGTGGTCCTCGTCGATGACAGCATCGTCCGTGGGACAACCTCCCGGCGGATTGTGAAGATGATCAGGGAGGCGGGGGCAGACGAGGTCCACCTGCGGGTTGGTTCCCCGCCTATAATCGCCCCCTGTTATCTCGGAGTGGACATGCCCACCCGCGCTGAACTGATCGCAAGCGGCAGGGAGGTGGAGGCAGTTCGTGAGAGCGTTGGTGCGGCATCACTTGTTTACATCCCGCTTGAAGACCTGGTGGAGGCGACAGGGTTTGGCGAGCTGGACATCTGCACCGGTTGCCTGACAGGGTGCTACCCCGTGGAGATAGATGGGGAGAAGACCTCTCGCTGCGTTGTGAGTTATATGGGCGGTACTCTCCAGTCCGATCTCTCAACATTCGATTCCGGGAAGGAAGAGACATAGTCTCTCATTCTCTCTAACCGTAATCTCCCTGAAAACCGTGCAGCAGGCATCTCCTGGTTTGGGTCGGGGTCGATGAAAGAATGCTTGAATAAAACCTTTTTGAAACGCAGAAGAACCGATCATAGCGAGGGATGGATTTGAACCATCGGTCTACGGGTTATGAGCCCGTCGGGATTTCCTGACTACCCCACCTCGCTTCACCACTGTGGGATATACACATTCGTTCTCGGCTGTTATATACCTTTTGCAGGCTTACCCCTCTGCCACGCACACAGCGCATGGCCAATCATTTATAGGTGCTGAAGGCATAATTTCGCTGTATGGTAGGAGAGAGACCGTTTGACGATGAACTTCAGCGTTTGCGGGAAGAGCGTCTCAGGAACATGGAGGCGCGATTCACCGGTAGATCTGGTGGCGTCATAGAGATCAGCGATACTACCTTCCGGGAGGCCCTACAGAAACATCCCGCCCTTGTCGTCGACGTCTGGGCTGAATGGTGCGGTCCCTGCCGGATGGTGGCGCCGGTGATCGAGGATCTGGCGCACGATTTAGCCGGCAGGGTAACATTCGGGAAGTGCAATGTCGACGAAAACCCACTCATTGCGTCCAGTTTCAGCATAACAGCGATACCGACATTGCTCTTCTTTGCTAACGGGAAACTCGTTGACCGCGTGGTCGGGGCTCTACCTAAAGAGGCCATTAAGGCACGGATCATGCGTGCGTTTGGTCCCGGTTAGACTATCCCGCCACGCCGGTTGCGGAGCCGCTCTGAGAGCCGCGCAGCCATGATGAAGTCGTTCCTGGAGAGTCCGCCTATGGCGTAAGTGTACCAGGCGACCTCAACATACCTCCCCTCCTGGATGCTGAGATCCGGGAAGTGGTTCTCCCGCGCGGCAAACTCAGCAACTCTGTTCAGGAATGCCAGGGCTTCAGGGAATCCCTTGAATCCAAATCGAGCGGTGAGGCGCCCCTCCTTGAGTGACCAGCCTCTCACCTCCGACAGGAGTTCGGTGATCTCACGCCGGGTCAGAGGTGCCGTGTTCGCGACATCCGGCCTGATCGCCTCAGACGAAAGATCCATGCTGTTTATTCTCCCAACTTGATCTATTCTGATGGTTCTGCAACGAGACCGTTTCCGGTGATAACGATCAAACTCACCGGAGTTTTCTGATCAGGTACGCCACGTTATCGGCGAATCGCCGCACAGTTCTCATCCCCTCCTCATCGGCCAGCGCCTCACCGGGCGCCTCCCCGAAGACCATGTTCCAGTATGTTGAACCGGGCACGATCATGTCGTTGATCAGGTAAAACATCAACAGTTCCTGGAGCGTTGCGGTATGCCCGCCGCGCCTGGCCACGGCGATAGGCCCGCCGACCTTCCGCGAGAGGAAAGAGTCCGAGGCCATCGAGACCATCCCTATCCGCTGCAGGGCTGCCGTGACATCACTTCGGGCGGTGCCGAAATAGACCGGTGCACCCACGATGAAGCCGTCGGCCCCCCTGATCTCTTCGATGATCTCGTTTAAGTCGTCATCGAGAGCGCATTCCCCCTCGCTGCAGAGCCCGCAGGCGGTGCAGGAGAGGATCTGTTTATCTGCAAGAGTGATGGTCTCCGTCTCCAGACCCCCGGCTTCGAGTACCTTTGCACACTCGCCGAGCACGAGTTCGGTGTTCCCCCTCCGTCTGGGGCTCCCGCAGAGCAGCACAACTTTTCCGGCTGACATCCTTCAGACCTCGATCAGGTGGTAGGCCTCGTCTCCGAGTCCGATCCTGGCGGCGTAGGTGATCTGGTATCTACCCTCTGTATAGTCCCGGACTCCTTTAAACTTGTCTTCCCCTGGAGCCAGATTCCTCTCAAGCAGTGTATGCGAAAACCCATGCTGGCTGTCTATTAGATCGAGGCTCGCGTGGTCGATCGCGACCGGGTCGGTGGAGGCCAGGATCCCGATATCCGGGACAATAGGCGCATCGCTCCATGGGACACAGTCACAATCCGGTGTGATGTTGAGGAGGAAGTTGATGTAGCCGTTTCTTCCCGGCCTGCTACAGACGGCGCCGAGAGCGTGCTCGCAAAGCCGTTCGATGAATGGTCGGACTTCGGTCGTCCAGTCAAACTCGATCGCTCCCTCGGGGCAGGCTCGCATGCAGTCGCCGCAACCGACGCAACGCTCACGGTTGAGATGCGCCACCCCTTCAGAGAGGCCCATCGCCGACTGCGGGCAGACCTTCGTGCAACTCCCGCAGCCGATGCAGCGCTCGATATCTACGCAGGGTCTGGCGGCGTGTTGCGCAGCCTTTCCTGACGGTGGGGCGCACCCCATGGCAAGGTTCTTGATCGCCCCGCCAAATCCGGCAAGATCGTGGCCTTTGACGTGGGAGAGGACGATCATACTGTCAGCATCCAGGATGTTTCCGGCAATCCTGACCGATTTGAAGTGTTTTCCATTGACCGCAACCTCCCTCCAGTATCCGCCGCGGAGACCGTCGGCGATGATCACCGGTGCGGAGATGACAGAGTAGTCAAAACCGTGCTCGATGGCGGTGACGGTGTGCTTGACTGCGTCGGCCCTGCTTCCAGCGTAGAGTGTGGCGGTATCGGTTATGAAGGGCTGTGCGCCTCGCTCCTTTACCTTATTGACAACCTGCCGGGCGAAGAGGGGGTGCAGGTAGGTGTCGCAGCCACGCTCCCCGACATGCAGTTTGATGGCCGTAAGGTCATCGTGCCGGACCACACGGTCAAACCCGGCTGCGTCGAAGAGACGGCGGATCTTCTCGATCTTGCTCTCCCCCGGGCCTCTTGCCCTGAGGTTTGCGAAATAGACGTCTGCCATTAGTTTTCTTCTCCCGCGTATCTTTGCGTAAGTTCTGGAGAGATCGGGGATAAACGTTGTGCCCGGTCGAGAACGGGAGTTTCAGGAGTCCGTGCTGCGAAGGTGTGAATGGGTGCGGTTCAGCGGGGTCATTATGTTGCGGCTGACGGTGGTTTCACCTCGCGTGGAACCGGGAATCGAGGCGATCCGCCTGCAAAATAGCCTTTATCGCAAATATTAAGCAGCATAAGTTTGATACGGTCATTTCAGATTGAGTTCAACCTGAGGTGACAGGGATCCTGGAGTTCGGTTGTGTCAGGTGGGTGGCACCGCCCGCGTCCGGTCAGAGGCAGGATGAGGGTTTCAGGATACTCTGGCGGTTGGTGCAGTGATGGTGGAGGGAAGCGCTATGGAAATGAAACAGCGCAGGAGTGCAATGAACGTTCTTGTTGTGGAGGATAGCAGGACGCAGGCCGAGTTTATCCGCCAGATCCTTGATACCGCTGGCTACAATGTCATACTGGCGGGCAACGGTGCCGAGGCGATAAAGCAGGTGGAGACCGCGAGGCCGGATATCGTCCTGACCGACATCCTGATGCCGGGGATTGATGGCTACGAACTCTGTCGCCGCATAAAGCAGCAGAACCCGGATCTCCCTGTCATCATGGTCACCGTCCTCTTTGATCCTGCCGACGTCCTGAAGGGGCTTGCGGCCGGCGCCGACAGTTTCATAGTCAAACCTCCGAACCCGGAACACGTTTGCTCCCAGATCGAGGCCGTCATGCGGGGACGGGAGATGGCCGGCGCCACGGAGGATGCTGAAGAAGTGGAAATACCTTTCAACGGCAGTACCTACACCATCAAAGCCGGGAAACTCCAGATCGTGAACACCCTCCTTTCAACCTACACGATCGCGGTGTCGAAGAACGCTGACCTCCACAAGGTGCAGTCGCAGCTGAGATCTTTAAACAGTCAACTCCGGCGGGCTCTCGATGAGATCTCGCTGAGCAATGAGAATCTTGCCGAGGAAAACCTGACCCGACGACGTGCCGAGAAGGCGCTTGCTGAGGCCAGCAGGAAACTTCAGTTGATGGCGAGCATCACCCGGCATGACCTCTTGAATCAGCTCTCCGTTCTCTGGGGGCATCTCGACCTTGCCCTGGCACTGCGTGATACAGATCAGGCAAACGCCTGGCGCCGCGTTGAGAATGCCGCCGAGATGGTGAAACGGATCAACAACACCCTCCAGTTCACGGCCGAGTACCAGAGGATCGGGACATCTTCTCCCGCCTGGCAGGAGATCCGATCTCTTGTTGAGGCGGCGGCCGGTTGCGTCTCGCTCGGCGCGGTCTCTCTTGAGAACAACATCCCGCCGGGGGTGGAGGTCTTTGCCGACCCCCTCATTGAGAAGGTCTTTACAAACCTGATAGATAACGCGCTGCGCCATGGGGAGAAGGTCACCAGGATCTCTTTTGGCCTGAAACGGGGTGGAGATTTCTGTATCATCTTCTGCGAGGACGACGGTGTGGGTGTTCCGGTCGATGAGAAGGAGAAGATATTCTCCTATGCATACGGCAAAAACACCGGTCTTGGTCTATTCCTTGCGCGGGAGATCCTCTCAATAACAAGTATAACCATCAGGGAGACCGGAAACCCCGGTGAGGGGGCGCGGTTTGAGATGATCTGCCCTCCAGACATGATCCGCGCACCGGTGTCAAGGACAGGGTAAACGCTGAGCCTCGATCCGGGGACCACAACCGCGGTTAACGCGGGACAGCACCTGAAACCGGGAATGCCGTCACTTCGGGCGTGCGTTGTCCGGGGGTCGTCAAATCAACGATCTGAGATATAAACTTGTTACTTTTTTCAGGTAGTATGCGCAGGGACGAGCAGACCCGTCACCGATGCTATTGAGTCATTCGCGCTGAAGGTCTTTGGTCTAGGTCATCCCCCCTTTCGAAGGTGCGGGCCGCGCATGGCGATTGTCCCATATAAGCCGTATCCGGGACTGGATGAAATTTCAGGGAAGTTTCTTGCCGGGAACCTGGTGAGGGGATCCCACGGGCACAGTATCGATGGAGAATTGCTGTTTGAGGGAGGGAGACGGAACGCCACCCCACCGGACGTTCGCGCGTCACCTCGAAACCCCCTCTCATTGACCTGGCCCCTTCTCCGGCATATGCGTGGTTTTCGGCCACCTCTCTCCCGGAGTTCCTTGGCACTCGCGCTACCAGGACGCGCTCATGGTCTCGGGAACGACGGGTCGGCGAAACGGTTGGTGAACGGTGCATCTGCATTATATACAATCCGGTCAGATATGTACATGCAGCGTTTCTAACTGCATGAGACATCCAATGGAATATAACAGAGGAAACAGAAATTTCGGCGGTCCCAGGAACTTTGGCGGCCCCCGTGAAATGACGAAAACCACCTGCTCGGACTGTGGAAAGGAATGCGAAGTTCCCTTCAAGCCGACCGAAGGAAGACCAGTCTACTGTCAGGACTGCCTTCCAAAGCACAGAAAACCCCGGTTCTAAACCGGCCCCACTCCTTTTTCATCAGCACCCTTTCCCCGGATCGTTCTAACCTCATCACTCTATGATCTATGGCAAGCCCGCCCACTGCTGAAAGATTCAGTCCGGGGCGCGCCCGGCTTTGAGGATCCGGATCGCGAGAAGAGCGGCGTTCTCCCCGTTGTCCACACCGACGCAGGCCACCGGGACGCCTTTTGGCATCTGGACGATCGAGAGGAGGGCATCAAGACCCAGCAGTTTTCCGCTCACAGGAACACCGATCACCGGGCGATCGGTCTTTGATGCTATCACCCCTGGCAGGGCCGCCGAAAGTCCGGCGATGGCGATGAAGACCCGGGCATCACTCCCCTTCACGTACTCGTCCAGATTCTCCGGGTCACGGTGCGCTGAGATCACCCGGTAGTCGTAGGAGACTCTGTGTTCATTCAGGGTTGCAAATACCTTCTCCGCGACTGGGCCGTCGGAGGCGGAACCGCAGATCACCGCGACGTCAACCATACCTCATTTCAGTATGCCCCCGCATCTTTTTCTCCCTGTCGGTATTGCACGGTGGTGGGTTTGATATGAAACCACATCCAACTTCCTTGGAGGAAAAGCGTCCGTCCAGAACGAGACAATACGGACTGATATCTCATGGAACAAGAACCACTCCTTATGATCCCCGGGCCGGTGCCCGTCCCGCAGCGGGTGCGCGCCGCCATGACGCGGCAGGCCATCAACCACCGTGGCCCCGAGTTCGGGGCGGCGTATGCGGATACTGTGCGCGTGTTAAAGAACCTCTTTGGCACCACAAACGACCTTTACATCATCAGCGGTTCGGGAACCGCGGCGATGGAAGCCGGTGTTGCAAACTTCGCGCGGGATAGAAAGATCGTCTCGCTCGTCAACGGCAAGTTCGGCGATCGTTTCGCAAAGATCGGGCAGCGTTACGGCACCGTGACCGTGCTCGAGTCCGAATGGGGGGCGCCGCTCGACCTCGCGGCCCTCGAGCGGGAACTTGAGGCCGGCGCTGAGGCTGTTACGATGGTTCACAACGAGACGAGCGTCGGGATCAGGAATCCCGCACCCGAGGTTGGCAGACTAGCCCGGAAGCACGACGCCCTCTTCATCATGGATGGCATAACCTCCATCGGTGGCGACGACGTCCGAATGGATGAATGGGGTATTGACGTAGCGGTTGTCGGGTCGCAGAAATGTCTTGCTGCCCCGGCGGGTCTTGCCGCCATCGCCGTGAGCGACCGCGCATGGGAACGCATCTCGGACAAGAGGCCGTTCTACCTGGATATGGCCGCCTATCGCAAGAGCGGGAAGGCCACCCCGATGGAGACACCCTACACCCCGGCCGTCCCGCTATTCCTTGCGCTTGCTGAGGCATGCAAGATGATCGAGGAGGAAGGCATTCCTGCCCGTATTGCCCGCCACCGCCGGATGGCCGACGCTGTCCGTGCCGCGGCGAAGTGCTGGGGCGTCGACCTCTTCCCGAAGATCGACGAACACCACGCCTATTCAAACACCGCCACTGCCATGCGGATCCCTGAAGGTGTCACCGACGGAGATCTCCGGGGAACCGTCAAGAAGTTCGGCATCGAGATCGCCGGTGGCCAGGATCACCTCAAGGGCAGGATCTTCCGCATCGGCACCATGGGCGGTGTCGGGGCGCAGGAGATCCTGGCTACCCTTGCCGCGGTCCAGTTTGCCCTCAGAAAGTCAGGGTTTGCGGCCGGTGACGGAGTGGAAGCGGCTGCCGGGGTGCTGCTGGGATGAAGATCGGGATCGCCGATACCACGTTTGCCCGGGTGGATATGGGCGGGATCGCCATAGATGAGATCCGGAAGCACGCAAGCGTCGGGATTGAGCGATACGTCGTCCCCGGGATCAAGGACCTTCCGGTGGCCTGCAAAAAACTGATCGAGGAGCGCGGGTGCGACCTGGTGATGGCGCTCGGGATGCCCGGGAGTGCGGAGAAGGACAGGGTCTGTGCTCACGAGGCCTCACAGGGCCTTATCCTCTGCCAGCTCCTGACAAACAAACACATAATCGAGGTCTTCGTCCACGAGGACGAGGCAAGAGACGCAAAGGAACTGGCATGGCTGATGGAGCAGCGGACGAGAGAGCATGCGGTGAACGCCGTTCGGCTTGCCCTCCGCCCAAAAGATCTCGAGAAACTTGCCGGAACAGGCCAGCGGCAGGGTTTCGAGGATGTTGGGCCTGCACGCCCATGATTTGAATTGATAAGTTGCCAACGAACGGTGCTATAGAACTAACACAGGAGTATTGAGATGACGATAAAACTTGGATTTGTCGTCGCGGAGTTCAACCGCGACATCACCTACATGATGGAGATAGAGGCCAGAGAGCACGCCAGGTTCCTTGAGGCGGAGGTTCTCGATACGATCTACGTCCCCGGGGCATACGACATGCCGCTTGCGATCAAGAAGTTGCTTGGGCGCAGCGATATCGATGCGGTTGTCACCATAGGCTGTGTCATCGAGGGCGCCACCCAGCACGACGAGATCGTCGTCCAGCATGCTGCGCGAAAGATCATCGACCTCTCCCTTGAGTTCGATAAACCGGTCTCTCTCGGCATCTCCGGGCCTGGGATGACCCGTATGGAAGCAACCGAACGGATCGATTACGCAAAGCGCGCCGTTGAGTCGGCCGTGAAGATGGTCCAGCGATTGGCATGAGGAGCCTATCGGAGAAGGTTGCGGGTATAGCCGCCTCTGCAACGATCGAGATCTCGAACGCCGCAAAGCGGATGGCCGCGGAGGGTATCGATGTCATCAGTCTCTCGATCGGGGAACCGGACTTCGATACGCCGGAGCACATAAAGGAGGCCTGCATCGATGCCCTCCGCCGGGGGGAGACCCACTACGCCCCGAGCACCGGTATACCTGAGTTGACGGCCGCGATAGCCCGGAAAATCTCCACCGAGAACGGGTTTTCCGCATCTCAGGATGAGGTGCTGGTCACCTGCGGGGCAAAAGACGCCATCCACCAGGCGATGGAGGCGGTGCTGAACCCGGAGGACGAGGCGCTCATACTGGACCCTTCATGGGTCTCCTACGAACCCTGCGTCAGGCTTGCTGGCGCCGGTGTCCGGCACCACGCGCTTGACCCTGTTGCCTTCCAGGTCGACGACACACTCCTTGAGGCCGTCAGTCCCCGGACAAAGGTGATCGTTGTCAATACACCCTCGAACCCTTCGGGTGCGGTGCTTGATGCGGACTCTCTCCGGCTTATCGCCGATATCTGCAGTGATCATGACCTGTATGCGCTCTCCGATGAGATCTATGAGAAACTGGTCTACGGGAAGGAGCACATCTCCCTCGCCTCACTTCCAGGTATGGCGGAGCGGACGATCACGGTCAACGGGTTCTCGAAGGCCTACGCGATGACCGGCTGGCGGATAGGCTACGCCGTCGCTCCCCGGCCGATCATCCGGCAGATGGAGAAGGTGCAGCAGCACACCGTATCGCACCCGACGACGTTTGTGATGTACGGCGCCCTCGCTGCCCTCCGGGGCAGCCAGGATTGTGTGGAGACGATGCGCCGTGAGTTTGAGCGGCGCCGCGATTATCTCATCCCGGCGCTGCACGACCTTGGCTATACCACCGCCCCCGCAGACGGGGCGTTCTACGCCTACATCAATGTGGCTGGCGACGATATGGCAGTCGCCCGGTCATGGCTCCAGGACGCCCACCTGGCCGTCACGCCCGGCACCGCGTTTGGCACACCAGGCTGGATCAGGCTCTCCTACGCCACCTCGATGGAGAACCTCAAGGAGGCGGTTGAGCGGATAGCGCGGGTTTAGCGAGCCCGCCCATTTTTCTTTAGATCTCTGTTCGAGAAGCCTTCACGATGAACCGCTCCGTTATCAGTCGGCGGCGAAGGTTCAGAATCGGTCCCGGTACCCGGACGTGTAGAGGATTGTGACAGAAATGCTATATAGGGGGCCGCAGCAGGGATATGCCCGGAGTGCGAGCAGCCGTGCATTATCCTGCTCGCTGAAGACCAGGCTGTAAAAGCGTCCCGGATCGAGAGGTTGCCGGCGACGGCCTCCTCCCAGGTTAGCACCGGTTAACCCCGCTGCAACCGCTGCAGCCTCCTGTAGCACTTGGTCGCTTCGACAGGTTGGTCAAGGTTGATGAGAGCCGCCGCTTTACCTTTGAGCGCCCCGGTATCGTCAGGGTTAACCTCCAGAACCCGGTCGTAGCACTCGACCGCCTCCTCATAGCGTTCCAGGAGCACGAGAGCGTTGCCCTTCGTTGTCCAGACCTCGAGCCTTGCGGGATCGACCTCCAGCGCGTGCGAGCAGCAGGTGACCGCCTCGCTGTAGCGCCCCAGGATGAAGAGCGCGAGGGCCTTGTTGTACCAGGCGTCAGCGTTCTCCGGGTGGGCCCGCAGTTCCCTGTCGTAGCAGGCGAGGGCTTTGTCGTAGTGTGAGAGGACCGAGAGAACGTTTGCCTTGTTGCTCCAGACCTTCAGGTTATCGGGTTCAATCTCCAGGGCGCGTTCATAGCAGATGAGCGCCTCCTCGTAACGATCGAGGCGATATAATGCGTTGCCGTAGTTGTTCCAGGCGATGACGTTCTTTGGGTCGTTCTCGACGACGGCGCGGTAGCACTCGATCGCTGACCCGTAGTTCCCGAGGGCGTAGTAACTCTCGCCGCGGTAGTATTCGGCGTCGAGATGATCGGGCTTGAGCCTGAGAGCCTGGTTGAAACACTCTATTGCATCCTCGTAACGTTTCAGGAGAGTGTAGAGCATTCCTTTCTGGTACCAGATCTCTGCATCGACGGCGTTCTCCCGGATCGCCCGATCAAAGCAGGCAAGCGCAAGGTCGTAGCGTTTCAGTTTCTTAAGGGCGATGGCCTTGCGGTACCAGATCCCGGGGAAATCTGGGTTGATCCGGAAGGCGCGTTCGAAACTATCGAGCGCCTCCTCATAGCGCTCCAGGTTCTGGAGCGCCAGGCCACGATTATACCATGCCTCCTCATCATCGGGCCGGATGCTGAGTGCGCGATCAAAGGAGGCGATTGCCCCTTCGTAGCGACGGAGGGCTGCAAACGTGCAGCCCCGGGCATACCAGGCGTCCGCGTGTCCAGGGCTGGCGGAAACGGCCCGGTCGAATGAGCTGATCGCGTCTTCGTAGCGGGAGAGGAGGATCTGGATCGTCCCTTTTGCATACCAGGCGTTTACGTTACCGGGATCGAGCGTGAGGACGCGATCATAGCAGTCAAGCGCCGCATCGTAGCGGCGTTCGGAAGCAAGCGCGATTCCACGGGCAAGCCAGGCCTCAACACGGTCGGGTTCGACCTTTATAACCCGGTCGTAGCACTCGATCGCCTCGAGTGTCCGGCCGATCCTTCGCAGGGCATGGCCGCGGATGAGCCAGGCGTCGGTGCAGTCAGGTGCGAGTTTCACCGCCTGACCGGAAGAACCTGCCGCTTCGCCGTACTCCCCGAGGTCGTACATCGCCTGTCCCTTGGCCTGCCAGAACCTGGCGCAGGTCGGGTCGATTCTGACGGCCTGGTCGAAACACTCTACCGCTTCCCGGTCTCGCCCGGCTGCAGCCAGGGCAACTCCCTTGTAGTACCAGAGGACGGCCCTATCGCTGTCCTGGCGGATCGCTTTATCGTAGCACTCGACCGCCCGGTTGTACTGCCCCTGCTCAGCGTATGCGCGCCCCTTCCTGCACCAGGCCTCGACACTCTTCCAGGGAAGTTCCATCCTGCTGATGGATATCAAACACCACATGAAAAGTATATCGATAGAACCCGTTTGCTCCCCAGATCCGGGACGGCGAGATCGCCCCCGCTGGAATCGGGGATGAGCCGTCCGCCGCATCATTTGGCAACATATACATGCTCCTTCATCCAGATCAAGTTACAGAAGAACCCCGATACGGCAGTGTAAGCATGAGAAAGAGGATGCGTGATACCCCAAACCACGACCGCCCGCGAGAGAAACTGGCCAGTCGGGGCCCGCAGGTGCTTAGCGACGCTGAGCTGATTGCCCTCCTCCTCGGGCGCGGCACAAAGGAGCGGGATGTCTGGCAGGTTGCAAACGATGTCAGGAATTATCTGAAGGATGCCGGCGGCATCCCGTCCTATAACGACCTTCTGGAGATAGAGGGTATAGGTTCGGCGAAGGCCTGTGAGATCATGGCCTGTTTTGAGCTCGGGCGCCGCTATCATGCGGGCGATGGGGTTGCGGGGCAGCGTGTCCTATCTCCTGAGGATATCCTCCCGCTTGTTGCGGAGTGGCGGAACAAGAAGCAGGAGTACTTCATCTGCATCACCCTCAACGGCGCCGGTGAGGTGATCGATCGCCGGGTTGTCACGATCGGGATCCTGAACCAGAGTCTGGTCCACCCGCGGGAGGTATTTGTTGATGCTATCACCGACCGTGCGGCTTCCGTCATCCTGGTCCACAACCATCCTTCAGGCAGCCTCGACCCCTCCACGCAGGATCTCGGTATCACGCGGCAGCTTGCCGAGGCCGGGTCAATCCTGGGTATCCGGGTGCTTGACCACATCATTGTCACAAAGAACGGGTATGCGAGTTTGAAGGAACTCGGTCACCTGTAGCAG
The DNA here is from genome assembly GCA_022837745.1 of Methanomicrobiaceae archaeon. Lineage (GTDB taxonomy): Archaea > Halobacteriota > Methanomicrobia > Methanomicrobiales > Methanoculleaceae > Methanoculleus. The sequence continues at coordinate 4,127 of JALHIW010000014.1, read as the reverse complement.
CGGTGGGGGAAACGTTATATTTTTCTAACACAACGTCATATGCATACGGCGTATGAACCATTGGCGTCTGGCAGCGGGTCTCCCCGAAAGAACCACAAAAAGTTTGGCCTCGCCGCTGAAACCGGAGATAGAGGGGTCGAGATTCCTGTCGCCCGGCAAAGGTTTATCGCCTTAGTTCGGTCAGAATTATAAAGGTGTGGTAAAATGGAAACAGGATTTCTTCAGGTGCTGCTCAATCCCGCGCGGTTCTTTGAGTCCCGCATGCAGGAAGAGCCGAGCCTTAAGGTGCCGGCGCTTATAGCGCTTGTCTGCGGGCTTATCGGTGCGGTCTCGGCCTTAATGATGACTGATATAACCGTTGCAATGCTGCCCGCAGAGATGAAAGGGCTCGGATGGCTCATGGTGGCGTTCTCCACCGCCGTTGCCTTCATAGGCGGATTCCTGGCCTGGATCATATATGGTTTTATCTTTCATATCATCTCCATGGCCTTCAAGGGTCAGGGTTCACTCAATCGGACTCTGGAGGTCACGGGTTATGGACTCCTCCCTCAGGTCTTTGGTGGCATAATCGGGTCGATCTTTTCATACCTCCTCCTCTCAGGCCTGACGGTCCCGGCCATGAGCAGTGCTGAAGAGATTGCGGCGTTCTCGGAGAACCTGGTGACCGTTCTTACAACCGACCCGCTGGCGCAGGTTGCAGGTATAGTAGGTATCCTCTTCCTGATCTGGAGCGCAAACATCTGGATCTTCGGCATGAAATACGCGAGGAACCTGTCGACGAGGGATGCGGCGCTCACCGTCGGGATACCCGTGGGCATCTACATCCTCTATACGGTAATAACCCTTGCTGGATGGCTGTAAGATGAAAGATCTCTATCTTTTCATACTGGCACTCTGTGCCGCACTGGCACTGGCTTCACCTGCCGCGGCCGCCACTGCGGATATCGCCGTCGTCTCCTCCTCCCTCGATCCGCCGGTCATGATGAGTGGGGATACCGGGACGCTCACGATCGTTGTCCAGAACAACGGCGCCGACCCGGTCGCGATCCAGAGTGCCAGGCTCTACGGCAAAGGTGTTGTGCCAACAACCGACCCCTACCTGGCGGTCGGGGAGATCGGTGGAGGGAACACCAGGTCGTTCACCTTCACCGTCCGGGCTGACGCCGGGGAAGGGACGTTTTATCCCACTTTCGTCCTTGACTTCCGCGACGGTGGCAGTTTACGCTACCCGGTCCTGATCCAGGTCGAGGACACCCCGCTCAGCATCTCCATGGTTAAAAAGCCGGATGCCTTTTCCGAAGGCCGGACGGCCGGGATAACTCTCATGGTCGGCAACCCCCGGCCGAACGCCGTCTCCGGTGTCCAGGTGGTTCCGGAGGGGGCGGGTTTTTCCGTCACCCCCTCCAGTGGTTTTGTCGGCGGGCTGGAGCCTGACGCTTCAGGAACCGTCACCTTCAACCTGACGCCGGAGACGGAGACGGACGTCACGTTCCGGGTGGTCTGGCGCAACGGGATAAACACCCACACAACTGACCTGGTGCTGCCGGTCACGTTTGGCGAGGACAAGAAACGGGCCAACCCGGTCATCACCAACGTCGAGGTCACGCCTATCAGCGGCGGTTACCGGATCGTGGGCGACGTCATGAACGCCGGCCTCGAGTCGGCACGGTCGGTGATGATCGCCCCGGCCTCGCCTGCGATCCCGATCGACCCGTTCCGCGTCTACGTTGTCGGGACGCTTGATTCCGACGATATCTCATCATTTGAAGTGACGCTTCGGGTCGATGCTGTCGTGGAGGATGTCCCGCTCATCGTCGAGTACCGGGACGACGATGGAAACCTCTACACCAGCACGAGAACGGTCGGGCTTGGCGGCGGCACGGTGGCACCGGTTAAGGAGCAGGAGAGCGGCGGGTTCCCTGTCCTCGGGGCTTTGGTCGTCCTCCTGATCGCGCTCGGCGTCGCGGGGGCAATCTACCACTCCTGGAAGCGGACGTAACTACGATGCCGGTCATAAGTTTCGAGAACGTCACCAAGGTTTATCCCCTCCCGGCGGGCGATGTGGTGGCGCTTGACGGTGTCGATATCGCCATTGAGGAGGGGGAGTTCGTCCTCATCATGGGCCCCTCGGGGTCGGGGAAGTCAACCCTCCTGAACATCATGGGTTCGCTTGACGTCCCGACCTCGGGCGAGGTCACCATCGCCGGGAGAAAGATCAGCAGGATGGACGACGACGACCTGACGCTGCTGCGGCGTGACCATATCGGGTTCGTCTTCCAGCAGTTCAACCTGATCCCGCTTCTTTCGGTCGTGGAAAACGTTGAGTACCCGCTCATCCTGAAAGGACGGCAGAACGGTGCCAGGAAACGGGCAGAAGAGGTTCTGACGGCGGTCGGGATCGCAGCGACCCACTTCAGCCACAAACCGGGTGAACTCTCTGGAGGGCAGCAGCAGCGCGCGGCGATCGCCCGTGCTCTCGTCAACGACCCTGACTTTCTCCTCTGCGACGAACCGACCGGGAACCTTGACTCGAAGACAGGAACCGCGATCATGGATCTACTCTCCCGGATGAACCGCGAGGAGGGTAAGACCGTCGTCATGGTCACCCATGACATCCGGATGACCGAGTATGCAGACCGGACGATCCACCTCGAGGACGGGAGGGTGGTGGCATGACCTTCTTTGATCTCGCCGTTCGGAACATCAGGCGTCACTGGCTCAGGTCGTCGCTTGCGGTAATCGGGATCGTTATCGGCGTCATCGCTATCGCCACCCTGGGGATCATGGGCAACAGCATCGGTCTGATGTTCAGCGAGATGGTCACCGATGTCGGCGACACCCTGATCGTCTCGCCGGCGGCAGGCGTTGGCGGCGGAAAACTCACCGATCGGCAGGTGAGCGATATAGCCAGGGCGGTCGGGTCCAACGTGGTCATACCCTTCTCGACCACCGCCGATAAGGTCACTGTGGGTGAAAAAGAGAGTGTGGTGATGATCTATGCCATCCCCGCCGAGGATATCCCCCTCCTCCTCGAGAAAGAATCGGGGAATTACCCCCGTGATACCGGCGGCGGATGCATGATAGGAAGCCAGGTTGCCGCAAACAGCCGGGAGAACGGTCTGAAACTCGGCGCCAGGGCCGGGATCGGCGGCGATACCCTCCGTGTTGTGGGGGTGCTCAAGGAGCGGGGGCTCGGGTTTGATATCAACCCGGACTACGCCATCATCGTGCCCTACTCCTGGTACTCGAACCACTATGATGAGGAAGACTACGACCAGGTGATCGTGAAGGTCCGGGATATAAACGACCTGGATATGGTCAAAGAGGCAATCGAGCAGAAGATGAACCGTCGTGAGGATGTCGTCAACGTCATGGACACGCGGGGGATCCTGGAGAGCATCTTTGCGGCTACAGACGCCATCACCGTCTTTTTAGCCGGGATCGGCGCGGTATCGCTCGTCGTAGCTGGTGTCTCGATCCTGAACGTGATGCTGATGTCGGTCACCGAGCGGACGAAGGAGATCGGCATCCTGCGAAGCATCGGCACCCGGCGGAAGGAGGTGATGCGGATGTTCATCTACGAGGCGCTCATCCTGGGGCTTGTGGGCGCCGTCATAGGCGGGGTGCTCAGTTTCTGCGCGGGTTATGTGACGACTGCGGTCTTTGTCGGAAATCCGGATTACCTCTTCCATCCAAAAAGCCTCCTCTACATCTTCTTCGGGATGGTGTTCGGGGTTATCACAAGTGTGGCCTCCGGCCTCTATCCGGCCTGGAAGGCGGCGCACTTAAATCCTATCGAGGCGCTGCGCTACGAGTGAGGGTCCAGGCCCATACACCGCTCTTTTTCCCGATTGATATCGTCACGGAAAGTCTTGAAAGGGGATCGTCGATCGCCCGTGGCCATTGCGACCGGTGAGAGAAGGCAGAGCGCCGGGACCGGTGCCGTACGGTGGGGAGATATAGAGGCCATCAAACCAATGCCTCACTGGTTTGATAAACCTCTCCGTGTCCAGTCCATGAACGGTCCGTGGACAGATTCCTGGGGGGTGACCGGGATCTGTATGAAGATGCTGCCTCCATCTTCATGCGGTATGCCTCTGGTCACAGCGGCATGGTGCGGTTTTTTG
>JALHIW010000013.1:0-42313 GCA_022837745.1 Methanomicrobiaceae archaeon | reverse complement strand
AAGCATCGTGAAAAAGACGCTCTCCGAGAGAGTCCACGAATGCCCATACTGTGGGTTTGTTGCCGATCGAGATTACAATGCTGCGGTGAATATTCACCGTGTGGGGATGGAACAGCCCTTTGAGCCTGTGGAGCCAAGACCTCTGCATCACATCTCCGTGGTGCAAGTGTTGTCCATGAAGCAGGAAGCCCCGCCCGAGAGGCGCGGGGTAGTTCACGCCTCCCGCCAGGGTGCCTGGACGTTCTCTCTACTACCCCCGCCCCAGGTTCTGGTGCGCCCGGGCCAGGTGCTGGGCTGCCAGGGCGCCGAGGAGTGAGAGTTCGCCGGCAAGGACCGCAGCGGCAACGATCTCTCCAAAAGCCTTTGCATTGGCTCCCGGCGGGTCACCGCCGCCCGCGACACCAAGCATCGCCAGACACTCGTGCTGGGTCTCAACACCGGTTCCTCCGCCGACAGTCCCGACGGGGAGCGAGGGTATGGTAACCGAGACGTAAACACCACCCTCAACCCGGTCGACGGTTGTGATTGCGGTGCTGCCCTCGACGACGTGGGCCGCGTCCTGACCGCAGGCGATGAATATCCCGGCAACCACGTTTGCCGCCTGGGCGTTGAACCCGAAGGAGGCCGCCCGCGCTGAGCCCACCAGGTTCTTGCGGTAGTTGACCTCGAGCAGTGTCTCCGCATCGGTCTTCAGGAGATCCGCGATCAGCGCCTCGCTGAGCCGCACCCCAGCAACCACCGTCTTACCCCTGCCCTGGACGAGGTTGATGGCCGCGGGTTTCTTGTCGGTGCACATGTTTCCCGAGAGGGAGACGAGCCTTGCACCGGTCTCGCGCTCGATGAGTTCGCCCACCTTCTGGCTGGCGATCGTCACCATGTTCATGCCCATCGCGTCCTTCGTGTCGAACTCAAGCCTGACGAAGACGCTCGTGCCGGCGATGTAGGTCCTGGCTTTGAGGAACTCCCCGTGCTTTGTGGTGCTCTCAGCGGCCTCCCGGATCTCGGCGGTGTGCGTCTCCACCCAGTCTGCCGTCTCTTTCGCGTGAATGATATCACGGGTGGCAAAGACCGGTGCCCGGGTCATCCCGTCGCGCATGATCCGGACATCCGCACCACCCGCCCGGGTTATCAGCGAACAACCGCGGTTCACCGAGGCGACAAGTGCTCCTTCGGTCGTCGCGAGGGGGATGTAGTATGACCCGCTGGCGTACTCGCCGTGCACCATGAGCGGTCCTGCAACACCGACCGGAACCTGGACAGTCCCTATCATGTTCTCGATGTTGCGTTTCACGACCCGATCGATCCCGATCGTGAACGATCCAATCGCGGGAAGAGGTGTCCCGGTCTCGCCCTCGATGAACGCCCGCCGCACCCTTACGGCCTCTTCCGGGGGGAGTTCCTTCTCGAGCGCATAGAGCTTGAGAGACCCGTCTTTCAGCCTCTCGATATACTCATCCATGAATAAGTATGAGATCTTATACGTAAAGATGGCGGCTGGTGGAGTCCGTGGGTGAAGAACGGTGGTGCCTTGTGGTGTCAGGGCAGGAGGCCGAAGAGAGAAGGCGCCGACTGCTTGAGGCAGGGCTCCTTGATCGGCGGTACAGGCCGCGCCAGGAGGGCGGTACCGTCCTTCTCCCCCTTACCGATGAGTTTCCTGGTGCGGTGCGCCGGGAGTTTGAGGCGGTGCCGGAACGCCCCAACCTTCCACGCCACGAGATCGTCGGCGGGATCGCCATCATGCAGGAGAACGATCCCGCTGGCGCCGGGCGGGTGCTCGCCTCAAGACCGTCGCTGCACACCGTGCTCTTCCCCGAGACCCCCGTCGAGGGTGAGTACCGGACCCGCAGGTTTGCCGTTCTTGCCGGTGTCCCCGCCACCCGCACCAGGGTGACGGAGTACGGACTCCGTTTTGATGTAGACCTATCCCTCGCCTACTTCTCTGCCCGTCTCTCCACCGAGCGGCAACGGGTTTTTGCGGCGATGGAGAAGGGTGAGCGGGTTCTTGATATGTTCGCCGGTGTGGGGCCTTTTGCGATCACCCTGGCCCGTAAAGCGGATATTGTGGTTGCGGCGGACATTAACCCCGCTGCCGTCCATCTCCTGGCCGGCAACATCAGCCTCAACCGGGTGAGCAATGTCGTTCCGGTGCTTGCGGATGCCGGTCACCTTCCCCGGTATGGGTTTCGCCCGTTTGACCGGGTTGTCATGAACCTCCCCATGGCCGCGCCGCGGTACCTCCCTGAGGCCGCAGCGCTCTGTCGGGACGGAGGAACGATCCATCTCTATGCCCTGCAGGAGCGGGAAGGGGAGCACCTCCCCCTGATCCGTGGGGTTACCCGGGGTGAGGTCCTCGAGCGGCGGGTCAGGACATACTCTCCGGGAAAGTGGCATGCGGTTTACGATATAACCCTGGAGAGGTAAGGAGGCTATCAAACCAAGTACCTTCAGGCTGATCTGCCGGGTTTGATAAGCCTCTCTCCGGACGGATTCCGGGGTGGTGGTGTGATTCTCCCTTGCTGCAGCGTCCGGAAATGGGTTTTTAGTCGGTTCCCGATTATAACCGCAGGAGATCCATCTGCGCGCCGGGCACGGCTTTCCAGGGTCAATCGCCACACACTTCCCCCCGAAGAGGGAGCGGCCGTGCGATCGGGGCGTTCAAGGATACCGAAAAGGCATCGTGTCCCGGAAGCCCGGGGAGATGGGGTGTTCATGTTCAGCGTAAGGCGTTCACCAGGGAGTGCAGTCGCGTGAAAAGAGAGATGGGCTCCGGGGTAGAACTATCAGATGAGTGTGTATGAGTGGAGCGGAGGGCTCCTGGCAGGCTGAGGCTGGCCGGATTGCCGCGGCTCTTGACGGGGGCCGGGCGCGTGTCGACCTGGAGAGGCTGAGGCCTCCTGTCAACACCTACCTCGTCCGCTCGCTCGATAAAACGGCGCTCCGGTTCAGTCTTCCCGTCCTGCTCACACCGCCGCCCGGCACGGCCAGTCACCCCGGTGCTGACGGGGCGGTCTGGGCGGTGATCGAGGCCGTCAAGGCGGCGGTCCCGGTCGAACCCGCACTCGGCCCCATCGCAGGTCTCGGGACGGAGCACCCCGTCCATTGCCAGCAGAATGTGGAACCTGTCACGCTGATCGCCTCACCGGGCGCCATCGGAACCGATCTCTGGCGACCGGGCGATGATAACCGGATCGACTCGCGGGGTCTTCACCTGGTCGTCAGGGGCGCACTCCCTTACCCGGGGCCGCCCGGGCGGGGCACGGAACGGGAGGCCGCTGATCGCCTGGGTGAGCTCCTTGAGGCCGTCGACCGCGTAGCGCGCCGGGTGCCTGCGGCGGAGATTGCCGCGGCCTGTGCTCTTTCCCTTGACCAGAAAGCCCTCCGCCGCGCCCTGCCGGGGGTGGGGCTTGTTGCATTCATTGCCGATGGCACGCGCCCGGCCCGCCGGTTCACCAGGCTCCGGGGTCACCACCGGATTGCAGGCCCAAAGGAGGGTGTTCACGTTCCTTTCCGCTGTCCGCGGGAACTCGACCCGATCGAGGTCGAACTTGAGGGGAGCGGCAGGGTGGTGACGGGGCTTGGACTCCGGCGCAGGGAGGTCTTCGCGGTTGCCGGTTCAAACGCTGAGGGGAAGAGCACCCTCCTCCAGGCGATCGTTGCCGGCCAGGATGACCACGCCGCCGGCGACGGGCGTGAACTCCTGGTCAGTGTCAACGGGGTTGCGGGGGCGGAGGCAAACGAGCAGGAACTGGTGGGTGCGGATGTCAGCCTCTTCTTCCAGAGCCTCCCGCCCGGCCTATCGGGCGATCCCCGGGCGGCCTACGGCCGCGGGAGCGGATCCCTCGTGATGGCAGAGAAGATCCAGGCAGCGCTCCGTGCTGCGGCGCCCATCCTCATCATCGATGAGGACCGCGCCGCGACCAACCTGCTGGTCCCCGGGTGCCTCCAGAGCGGTGAGGTGACACCGCTCTCCACGCTGCTTGCCACCAGCCGCCAGGCGATCGGGGATACGACGATCCTGTTTGCCGCCTCCTCGCTCGATATACTGATAGCGCAGGCTGATCGGATCCTGCTCTTCTCCGGTCATGAAGCGCAGGCGCTCGATCCCCGGGAGTTCCGGCGGCGACTGGACAGGCACCTTGCCGGGGTGCGAGAACTTCTGGCGGCGCAGGAGAGAATGGACGACTGCTGATACCCGGTTTGCCGGCGGAAAGGCCGTATTCGGGTATTCAGGACTCGCCAGCGCTGACGACATGAACCGATTCCGGCGCAAACGAGACCACCACAAGGCTGCCTTCCTGAAGTTCCAGGTCGTCCACCTTCTTCCAGGAGAGGATAGATGAGAGCATAAACCCGCAGTCGACCGTAACCCTGCTGAACGGACCGCGCGGCACGATGGATATGATGGTGCCCTGGAGCGTGTTTCCGCCGTGGTTGCCCACCCCCCTCTCCGCCAGCGCGATCTGCATATCCTCCGGCCTGATGCAGAGGGCGACCCTCTCCCCCGGGCCAAACGACGACCGCGCCCTCACCCGAGTGCTGCCGACATCGATGGAGGCTATCCCCCCGTCTTCCCTGCCCATGACCACCCCTTCCAGTATGTTCTCTATGCCAACGAATCTGGCGAGATCCCTGGTCGCCGGGAGGGTGAAGACCTCTCTTGGCGTCCCGACCTGCGCGAACCTGCCGTTCATCAGCACCGCTATCCGGTGAGCGAGCCGCTGTCCCTGGTACATGTCGTGGGTCGAGAAGAGTATCGTTGTGCCGAGTTCGCGGTTGATCCGGATGACCAGCTCCTCTATCTTCTCCACCGAGACCGGATCCAGGTTTGCGGTCGGTTCATCCATGAGGAGAATCTCCGGTTCGATCACCATCGCCCTGGCGAGTGCCACCCGCTGCATCTCGCCGCCGGAGAGTGTCCGTGCCCGCCGCTCCTCGTATCCAGCAAGCCCGACCATATCGAGAGCCCCCCTGACCTTCTTCATGATCGTTTCCCTCTCCACCCCCCGAAACCTGAGTCCGATGGCGATGTTCTCGGCGACCGTCGTGTTAAAGACTGCAGGTTTCTGAAAGACCATCCCGATCGTCCGGCGGATCCTGAGGCTCTGCTCCTTGCTGGCGTGGATATCAGTCCCGTTGATCCGGATGGTCCCTGCTGTCGGAGTGTCCAGGAGGCCGATCAGGCGCAGCAGGGTTGATTTTCCGGCCCCGCTCGGCCCGATGACGGCAAAGATCTCCCCGTCATCAACCCTGCCGGTGACTCCGTCGAGCACCCTCTTGCCGTCGAACTCTTTTGAGACTCCGTCAAGTTCAATCATGGATTCCTGCCCTGTTGCAGCGTTGATATGACGAGATTGACCCCGAGAGCGATGATAAGCAGGACGATCCCGAGAGCGATGGACTGCGGGATGTTGCCCATCGACGTCTCAAGCGATATCGCGGTGGTCAGGACGCGGGTCGAACTCATAAAAGATGACGCCGCTATGTTGCCGCCGACGAGGATGGCTGCCCCTACCTCGGATATCGCCCGGCCGAACCCGACCGCGACGGCCGCCAGGATCGCGAAACGGGCTTCTTTCATGATGTTTATAAGGAACTGGAACCGTGTCGCCCCTAGCGAGGTCAGGGTGTCCCTGATGACCGGATCGACCCCAGAGAGCGCGGATATTGTAAGACCGGTCATTATCGGTATGATGAGGACTGTCTGTGCGATGATCATGGCGGTCGGGGTGAAGAGCAGTCTTAAAAACCCGAGCGGCCCGGCGCGGGAGATGAGCAGGAAGATCAGGAGCCCTACTATGACCGTCGGGAGGGAGTATAGCGTCTGGATCAGGTTGATGAGACCCCTTCTGCCCCTGAAATTCCCGAAGTTGATCGCTGCCCCGAGCGGGAGAGATATCAGTGAGGCGATGATGGTTGCGGTGAGTGATATGATGATGCTTCGTGCGGCGATGGCCATAACGTTGGGATCGAGTGTGACGATGAGCCTGATCGCCTCGATGAACCCCTCGATGATCTCGTACATGCCCTGCACCTGATCGTGCTACCTAAGCGGCAAAAAAACCAGATGATGCCCCGGTCGGGCCAGAGAGATCTTGGTGAAGATAGTGGTTCAATCTCATGCAAAAAGGGGATGAGTTGACCGGATCAGAGAACCGGGTCTTTCACTTCGGCCTCGGTCACACCGATCTTCTCCCAGGCGTCCTTTGCAGCGTAGAAGAGCGGCTGGCCGTACTCCGCGACGCCGAAGGAGGCGATCTCTTCCTGCACCTCATCGGAGATCAGGAAGTTGATCCAGGCTTTTGCCAGCGTGCTGTTGATCTCAGGGTATTTCTCGGGGTTGATCTGCATGACGGAGTAGACGTTGAGCAGTATATCGCCCTCGTCCACGAGTGTCACGAGGTCGAGGTCACGCTGGTAGGCAAGGAAGGTGCCTATGTCTGAGAGGGTGTAGCCCTGCAGTTCGTTTGCCATCTCAAGGGTTGCACCCATGCCGGTCCCGGCCTCGCGGTACCAGTCGCCGGAGCCCTGGATCTCTGTCGAGTAGTTGAACCCGGCGGCCTTCCAGATGGCCTGCTCCTTTGAGTGTGTGCCTGACGCATCGCCGCGCGAGACAAAGATCACACCCGGTTCACCGGCCATACCCTTCTCGCGTATGGTTGTAAACGCTTCTTCGGGTTCCATGCCCTTTATGCCTGCCGGGTCGGACTCCGGGCCTACGATGATGAAGTAGTTGTAGGCAAAGACGCGCCGGTTGATGCCGTAGCCATCGGCAATGAAGGCATCCTCACGTGCACGGTCGTGCACCATCAGGACGTCCACGTCGCCCCGCTGGCCGTACTCGATCGCTTTGCCGGTACCAGCGGAGATGATCAGGACCTCGGCGTTGTACTCCTCTTCAAACATGGGTTTGAGGTGATCGAGGAGCCCGGTGTCGTAGAGACTTGTCGTAGTGGCGATACGGAGTTGCTGCTTCTCTGCGGGGGGCTGCTCGGTTTCTGTCCCGGTACAGCCGCAGATCAGCAGGATGGCGACCATGACAGCCGCAACGGCGAAGATGATTCTCTTTTTCATCATGTCTATCAAGAACTGGTATTGTGCTGCCTGCATTTAAATAGCCGTGTTTTGTGTTAATGTGTGTTCAATTTAGTTGACTTTGTTTTATCTCAGGCTGAGTAAACGTGATCCTGTTACCCTCGTCGGCAGGCCGCCTGATCTCATCCCACTACGATATCGCGGTAGACCCCATTCTCCCCTTCCACATAGAGGATCGCTTCACCTCCGACAAAGGCGGGTTTTGGGAACTTTTTCAGGCAGACGAGGCCTTCGCTGACGGCAGCACCATCCGGGGTCATCACCCGGTCGACGCCGGAGGCGAGGATTGCGGCCACGGTTGAGGTTCCGTGCAGGCTTCGTGTAGTCCCCTTCTGGACAAACCGACCGTCGTTCCCCGATGCCGCGAGGCAGACACCTGCCAGCGCGCCGATAACCCCGTCTTCGGTGCCGCCAAGCCCTTCGAGGAGTATCCCTGCCTGACGGGCGAACGTGCGCGCCTCTTCCTGCGTCACGACTTCTCTCTTTGCGATGAAACCAAAGCGGGTGACCTCCTGTTCCATCTGCCGGTCGGCGGCGATGCAGATGCCGGGGTCGCTCCCCTCGATGAAGTCGGCGAGCAGCAGTTCCTTGGCTCTCGCGAATAGATCATCGGCCGCAACTCCATTGCCTCTCTCCGGGATGTGTATGACCGCGGCGCTGTTGTGTGAGGTGTAGGGGATGGAAGGATGGAGAAAGAGCTGGTGCCGTGTCACCCCGAAGACCGGATAAGACCGGGAGAGTTCAGCTGCAATCGCGCGTGCGAGTCGGCCGGTGCCCCGGGACTCGCGGGTGTCGGTGTCGTCAATGCCTATATAGATCGTCATTGTTATCGCTCGTCTGTCCTACCGGTCGGTTTAACCCGGGAGGTTACGCCCGGATCAGCGTGCCGACCCGTCCCCCGTTCACGGCCTTTGTGATGTTCCCGGGGGTATGTGCGTTCACCACTTTGATCTCTCTGACGTAAACGGCGTCCCGCAGAAGTTCGACCGCCATCGGTTCGAGCACCATATCCTCCATCTCCATCTCCAGGAGTTCTTCGGCCGTGATCTCCGGGATGAGTTCGGCATCAGGATTCTCGACGGGGTTCTCGGTGTAGAGGCCGTCCACGTTCTTTCCAAGGATGCAGTTCTTCGCGCCGACCACCTCCGCCATAAGGAAGGCGCCGGTATCCGTCCGGTGCGGCGGGATGCTTCCAAGTTTTGGGGGGTGTTCGTAGAGCCCGTATGGCGGTGTGCCCTGAACGACCGGGAGCATCCCGAGCGAGATCAGTGAGGGCAGACTCAGGAGGTCTTCGGTATGGATCCGAACGCCGTTGTATTTCGAGAAGAGGATGGAGATCATGATCGCATTCTGCTCGCTGATCTTGCCCGCAAGTTCCGCAAGCACCCCCGTGGGCATACCGAGGTCGATGCCGACGTCGAGGATGTGGCGGACGCGGGCGCCTCCTCCGGTGGCTACAAGGATCTTCTGGCGCCTGGAAAGTTCTCCGATCTCCTCGATCAGCGGGTATACAACCTCCCGGCCGTAATCGATGACTCCGTGGCCGCCGATCTTGATCACGTTCAGGTCGGGCATGATCCGTATCGTGGAACCACCTGTCCTGCGGAGCATTCCTCGCCTGACCAGACTTTCGCCGCGCAGCCTTGATTCAATCTCAAACCGTTCCGCCATGGTCTTTCCTCCTATCTGTATGATGGGAAAAGGTTAAGTATCTTTGGCGTATATCTACTGCTATACCAATTGGTATGGGGTGAGAGTGATGAAGATCTATGTACGTGAACGCCAGAAGGTTGGCACCGGTGTGAAACAACCAAGGTTCCGCATCGTTGCTATCCTTGAAGAGCAGGGCGAGCAGAAGCACCTGAAGGTTGAGGGGACACACTTCCGGAAGGTTGAGATAGAGCAGATTGCAGAAGATGTGGGGGCGGAGGTTGTATACCTTGAGACGATGCCCGAAGAAGAACGCGGGGAGATGAAGAAAGCAGAGGCGGCGTAACTCTCCGGCCGTCATCTTTTTTTGCAGGGCCATGATAGACAATGGTGCGATCGGATGAGACCAGACGAACAGAACGATATCATCGATGCGGCCATAAGGATCCTTCTTGAGGAGGATCGCTGCATAACCGTCGGGTTTTCCCCTGACGGCATCTCCATACGTTTTCCCACGACCCGTAAACTTGCAGAGTTCCTGGGGATCCCGCATTACTACGTCCTTCCAAGGTTCGGGGAGATGGAGCGAGACGGCCTTATACGCCGGGTGGAGCGGGTTGGTATCTCCACCACAGCAGCGGGGACGCAGCGTCTCCTCTCTATCATGGCGGAGCGATACAGCGAGCGTGCAGAAGAGGTACTTGGCCGGGATATCTTCGCGGTGCTGCGGCAGCGGGCCGGGATATGCTGACCGGTCAGGTAGCAGAAGATCATGGATCTTCAGTGGGTTTTTCCCCCCGGATCCGGTGTCAGGTGCCCCATTTTTCATGGAAAAGGTGGAGTGTTTGTAGTTCAGATCGTTGGTCACCCGGACTTCGTATGGGCGGCCGGGATAATCCATAACTTCAAAGACCCATCTGACCAGATAGAAGAAGGAGCACCATGGCGGAGAGCACCGGGGCGGAAGAGAGGGGTATCAGGTTCACGCTGGAGGAGGTTGCCGGCGCAGTCGGTGATTTCGGGACGATCTTCCCCATCCTACTTGGTGTTGCCATCGTCTGCCCTGAAGTGAACGTAAGCCATTTCTTCCTCTTCATAGCCGCCTGGTACATCATAGCCGGTTTCTACTACCGCCTCCCGATCCCGATCGAGCCCATGAAGGCCATCGGTGCCATCGTCATCGCCGGAGGGTTTTCCGGTGGAGAGATCGTGGCATCGGGCATAGTCGTCGGCGCGCTCTTCCTGCTGCTCGGGCTTCTCGGCGGCATGACCTGGCTTGCGGATCGGATCCCGAGAAGTGTCATCCGGGGCGTCCAGGCGGGTCTCGCGCTCCTCCTTCTCCGGACGTCGCTTGACTACATCCTCAGCGACGCCCTGTTTGCGTCTCTCTCCATCGGGATCATCCTGGCATTCTTTGTCGCTTCACAGCGCACCCGGATCCCGGACATCTCCGCTCTGATTGTTATACTGATCGGACTTTGTGTGGGTATCATCACACAGGGGATGCCGCCGCTCCGGTTGATACCCCTCCCTTCCCTCATCATCCCGCTTCCCTCAGACTTCATAGCCGGCACCTGGGAACTTGCCATACCACAGATCCCGCTCACCCTGACAAATGCCATCCTCGCCACATCCCTCCTCACAAACGACCTCTTCCCGAAGAGGGGCGTGGACCCCGACCGGCTCTCCCGGACGATCGGTGCCATGAACCTCATCTCGACGCCGCTTGGAGGGTTCCCGATGTGTCACGGCGCCGGGGGGCTTGCCGCCATGTACCGCTTCGGTGCGCGAACCGGCGGGGCAAACATCATCGCCGGCGTTTTTATCCTCATCTTTGCCGTCGCATTCGCCCCGCCGGAGGTGCTGACCCTGATCCCTCTCGGGGTCTTTGGCGCGCTCCTTGTCTTCGTGGCGATAGAACTTGGAAAACACAGCATAAAGACCGAGTCGTATGCCGTCACCGGGGCCATAGCCGTCCTCACCCTGGTGATCGGGCTTACGTTTGCGTTCATTATAGGGATGATCATGGCCTACGTCCTGAAGGCTGAAGTTTCATCACCTCAGGCGGGAAGATGATCGATCCGCACATGGATACAGTCACAATTCTTGGTTTTTTTGCCGGAGCGCTTACGACGCTCTCGTTTGCCCCGCAGGCCATAAAGGCATGGCGCAGCCGCTCGACCGCCGACCTCTCGTTCGCGATGCTTCTTCTCCTCCTGGCCGGAGTCCTGCTCTGGTTCGTCTACGGGGTGGCGAGGGGTGATCTCGCCATAATCGTTGCGAACGGTGCCACCGCCGTCCTCGTCGCCTTCACTCTCGCGCTGAAGGCGCAGAACGGATGACGTGGATCGCGTCCTCTCTTACACGGAGGCTGACCCGAACCCCGGGCGCAAT
This sequence comes from Methanomicrobiaceae archaeon, assembly GCA_022837745.1. Taxonomy (GTDB): domain Archaea; phylum Halobacteriota; class Methanomicrobia; order Methanomicrobiales; family Methanoculleaceae; genus Methanoculleus. The sequence continues at coordinate 31,177 of JALHIW010000013.1, read as the reverse complement.
CCCGAGGTCCCGCACCGACCGGCGGGTCATTACCGCCGTCATGTCCATCCCCGCATCCACCAGGATCTCGGCCACAGGGCCGTTCTCGATGATCTGAAAGACCGTCCCGGTCATCGTGTTCGGGGCGTCTGGCCGCCGGCCGTCGTCCACAGCGATGATGAGGTCATCGGCACGGATGCAGAGGCAGACCGCCTCCCCCACTGCAGCGTCTGTCTGCGCCTCAAACCTCAACCCACATGCATCCACAGCTGCACGTCCACCGTCGTTTGCCATCACCACTCCATCCAGGATGTTCTCAACCCCGATGAAAGATGCAACCTCCCGGCTCCCCGGGGCGTTCAGCACAACATCGGCATCGCCCTCGTCGACGAGGCGACCGTCGATGATAACCGCCATCCGGGTTGCAAGCATGTGCGCCTCCCGGCGGGAATGGCTCACGTGCACGATCGTGAACCCCTCATCCCGGTGGAGTTGCCGGAGGTCGGCGATTAACCTCTCCTGCGTGACCGGATCAAGCGCTGAGAGCGGTTCGTCCAGCAGGAGGATATCGGGTTTCACAGCGATGGCTCTTGCGAGCGCCACCCGCTGCTGCTCACCGCCCGAGAGGGTTCCGGGGTAGCGGTCCGCCAGGTGTTCGACACCGAACCTTTCAAGGAGGCCGGCGACTCTCTCGCGTCCCTCCTGCCTGCGCACCCCCCGGACGCGAAGACCGTAAGAGACGTTATCGATGACGGTCATGTTCGGAAAGAGCGAGTAGTCCTGGTATACGAGGCCGATCCCCCTTCGCTCCGGGGGCAGATCGGTGATCTCCTTCCCCCGGAGGAGGATACGGCCGCTATCCGGCCTGTGGAGACCGGCAATCGCCTCGAGGAGCACCGTCTTTCCCGCGCCAGAGGGGCCGATGATGAAGTAGTAGTCGCCCCGGTTGATCGAGAGACTGACATCCTTCAGGGAGAACGACCCCAGCCTGAGCGATACCCGTTCAAACGCGATCATCGTACCTCCCCAGGTATCCGGTCAACCTCCGCAGCAGGTAGAATACCCCGAGACTGACCACTATGACCACAAACGCTATGCTCCTGCTCGTGCGGATGCCGGATGTGGTAAACGAGTAGTAGATCAGCGTCGATATGATGAACGGATAGTATGCGATCATGACCACAGCGGCAAACTCCCCTATTGCCCTTCCCCAGGCAAGGATTGCCCCGTTAAACAGATGCCGCAGGCTAAGAGGGAGGGTGACCGTACGGAAGGTGGTAAACGTCCCGGCGCCGAGGGTGCGGGCGACGTTCTCAAGGTGGAGGGGGACCTTCTCAAACCCTTCCCGCATCGTGTTTACAAAGAACGGCGAGGCGACGAAGAGCATCGCGACGACTGTGCCGGGGTAGGCATCCTCAAATGCAAGCCCGATCTCGGCGAGCGGCGCGCCGAGCCATCCCCTCCGCATGAAGAGGAGGTAGACGAGCAGCCCGGCAACCGTGTGGGGCAGGATGAGCGGCAGGTCGACGATGCTCTCGACAACCCCCTTAACGCTGGATGGGGGGGCCCGGGCGAGGACGTATGCAAGCGGTGTTCCAAAGAGTATGAGGAGGAGGACAGCGTTTGCCCCCGCAGAGAAGGTGAGGAGGATCGCTCCGAGCACCCCTGACGAAGCCGCAACCTCGATGAGGTGGAGCGGGTCTGCAAGTTCAGTTATTGTGATGTTTGCGAGCGCAAGAACCGTGAGCCCCACAAGAACCGCACCCAGGATGCAGAACCAGACGATGCAGAGGTCTGCCTGTCGCCTCCCGCGCACCCTCCAGCGGGAGGGTGGCGCATCCGCATCGGCCGAATCGCTCTCTATCTTCATAGGGGGGCTCTCTACTGTTGCTCAATTCCCGGCAAGTTCGCGGACCTTCGCGATATTCCCGGCATCGTCCCGCCGGGCGTCGACCGGCGTCTCGCAGATCAGGGGGAGACGCCGGATCTGCGGGTTGCGGAGGATCTCCCGAAACCCCTCCTCTCCTATGGATCCAAGGCCGATATGCTCGTGCCGGTCAAGCCCGCTCCCCAGATCCCCCTTGCTGTCGTTGAGGTGGATGAGATGGAGGCTGTCAGCGCCGATCCGCTCATCGATCTCCACAACGACAGCATCGATCCCCTCCGCCGTCCGGAGGTCGTAGCCTGCGCCAAACGCGTGGCAGGTATCAAAACAGATCCCGAACTCCCCCCTATCATCCAGCCCATCGTAGATCAGCGCGAGATCCTCGATCCTCGTCCCAACGCTGTTCTTCTCCCCGGCGGTGTTCTCGAGGAGGAGCATCACCCCCGTATCCCCGGTTTCATCAAACGCACGGTTGATCGCGGCGATGACCCGTTTCCGCCCCTCCTCGATCCCGGCGCCGCGGTGGTGTCCGAGGTGGGTCACAAGATAGGGTATACCGAGAAGGGCGCATCGCCTGAGCTCGTCTGCAAGCGCAGCGGCCGATCTCTCATAGATGGCATCGTCGGGCGAGGCCAGGTTCGGGAGGTAGGGCATGTGATCAAAGACCGGGCCGAGCCCCGACGACCTCACCGCCGCCAGGAAAGCCTCGATCACCTCGGCGTCCAGGTCCCTCGCCCTCCAGCCTCTCGGGTTCCGGGAGAAGATCTGAAACGTGTCGCAACCAGCACCGCGGGCACGGTCAACCGCACGGTCGATCGACCCGGCGATGGAGATGTGGCATCCAACCCTCACCATACCGTAGTCTCTCGACCCTCGAGCGTTTAGGCCTTCCCCCGCAGAACTTCCCGGAGCACCGCCGCCCCGAACTCCCGGGTAGCGGCGTTGCCGCCCAGGTCGCGCGTCCGGATGCCTGCATTGAGCACCCGGTCAATGGCCTCCTCGATGACCGCCGCGGATTCAGGGTCGCCTGTATGGGCAAGGAGCATCGCTGCGCTCCTGATCGCTGCGATGGGGTTTGCTATACCCTGTCCTGCGATATCGGGGGCGCTCCCGTGGACGGGTTCAAAGAGCGCATGCCGCTCCCCTATATTGCCGCTCGGGAGCATACCGAGCCCCCCCACCAGGTAGGCTGCGGTATCGGAGAGGATGTCGCCGAAGATGTTGGTCGTCACAATCACGTCGTAGCGCGCGGGGTGCATCAGGATGTCAAGAGAGAGCGCGTCGATGAAACGCGCCGTGCAGGGAACCCCTGCCCTGGCGGCCTCCCTTCTGCAGATATCGACAAACAGACAGTCCGACTTCAGGACGTTTGCCTTGTTCCCGATGGTGAGGTGGTGGCGGCGGGCCGCAGCAAGGCTGCAGGCGCAGCGGGCAATCCGCTCGCTTCCCCGGCGGGATACGACCCGGACGGTGCAGGCACGATCGGGTTCGGTCCACTCGATGCCCGAGTAAAGCCCCTCGGTATTCTCCCGCACGATGACGATATCGACCCCTTCACCACGTATAGGGCGGACGTTTGCGTAGAGGTCGAGAGCCTGTCGGATCTGCAGAAGAACGCTTCTGTACCCCGGATCGGGCGGCGTTGTGACGGCGCCAAAGAGGATTGCGTCCGCCGACTTCAGGTCGGCGATCGTCTCCTCGTCGCAGGCGCTCCCCGTCCGCTCCCAGCGGCCGTATCCCGCCTCGACCTCGAAGAACTCGAGATCCGGGCGCACGGCTGCAAGGATCTCGCGGGCGACCGGGACGACCTCGTGCCCTATACCGTCGCCCTCAACAACCGCTATCCCTGTCATATCCTCTCCTCCATGTGGTTGCAACCAGTCTCACGGCCTCAACCATATCCCATGCCGACGCACCCCAGTGGACAACCGCACCGAGAAGGCCGTTCCGGAGGCCGACACCCGCCCGCTCGCTCCTGCAACACCGAGCGATGAAGGGTTCGGCCCTCACAGCCTCGAGCGGGCAGATGTTATTCACCACGGTAACAGAGTCGCCGTAACACTCCTTTATCAGTTCACGCCCCGTCATACACGCTGCGACGCGGTCGCCGGGGCGGAGCCGGTCGGCATCAATGGTGCGCGGGAACCCGGCCGCGCGGCAGGGGTAGACGTCGGCACCGATCTCCCTGATGTCATGGAGATGGTGCTCAAAGACCACTTCGAGGTCGCCGAAGACCCCTGTTCTCTCGAGGTCGGTGAGCGTGGCCGAGAGGTGTGGCCGGGGCGGTGTTATGTCGTAGACGTGGATGCGAAGGAAACCCGAGAGGTCGGGGTCGATGATAAACGTGGTCTGCTCGCCGTAGCCTGAGAATATGGTACACCGGTAGCCTGACCTCATGGCCTCGGTTACCAGGAAAGTTCTGTCCTGGACGTTCACGGGCTCGGGGTAGTGGTAGACCTCATCTCCGGCGGCAAGCACACGGGTGGAGAGCACCGTCCGGAGGAGTCCGGCCTCTTTTGGGTCCGTCTTAACCTCGATGACCTCCGTGCCCCCCGGGGTCTCCCGGACTATGTAGCGTGTGAGGAAGTAGGCCTTATCCCTCCCGCAGGGGGTGCCGTTTGCAACCCCGACAAACTTGCAGTGTGGTGGAAATATCATCGGGATGCCCTCCAGCAGGCTGCAAGCCCGCCGGCCCGGAGGATGGCAAGCATCCTCTCCGAGAGGGGGCGGGCGGGGTAGCGTTTGCCGTCCACCTCCACCCACCCCTCTTCCAGGTCGAAGGCGATGCGGGCACCATCGGTGCAGGGAACCGTGGCCTCGATCACCGGCAGACCGACGTTGATGGCGTTACGAAAGAATATGCGGGCAAACGATTCCGCTACGACCCCGACCACCCCGGCCTCGTGGAGGGCGATCACCGCCTGCTCCCTGGACGAGCCGCAGCCCATGTTCCGCCCGGCGACGATGACCGAACCGGGGAGACGGGCTGCAAGCGCAGGGTCAAGGTCCTCAAAGATGTGTTCCGCCCAGACCGATCGGTCTTTCGTCCGGAGGTAGCGGCCCGCGATGATGAGGTCGGTGTCGATATCGTTCCCGAGGCAGACCGCGGGCCCTGCTCCCTTCATCATGCCACCTCCGGGACGGCAATCTCCCCGGCAAGAGCGCTTGCGGCGGCCGTGGAGACCGAAGAGAGGTAGATCTCGCCGCCCACGCCCATCCGGTTCTTGAAGTTCCTGTTGGCCGTGGAGAGACAGACCTCCCCCTCCCCGAGCACCCCGGCATGCGCCCCGAGGCACGGGCCGCACCCCGGGGGTCCGACCACACATCCAGCATCCACTATGTCGGCGAGGATGCCGGTCTTGATCGCCCGGGAGAGCACCGCACGCGATGCGGGGAAGACCAGGGTGCGGACGGCCGCCTTCTTTCCGCGGACGATACGGGCGAACCGTTCCAGATCCTCGTAGCGGCCGTTTGTGCATGTACCGACGAAGACCTGGTCGAGGCGTGTCCCCGCGATCTCTTCAGCCTCCCGGACGGTGTCCACCCGGTGGGGGACGGCGACGAGGGGCACTATATCATCGAGATCGATATCGAGAGTCCGCTCGTAGCGGCATTCCTCCGGCACCTGCGGCGAGGCTTTAACCCCGTAGTCCGCAAGGTAACTGAGTGTGAGATCGTCGGCGTAGAAGATCCCGGCCTTTGCCCCAGTCTCGACCGCCATGTTGCAGAGGGTCAACCGCCCGTCCATGGAGATCCCTCTAACCCCCTCACCGGCGAACTCCAGCGCCTGGTAGGTCGCGCCCTCCATTCCCAGGCGGGCGACGTAGGTGAGTGCGACATCTTTTGGCTCCGCGGCGCCGGAGAGATTGCCGGAGAGGTTTACCGCGATCGTCTCTGGGACACGGAACCAGGTGCCGCCCGACGCCCAGATCGCCGCCATATCGGTCGCGCCAACCCCTGTGGCGAACGCTCCAAATGCGCCAGCGGTGCAGGTGTGGGAGTCGGCCCCGACGACGATCATCCCCGGCCGGACGAGACCTTCGCTCATCACCTGGTGGCAGATCCCGCATCCGGCATCCGAGAGTGGTATCCCGGAAACCCGGGCAAACGCCCGAAGTTCGGCCTGGAGTGTCGCAGTAGTCCCGGTGTTTGCCGGGACGATGTGGTCGAAGATCAGGCGGAGACGCCCGGGGCGAGGGAGTCGTTCCACCCCCATCTCGCGGAGCGCTTCCAGCGTGAGAACGCCGGTGCCGTCGTGGGCGAAGGCTATATCGACATCGCGGTCGACGTATGCCCCAGCCGGTGCGCCAAGTATCCGCTCTGATAGCGTGCTCACCGGGCGCCCCCCTCCCTTGCCTTCCGCAGGAGGTCGCAGAGAACCTCGCGTGTGACACAGCATTTCCCCTCACTCTTCTGCTTGACCTGCTCGAGAACCCAGCTCGCCTCCTCGTCGGAGAGTTCGAAGCCGTAGGCCTTTGCAACGTGTTCGAGCGCCTTTCTCCCGGTATGCTTCCCGAGCACAAACCGGCGTTCGCTGCCAACCAGTTCGGGGGGGATATACTCGTAGGTCGCCGGGTCACAGAGGATCGCGGCGATGTGGATCCCGCTCTCGTGGGCGAAGGCGTTCTCGCCGACGATGGGATGCATCCGCTCCGGGGTTATGCCAGAGCATCGGGCAACCAGTCTGGAGATCTCCTGCAACCGGGAGAGGTCGTAGCGTTCGACCCCGCCTTTAAAGCGCAGGGCAACGAGCACCTGTTCGAGCGCTGCGTTCCCGGCACGTTCGCCTATGCCGTTCACGGTGGTGTGGAGCTGGAACGCTCCGGCGGCCGCGGCGGTGATGGTGTTTGCCGCTGCAAACCCGAGGTCGTTGTGGCAGTGGACGCAGAGCGGGAAGGGCCCGGCGTCAAGGATCCTGGAGACAGCGGAATGGATCTCGAGCGGGGTGAGACAGCCGACGGTATCGGCGAAACTGACAAGGTCGGCGCCGCACTCGATCCCCCTGCGGTACATATCGATGAGAACCGCCGGGTCTGTCCGTGAGGCGTCCTCGGCGGCAAGCCGGATCCCCACGCCGTGGTCGGCGGCGAACTCCACCATACCGAGGGCGTCCTCGATCACCTCCTCCCGCGGTTTGCGGTACTTGTGCCGAACATGGAGGTCGGAGATCGCGACGAAGATGCTGATTATATCCACGTCACAGTCAAGCGCCGCCTCGATATCGGGTTTGAGCGCCCGTGCCAAGCAGCAGATCCTGGCATCCAGGCCGCTTCTGGCGATGGTCGCGACACATTCTTTCTCGGCCCTGGAGACCACGGGGAACCCGGCCTCGATCACCTCCACGCCGATCTCGTCGAGCGATTGCGCGATCGCCATCTTCTCATCACAGGTAAACGAGACACCAGGGGTCTGTTCCCCGTCTCGCAGCGTCACATCACAGATCTCGATATTCCATGGCAACATGTCGTCCACCCTCCGGGCAGACATCTTCGATCACCACCGTTCGTGGGCCGTCCTCCGGGAGGACAAGCGCATGGCGAAGCGCCGTTGCGTCGTCGGCAGCGCAGACAACCGGGTCAGCCCAGGTGATGTAGCGAAGGATCTCGGGGACGGGGTGACCGCCGGTCATCCCCATCCGTCTGTTCGCAAAGACGATACATAGAAGCGGAAGTCCACGTTCGTAGACGTCGATGAGGGCGTTTAGCCCCGAATGCAGGAGTGCGTAGTCCCCGATGAGGGCGATCCGCGGCCCGGTCGCCGCGACGGCTACCGACGAACCGAGACCATACGCGGCAACACCGATGCGGTAGGGCGGGTTCATCGCCAGGATGCTGCATCCAGCGTCGCAGACCGCCTGCATCCCGCGCTCTTGAAGGATCCGGAGGGCCGGATGAAACGGACAGTCTCTGCAGAAAGTTCGCGAGAAACCGCGTGTGGAGAACCGCTGCGGCTCCATGGCGGCGTCTGGAGGGGCGAGGAAACGGTGCTCCCGGAGGAAGGGGCGACCCCTCTCTTCGGGGAGTGAGGCGAGCACCCCTGCGTCCGCCGGCGGCGGGTAGGCGATGACAGGGTGGAACCTGTTCAGCGGCGACGACCGGGCCCAGGCAAACATCGCGGCAGTCCGCCGGTCAGCGGCCACTGCCCGGCCGGCCATGGTGAGATCAGGGTCAGCCAGGCTCCCCTTCAGGTCATTCCGCTGGATGGAGGGCTCTGGGACGTCTGCGTCCAGAAGATCGGGGGTGACCCTGAGTATGGCCACCCTGGAGAAGGTCTCCGATGCCTCAAACGCCGCCTCCACGGCAGGTCCTAGCGTCTCGCCGTCAGGTTCGAACACCGGAGCCCACGCCACCTCCCCGTAATACCGGGAGTCTCCAGCGACGTCCGATCCAGTGACACGGATATCGTCGCCGACGACGATCACGACACCTGCCCGGAGCCCCTGGGCGGTTGCGTGCACCAGCGGGTCGGCGCAGGCATTGAGCCCGACGTGTTTGACGATCACAGCAGCCCTCCTCCCAGAGAGTGAGTCGCCCAGGGCGTACTCGAGCGCAACCTTCTCGTTGGTTGTGATGACCGCTCCCGTCAGGGCGGAGACCCCAGATACCGGGTAGCCCGGGACGGTGTAAAACCGGTCGGCGGCCCGGCAGACAGCGCGGGCAAGCGCTTTTGCACCCTTCATGCATCCCTCCCCGGCACAAGGTCGCACCCCGTGCACGCCGCGCACATGGTTAGAGCATGGCGGGGGTCGAGCCCGGCCTCCCGGAGGATCCTCTCGTGAACGCGGGCAAGCGAGAGCAGCCGCTCAGCGGATGGGCGGGACCGGTCGGCAAGCGATGCCGCCGGGGTGAGCGGCCGGAGGATCGGAATGACCCCGCTCCCGGCGAGGTACTCCATCAACCGCTCCAGGTCGTCGTCGGTCTCGCCGAGCCCAACGATGATGTTCGAGTAGACCCTGCCGTGCCCGAAGAGCGCCACAGAAGATCTGAGCGCCTCCCGGATCGTCTCCCAGGAGAGCCCGGGGCACATCTTCGCGAAGAGTTCGGGGGTTGCCGCCTCCAGGTTGAACTTCACCTCGGCGACGCCCAGGGCATGGAGGCGTGCCGGGGTTCTCGGGGTCGGGTAGATCGAGACCCCGATGGGGAGGCCAGACGAGCGGAGCGCCGCGACGACCTCCAGGATGTAGGCCTCCTCCTCCTCGATAGAGGAGGCGACGCCGCTTGTGATGGCGATGGCGTCGATCCGGTCCGAGACATCTTTTACCATCCGGACGATCTCATCGATGGTCTTTCGCCGTCCCGGGAGACCTGGCACCGTGCAGTAGCGGCAATGGAATATGCACGTCCCGCTGACCGTGATGTAGGCCTGGCGGGGGCAGTGGAGGGCAGGGGGTTCGAGCCGGCCGGAGATGACTTTGCCGTCTATGATGAGGTCGGCCTCCCCGCCTCCACGGTGAACAACCTCGATGGGGCTTGCATCATCCATTCCTGCCCTTACCCTCCGGCCACCGCCGGCTGTAAAGAAGATCGACCCTGGCGACCCTGCCGAAGGGCCGGCAGCGGAGCGGGAGATGTATTCATCCGCGGGTTCGCCGGAGAGGCGGACGGCGCCCGTCTCAAGCACCCGGGCTTTCAGGTGCTTCCATTCCATAGCGCCAGCGCCTCCTCGTATCGTGTGGCAAACGGGATCGCCGCCGCCGCCCCGATCGCCCCCCGGCCGTCCATGACGATTGAGAGGCGCCTGTCATCGATGGCGGCAAGGTCATCGGGAGAGACCTCGCCGCGTTTTACCCGGCAACCGAACTCCTCAAGCGGTGAAGTGTCAAACCCGCGCCAGACCGCCATTCCGGTCTCATCGGAGAGGGTGTAGTCTTCCAGGTAATCGCGGTAACACCTGATGAGTCCTGCGGGCTCGGAGGTTGCAAACTCGCAGGCGATAGCGACACAATTCTTGGTCCGGTAGGGGACAGGGTAGAGCTGTACTATGGTGTGTGAGAGGTAGCGGGAACGCTCGTCCTCCACGGCACGGGCGATGTTGTGGGCCAGCGTCCAGGTGGCCCCCTCTTCAGCGGTGTCGGTGTCGTCTATACCTATGATCAGCCGTTCACGCCGGGGGAGCCAGATGGTCGAACCCGCAAGGCGGCCGCCGCCGGCAGGGTCGCTCACGCAGCGGATGACCCCGCCTGCTCCGGCGCGGCAGATGGATGCTCCGACGCCCCCACCGCCGAGGCCGCGGTAGGTGATGGAGATCTCATCATCTTCAACGCTGACGGCGGCAATACCTGCCGGGAAGGTCGAACCTTTGAGGGCGAGATCGGCGCTCCCCGTTGAGAGGATGTAGCGGGTGGTCGCTCCCACGGTGCGGACGGAGCGGACGAGCGGGCTCCTGGCGTAGTGCTGTTTCACCCACATCGCACCGCCGATGCAGTCGAAGAACTCGATGAGTTCAACCTCTTCACCGGTCTCGTCGGTCACCGCCACTATCTGTGGATACCGTATCGTGTACGGATCAGAGAGTCTCTCCATACAGTCCTGCCGCTTCCGCACCTTTGTTGCCCCAGAGGACTGCGCCCAGTGCGCCAATCCGGCCTTTCCGCCCGTTCGAGTCGATAAACCTGACACCCATCCGTGCGGCCTCGGTCTCTGCATCTTCGAGTGCCAGGATATCGGTCTTGACCCTCTTGAGATAGGAGGACTCCTTCTCAAACGCGATCCCGCGGTATACGGCGATGCCTGTATCGTTGCTGACACTCCCCGATTCGATGAAGTCGCGGACGTAATCGAGGAGCGTGTCCACCTGCCCGGGGCGGACAGCGAAGTTCAGGGCCGACCCGACACAGTTGGTGGTCTTCTTCGGGACGGCGGGGTTGAGCTGTATGAGGCGCATGTCAAGATACTCGACGCCAGGGATTTTGCAGTTCTCGGCGCAGCGGAGTGCAAGGACCCACGTGGCCCCCTCTTCAGCGGTGTCGGTGTCGTCGATCCCTATCGTCACCTTCTCGTAGAGAGGCGATACGATCCGAACCCGGTTGACCCGCGCGCCGCCGATCTTGAGGTCGTCCTCGGTGGGGTATTCAGCCCGGATCACACCGGGCGCCTGCGGCAGGCAGGCCGCGACCCCGACTCCCGCACCGGCGATCCCGGCCCAGGTGGTCACCACCTCCTCCCCGATAACCTCGACACCCTCAAGTGCCTGGCCGCCGATCTCCCGGTCGGCGGCCCCGAACTTCGCCGGGGACTTGCCCAGGCGGGCGAGCATCGTCATCGTCGTCCCTTCAACATCACAGGAGATGGCAGCACCTTTTGCCCGCATCCGGTTCGCCGCATCCCACTCGATAGTTCCTCTGGCCCGGCATTGCTCGCGGATCTCTGCGAGACCGGATTTCTGGTCGACCATTACGAGGAACTTTATCGAGAACAACGGCCCGAACCGCGTCCGGATCTTATCGGGTGTGAGAGTGATCATGATGTCACCGAAATTATCGTTAACAAGAATGTCGTTAATATTGATATTTAAGAGGATCGATCGTGGGGGGGCGGCAGGTGGGAAACGGGCTCCGGGAGTTGATAAGCGCGGAAGAAAGGCGTTTACACGCGCCCCCTCACCCGGGCGGTTTGACGGCCATCCTGCAATAGTCCCGGTGCGCAGCAGAAAAAAAGTTTATAGGTAATCGGCCAGAACGTCCTTCAACTCGAGCTTGAACGGCCCCAGGCTGCCGCCGAAGTTCCCGGCACTGATGTACTTCACGCCCGGCACCTTCGTCGCGGCGCGGATGCCCTCTGCCATAGCGCTCTTTACAGCCTCCTCGTCGACACCGTCGATGACTATCTCGTAGATTGCCCTGACGCCATCAGGAACCTTGCTTCCCGCAACTTTCTCGCGGAGCGTCGGGCAGTAGGCCTCGTTCGTGCTTGCGTTCATGAATTTGTATTTCTTGCTCCCAACCTTCGAACCGCTCGCAACGATGCCGCCGGGGAAAGGTGTGATGACTCCGCAGACACCACTGATGGCGTCGACCGCTGCCTGTGCGGCCATGAGGGCGGCCATCTGGTTCTCGCCCATGATGAAGAAGTTGCCGCCTGCAACACCTTTTACGATACCGAACTCCTCCTCACCGATATACTCCCCCTCCATTATCGGTATGGCCCATACCGTTCTGCCGCCAACCTCGCGCTTCTCTTCGTATCCGTCGCCGAAGAAGTGGAGCTTGACCGGGATCTTCTCCGGAACCTCGTCAACGAGATCCGGAAGGCCGTCAAAGACCGCTGTCGTCGGGGCGGTGAGAACACACTCAGATAGGCGCTCAACGACCTGCTCTTTGAGTTTCTTCTTGCTTGCACAGATCAGGATCGCATAGCCGGGTCGTCCGTCAGGGGTCTCATCAGCGGGGACAAAGCAGTCGATACCCGCCTCGGCAGGGCACCCTATGGTCGAGGTGGCAAACCCTACCGCCTCCAGGGCGGCCTTGTAAGCCCACTCTTCCGTGACGGCGGTGATGATCGGCCGTGCCACCCAGATCGGGAAACCCTCCGCATAGGTATCGTCTATAGTAACGCCATTCAGTTCCATAAATTACACCTCGTTTGCTACAATGTTACGATATGGACAGAATAAGGTTTCTTTTTTTATGTGACGATGCAGCACCACGGAGAAGGGCAAAATGGGGCGATCCGGGTTGCACACTCCTGCGCAGCAGGTACACCCGGACACAGTAGAGCAGTATGGGCGCAGGGGGCCGGGTTTTTAAGGGCGGGGTTGCTGTGCAACCTTGTTCCTGGGGGCGAAGAATCGACGGGTACGGGAAACGGGTGCTGCTCTCACCGCGCGGCGTATCTCATCCCCCAGGGGAGGTGGGGAATTGACAGTCTCCCTCCACCGCCACGGGATGGCGTGTTCTCTGGCATCGTTGTTAACGTCGGCGTTTACCCACCAATTTTCACCAGCAGCACCAGGCTGATATTTATGTTTTATTTCTTTTCTCCTGTGCCGGAAACGGGTTTAATGGTGAGACCGGGTGGAATTGGTCAACATGGCAATCTGTTTGATTTATAAAATCCTGTGAATAACAGTGCTGCCCGAATATAAGGCTGCCGAATTTCAGAAAGTTTATGTATATTCTTTGACAATTCTTTTCATATCGATTTTTAATCGATCAGATCTGGTGCGTGAAACCATGGCATTTGCATTGCACGTCAATATGGAGAAATGTACTGGCTGCAACAACTGCGTGGTGGCATGTCCCGTCGATGCTCTGGAGCTCTATACCGAAGGTCCGGTAGCCAAGGATAAGATCTACAAGGTCGTAAACGGCAAGGCCGTTATCCTTGATTTCAATGCGGAGCTCTGCGCCGGTTGCGGCGTTTGCGTCGAGGCCTGCCCCTACGGAGTTATAAAACTTGCAGGACCCTGGGAAAGCCGGGCGAGAGCCCGAAAAGTGGAAGCCTAGGAGTGATACAAGAGTATGGCACTGTTTCCAAAGTATTCCAAAACGCGGGAAGGACAGAACGTCATTATGGAGCAGAGGCTCCTGAAAGCGGTCAACAACCTGATCCTGAACGCTGAGACCTGTACGGGCTGCGGCATCTGTGTCGACGCCTGTCCGGAAGAGGCAATCGTGCTCGGCCCGGTTGGTGCAACACGCCGTGGTGCGATCGACTATGCTGAACCCGTAGACGTCGATCCCGAGAAGTGTTCCTACTGTGGCGTCTGTGTCATAATGTGCCCCTTCAATGCGATGACGCTCAAGATCGATGGAGAGGAGAGGCTCCCGATCGTCGAGAAGGAGGGATTCCCCACATACGACATGGTCACCAAGATCGACGAAGAGAAGTGCAACCGCTGCACCATCTGTGAAGAGGTCTGCCCGCGGGATGCCATCAACCGGGACGTCCCCGTCTTCGAGGGCGCTGACGAGGCCGGCAAGCCCCGCCAGTCAGCACTTGAGATCAAGACGACGTTCACCGTCGATACCGAGAAGTGCGATTACTGCGGGATCTGCGGTGCGCTCTGTCCGAGTATCACCGTTGTTCGTAAACCCACGACCCCCGAGACCGCCAAGATCGAAGGCGAGGTAAAGTGGGAAGAGACTACCTGCGACGGCTGTATGATCTGTGTCGAGGCCTGCCCCAAGGATGCAATCACCCTGGAGCGCGAGTTCGTCAGCACCAAACTGCCCGGCAAGGTCGATATCGAGCAGGACAACTGCTGCACCTGCACCTGGTGCGTACACACCTGTCCGGAAGAGGCGATCACCGTTGAGAAGATCTTTGAAGGGGATATCGAGATCTACCCCGAGAAGTGCCCAGGTGGCTGTTCGACCTGTGTTGAGGTATGCCCCTGCAATGCGCTTTACCTGCCCAGCCCTCTGCCGGCAAAGTTGATGAAGGGGCAGATTGAGCCCAATATAGCCATCAACAAGGACTTCTGTATCTTCTGCGGCGCATGCGTCAATGCCTGCCCGAGCGAGGGTGCAATTGTCCTGAAGCGGACGGCCATCCGGATGCAGGAGAAGGATACGGATCTCTTCAAGCAGATCAAGGAGAAACTGCTCACCACCAGGACATCAAAGGTTAAAGAGACCACCCCTGGAAAGGTTGAGGTCAAGGTTCTGAAAGAGGCGGAAGAGGCGTGAGGGATAGTCAATGGCAGTGAAGAAAGATTATAAAGACCAGAAACTCGCTGAGAAACTCCGGGACCGCAAGTACTACGTTTCTGACACCAATCCCGGGTTTCTCAAGGAGGTTGAGAAGATCGGGCAGACGGCCGCCCACATGTGCTTCCAGTGCGGCACCTGCACCGGATCGTGCCCCTCGGCACCGCGGAGTTCCTATCGTATCCGGCTGTTCATGCGCAGGGCAGTCCTCGGTCTCGACGAGGAGGCCCTGACCGACCCGGACCTCTGGCTCTGCACAACCTGCTACACATGCACCGACCGGTGTCCACGTGATCTTGCGCCGACCGACGCTATCATGGCGATGAGGAACATTGCCGCCCGTCGCGACATCATTCCGCGCAACTTCCTCCAGACCGTACAGCTCATATACAAGACGGGGCACGGCGTCCCGAACAATGATGCAAACCGTGCTGCCCGTAAGAAGCTCGGTCTCGACGCGGAACCGGAGACAACGCACAAATACCCAGAGTACCTTCCAGGCGTCAGGAAGATCCTGGACCACTACGGGCTGAAAGAACGTGCCGACCGGATACTGTCGGAGGGTGAGTGATAACATGAGCGAGAACAAGCGTCAGTATGCATTCTTCCTCGGGTGTGTCGCCCCGAACCGCTACCCCGGCATCGAGGCGGCGGCCATAAAGACCAGTGAGAAGGTCGGCATCGAACTCCTCCCCCTGAAGGGCGCAAGCTGCTGCCCGGCGCCGGGTGCGTTCGGTTCGATCGACCTAAACATCTGGTACGCGATGGCGGCCCGGAATCTGGTGCTCGCCGAGCAGATGGGCATGGATATCGCCCTCATCTGCAACGGATGCTACAAGTCGATCTGGGAAGTCAACCACAAGCTGAAGCACAACGACGAACTCCGTGACGGGGTCAACGAGGTGCTCAAAGAGATCGATATGGAGTTCAAAGGCTCTATCGACGTCTGGCACGTTGCAGAGTTGTACTATGACCCCAAGATCGTGGGTGTCAATAAGATCGCCGAGAGCGTCACCCGCCCTCTGACGGGTGTAAAAGTCGGCGTCCACTACGGCTGCCACCTGATGAAGCCCCAGAAAGATCGGCACTTCGGCGACACCGAGAACCCGATGTGGCTGGATGAATTGGTCGCTGCGCTAGGTGCCGAGCCGGTCCAGTACCGCAACAAGATGCAGTGCTGCGGTGCCGGTGGCGGTGTCCGCGGCTATGACCTGACACACGCACTCGACATCACGAACGAGAAGATGATTAACCTGCAGGAAGTTGGCGCAGATGCGTTGACCGAAGTCTGTCCGTTCTGCCAGCTCCAGTTTGACAGGGGTCAGGTCGAGATCCAGGATAAGTTTGGAATTGCCTGGGGGCTCCCGGTTCTGCACTACAACGAGCTCCTTGGGCTTGCGCAGGGCATGAGCCCGGATGAACTGGCACTCGACCTACATGCCGTCGATGTTGAGCCGTTCCTGAAGAAGATCCTGTGAGGTGCAGATACATGGCAGAAGTCAAAACGAAAGAAGAGCCAAGAATTGGCGTTTTTGTGTGCCACTGTGGTACCAATATTGCGGGTTCCGTCGACGTCAAGGCGGTCGTGGAATACGCCAGGAAACTCCCGAACGTTGCCGTAGCAGACGATTACCAGTACATGTGCTCGACTCCCGGCCAGAACAAGATCGTAGATGCCATAAAAGAGCATAATCTTACCGGGGTAGTCGTGGCGGCCTGTTCACCCCGTCTGCACGAGCCCACGTTCCGTGGAGCAACCAAGATGGGTGGCTTGAACCCCTTCCGGTTTGAGATGGCAAACATCCGCGAGCAGAACTCCTGGGTGCACATGCATCAGCCAGAAGAGGCCACCGCGAAGGCAAAGGACGCGATCAGGATCGCCGTAGCGAAAGCGGCCCTTCTCGAGGACCTCGTTCCAAAGAGCGTCCCGGTTGAGAAGGCCGCGATGGTCGTCGGCGGCGGTGTCGGCGGTATGCAGGCGGCGCTTGACCTTGCAAACGCAGGCATCAAGACCTACCTTGTGGAGAAGAACCCCACCATCGGCGGCAGGATGTCCCAGCTCGACAAGACCTTCCCGACGCTGGACTGTTCCCAGTGCATCCTGACCCCGAAGATGGTGGATGTCTACCGCAACGAGAACATAGAACTCCTGACCTACACCGAGGTTGAGGCGGTCGAGGGTTACATCGGCAACTTCGACGTGACCCTCCGGAAGAAGGCGCGCGGTGTCCTTACAACGGAAGAGGCGGAAGCCCGCGGCTACGTTGGCGGCGGCTGCAACGGCTGCGGCGACTGCGAGGGTGTCTGCCCTGTCATCAAGCCAAACCCCTTCGAGGTTGGCATGGCCCCGCGCAAAGCGATCTACATCTACCACCCGCAGGTCTCCCCCTTGCTTTACACCGTCGATTTCGATGCCTGTGTCAAGTGCGGTCTCTGTGTCGATATCTGCGGCGATAAGAAGGCGATTGACCTTAATGCAACGGACGAGTTCATGAACGTCAAGGTCGGTACCGTCATCCTTGCAACAGGCTACGACATCTTCCCGATCGAGGAGAAGACCGAGTGGGGCTACAAGAGGTATGACAACGTCATCACAAGCCTTGAGTTCGAGCGGTTGATCTGCGCTTCCGGCCCGACCGGCGGCCACCTCGTCCGCCCAAGCGACGGCGAGACTCCAAAGAGGATCGGGTTCGTGCTATGTGCAGGGTCTCGCGACAACACCGGCGTCGGTAAGCCCTACTGCTCGCGGTTCTGCTGCATGTACTCCCTCAAGCACGCCCACCAGATCATCGAGAAGATCCCGGGCGCGGTGCCCTACATCTTCTACATGGACATCCGTTCATTCGGCAAGATGTATGAGGAGTTCTACTACCGCATACAGAATGAGGGCGCAAAGTTCATCCGCGGCAGGGTTGCAAACATCCTCGAAGACCCGGTCACAAAGAACCTCCACGTCAACGCCGAAGACACGCTCCTTGGCCGGCCGGTGGACGTTGAAGTCGATCTGGTTGTGCTTGCGGCCGCAATCCAGCCCAGCGCAGAGACTGAGAGGACCCGGAGGCTCTTTGGCGTATCCTGTTCGCAGGACGGCTGGCTCCTCGAGGCTCACCCGAAGCTCAACCCCTGCGGCACCACAACCGCCGGTGTCTACCTCGCCGGTGTCTGCCAGGGGCCGAAGGATATACCGGACACGGTTGCCCAGGCCGAGGGCGCGGCATCCGCGGCATCCATCCCGATTCACCTTGGAGAGGTGGATCTTGAGCCCTACTTCGCCCAGTGTATCGAGGAGAAGTGCGCCGGATGCGGGCTGTGTGTTAACCTCTGCCCTTACAGTGCCCTCGCACTTGTCGAGAAGGATGGGCGCAGGGTCATGCAGGTCACCGAGGCCAAGTGCAAGGGCTGCGGGACATGCGGCGGGTTCTGCCCCGGCGGTGCAATCTGGATGCAGCACTTTGCTACACCCCAGATCATTGCACAGATCGATGCGTTCCTCCTTGGGGGTGAAGAGTAAATGGCAGACGAGAACTGGAAGCCAAAGATCCTCGCCATCATCTGCAACTGGTGCTCCTACGCCGGTGCGGACCTTGCAGGCGGCTCCCGTATTCAGTACCCGCCAGA
Organism: Methanomicrobiaceae archaeon; assembly: GCA_022837745.1. Taxonomy (GTDB): domain Archaea; phylum Halobacteriota; class Methanomicrobia; order Methanomicrobiales; family Methanoculleaceae; genus Methanoculleus. The sequence goes on along the minus strand of JALHIW010000013.1, from coordinate 13,046 downwards.
CATCCGCGCCATCCGTGTTATGTGCACCGGCCGGATCGATCCTCTCTTCATCCTGAAGGCATTCCAGGATGGAGCGGATGGGGTGCTGGTCTCCGGCTGTCACTTCGGTGACTGCCACTACCTTGAGGGCAACTACAAGGCCGCCAAGAGGATGTTCCTCCTCAAGACAGTCCTCAAAAACATCGGTTTTGAGGACAAACGTCTCAGGATGACCTTTGTCTCCGCATCCGAGGGTGCAAAGTGGGCCACGGTCATCGAAGACGTCGTCAAGACCATCAAAGACCTTGGTCCGAGCCCGCTCAAGGAGATTGCCAGATAAGATAATTGCCAGATAATAATATACCAATAACAGACAGGGGATGAATACCAATGGCAATCAGAGTGAATTTGATCACGGGTCGCACCATCCAGCAGGGGGTGTCGATGGAGGCGGGTAAGGAAAAACCCGCCTACACCGCCGCCTGCGGGATCATCGAGCTCGACCCGACAGACTTCAAAAAACTGGGAGTTTTCCGTGGCACGAACGTACGCGTCACGAGCGACTACGGCAGCGTCGTCGTGAAGGCGGTCGAGGCAACCCAGGGTCCTCACCCCGGCATAGCATATATTCCGATGGGTCCCTGGGCGAACAGGGTGGTCAACCCGAACACCTACTCCACCGGGATGCCGACATTCAAAGGCACCCCCGTTACAGTGGAGGCTGCCAAGAATGAACCCGTCCTGAATTCGCTTGAACTGGTTCGCAAGGGGTGCAGGGGTGAACTGGCATGACCCGGACTGTAACTGACGTAATCTGTCCGTTCTGCGGAACGCTCTGCGACGACATAGAGGTCGTTGTCAGCGATGATGGGAAGAAACTCTACGAGGTTTATAACGCCTGCGCCATAGGTGCCGAGAAGTTCCTCCACTCCCAGGCAGAGGACCGTATCACCCGGCCGCGCATGCGGCAGGAAGATGGGTCCTGGAAAGAGATCACATACGATGAGGCAATCGACTACACCGCCAGGATGCTTGTCAACGCAAGAAAGCCCCTGATGTACGGCTGGAGTTCCACAAACTGCGAAGCCCAGGCTATCGGATCAGAGATCGGCGAGTTGGTCGGGGCGGTCGTGGACAACACGGCGACTGTCTGTCATGGAACGTCACTTATTGCGGTCCAGGATATCGGTATCCCGAGCTGCACGCTCGGCGAGATCAAGAACCGTGCTGACCGGATCCTCTTCTGGGGATGCAACCCGGCCCACGCCCATCCACGCCACATGTCCCGCTACTCAATCTTCCCCCGTGGATTCTTCACAGGCAAGGGCCACACCGGCCGGAAGATGATCGTGGTCGACCCGCGGCGTACCGACACCGCGAAAATTGCAGACATCCACCTGCAGGTCGAGCAGGGACGCGACTACGAGCTCTTCGACGCATTCCGAGTTGCTTTCAAGGGTGAGCACCTCCCGGACGTGGTTGCTGGAATTCCGAAAGAGAAGATCTACGAGGCCGCCGAGACGCTCAAGAGCGGCCGGTTTGCGATCATCTTCTTCGGTATGGGTGTGACCCAGTCGCTTGGAAAGAACCATAACATCGATGCGGCCATCGCGGTCACCCGTGACTTAAACGAGTACACAAAGGCTGCCATTATGCCGATGCGCGGGCACTACAACGTCACCGGCTCCGGTCAGGTCTGGGGCTGGCTGTTCGGGTTCCCCTACGCGGTGGACCTATCCCGCGGATTTGCCCGCTACAACCCCGGTGAGACGACGGCAAACGACCTGCTCTGGAGAGATGAGGTAGATGCCGTTCTGGTTATCGCCAGCGATCCCGGGGCGCACTTCCCGTTCAGGTCTGTCAGGAAGATCTATGACCTTCCATCGGTTGCGATCGATCCGCACGAGACCCCGACCACCGAGGTCTGCAGGGTTCATGTTCCGGTCGCTTTTGTGGGCATCGAGGTCGGCGGGTGTGCATACAGGATGGACAACGTACCGATCGAGACCAGGAAGGTCGTCGAGCCGCCGGATGGTATGATGACTGATGAGGAGTTCCTCGGTCGTGTACTTGCACGTATCAAGGAACTACAGGGGGTTTAAGCGATGGCAGAGTATCTTATCAAGAACGGGTTTGTCTTTGATCCTGTCCTCGGGATCAAGGGGGATGCGGTTGATATCGCCATCAGGGACGGCAAGATTGTCGAGACAACGGAGGTCAAAGATCCGAAGGTCATCGATGCCACGGGCAAGACCGTCATGGCGGGGGGTGTTGATGTCCATGCCCACGTTGCCGGACCGAAGGTGAATATCGGCCGGAACTTCCGTCCAGAGGACAAACTCTTCACCTACAAGCCCAGGAGCGGTATCGAGCGGATGCAGGGTGGATTCTCTGTCCCGACAACCATCCGGACAGGCTACAACTACGCCCGTATGGGTTACACGACCGTGATGGAGGCGGCCATGCCGCCTCTATACGCGCGGCACACCCATGAGGAGATCAGGGACACCCCCATCCTCGACCAGGGTGCCTATCCAGTCTTTGGGAACAACTGGTTTGTGCTCGAGTACCTCAAGAACAACGAGATCGAGAACACCGCCGCCTACGTCGCCTGGCTTCTGCGGGCCACAAAGGGCTACGCGGTCAAGGTTGTCAACCCGGGCGGCACCGAGGCCTGGGGCTGGGGTCTGAACTGTGAGAACATTCATGACCCGGTTCCCTACTTCAACATCACCCCGGCGCAGATCGTGAAGGGCCTGATCGAGGCAAACGAGTATCTCGGTCTCCCGCATTCGATGCATATTCACGCAAACAACCTGGGGAATCCAGGCAACTACACGACGACGCTTGATACGTTCAGGCTCTCGGAGGGTATCAAGCCCAGGAGCAAGTTCGGTCGCGCTCAGGTGATGCACCACACCCACGTTCAGTTCCACTCCTACGGCGGCGACTCCTGGGGGAACTTTGAGTCCAAGGCACCCGAGATCATCGATTACGTGAACTCGCACGACAACATCACCATTGACCTGGGTGCTGTGACGCTCGATGAGACCACCACCATGACCGCAGATGGGCCGTTCGAGCATCACCTCACCGAGCTGAACCACTTAAAATGGGCGAACACCGATGTCGAACTCGAGACCGGTTCGGGGGTCGTGCCCTACATCTACAGCCCGAACATCAAGGTTTGCGCCATCCAGTGGTGTATAGGCCTTGAACTTGCGCTGCTCGCCAAAGACCCAATGCGGGTCTTCCTCTCCACCGATCACCCGAACGCAGGGCCGTTCACCCGCTACCCGCGGATCATGAAGTGGCTCATGAGTGAGGAGGCACGCAGACAGCAGATTGACTCCTTCAAGCACAGGGACAAGGTCATCGAGGCGACCAACCTCGCCGGGATCGATCGCGAACTCGATCTCTATGAGATCGCGCAGATGACGCGGGCCGGACCTGCAAAGGCGCTCGGACTGTCGCAGATCTACGGCGGGCTTGCCCCGGGTCTCGATGCGGATGTTGCGGTCTACGACTTCAACCCGAACGAACCCTATGCACCGGATGATATCGAGAAGGCGTTCTCCAGCGCGGAGCACCTCTTCAAGACCGGTGTCCAGGTCATCCGTGACCATGAGATCGTGAGCAACGGGAACAAGCGGACGCTCTGGGTGAACGCGAAGGTGAACGAGAATCCGCAGGTGATGCGTGACGTCAGGGAGAAGTTCCTCCGCTACTATACCGTCACCTTGAACAACTACGAGGTTTCGGGGCGCCACTACCTTCCGAATCCCTACGTGATCGAGGTTGACGCCACACAGTGAGGTGAGAAGAAGCATGGAAACCGTTACACTCACCCTAAAAAACCAGCCCGATCTCTACCTCGAGGCGGACAACATCACTCCGGATGCGTTTGCAGGGAAGAAGGCAGAAGAGATCGCTGATCTCCATGTCTACGTGGGCAGAGAACAGCACCGGCTCGGGGACTTCTTTGAAGTCGCCGGCAAGGCGGGGTCGACGCCTGAGACGACAAAGATCGTTGTCAACGGTGATCTTTCACGGGTCAAGTACATCGGTATGAAGATGACCGGAGGCGAGATCGTCGTCAACGGCAACGCCGACATGTACGTGGGGGCCTGGATGCAGGGCGGCAGGATCACGGTAAACGGGAACGTTGATGCCTTTGCCGGAACCGGCATGAAGGGTGGAGAACTCGTAATCAACGGCAACGCCGGGAACTACCTTGGCGCCGCATACCGTGGCGACTGGCGCGGCATGTCCGGCGGGAAGATCATTGTTGCGGGTAATGCTGGAAGCGATATCGGCACCTTCATGACCGGCGGCGAGATAATCATCGGCGGAGATGTCGATGTCCACGTGGCGACCCACGCTGAGGGCGGCAGGATCGTCATCAAGGGCAATGCAAAGAGCCGGCTCGGTGGTCAGATGGTGGAAGGCGAGATCTACGTCTTTGGCACCATTGACGTCATGATGCCGGGGTTTGCATACCGGCGGGATGTCGATATCGATATGGACGGCATCAAAGGCCGTTTTGCTCTATACGAGGGGGACCTTGGGGAGCGTCACCGAAAACGGAAGGGCCAGACGATCTATGGTAAACTCTACCAGCGGATCGAGGCCTGAAAATTTTCAATTTTTTCCCGGGCGATCAGCCCCGAAACCCCTATGAAAAGACCTTGTTGCCAATTGGGGTCAATGATAGGCCCCATAATTGTTGGCCACTGAAAGAGTCTATTTTTGTTTTATATACATCATGGTGCCGATGGCAGGAAACCCGTTGCAGTGTGTAATTAAAAAAATATTACAATGTGTTACCATACTATTAGATCATTATTACCAGCGCGCATGGTGGATCCGCAAGCCATCCCAGGCAATCCGGATTTTTCCAGCAGTTCTTTAAGATCAAGATTGATTTTATATGGTCAATAGCGAACAAAATAGCAACACTTATATCGTCGGAGAAGGTTATTATCATTTTGTCCCATGAGGACGTGCAGTAGTCACCGGCAGCGACAGTCAGCGATGCGATTAGGGTTCATAGTACATTCCTGGATTGTATGCACTTAAAGAGGGTAATGGAGGAAAATTATGGCAAAATACAAAGAAACGATTGACCTGTACGATGATACAGGCAAGTTGTTGAAGAGCGGTGTGCCGCTGGAGAAGATCAGCCCTGTGATCAACCCGGCGACCAGGAAGATCATCGACCTCACCAAGAGGACGGTTGCGGTCAACCTTGCCGGGATTCAGGATGGCCTGAAGGTCGGAAAGGTAGCAAAGGGGCATGTTCTCGGGCGTGAGTTGAACCTCGATATCGTCGGCAACAAGGACGCTGTGGTCTCCAAGATCAAGGAGATGGTCCAGGTCGCGGAGGGCGACGACACCAACATCCGCGAGTTCAACGGCGGCAAACTCATCCTTGTTGAGGTGCCCAAAGTTCGCCTGGAGGCTGCATCCACCTACGATGTGGCGGTTACCACGGTCGCTGCCGCGACGACCCTTGCGATCGTCGACCAGTTCAATGTCGACCCGTTCGACGCAGCGATGGTCAAGGCGGCAGTCTGGGGTTCCTACCCGCACACGATGGACCTTTCCGGCGCCAACGTCACGTCCATTCTGTCGATCCCCCAGAACAACGAGGGTCTCGGCTACGCACTCCGCAACATCCCGGTCAACCATGTCGTCATGATGACCAACAAGAACGCGATGCAGGGTGCAGCTCTCTCGTCCACCTTCGAGCAGGCAGGAATGTTTGAGATGGGGAACGCCGTCGGTCCGTTTGAGCGTGCCCAGCTCCTCACCTACGCCTATCAGGGCCTGAACGCGAACAACCTGGTCTACAACCTCGTAAAGGCAAACGGCGCAACCGGGACGATCGGTACGGTTGTCCAGAGCCTGGTCGAGCGCGCCATCGAGGACAGGGTCATCACCCCCGGCAAGAAGGGCGGCTACTTCCAGTTCTACGACACGAAGGATCCGATGCTCTGGAACGCCTACACCGCTGCGGGAACCATGGCAGCCACGATGGTCAACTGTGGTGCCGGACGGTTCGCACAGGCGGTCTCGTCGACGCTGCTCTACTTCAACGACCTGGTTGAGCACGAGACGGGTCTTCCCGGCTGCGACTACGGCCGTGTCATGGGTACCGCCGTCGGGTTCTCGTTCTTCAGCCACTCGATCTACGGTGGCGGAGGCCCCGGTGTCTTCAACGGCAACCACGTCGTGACCAGGCATGCCGCAGGTGTGGCTATCCCGTGCGTGGTCGCCGCGATGGCGCTCGATGCGGGAACCCAGATGTTCTCGCCGGAAAGCACCTCGAAGATCTACGCTGACACCTACGGTAAGGTCGACGTCTTCAACAAGCCGATCCAGCAGATCGCACAGGGTGTGTAAATAACTCAAGGGTGCTGATGACTGAAGCCATATACCCTCAGGTTCGAATCGTGTCTGCACGATTCCTCAGACCCGAAACCGCGGAAAAACTCCTGAACAGGCTTGTTCAGGTCGGTGGGATCCGCAGGATGTCCATAAATGGACCGAGCGTTCCCGCTACCGTTCCCTACGGCCCGGCACGGGGGCAGCCCAACCCCCACCCGGACCGTAAGGTTATCCGCGTTGGGGATCAGGATGTGCAGCTTGAGGTGCAGGTTGGAACAATCATCCTGGAGCTCGAGGACGAGTCGTACATCCCGGCCGTAGGAGAAGCAGTCGACGAGGTCTTTGCTGATAAGGACTTCTCCTGCACCATCCAACAAGGGCGGTTTATGAAGACCAGGCCGACGGTGTCCGACTACGCAAAGTATGGACCTGATGCTGACACCAAGATCCTTGGACTGGTCGATCCGAGGAAAAAAGCAGGCCCCGTTATCATACAGGGAAACAAGTAAAGATGCCGATCGGAAGAGTAACCCAGGTTGTCGATTGCCGCGAGAGCATGGGAATGGGGAAAGGTGGGGGTCTTGCCCAGCGCGGCACCATCTCCGAGACCAGGTCCCCTGACGTGATCGTGGTAGGCATGTCCCCGGGCCGCAGACACGTGACAAAACCAGTCTGCGACATAACCTCCGGTCTCCGGAGAGAGGGGGCAGAGTTCTCCGTGACCACACTTGTCCTCAACGCGGGGAGTGGGGTTCCGGCGGATTCGCCCGTCGCCGGTCACGTTCTTGGAGCCTACTTCGGGCTGACGGAGAAAGAGGTTGCCCAGATAGAGCAGCACAAGGTTGCCATCCTGCACCACGGGAATGTCCGCTCCCATGTGGTGCAGAAGGTACGGTTTATCCTTGAGCACGCGAACATCCGGGCAATAGTAGTCTCCCAGGCTCCGATAGACTTCGAGGATCTCGCAAAAGAGGGAGTCAGGACAGCGGTGGTTATGCCCCCGCCCGACCGGATAAGGACGAAAGGCATCGTTATGGATATCGTCAGCGGCGTGACACGGGGTCAGACACCTGAGAGGGAAAAACTGGCAGAAGTTATCCGTGCCGTTATGAAAGTGCTAAAAAGCCCAACATGAGGTGAATGAAACAATGGCATACAAGCCCCAATATGGACCGGGTACATCCAAGGTCGCCGCAAACCGGCGCAAGCAGATGAACCCAACCCAGAAACTTGAAAAGATGCGTGATGTAACTGATGAGGACATCGTGCTGCTTCTTGGCCACAGGGCGCCGGGAGCCGCCTATCCGACAGCGCACCCGCCGCTCGCCGAGCAGCAGGAGCCCGACTGCCCCGTCAGGAAGATTGTAACACCGACAGATGGTGCAAAGGCCGGTGACCGTGTCCGTTACATACAGTTTACGGACTCGATGTTCTTCGCGCCCTGCCACCCCTACCAGCGGACATACACCGAGTGCTACCGCTTCCGCGGTATTGACCCGGGCACGCTCTCCGGCCGTCAGATCATCGAGTGCCGTGAGCGTGACCTGGAGAAGTACGCAAAAGAACTTGTCAACACCGAGTTGCTTGACCCCGGCATGATGTTTGATATGCTCCAGAGGAGCGTCCTTGGCGAGGACGGGATCGTCCGCTACGTCAAGAACCAGATCGGCGAGCCGCTCGACCGCCCGGTCGTTATCGGCAAGCCGATGGACGAGAACTGGCTCAAGGAGCACACGACGATCTTCCACTCGCTCGGCGGCACGCCGTTCCGTGACGACGCCGAGTACATCGAGTACGTCCAGCGCATCCACTCGCTGCGGACGAAATACGGCTTCATGCCGAAGGAGGCGTGATTACAATGGCAAAGATTGAGAGGACCCAGAAGCTGTTCCTGAAATCCCTCAAGGAGAAGTTCCAGGGACAGGATGTCCAGTCCAACACGGCGGAATACTACAAGTTCGGCGGCCTCCGCCAGTCTCCCCGCAAGATGGAGTTCGTAAAGGCGAGCCGTGCCATCGAGATGGACCGCGGCATCTCCATGTACGACTTCGTGGAGGGCGACGACCTGCACTTCGTCAACAACGCTGCGATGCAGCAGTTCTGGGACGATATCCGCAGGACGGTCATCGTCAGCATGGACCTTGCCCACCAGACCCTGCAGAAGCGTCTTGGAAAGGAGGTCACCCCGGAGACCATCAACGAGTACCTCCACGTGCTGAACCACGCGATGCCCGGTGCGGCGGTCGTCCAGGAGCACATGGTCGAGACCCACCCCGGCCTTGTCGACGACTGTTACGTTAAGGTCTTTTCCGGCGACCAGGAGCTCGTAGACGACCTGGAGCCCCAGTTCGTCATCGACGTCGAGAAACTCTTCCCGGCAAAGCAGGCCGAGGCCCTCTCCGCAGCTGTAGGGAAGTCTCTCTGGCAGGCGATCCACATCCCGACAACGGTTGTCCGGACGTGTGATGGCGGAACGACCTCCCGGTGGTCTGCGATGCAGCTTGGTATGTCCTTCATCGGGGCCTACCGTATGTGCGCCGGTGAAGCGGCCGTCGCCGACCTGGCTTTCGCGGCAAAGCACGCGGGCGTCGTCCAGATGGCAACCCACCTTCCTGCCCGGCGTGCCCGCGGCCCGAACGAGCCCGGCGGTCTTGCATTCGGTCTCTTCTCCGACATCATCCAGGCGAACCGGAAGTACCCCCACGACCCCGCGAAGGCCTCGCTCGAGGTTGTCGGCGCCGGGACAATGCTCTACGACCAGATCTGGCTTGGATCATACATGTCCGGCGGTGTCGGGTTCACGCAGTACGCGACCGCGGCATACACCGACAACATCCTGGATGAGTTCACATACTACGGTATGGACTACATCAAGGACAAGTACAAGGTCGACTGGAAGAACCCGAGCCCGAAGGACAGGGTCAAGCCAACCCAGGAGATCGTCAACGACATCACAACCGAGGTTGCCCTCAACGCCATGGAGCAGTACGAGCAGTACCCGACCATGATGGAGGACCACTTCGGCGGGTCACAGCGCGCCGGTGTCATCGCCGCTGCCTGCGGTCTCTCGACCTCGATTGCAACCGGGAACTCCAACGCCGGCCTGAACAGTTGGTACCTCTCCATGCTCCTCCACAAGGACGGCTGGTCACGTCTCGGGTTCTTCGGCTACGACCTCCAGGACCAGTGCGGTTCCGCGAACTCACTCTCCATCCGTGGAGACGAGGGCGCAATTGGCGAGGTCCGCGGACCGAACTACCCGAACTACGCGATGAACGTCGGCCACCAGGGTGAGTACGCTGCAATCGTCGGTGGTGCCCACTACGGCCGCGGCGACGCCTGGTGCTTCGACCCGCGGGTGAAGATCTGCTTCGCCGACCCCTCGCTGAAGTTCGACTTCGCCGAACCGCGCCGCGAGTTCGCGAAGGGCGCAATCCGCGAGTTCATGCCTGCCGGCGAGCGTTCGCTCATCATACCGGCCCGGTAAATCTAAATCAACTTTTTTTTCTTTAGAGTAACTACTACGGAGTAATCAGAACGATCCGGGCGAATTTTTACGTTTTGTCGCGATATTGGCGAAACTTTTCGAAACCTTTAATTAAATCATAAACAACTGTTAAATGAACCAAAAAGGTTTTGAACTTATGCTTCGGTGCATGGGCACCGGAGGAGGATGCTGAATGGAAGAGATCATATTTGGCATCGGCATTACCGCATTGGCAGGCGCTCTTGCAACCATAGCTGGCGCTGCGGAAGACACTGAATCTGATATAGGATCACAGGGTGACCCGAACTCGCAGGTTCAGCTGGCTCCGCAGATGGGATACGTTCACCGCATATTTAACAAGGCAATTGCCGGTGAACCTCCCGCGTACGGCCTCTGGGTTGCTCTGGGTGCAGGCCTTGCCTGGGCATTCATGGCGATGCAGATAAACCCGATACTTGCAATCGTGCTCGGAAGCGCTCTCGCGGTCTTCGTGCAGGGCGTCTATGCGACAACAGCATACCTTGGGCGTACTGCAAGTCTCTCCAAGTTCGAACAGCCGGTCTACGTCGATATCTTGAAATCGATGACGACCGTGACCATGGCGCACGCATTCGTAGCAATCTTCGCTACTGTAACAGTGTGTCACCTGATGAACGGTGCGCTCGGTCACCCCTTCCCGCTTCCGCTGCTGGGTCTTATATGGGGTATCGCGCTTGGCGCGGCCGGATCTGCGACGGGTAACCCGTTCTATGGAAAGGAGCGGCAGTACCAGAATCAGGCTTTCGGTGCTGGTGTTCCGATTGCCGCGTCCGGCAACATTGTCCGCTACGCCGAGGCCGGTCAGCGGAACTCGATTGACAACGGTTTCTTCAGCGCCAAACTCGGCGGTCCGGCATCGGGCATCTGTTTTGGGCTGATCGTCTTCTTCGAACTCTGGCGCACTGTGGTATTTGAACCGGTCGCTGCCGGGTGGGGTGCGATACTGGTCGGCGTTGTTGTGATTCTCATCTTTGCCATAATCGACCGCTACATCGAGGTCTGGGCAAGAAAGACCTTCGGTCCATACGTGGCGCCAGAGGAGGCATCGTCATGACCGCACTTGGTGGGCCCAAACAGACGGCGGGTGTTCAGCCACCGACAGCCATGGGTATCGTTCTCAGTATAGTTCTCATCGTCATTGCGCTTGCACTTGCCTACCTCCTGCTGCAGATGGCCGGGCTGGTAGCTCTTATCGGCATCATCATCGGCGGCGCCCTGGTCGCGTTCGGCGTCCACTTCGTCCCGGTCGGCGGCGCGCCTGCTGCAATGGGGCAATCACCCGGCATCGCAACAGGTGTCGCGATGCTTGCTGCCGGCGCCGGCCTGGCCGGACTCTTTGCTGGTGCATGGGCTGCCCCGCTCGGACTTGCTATCGCTGTTGCCAGCGGTGCGATCGGTGGCGGGCTTCTGATGGCGATCACCTGTACGATGGTCAACATCATCTACGTCTTTGGGATGGGTATCCCGGCTGCTTCGGGCAAGGTCGCAAAGGATCCAATCACGGGCGACACCTTCCCCGAGTACAAGAGCCAGGGCACGGAGGGGCACGGCCTGCCGTTTGTCTCCTGGGTTGGCGGTGTCATTGGCGGTGCGCTTGGCGGTCTTGGCGGGACCCTCATCTATCTTGAGCTTCTGGGGGTTTACCAGGCTCAGCTGCCGGTAATTCTGGGCGCAACGGTCGAGCAGATCGCGCCTGTTGCGATCTCGCTTGCAGGCATCTTCGCTGTAGGCATGTTCCTGGTCAACGCTGTGCTTGCGGCATACAACATCACCGGTACCATTGAAGGGCCGCACGACCCCAAGTTCAAGCGGTTCCCGAGGGCGATCATCGCATCCGCCGTGGCATCCGCTGTTGCAGGCATCGTTGCACTCGGGCTGTTCCAACTACTGGGGGTATTCTAAATGACAGTAAAGGTTGAAGTCGGGGCAGGCGGCGTCCCTCACAACAAGATCATGATCTACGGTCTTGTGGGTTCGCTCGTCTGTCTCTACCTGACGTACCTCAACACCTACTTGCAAGCGCCGTACCTCGCGTTTTTCGGCGGGCTTGCTGCTGTCGCTGCGCTAGTCTGGGGTGCTGACACGATCAAGCATCTCTGCAGTTATGGTCTGGGTACCGGTGTCCCGTCCGCGGGTATGATCGCGCTCGGCTCAGGTGTAATCGCCGCGCTTTTCGGTGCAACGACCGGGCCACTGACGCCCATCGTTACACTCATCGTCGCCGCGATCATCGGAGCGATCGCCGGATTGCTGGCCAATCATGTTGTCAGGATGGATATCCCGGCAATGGTATCTTCGCTGACCGAACTCGCGGTTATCGGCGCGATCACCGTGCTCGGTCTTGTGACGATGGCCTGTGGTACGTTTGAGTTCCTTGGTATGATCACCGGCACGATCACGTTCCTCGGGTTCACGATGCAGACCTACGAGATGTCTGTCATCGGCGGCGGCGTTATCGCCGTGATCTTCATGCTTGGCGCCATCGCCATCCAGCATGCGTTCAACGCATGTCTTGGGCCTGGGGAGAAGCAGGACCGGACGCTCATGCTCGCCGCGGAATGCGGGTTCCTGAGCATGATCGCTGTTGCTATCATCTCGTTTGCGTTCATCGCGGCCCCCGCAGGTATCCTCGCGTTCCTGGTTTCCGTTGTCGGTTGGCTCTACACCTACAAGCGGTATATCGACCTCTCGAAGCGCGACGCCTACGCATGGCTCGACGCTCAGCCCATAATGGAGCCCAAAGAGGGAGGTGCCTGAGAATGGCTTACGTTCATGTGCTGCCAGAGTATGGTCTGGTGGTCGACCCGATGGTTGGCATCGTCACCACCGCCGGTGTCTCATACACCCCCGTGCTCGAGCAGGTGGCTGAACTCGAGAAGATCACCGAGGACCTGGTAGATATGCTCTCGGGAGAGGGCAGTTTCCTGTCTTCGTTCCCGAACAGGGAAGGTGTTCTCAAGATCGCTGGAGGCGTGACCGCATTCTGGTATGGCATGGCAATTGGTCTTCTGATTGCCGGTGTCGTTGTATTAGGGCTGCTGTGAGGTGAAAGAACATGGTTGAGAAGAAATCACCGGCCAGTGGCTGGCCGATCGTCAAGGGCGACTTCCATGCGGGGGATCCGCAGAGTTGCGTTGCCGTCGTCACCATG
>JALHIW010000012.1:0-37510 GCA_022837745.1 Methanomicrobiaceae archaeon | reverse complement strand
GATCAAGCGTTTCCAGGAACAGGTTGAGATCGTCAACATCATGGAGACGGAGGACCTGGCAACCATCAAGGCCAAGATCGCAGAACTTAAGGCGAGAGACCCCGGTGCCTTCCCCGCAGAGCCCATGATCGTCGAGGTCAAAGAGGCGGGCGCTGCGGCGGAAGTGGCTGTTGCAGGTGTAAACCCGCAGTTCCTCGAGATCGAGGAGAGGCTCGACGCCATCGAGGAGAAGATCGAGTTCGTGGATTCGGAGGTTGCCCAGCGCGTCGGAAGAAAGATCGGGCGCGACATCGGTATCCTTTACGGACTGGTCGCAGGTTTGATTGTGTTCATGATGTTGCTGGTATTACTGCCCAAATTGGTTGAGTATCTGTAAGGAGGATTGACGAATATGTTCAAGTTCGAAAAAGAACAGGTGGTACACGACTTCAACGGTACCAAGCTCGGCGGGCAGCCTGGAGAGTACCCCACCGTGCTCGGTGCATCCATCTTCTACAACAAGCACGAGATTGTTCTGGATGACAAAACCGGAAAGATCGATAAAGAGACGGCAGAGGCTCTCTGGAACCGCTGCCAGGAACTCTCGGACATCACCGGGATTCCACACTTCATCCAGATCATCGCGGAGTATGGTGAGGCGTTTGAGAGCTACATCGACTGGTTCTGTAGCGTAGATGACAAGACCGCATTCCTGATGGACTCGTCCGTCCCGGCGGCGCTTGCACACGCGTGCGAATATGTCACACAGTCAGGCGTTGCGGATCGCGCGATCTACAACTCCATCAACGGTTCGATCTCGCCGGAGAACATAGAGGCGCTTGCAAAGAGTGATGTGAACGCAGCCATTGTCCTTGCCTTCAACCCTGCCGATCCATCGGTTGCCGGCCGTGAGAAGGTTCTGGTCGAGGGCGGCGTCGCCGGCCAGGAACTCGGGATGCTCGAGATCGCAGAGAAGTGCGGGATCACCCGCCCGATCCTTGATACCGCAGCAACCCCGCTCGGCCTTGGGTCCGGCGGCGCGTACCGTGAGATCCTTGCCTGCAAGGCGATCCACGGTCTTCCGACCGGTGGTGCCTACCACAACATGACCGTTTCCTGGACGTGGCTGAAGCGTTGGAAGGGTACGAAGAAGGTCCCCTCGCAGCAGTTGGCCGGGCTCGAGGGCAAGGATGCGCTGGTCAAGCAGCTCCTGTACCACTATCTTGGTGGTCTGGATGGAGTGCGCCAGGCGGCCTGGTCTGCTCCCGATATAGGCTGCAACATGATCGCAAGCACACTCGGTGCAGATCTGATCATGTACGGCCCGATCGAGAACGTCGAGGCGATGATCACCGCCCAGGCCTACACCGACATTGTCATCATGGAAGCAGCGCGTGACCTAGGGATCGAGCCCAAGGCTGAGTCCCATCCATTCTTTAAACTAGTCTAAATCCACTTTTTTTTCTCAGGGTAGGGCAGTTCCTGCGGTTGAGTCTGTGGCTGGTACAGTCCATCGGGCAGAGAGTGTGGTGCTTGCACGTATGAAACACGACAGCCCTTCATATGATCTCCTCTTGGATGATCTGGTGGAATAGCCGGGCAATGGGTGGGCAAGGCGTGATCTGATCGTCCGCATTAACCTCTACACCTCTCAGAATATTCCAAAACTGCAAGATATTTGTATTTTCAGCGAATACGCTTTAGTATGCCTCTCGTTGATGATTTTGAGGACACCTTAATCCACTCCATCGGTTATCTTGGCATTGTCGCTGGAGCCTACGACTCCCTGCGGAACGCTGACGTGTTCGATGCCGCCCTCCGAGGACCCGTCATCACCATCTCAGCCACTCCCAGATTCTCAAGGCCATGGTTCTCAACGGTCTTGGATTCATAAAACGCCGTCTCTACCTATTCCCCGAATCCTTTGATGGCATCGCGATTGAACGCCTCCTCGGAGAGGGTATCCAGTGCAAACACCACAACGATGATGTGCTCGGTCGACCTATGGCCTTCATCGCCGCCTTCACGTCGGCAACATGCGCGCCAGGGATCCCCGGTGCAGCGCCCCGGCGGCTCCCCGTTGACAGCGATGAACAGGAGAGGGGTGCAGGGTCTCAGACGGTTACGGCGATCGAGGGATTACGCCCACCGCAGGACAGCCGTCCGTCCTTTATACTTCTCGTTCCCTCTCTCACTTTCTCCGCAGTGCTTTCACCTCCTCCACGGTCACCACGCGGACGTCGCCGCCCTGGACGTCGCCGCCGGCATCGCCCATCCGGTCCTCGATCCATCCCTCCATCTCAAGGTAGGCCGCCCGCAGCCCCTCGAGGACTTCGGGGTCGGCATCCCAGAGACCGCGTTCGTGCGCCTCAAGCAACCTCCTCCCGATCTCCTCGAGCGCCCAGGGGTTCTCGTCCTCGAAGAACTGCCGCATCTCAGCATCCAGGACAAACGTGCGGGTGATATCGTCAAAGATCCGGTCGTCCACCTCCCCCGTCGTCGCCTCCCATCCGTAGACGGTCCCCACCTGTCGCGAGATATCCCCGGCACCCTTGTAGCCGTGCCGCTTCATCCCCTCGATCCATTTCGGGTTGAGAACCTTCCCCCTGACGACCCGCCGGATCTCCTCGGCAAGCGTCCTGACCTCCACACGGTCGTGGTCGCGGGTATCGCCGTAGTAGGCGGGCACATCCCGGTTGGAGAGCGCCCTTGCCGCCCCGGTCAACCCGCCATGCGCCCCGAAGTAGCAGCAGCACCCGAGGAGGTCGTACTCGTCGGTCACGGTCTTGTTGAAGGTGAGATCGACGATCGCAAGCTGCGCGGAGAAGGTCTCCCTGGACTCCTCACCAAAGTTGTCTCTCCCGTAGGCGTAACTGTTCCACCTGAGGAAGACCTCCGCAAGGTCAGCCTCCTCTTTCCACGCCGAGGCGTAGACCGCCAGGCTGACACCGTTGCCGTAGGTGCCCGGCCTGCTCCCGAAGATCCTGGCAGTCCCGCCTCCCTGGAGAGCGTGTTTCCGGATGAAGTTCAGTTCAGGCGGCTCGTCCAGCCCGGCGACCGCAGAGATAGCGTCGTCCAGGAGTTCGATGCAGGTGTAGAAACAGTCCCTCAGGATCCCGCTCAGCTTGATGGTGGCATCGATCCTCGGTCGACCGAGTTCTTCGAGCGGGATCACGCGGAAAGACCTGACCTTGCCATCGATCCAGACCGGCTCGACCCCGATGAGGAAGAAGACCTGCGCAAGCTGCTCGCCGTCGGCCCACATGACGTCTGATGCCATCCAGTACATCCCGATGTTCTCCGGGACCTGCCCATGCTCTTCGACATACTTCTGGATGACGCTCTCAGCAAGCTGCATCCCGATCCGCCACGCTGCACGGGTGGGGATGCGGAAGGGGTCAAGCGAGTAGAAGTTCCGCCCGGTGGGGAGCACCTCAGGCTTGCCCCGGGTGATCAGCCCGGAGGGACCTGGCGGGATGTAGCCCCCGGCACAACCTGAAAGCAGGCTTCCCATCTCGTCTGAAGCGTCGATCCGCGCCGCAAGGTCGAGTACTCCGGCCCTGATCTCTTCGAGCGCATCCAGGTCGAGGTTGCGGAGGCTGCCGGCGAGGATCCGCTCAGCCGCGCGGTCCAGGGGCTCCCCCGCGAGGATCGCGGCGATGAGATCCTTTGTTGCGGCTTCCGCGTCCCGGAGCAGGGCATCGTCTGCGGTCGAGGCGTCATACCCCATCATCTCAAGCACCGCACCCCGCACCTCGCCCTCGTAGCGCATGATGGCGTGGATGAACTCTGCCCGGCGTTCACCCTCCGGCACCTCCCCGAAGATATGCATCCCGTCAGGGATCCTGGTATCGGCGATCCTGGAGACGGCGGTATGAGCGGCGGCGACCACCTCCTCAAACGGCGTCCCCTCTTCGTGCATGGCTGGAAACCCGATCTCGCCTGCGATGCCGGTCTCCTCAAGGAGGTCGGCGATGGTGTGCTCGAGCGCGTGCGCCCGCGCCGGGTCGACGCCCTTTGCCCGATTGTAATCAGCGATCTGCTCCTCGAGGTCCTTTAATCCTGCGTAGAGGTCGCTTGTGGTCATCACCGCCTGCATGTGGTCAACCAGGGTCGCATAACTCCGCCGTTTGGCGATCGTCCCCTCTGGGGGGTTGTCGGCGTTGTAGATGTAGAGGTGGGGAACGGTCCCGATGGCGATATCAGGGAAGCAGGCATCAGAGAGGGCGACCGACTTTCCGGGGAGGAACTCGAGGTTCCCGTGCGTCCCGACATGGATGACGACGTCTGCACCGAACGTTTCCTCAATGTAGCGGTAGGTTGCCAGGTACTGGTGGGGCGGCGGGACGCCCGGGTCATGGAGGATCCGGCAGACCTCGCCGTCGCACCGCGGCCCGGCGCACCCGCGCTTCGGCTGGACGCAGACGATGGCGTTTCCGTAACGGACACCTGTGACGACGATCTTCCCCTCGTAGACCATCGCCGGCGGGACCCCGTCGATCTCTTCGCCGGGAGGCTGTCCCCAGGCCTCGCAGATGCTGGTCCTGACCCCGGGAGGCAGGGTCTCGAACCAGGCAGCGTAGTCCTCAGGCTCCACCAGGGCAAGGGCGCCTCCCCTCCGGACGATCTCCGCAACCGACGTCCAGCGGAAGTCGCTGACCGCTTTTTTGTTCATGATCGTCTCGATCAGGGCATTCCCGCTCCCCGGGCACTCGACCGCATACCCCTGGTCGTGCATCGCCTCGAGGATCCGGGCGACGCTCTCCAGCGTATCAAGGTGCGCCCCGGCCCCGACCGTTGCCTCAACCGATGCACAGGGCTTGTTGTGGAGAATGAAGGCGACCCGCCTCTCTTCGACGGGTTTTTGCGCAAGGTCGATCCACCTCCTGACCCGACCCACGAACGTCTTCACCCGCTCATCCAGGGGAGCGTGCCGCTCGCCCTCGGTGCCTGCCAGGTCAGGGTTCTCGGCAGCACCGATCGGCACCATCTCGATCCCGCCCAGGAACTCGGGCATCGCGACATACCAGGAGACGTCGCTCCCGCTCATCCCGTGGGTATCGCTCCTCCACTCTTCCTCAGTTCTGTGGTAGAGGATCAGGGGATGGAAGACCGGTACGTTGAGCCTTTCAAGCGTTCTTGTGAAGGCATCGGCGTCACGGGGCGGCGTGAACGTTCGTGCGTCGATGAGCGCGGAGATCGGGACGGTAAAGAAGGTCTCGACAACCTCACGGTCAGACCGTGCCCCGATCTCCTTATCAGGGACACCGAAGCAGAAGACCGGGAGGACGTCATAGTACCTCTCAAGTTCCCGGATCAGGGCGGTCTCGACGGCCAGATCCCCGTTCACCCAGTGTGTCCTGGAGAGGAGAAGCCCGACACGGGTGGGGTGCCGGGAGGGGTACCAGGCGAGGTAGGCGTCGGTGTCATCGAAGACGCACCCCGCGTCGGGGTGGTAGATCCCCTCCCACCAGGTCTCCTGCGGGGGGTCGTAGGTGACGTCCATCCCGCCGACCTCGGCCTGGACGTAGCGAATCAGGTTCCTGATGTTCTCGGGCCCGCCGTAGAGGAAGTAGGCGCTCACCGTGGAGACGACTGCGAGCGGGACGGTTGAGGCCGACCACCAGGCATCGGTGTAGCCGAACGCTATAACCGGGAGATCCTCCGGAAGACCGCCCAGGATATCATCCCAGAGGGGGTCGTTTGAGGGGTGGACCAGGACAACGTCTGATCCCAGGCACGCCTCAATACACCGCCTCCGCTTCTCTAAATCGTCTTGCAGTTCATGTACCTGCCACGCGGAGAGGGTTATCCCCGCCTCCTGCGCCGCACCAGAAAACTGGAGCAGCTCGCTGCCCCAGGCAACTATGGTTATCTTCATGGAGTCTTCACCAGGTAATCATTCTCTGACGTACCGAGGGGGACAACGTAGGGCACCCCCAGGTCGTCTTTTACAGCCGCCTCGATTCCGTAGACCGTACGCATCATTCGGGGGGTCAGGAGGGAGGAGGGCGTTCCACTCCCGATCACCCGCCCCTCCTTCAGGATCAGGAGGCGGTGGCAGTAGCGGGCGGCAAGGTTCAGGTCATGGATCGCCATCACCACCGCAACCTGCTGATCCTCGGCAAGCCGGGCGAGGAGGGCCATCACCTCGATCTGGTTGCGCATATCAAGCGCGCTCGTCGGTTCGTCGAGGAGGAGGACCCGGGCGTCCTGCGCAAGCGCTCGCGCGATGAGCACCCGCTGCCGCTCCCCGCCCGAGAGGCGGTTGGTCATGCGGGACGCGAACTCGCCGATCCCGAGGAGGGAGAGCGCGTCTGAGACCGCCTGTTTATCTTCTTCAGAGACGCTCCAGCGCATGTGAGGGCGCCTTCCCATCAGGATGGTCTCAAAGACCGTCGAGGAACCGGGAACCCCCCTGTTCTGCGGGACGTAGGCGACCATCCGCGCGATCTCGGGCCGGCTCATCGAGCGCATATCCCGCCCGTTGAGGCGGATGGAACCCTCGGGCTCGAGGATCCGGTCAAGGCACCGGATCAGCGTCGTCTTCCCTGAACCGTTCGGCCCGACGAGCCCGAGGACCTCGCCCGCATCAAGGGTGAACGAGACGTCATCGAGCACCCGGCGGTCGCGGTAGGCAAACAAGACCCCCCGTGCGCAGAGCAGGGGCATCAGCCATCCTCCCTGCGCATGAAGAGGTAGAGGAAGAACGGGATGCCGAGGAACGCGGTCATGATCCCGACCGGGATGATCGTCCCCGGGATTGCGGTGCGGGCAAGGCAGTCGGCGCCGAGGAGGAGGACCGCCCCCACGAGCCCTGATGCGGGGAGGAGGGTGCGGTGGTCGGTCCCGATCACCATCCTGGTGATGTGGGGCGCAACCAGGCCGATGAACCCGATGGTGCCGGTGAAACAGATGATCACGGCTGTTATGAGCGAGGCGGCGAGCATGAACCCGACCATGGACCGCTCCACCGGGACGCCGAGGCTGGCTGCGACCTCGTCACCCTCGGCGAGGGCGTTGAGGTCCCATGCGTGCCAGAGGAGGAATGGGACGACGGCAACAACGACGACGGTCACGATCCCGAGTTTCGGCCAGGTGGATTTGTCCAGCGATCCGAACATCCAGAAGACGACCTCCTGCACCTTGTCTGCCGTACCGAGATACTGGAGGAGCGAGGTCACCGCTGAGAAGAGGTACATGAGCGCGATCCCGGCGAGGATCAGCGTCTCGCTTCCCATGCCCCGCAGCCGGGCCATGCCGTAGATGGCGGCCGAAGCGAGCATTGCAAAGAGGAAGGCGTTGCCGATGATGAGGAGGCTGCCTGAGATGAGACCGGTCCCGAGGATGATGGCGACGGAGGCGCCGCACGAGGCGGCTGAGGCTATACCGAGGGTGAAGGGGCTTGCGAGCGGGTTTCGGAGGACGCCCTGCATGACCGACCCTGCGATCGCAAGCCCAAACCCGGCCACGACCGCAAAGAGGACCCGGTGGAGCCGCCAGCCCCAGACGATCCCAACCGCGTTTGACTCGATCATCCGGTCAGGCAGGTCGACCGCGTCGGGGAAGAGCCCGGCAAGGACCGCGCGGTAAGAGTCAGCGACCGAGAGGCCGGCAGATCCGAGGGTGACCGCGACCCCGGCGAGGCTTGCGAGTATCACGATGAGGCCCGTGATGAAGAGCGCCCGCTTCTCGGTGAGATGCGCGTATTCCTGTCTGCCGGTATCGGTCATCATGCCGGGTATACGAATGTTCCGTGTTCATCAAGGTCGTAGTCAAGCCGCTGGAACTCGTCCAGGTAGCGCTGGTGGATGGCACGCGGGTCCAGGTCGGCGAAGTGGTCAGGGTAGAACCACTTCGCGAGGTAAGCGGTGCCGATGAAGTAATCGGGTCCTCCGATGATCTTGCTGTGAATGAGGTGCACCCGACCGTCTCTGACCGCTTTGATCCTGTCCCAGACCGGGCGGTTCTCGATCGAGCGGAGGACCGACTCGAAGGAGGCGAGGTCATCGTCATCGTAGCCGCCGAACGCTGTCTCCCCAGCACCCACGATCTTGATGATTACCTCAGGGTTCCTGCTGATGACCGCCTCAGGATCGACCGCCGGGTACTCGACCGGGTTGTCGTCGAAGATGTTCCTGCCGCCGGCAAGCCGGACCTTCTCATCGTAGCCTGATCCCTTCCCGGCGCTCTTGTAGGCGTTCCAGTCCTCCAGGTAGACCGGGACCCGGTCCTCGTCCTGGATGGTGTCGACCACATCTGCCACGGTGCCGGTGACGTCTTCGTGGAACGCGAGGAACTCTCTGGCCTCCTCTTCTTTTCCGAGGAGGAGGCCAAGCGTCCGCACCTCGTCGGCGTAGACCGCCGGCCGGAAACTGTCGATCCTGAAGAAGTGGATGGCAGGATCGATGGCGTGGAGGGTCTTTTCGATATCGGCGCAGGAGGTCTCTGAGACGGAGGCATAGAGGAAGACCGCGTCAGGGCGGACGCTTGCCGTCTGCTCGTAGTCGGGGGACCAGACTGAGCCCAGGTTTGCCTTCTCCTGGTACTCGGGGTAGAAGACCGGGTCTTCGAGGACGTACTTCGCCACGCCCACGACCCGGTCGGGTTCAAGCCCGATCGATCGCATCATCCTGATGGCATCGCTGTTGAAGAGCGCGATCCGATTGAGCGGACGGGTGAGCGTCGTCGTCCGCCCGGATGTGTCGGTGATCGTGAGCGCCCGGCCGTCCCAGTGTTCATAGACGAAGGCGGCGTCCTGGAGATCGGTGAGCGATGGAGCGGCAACGGTTCCGCCCATGTACCGGGCGTCCAGCGAGTCGAGGATCGCTGTCGCAAGCTCTGGTGCCGTCAGGGTGCCGTCGCCGTCGCCATCACACGGGACCGCCGCTACCATCCCTGCGAGGAGGCAGAGAGAGCAGGCAAGCAGGAGGAGACGCCTGGTCACCGCCCGCACCTCCGGGAGCAGAGCACGGCGAGCGCCGCCAGTGCGGCTGCACACCCAAACCCGGGTGTCGACGGGGGCGTTGTCGCGTCAGCCTGCTCCGGGTTTCCGGGTTCGTCCAGTCCCACGACGCCCGAATCCCCGGTCAGCAGGTCTTCCCAGGTGCCGGCAAAGGCTTCGGCGGCGTCCTGCGGTCCCTGGACCTGGTAGGTGATCGTCTCTTCGCCGATGATGGCGAAGGCGACCTTCTCGCCCGAGACCCGGGTGCGGTCCTCAGGGTGGTCGGTTCCCATCCATGTGCACCCCTCAGGAAGCGTCTCGACGATGCCTCCGACAGGGATGTCGGTCACCGTGAGCGTCACCTCCAGACCGCTCGCGGCGCCTTCCGGCAGTGGAGCAACGGTCTTTTCGACGCTGCCGGCCGCTGCGGGGGCCGCGAGCAGGAGGGTCAGGATGCACAGGATTGCTGCTCTGTTCAGTGTCATTATAGGGAAATTCATCATATTGTGTTAAATATCTTATCTTTCGTATTATTTATTGAGATTAATTTTTAAGTATAACCAATTAAGTGGCAACAAACGTCAAAATGTTATCAAAACAGGTGACGTTTCCTGAAACATCGACGCGACCACGTGCCGGCGGGGGGTGCAGCTGGCAGGGCATCCACGCCCGCCGTCCGTCAGGGGAACCTCAATTTCAGGGAGAGACATGGACGTTTGCATAATTTTTCAGGGGGAAAGCGGCAGCCCGGGCAGCCGTTGCCGAACGGGTATGATCTGTAACTTTTCCTGCTTCGTGCAGCAGACCAAAGCGGCCCATACATAACACAAAAATAGAATATATTAATACTAGATGTTACCTTTTGATAGATCATATGAATATAGTCAAACAGATCTGCATATGGTTATGCATGTTTATTGCATTCGTCCTGATGACGGCGCCGGTCTCGGCAATCTACGACTTCGAAAGTATTCCCCTCCACACCGTGGCCCAGGGTGAGGTACGAGGGGAGGTGCTCACATTCGGGACTTATGGGCTCACTGCGCCTCCTGTCGAATGTACATTCTCGCTTCCGGCAAAACCGGTCTGGGCACGGGTCTACACCGGCGTCTGGGGCGGCACCGAGCGTTACACCGGGTGGGAAGAGATCAGCATCAACAACGGCGTCCCGGTTCGCCGGGACCTTTTCGGGAAAGATGATCAGCACCCAGAGACCTTCGTATCGGGATACGGTGTCTATTGGGCCGCACACGACTGCACCGACCAGCTCCGGGGCGGCAAGAACACCATCAAGCTGACGACCAGCAGGGGCCAGCCCGAGAGCAGGATCGACGGGCGCTCCTACGGCATCTTCGTTGTGGCTGTCGTGGAAGACGCCGCGAAACCGGTCACCCGGTACTGGATTGCCGAGGGGAACGAGAACCTCCACGGCGAGGGGTGGGCCGGCACAAACCCCACACGCCATGATACGTGTGAGATCACCTTTGAGAAGGCAGCCGCAACAGAGAAGTCTGCCGCCGACCTGACCGTGGTCCTCCTTGCCTCGACAAAGGGGCAGCCGGATTACGTCCTCTTCAACGGCGAGGACCTGGGCGTCCCGGTGACGGGCCTCTCGCTCTATCCCGAAGGTGCGCGGGACATCGGCAACGAGTGTAGCGGCGATGCGGCTGGCGGTGCCGGAATCGAGACCCGCTACGTCGACGTCGAGACGTTCGATGTCAGCCGCCTCCTGAAAGATACCAACCACGTAGTCTTCGAGCGGGGAAGAGACCTCGACGGCGCCGGCGAGATCAGCACCACCGGATCAAAGCCCGAGGGCGAGGATTACATCCACCCAGTCTCCGCGATCCTCACGGTGCAGCGGTCCGGCGCGGCGCCGGACTTCACCGTCGACACACCCGTGGTGACGGGAGCCTATGCAGGCGAGGAAGCGACGATCCAGGCGACGGTGAGGAACTACGGCACACGGCCCGACGGGAAGATCGGGGTGGTTTTCTCGGTCGACGGGAGTGTCGTCAAAACTATAGAGATCGAACCGGCGAGGTCCGGTGTCCAGCAGGTTGAGACCGGTGTCACCCTCACCGAAGGCCGGCATACCATTACAGTCCAGGTCGATGCCGGCGGCGACTCCGACCCGACGGACAACAAGGCATCGGTGCAGCTGACGGTCGGCACGGTCCCCGACCTCTCCGTCGCCATAGGGGCGCCGGGACGGGGCGGGCTCGAGGCCGGGGCACAGGCCGCGCCGACACAGCAGGCGCCCGCCCCGCTCTTTGCCCTGGTTGCGGGGCTTTTCGTCGCAGCATTCCTTGCGAGGCGTCCACCCGGCGGGAAGACAGCAGTTCTCCTGATCGCAGGCGTGGTCATCGTCGCTGCATGCCCGCCCGCAGCCGCTGCAGGGTATCTGGACTACACGATCCCGATCACGATCAAGAACGGCGGCGGGAGCGACGTCGGCGCCTTCGACCTTACCATCTATCTGGATGGGGAGAAGGCAGCGGTCAAGCAGATCGAGGGGATCGGCGCCGGGGCAACGGTCACCATCGATCTTCCGCTGTACACGACGCCCGGGAAACACCGGATCAAGGCCGTCGTGGATGAAGTGGGCGCGATCAAGGACTCGAACCGGGCAAACAACGCAGCGGAGGGCGAGTATGTTTTCCCATAGGATCGCTGCCGGGCTGATCCTCCTGCTCCTCCTCGCAGCGCCTGCAGCGGCAACCTATGCCGGGGACAAACCGCTCTTGACCGTGCTTCACGATGAGTTCCAGGGAGATTACGTCTATACGGTTGGAAACAGCACCTACAGCGGGGCAATCAATCCAGGGGGGCAGTATACGGTCGCGTTCGATCCCGAACTCCCGGCGGATGCAACCGTCCGCTACCAGCGCCTCTACGTCTATTGGGCCTGGAGCAAGCTCGACCAGAACGCGATCTACCCGGTGATCTCGCTCACCCGCACGGATACGGGCGAGCAGCTCGCGGAGACCGGTCGCTACACGGACTCCAAGGGGTTCGTCAGCCAGAACGACTTCTTCTCCGGGATGGACATCTTCACGACTGCAGACCTCAACCCCGGGAAGAACTCCTTTGCGGTCGTCCTCAAGAACAACGCCACCGATAACAGAACCTTCGTCGTCCAGGGGATCGGCCTGCTCACCGTCTACGAGAGCCCCGGATCGTCGGAGGCGATCATCTGGGTGAGCGAGGGAGCCGACCTCCTCTACAGCAGTCACGGGATCACTCCCGCCATGGCGTCGAGCAAGATCGATTTTCCCGGAACGATCGAGAAGTCCAGCCTTAAATCAGCCGAACTCTTCCTCATCGCCCCTTCGGGTGGTTATACGCGGGAGAAGATCCCCGTGATCAACCGGCTCTTCTTCAATCGAGAGGCGACAAGCAGCATGCCCTCGTTCTTTGAAACTATCCTCTCGGCGCTCTTCCCGGGATCGAGCGGGAAGGAGTGGGTGAATATCTTTGACTCCGATGAGACGGTGCAGATCGGGATCGACCGGCGGGACGTGCTGCCCTACCTGCGGTCTGAAGGAAATTTTGCGCTGGTCCAGGACGAAAAGGACTACCTGATGCTGACGAACGCCGTTCTCCGGGCTGAAAAGAGGTGAGAGTATGGAGACCATCATTGAGACAAAACACCTGAACAAGGCGTACAACGACCGGGTGACCGCCCTTGCGGACGTAAACCTGGCCATAGAGAAGGGCGAGTTCGTCGCGCTCCTCGGGAGGAGCGGCAGTGGAAAGAGCACGCTCCTGAACATCCTCGGCGGCCTCGACGCTCCGACGTCGGGGGAGGTCCGCATCGGCGGTAAAAACATCGATTTCAGCGACCGGAAGTCGCTCATCACTCTCCGGAGAGAGTCTATCGGGTTTGTCTTCCAGAGTTTCAACCTCATCCCGGCGCTGACGGCGCAGGAGAACGTCGAGTACCCCCTCCTCTTCAACTATCACGAGAAGGCCGCGAGGAGAGAACGAGCCGCCGATCTCCTCGCGACCGTCGGTCTCGCGGACCGGGCGCACCACTATCCCCCGGAGATGAGCGGCGGTGAGCAGCAGCGGGTGGCGATCGCGCGGGCCCTCGTTGGAGACCCCCTCATCGTCCTGGCCGACGAGCCTACAGGGAACCTGGACTCAAAGACGCGCGACGAGATCTTTGACCTGATGCGGCAGGTGAACCGGGAGCGGGAGACGACATTTCTGATCGTCACCCACGAGCGGGAACTTGGGAGACGGGCGGATCGCACCATTGAGCTCCTCGACGGGAGCGTGGTATTGTGATCCTCGGAAGGTTGCTCGATTACCTGAAGGTCTCGGCCCACCAGGTCTCCCGGAAACGGATGCGCGTCTTTCTCACCGCCCTCGGCATCGCTATCGGCGTTGCGGCGGTCATCGGGACCGTCTCCCTGGGCGAAGGGGTCCGCTACCAGGCGGTGGAGGCGATCAAGGAGCAGTCCGACCTCACCCTCATCGAGGCGACCGCGGATATCCGCGGAGGCGCGATCCAGTTCATCACACCGGCAAAGATCGACGAACTCGCTACCATCCAGCACGTGGAGGCTTCTTCGGCGGTGGTCCGGGAGGCATACACCACAAAACGGCAGACCTACCTCGAGGTCGTGGGGATCGATCCCGGCGGGATCGAGGGCGTGATCCAGCCAAAATTCCTGAGGGGAGAGAACCTCGAGCCCGGCTCCCGGCAGGCGGTGCTCGGGCACGACGTTGCCGAGACGCTCCAGCGCTACGAGGGGGTCCGGTTTGGCGATACCATCCCGATCCTGATCCGGCGCTACGACGAGGACGGCATGCCGGTCGATGAAGAGGTGCAGTTCACCCTGGTTGGCGTGCTCCAGGAGCGGGACGATGCGTTCGACCAGGTGATGCTGATCGACCGGGGGGTAGCGCAGGAACTGCGCGGGGATGAGGCGGCGTTCGACGGCGTCCTGATCCGGGTCGACAGCCCCGACGCGGTCTTCGGCGTCGTGGACGACGTCAAGGCGCTCGGCCTCACCGCAGAGGGCGCGTTCCAGCAGATCGAGTCGGTGAACCAGCTGATGGACGTCGTCGTCCTCGTCCTGGCATTCTTTGCCGGGGTCTCCCTGATCGTGGGGGCGCTGATGATCGTCAACACGATGGTCACATCGGTCTTTGAGCGGACGCGGGAGATCGGGATCACCATGGCCATCGGGGCCTCCCCGGCGGACGTCGTCCACCTCATCCTCGCCGAGTGCTTCTACATCGGCCTCATCGGGGGTGTGCTCGGCAATCTGCTGGGTATCGCATTCACGGGTGCGATCAACGCCTTCGGCAAGCCGTTCATCATCACCCGGCTCGGCGACACGTTCTCAACGTTCGCCGAAGGCGACATCACCCTGATCACGCCCGAAATCCTCGCGATTGGGATGGCGATCGCGATCGTTCTCTCTCTGGTATCGGGTCTCTATCCGGCGTTGAAGGCAGCGCACCTCAACCCGGTGACAGCGATACGGACGGGGGTCTGAAGTATGAAGATCAACAGGTCATATATTGGAATTGCACTCATCTTAGCCCTGCTGCTGGCCATGGTGCCCGTACCCGCGGCTGCCGACCAGTACGTGGGCGGTATCCCGCTGACAACGGTCAAAGAAGGCACCGTCTCCGGCGGGCTATGGCACGACTCATTTGTGGGGACCGCGATGGAGCGCCAGGCCACTAAGACTTACTCGCTCCCTTCCTATACGGAGATCAAGTGGGCGCGCCTCTATGTCGCCGTATACTGCGGCCACATGCAGAATAACTACGAGCACCGTGCGACCGTGAAGTTCAACGGTGGATCGGGGATGCAGACGCTTGGCGTCGAGGAACTCCGGAAGCCGTATGTCTTCGCGGTCGACGGCGGCGAACCGGTCTGGGTGAACGACCACTGCAACCGGGTGACGAGCGATTACCTTATGTGGTATGACGTGACCAGCCTGATCACCGGCAGAAACCCGGTCGCCGAGGTACTGGTAGATCAGCCGGAGGGGTATCAGGGAACATTCGACGGGAGGATCAAACTCATCACGCTGGTCGTCGCCTACGACGACGGCGACGGCGACGAGGTCTACTACTGGGTAAACCAGGGGCACGACGTCCATTCGTACTACGTTGAGGAGTACCTCGGCGGGACTTACACGGGCGAGACGACCTTCGATACCGAGGACCTCCCGGAGGACGACGAACGCATCCCCGCCGCTGAGTTCTCGGCGTTCTATATAGCAAGCCAGGTTGGGGAGTTTGCGTTCAACACCGAACCGCTCGATGCCAACGACCCGCAGGGTGCCTACTCGGGCTACCAGACCTGGGACGTTACCGATCTCATGGAGCCCGGGGCGGCGAGCACGTTCACCTATACCCGCGACCTCAGCGTCACCGGGAGCGGCGGAGGGTTCCTGGGTGCGTTCTTCAAGATCCCGCTTGCCCTCCTCTCGGTCCGCTACGCTGAGGAGGAGGTCGGGGCGATCCGGGTGACCTCGGCGCCCACCGGCGCGGCGGTCTTCCTCGACGACGAGCCGACCCAGTGGACGACGAACACGACGATCCCCGGCATCCCCGCCGGAGACCACTCGGTCCGGGTCGAGATGGAGCGTTACCGGATACCCGACGACCGGTGGGTCACGGTGACCAAAGGCGCGAACACCACGGTCCACTTCAGCCTCGAACCAATAACGGGCAGCATCGAGGTGACGAGCGAGCCGGCCGGGGCCTGGGTCTACCTCAACGGGGAGAACATGACGGTCATAACCCCGGCGACGCTGGAGAACCTGATCATCGGCGACTACACGGTCGAGGTGAGGGGTGAGGGGCGCGAAGACTACCGGACGGTCACGGTCAACGATGGCGAGACCGCCTCCGTCAACTTCGACCTCACGACGTCTGGGAGTGGGGACGGCGGGTCCGACGGCGCGGTTCCCGACTACGGCTACACCGGAAAGAGGTTCGACGTCGCCGCTACGGGTACCGTCCACGGAAACCTGACCTACTACGAGTTCAGCGATTACACCGGGCTCATCCACACCGGTGAAAGCAAAGAGTTCGCGATCTCCGTCCCCACCCCCGAGAACGGTACGATCAACTACGCACGGTTGTATATCTACACCACCTGGGGGCACGACGAGACGAGGAAAGAGGGCACCCCTGTCAGGATCAGCCTCGCAGTCGACGGGACAAACATCAAAGCCGACAAAGTCTATAACGATCGGAAGGACGAGGGGATCTACAACTATCTGCTCGAGACGCACGCGTTCAACGTTACCGGCGTTCCGGGCGGCATCGCCGGAGAACACGTCGTGAAACTGACGAACGACGGGAGGAAGGACGATGTCTTTGCGGCCTACGGCGTCGGGCTCCTGATAGTCACCGAGGACCCCGCTGAACCGGAGATGACCTACTGGATCGCGGAGGGATCGGATACGATCTATGCCAACCCGGACTTCGGGACGACGTCGGAGGACTGCATCACGACGGCGGCCTTCAGCGAATCCATCGACCTCTCCGGGATCGGCGATGCGCGCCTTATCCTGGTCTCCACCGCCGGTTCGGGGATGGACGACGACGAGCACCGGATATACTTCAACGACGGTGAGTGGTTCAACTTGCTCACCGGCGGCTCCTCGGTGATCAGCGTGGCTGACCTGAACGTCAGGCCGTACCTCCGACTGTCGGAGAACACGGCGGGGATCCAGAGCCTCATCACCACCACGAAAGGGGACTATATGGAGAACCGCGCCATCATCCTCGCCGTCTGGAAGGGCACCCCGCCAGAGGGCTACGAAGCGAACGCCACGTCCACGATAGGCACGCCCGGGACTCCGGTGACACCTTCCGGTGAGCCCGGCTCGCGGTTCACCCTCAACTCGACGAACGGGCGGGTCGAGGCCACGCACCTAGTCGCCGACGGAGGGGCCGTCCAGGTGTACATCCCCGAGGGAGCGGTGATCACCGAGGGCGCCGGGAGCCCCGTCCAGGCGCTGACGCTGCAGAGGCTTTTACCCGGCGACGCGGGGGGCGCCGACCCGGCCTACGCGGTCGGCAGCGAGGATATGGTGAGCGACCTCCCCCTCAGGCTTGTCATCTCCGTGAGCAAGCCGGGAGGCGTGATCGCCAGGTACGACCGCTCTTCGGGCACCTGGCAGACCCTGGAGACCACGGCCGATGCGGCGGGCGGCAGCGTCTCAGCGAAGATCCGGCAGGGTGGTGTCTACGCGGTTCGGTACGGGGAGACCGACGGATCCACCCCGGGAGGGTTGCTCAGCTTGCTGCTCGGTGCCATTCAGGCGCTCTTTTCGCTGTTCGGCTTCGTCTCCGCAGGGGAGGAGCCGGGACCGGCACTGGCGGCGGAGCCCACGCCCGATCCCCAACCCACAGTGGAGCCCACACCCACAGCGGCGCCTGCTGTTGACATCACCACGATGCGGTTCGATCTCTCGGTCCTCTCCGATCCACCGGGTGCGCTCATCGACCTCGACGGCGAGTATACCGGCAGGACGACACCTGCCGCCTTCGAGTCGCTTTCCGGCGGCACCCATACGGTTCGGGTGCGCATGGACGGTGCCGAGCCGGTGGAGCGGGAGATCCTGCTCGAACGCGACGACGAGGTTGTGGTCGAGGTTTCGGGAGGTGCCTCCCCGGGCCTGCTCCGCACCTGGGAGCAGAACCACTACGGCGGCGTCTACGTCGACTCGCTCCCCGATGGGGCGACGATCTTCGTCGACGGCCGAAAGGTGAACCGGAAGACACCCGCCGTCATCTACGGGCTGAAAGAGGGGCTGCACACCATCAAGGTGAAGAAAGAGGCAACCGCCTTCAGTTCCGAGAAAGAGCGGGTCTGGATCGAGAGAAACGTCATGGCACGGGTGACGTTTACCAGCGGCAACGCGGAACTGACGCGGTCACTCACGTTTGAGTCGGAGGAGTATGCACAGAAACCCTTCTCGATCAACGGTAGGTACCTGGGCGACCGACTCCCGAAGACGGTCGAGGTCCGGGGGATCGGAGGGGCATATATCACCGTCTACGATGGTGAGAGTTACCAGACGCATAAGATACCTACCCACGCTCAATCGAACGGTACCGTGAAGGCTGCGTTCTCCGACGCGCCCTGCAGCCTCCTCGTGACGTCGGTGCCATCAGGCGCGGCGATATCGATCGACGGGTTCCAGACCGGCTTTTCCACGCCGTATGTCGTGGATAACATCTCGGAGGGGAGACACCTGATAGGGGTCTCAAAGCCGGGTTACATCACCGGGGAACGGGAGGTCCTGCTGATGAAGGGCTCCGGCGACACCACGGTGAAGTTCACCCTCGAACCCTATACCTGGGGATCGCTTGAGGTCTCAAGCGACCCGGCGGGCGCCAGGATATACCTCTTCGGCCGGGATACCGGCGAGGTGACCCCCCACACCTTCCACTACCTCAATATAGGCGGTTATTCGGTGAAGGTGGTGGGGAAGGGCGGGTCGAAGACGATCGAAGATGTTATTGTCTTGCCGCATGCAACCGCCGAATGCCACGCCGACCTCTCCGGGGAATAAATACCCGGAAATCCACTTTTTTCGCCGGAATAGAACGCAGGGGGTATGACCTCTGATGGGAGGAATTCTACAGAGCCGCGTGCACCGAAACCCTATCCTAAGATCGTTTCAGCCGCACGCGAGAATCCTCCGAATATTCGTCGTCTTTCCCGGCGCGTCGACAGGTTCTCCGGGGCCAGGCCGTTCCGACAGGATGATTTACCCTGATTACCAACCTGATATTCGGCCCTGCCGTTCCTCTGTTCACTTCCAGGTTGGATGCAGGGCCAACCCCTGGTTCCAGAAGACCGGATATCTTCTCACTGTTCTCGTGCGGAACTTGCTGCGCATCGATTCCGAAAATTTCGGGCTCACGCCTCTCTGTAGTTGTATAAAGCAGGAATACAAACGCCGGCAGCAAAGGTTCGCCTGCAGGGGCCCCGTTGAGCGGGTCCAAGCATTCAGTGTAGCTGGCACTGGAAACGGAATCATGGAAGCGAGAGTTCCGGTCCCAACCGCAGAATGCTCCTGATCATCTCCACGAACCCTGCCGGATTAACCCCATCCAGGACGGTTCGGACGCGGCTTCTCCGCATGAGGTCGTCCTGAAACTCCCCTGCCATGAAGGAGCGCCGCCCCCCCGGTGGGTATACCCGGGTGTGCCTGGAGGGGACCGAGGCACGTCCGGAAGAGACACGGAGATGCTATCAGAACACGCAACCCTTACCTGAATGCCGTGTTTCGAACAGTACCAGGACAGATCCCGATGCCGGCTGAGATAGAGAGGAGAAACTTACGTATGGCTTGCTCCTGCCTGTATCAGCACGGGCGTAGCAGCCCGGCGAGTATTGTAAAAACAATTTATTTTAACACTAAGTGTTAAATGAAAAGATTTTTGCCATACTGAGATCATCCACTGCTTACCGGGAGGCAGGACACTCCCGGAACCACAAACAACCTGGAAGTGAACAATGAAGACGAACATACAGCGCATGCTGGCATGCATGCTCGTACTGACGGTGGTGTGCGCATTTGCGCCACCGGTGTCGGCAGATCTGTACCTGGGCGGAGACCCCCTGGTCACCGCGAACGGGTCGACTGGGGTAGTCTCCGGCGGCCTCTGGTTCGACGCGTACCCGGGGTTCGAGTACGCGCACACGAACCCGGTCGAGTATAATTTCACCCTGCCGTGCGATCCCGGGAATGTCACCTGGGCGCGGCTCTATGTAGACACCTACATAGGGAACATGCAGGCGAATTACCCCCTGAACACGACCGTGGAGTTCGACGGCGGAGCGGGTTACGCGACGCTCGGTTCCGAGATCATGAACACGACCTATTCGTTCCCCATGGGCAGCGGTGACGATGGGACCGTCTGGTTCAGCAACCACTTCAACAGGGTGACGAGCGACTGCTTGGTGTGGTACGACGTGACCAATGCCATCAGCTCGTCGAGCGTTTCGGCACGGGTGCAGACCCACAAACCGGACGGTACCCAGCCATTCGACGGCAGGGTAAAGATGATCACGCTGGTGGTGGCATATGACGATCCTGATTCCGGGAAAACAATACACTACTGGGTGAACCAGGGCCACGACACCGACTCCTACGTTGCCGATGATGAGGGGTACTCTTACATCGGGGAGACCGATTTCGGTACATCAGGGTTCTCAGCCGTCAATGCAAACCTTACGGCCATCTACCTGGCGAGTTACAACGGGAACTACGCCTTCAACGGCAACACCCTTGCCTGGAGCAACCCCCAGCAGGGGTCGTACTTCGGCTACCAGAGCTGGGACGTCACCAACTACATCACCGGCGGAGACAGCACGATGACGTTTGACCGGAACTCCACCGACTCCGGCTCGTACAGCGGCTACTTCAAGATCCCCCTCGCCCTGCTGACGGTGGAGGAGGAGGAGTGAGCGCGCACCTCCGCGACGACGATGTCGTGACAGAAAACCTGTTCTGGATTGAGGCAAAAGACGCGAAATCGGCGGTCGACCCGGAAGGCTGACCGCCACACCCTTTTTTCGGCCGGGCAGAGGACCGGCGGACTGCCGGCTCTCACACCCCCGGCGGGATCTGGCCATAGGCTGGACGGTTCGCCTTTGCGTGGCACGAATATCAAAAATACGCACCTAAATTAATACATTTTTTATTAAAGTGATGATCAAGTATGAACGATCTCAATTTATATATTACGAAATACTACCTTAAAATCGTCCAATTTGACTATCGGCGCCCTCTCCGATCGCCGGAGAGGGGCGCCAGTGCTGCCGGGCGAGATGAAACGATGAAGAAGGAGCTTGATAGAAAATGCAACTAAGATTGCTGATTGTTTGTATCGCTGCACTGCTGTGCATGACCACGCTCGCCGCGCCCGTAGCGGCGGCAACGACCACCGAGACGTTCCAGGCGGACGCCGATGCGTATATTCGATGGGGCTCTCTCCCAGGAAATACGAGTTATGGTGATTCCACGAGTCTTTTTGTTCGGCAATCCGGCGATCCCTGGGGTACCTCGGGTGGAACACTCTACAGGAGCCTTATCCACTTCGACCTCTCTTCGATTCCCGAGGGGGCGACGATCGAATCGGCGACACTCTATGGTTATATGACCGCCAGGAAGGGTGATAGGGAGGTCGCCGCGTACCGCGTGATCGAAGCATGGAACGAGTCCAATGTCACCTGGTGCAATGGACCCTCCAACGATACGCACCCGACCGACGTAATTGACCCTGGTTCAGCAGCGAATGTCTGGATTGCGTGGAACGTCACACAGGATTTACAGGCATATGCGGAAGATACCCCAAATTATGGATGGAAACTTGCGTCTCCCGACGAATCAGCTACCTCCACGGAACAGAGGGTTCAACTGGCAAGTCGTGACTCTTCCGACGCCACACTACGCCCCTACCTGAACGTAACCTACTCCACCGGGGGTGCCGGGCCCGCCCTGACCATGATCGAGGTCTCCCCCGCGACGGCGAACCTGGCAGTCGGCAATAAACAGCAATTCACAGCCACCGCGAAAGACCAGAACAGCAACGAGATGACCAACGTCGCTTTCACCTGGTCGAGCAGCAACGAGACCGTCGGCACGGTGAACGGAACCAGATTCTTCACCGCCCTTGCGGCGGGGACGACGACCGTCACCGCCGCTGCGGGGAGCGTGACCGGGACCGCAGAGGTGACGGTGACCCCAGCCGCACAGATCGACCTCACCATCGCCGGTGTCGTGAACCCGGCGCCTGGCAGCGCGGTCTTTGCCCGGGAACCGAACAGAGTTCAGGTCAGGAGCGTCAAGAACACTGAGACTGATACCGCGACCGATATTGTGATCGCCCTGTACGCGAGCGACGTCGCCAACGGCACCGTCGCGGTCAACACCACGATCATCGAATCGCTCGCGGGCGGTGCCCAGATCGCCATCACCACCATCATCGACCCGACGATCCGCAACCTCCAGGGCGGTAAGGTGAGATACACCGCCATCATCGACCCCGACAACCTCATCGCCGAGACCGATGAGACCAACAACATAAAGGTCGGTTTCGCTGATAAGGAAGTTCTCTACAACGGCTACAAGGGCAAGATGTACTGGGAGGGCGGCAGCAACGTCACGACGGTGCGGACCTACGACCTCCGCGGCGACATCATCCACTCCTTCGGCGACAGCCAGTACATGTCCGGGAGTTTTGGCGGTGAGGGCTGGACAAACTACACCGTGACCTGGACGGCGGGCGACCTGCCGCTCCCCGAAGGCGCGGCGGTTCACGACGCCTGGCTCTATGTGCCCTACTGCTGGGACAACACCAACTCGGCGCCCGACAACGTCTCGATCGACTTCAACGGTGTCCGGGTCCCCTACGTGAACTGGTATCACGATGTCTCGAACTTCGGGGCATACAGAGACCACATCTACGGCCTGATGACCTACAACGTGACCGACCTCTACCAGACGGGCGTCAACAACACGGCGCTCTTCGCGCGGGAGGGGACGGATGCCAAAATCTCACCTGCCGGGTTCACCCTCGCCGTGGTCTACGAGGACTCTTCCGCCACCAGGAAGCAGATATTCATCAATGAGGAGTTCGATATTCTCGGCGCCGACCAAGGAAACTATGGCACGAGCATGGCCGAGGCGACGGCATATGTGCCGTTCTCCGGCGCGATCATCGATACGGAGAACGTCGTCCGTGCGAACCTGACGACGTTCGTCCCGTGGGGCAACGACGGCGAGGGCAACCTCTACTTCAACGGAGAACAGATCGGAACAGGAGTATGGAGCTACGGACCTCGGGCGGTCGGCGCCTCCGACAACCCGCAGGTAGCCGTCGACGAACGCGAGGTGACGGCATACCTGAACGCGACCGGGAATGAAGCAGCAGTCCAGGGAGATGATACCTGGAAATCGCCGTGTATGGTCGCGGCACAGACCTTCCTCGTGGTGGAGTATGCCGGCGATTCCCCCGGTGATACACCGGTCGCAGCATTCACCGCAACTTCCCTGACCGGGCTTGCACCCCTCTCCGTCACCTTCACCGACGCCTCAACCAACTCCCCCACCGCATGGTCATGGGAGTCGCGGCCGTCCGGGACCGATGATGACTGGACTGAATTCTCCACCGAACAGAACCCGACGTACGAATTTGCAGCGGGAGCCTACGACATCCGGCTCACCGCGACCAATGCCGCCGGAAACGACACCGTAACAGAGACCCAGTACATCTCGTCCTCCGCAGGGGCAAAACGCCTCGCCACGGTTCAGAACGGCACGGTCTCCGGTGATCTCTACGTGGGAGCGTACGGAGGATTCAGCTCCGGGACCGCGTATGCAACGAACACGTTCAACCAGACGTTCACCCTCCCGGCATACACCGATGTCCAGTGGGCGCGGCTGTATACGGTCGTATACGCTGCAGGTACGGATAACCGGACGGGAACCGCGACCGTCAAATTCGACGGCGATGGTGACGGCACATACGATACGCTCGGCACCGAGACCCTTGCCACCGCCGGGGGCAGTACTGTCGATGTCTACCCGGTCAACGATCACGTGAACCGCCAGTATTCGGATTACATGCTCTGGTACGATGTGACCGGTCTCGTCGGTTCGCAGAACCCGAAAGCAGAGGTCGTCGCAACCCCGGTGGCACCGAACTTCGACGGCCGCATCAAAGAAGTCGCCCTCGTGGTCGCTTACAACGACGGCGACGACGATGAAGTGCGCTACTGGGTGAACGACGGGCACGACTACCAGGCGAACGGCGCCGGCGGGGTTACCTCGACCTTCGCCACCGGCGGACTCGCCGCCGGCTGGACGGATGCAACCCTCCAGAACGTCATGCTCTCTTCCAAAGACGCCCTGTACACGTTCAACGGCGCTGCCTATACGGGTGGGACCCCATCTGGTTACTTTGGAACGAACACCTGGGACGTCAAGAACAACCTGACCGCCGGCAGTGACAGCAGTTTTACCTACGTACCGAACGGCGGATCGTACAAGACCACGCTCGCAACGCTTGCCGTGAAATATCCACAAGCCCCCTCCTCGGCACCGGTCGCTAACTTCACGGCGAACGTGACCGCCGGTGAGACGCCGCTTGCGGTGCAGTTCACTGATACCTCCACCGGTTCACCGACCTCCTGGGCCTGGGACTTCGGGGACAACACGACCTCGGCCGAGCAGAACCCAGTCCACACCTACTCCACAGCCGGCACCTACTCGGTCAACCTCACGGTCACGAATGCTGCCGGCAGCGACACCGAGATAAAGACCGACTACATCACGGTCACCGTCCCCTCCGGCGGTGATGCTCCTGATCTCGCGGTCTCGACTCTCGCCCCGAACAACGGGGAGGTCTTCTCCGCCTCCGGGAACACATACACGGCAAAGATCACCAACATCGGCACCGCCGACGCCGGTGCATTCTCCGTTGAGTTTAACGTCAGCGGCACGACCGGCACGGTCGCCGTCGACGCCCTTGCTGCCGGGACGAACACCACCGTCACCTGGACCGACGAGACCATTCGCAACGCTGGCGACGCCGTGACGATCACCGTCACCGCTGACCCCGACGGTCTCATCGCCGAGTCGAACGAAGAGAACAACCTCCTTGCAGTCGAGAAGACCGTCGTCCACAACGGCTACCGCGGCATGCGCTGGACCGACGGCGATGACATCAAGACCGCCGCCACCTACGACGTCCACGGCGACCTCCTCTGGTCGGCAGGAGACAGCAGTTACCTCTCCGCCGGCACCGGCTGGACCGAGTACACGGTACAATGGACGGCTGATGACCTCGCGGTCCCGGCGAACGCGATGATCGAAGGCGCCCGGCTCTACGTCCCCTACACCTGGGATAAAGGCCCGGTCTTCCCGTATAACGTCTCCCTGACCTTCAACGATGATGTGATGGTCGAACAGGACGCCTTCTACGAAGACGAGAAGGGGTGGGGCTCCTCCTACCCCTACGGCATGGCGGTCTACGACATCACCGATGCCTTCAGCGCTGACGGCAACACCGCGATGCTTACCAGCACCTTCCCCGGCGGCGGGAACGTCTCGGTCCGCGGGATGCTGCTTGCAGTCGTCTACGATGACGGCACCACCGCGCCGCACACCATCCTCATGAACGAGGGCTTCGACCTCCTCTACGGCGGCGCGGCCCAGGGAACCACCCCCGAACAGGCGACGGCTTACGCCCCGTTCACCCTTGATCCCGCGAACGCCGCAAGCGCCCGCCTGGTCACCGTCGCCCCCGGCGCCGGACCGACCGAGGGCGACCTCCTCTTCAACGATGAGGAGTGGACCCGCGTCTGGAACTACACGGGAACAACCCAGATCGGGGTCGACGAGCGCGACGTGACGGCACTCATCGCCGGCGAGAATCTGGCCGGGTTCCGGAGCGACGCCGACTGGATGGAAGCCGCCGCGGCCTTCCTGGTCGTCGAGTATGCCCCCGAGCCCGGCAGCATCGCCGTCACCTCGACGCCCGCCGGCGCGGCGGTCTGGCTCGACGGTGAAGACACCGGCAAAGTCACCCCCATCACGCTTGAGAACGTTCTGGTCGGTGACCACGTCGTCACCCTGAAACTCGACGGCTACGCCGACGCTTCGAAGACCGTGACGGTCATCAGCGACGAGACAGCAGAGGTTATATTTGAACTGACCACCCTTACCGGCGACCTCACGGTGACCTCGACGCCCGTCGGCGCCGCGATCTTCATCGACGGCGCCGATAC
Source organism: Methanomicrobiaceae archaeon (assembly GCA_022837745.1). Lineage (GTDB taxonomy): Archaea > Halobacteriota > Methanomicrobia > Methanomicrobiales > Methanoculleaceae > Methanoculleus. The sequence continues at coordinate 11,795 of JALHIW010000012.1, read as the reverse complement.
CGGCGAGGTCACGAACACTACTCTCGACGGGATCGCCGTCGGTGAGCATACCGTCACCCTCCGGAAGGACGGCTACGCCGATGCTGTCGCCGTGGTCACCATCGTCTACAACGAGACCGCCACCCTGCACCAGGACCTGATCGAGGCCCACGGCAGCATCGCCGTCGCCTCGACGCCCACTGGTGCAGCAATCTTCCTCGACGGCATCGAGACCGGTAAACTGACGAACGCCCTCCTGGAGAACGTCCCGGCCGGCGACCACGTCATCACCCTGAAACTCGCCGGCTATGCCGACGCTTCGAAGACCGTGACGGTCGCCGATAACGAGACCGCCACGGTCCACTTCCTCCTGACCGAGCCGGCCGGGAGCATCGTTGTCACCTCGGCGCCCGACGGTGCCCGGATCTTCTTCGACGGCATCGATACCGGCGAAGTGACCAACGCCACGCTAACGAACGTCCCGGTCGGTGAGCACACCGTCCGGGTGGAACGGGACGGCTACCTTGACACAGAGGAGACCGTGACCGTCGCCTCAGGAAAGATCGCCGCCGTTCACTTCGACCTTGCCAGGGCGTCGATCGCCCTCCAGTCGGGCTGGAACTTCGTCTCGACCCCGAAGCGGCTTGCCGGCGGGCAGGACACCATCGCGATCTTCGACAGCGTGGAGACCGACGGGCGCCCGGTGCTGTATTACAACGGGACTTGCCAGTGGGAAGACCTGAGCCGGGAGGATGCGTTCCGGCCGCTTGACGGGATCTGGATCTACGCGAATGGCACCTACGAGATCCCGCTGGCCTTCGCCGCCGGGTCGAACTCCCCGCCGCCCACAAAATACCTCGATGCGGGCTGGAACACGATCGGGTTCACGGACACCGTTCCCGAACCGGCGGTCACCACACTCCGGTCGGTCGAGACAACCTGGGCGAACCTCTGGGGCTGGAAGACGGATGAGCAGACCTATGACGTCTCGATCATCCGGGGCGCGACCGGCAGGCATGGCGAGACGCGGGAACTCTCTCCCTTCCAGGGCTACTGGATCTACATGAACGATGCGGATACGCTCACTGCCATCGGGGCGTGACGATGAGATTCCGGCATGCGACGACTCTGATCCTTCTCCTGGCCCTCATGGTCGGGGTCTCGGCGGCGGGAGGGGACGCCCCTCCCACGTTCCCCCACGATTTCTGGGGCGGCGTGACAATCGACGGCTCTCCGGCACCCGCCGGGACCGAGATCACCGCCCTGATCGGGGATACGGCATACGGTTCGATCAAGACGACAAAAATTGGGGAGTACGGCAGTTCCAGCCGACATGAAGGGGGCCGCCTGGTGGTCAGTGGGACCGACGATCAGGCCGGGGAGACTATAACCTTCCTGGTCAACGGACGGACTGCACGGGAGACGGCAACTTTCACACCGGACAGCACGAGCCGCCTGGACCTGAGCGTTGCCGAGGAGAGCACGCCCACTCCCGCGCCTGGTGGTAGTGGGGGCGGCCGCGGGGGCAGGTCGCAGGGATCCTCCTCAATCCCTGTCGAGACTTCCGCACCGGTGACGGGCGTTGGACGGGTGTCCCTCCCCCTCTCGGGGACCGGAGAGGTCAGCGCACCGGTGACGGTCCGGACCAGCGACGGCGTCGGCTCCCTGACCATCGGCAAGGGAACGCTTGCCCACGACAAAAACGGCGACCCGCTCGATGAAGTGACCGTCGCGAGCGTCGGCGCGGCCGGCATCCCCCAGGCTCCGCCGGGAACGACGATCGGTTTCGCCCTCGACTGCGGGCCGGCCGGCGCCACCTTCGACCCGCCGGCCGCCCTCACCTATACCCTCTCCGAGGAGGAGTGGGCGAAGATCGTCGATCTGTCCACCCTGCGGGTGATGTGGTACAACCCCGGGACCAATGAGTGGCAGGAGGTTTCCGCAACCGTGGATCCAGCAACCCGGACCATGACGGCTCAGGTCTCGCACTTCAGCCTCTTCGCCCTGACGTGGGCCACCGCGTCCCCGGCGGAGGCAACCACCGGCCCGGTCGGCACTGCGCCCACAGACAGTGAAACCCCGTCCGGACCACAGCAGACCCCAGGGGATGAAACCCCGTGGACGCTCATCATCGCGGCCGGAGTCTTGGTCGTCGTGGGCCTGGCGGGATGGTACCTCTATAAAAAGAGGTGACCGGGTTAAAACCTACCTTCTACCCTTTTTTGCGCCGACTGCTTGGTAGTGCTCTACCAAACAACTAGTATCAATCTCACAAACACTTTCAACGAGTGCATCGATTCCAAATTAACAGACCATATCCGGCCTTTGTCCCATCCCACACGGAGCGCTCCCATCCGCCCCCTACCCCGCCCGCGCTTCGCGCTCCTCCCCCGCCCCCAGGGGGGCGGGGCAGTGCGTGGTGATTATCCGGTGGAAATCCGTCCTCCGGGTTCACCCCCGACAGTGGACCATGGTGGCTATCGCCGTGGGGGAGGGGCTGACGGGGAGTGCGATGCTCCGAAGGAGCTGAGCACGAGAAGCCATCAGGCCTTGAGGGGGTCTCCCCCTCCCCGTACAAGGCAGGGCTCTTTTTCCCCACTCAAAGACCTCCGGTCTTCTCAAAATCCGGTTCTAACGAACCTTCGCGCCCCGCCCGGCCTCCGGCCTCCTCAGACACACCTGCGGTGCTCAACAAACTCCGATCCTTTGAGTTATCCCATCCTCCGGACAGTCGTTCCTACCGGAGCGTCGCTCCCCATCCGGGGGGCCGGGGACAGTACGTGGCGATCGACACCCCCAATTTGCCGTATCGGTTATTGGGAATCGAACCACCAGTTCCAAACCCCACCAATTTTCCCCGCTCCCACCGTCCTTCTAGAAGAGAAGAAACACCAGCGCAACCGTGACCACCTTTGCGGCCATGCTCGCCGCATACGTGACCAGCGCCACCCTGACACCAAACCGGCCGAAGAGCGAGAGGTAGAGCGGTACCGAGTACTTGATGTAGATCAGGGTGATGACCACCATACTCCCAATAACAAGCGTGACGAGCGCGGTCCCGGTTGTGAGGACGCCGCTGTCCAGCAGGGATGCAACGATCGCGTAGCCGGCCGAGAAGTGGACAAACTGGGCCACGAGCGCCGCAGCACTCTCGCCCGGGAGACCGACAGCCTTGAGGAGCGGGTCGAACGCGGCGGCGACCAGGTCCATGACCCCAGTTGCGGAGAGGAGGGAGAAGATGACCAGCGCGGCCAGGGTGACGGGGACGACCCGCCGGAGCGTCGGGACCGCCTTCCTGCACCCGGCAACGATAACCTCCCGGTTGAGCACAAGAGCGGCTGCAGGCGCAGTGAGGGAGGGAGCGGGGGCCAGCGCACGCCCGGGGTCTGCGAGGTACCGACGGCTGTAGAGGAGGGCAAAGAGCGCCTGGATGCCGCTTGAGAAGAGGTTCAACCCTGTGTAGATCCCCCCGATGACCGGGCCGAGGAGGACCAGAGCCGCGGGGAGCTGGACCCTGAAGAGCGATTCCCCAAGGACCACCGGGAAGGCGCCCATGATGAGGACCGGGATCACCTCCCGCTCCGTCACCTTCCCGTCATGGTAGTAGCCGGCGAGCATCGACTTGCCCGCCGTGGCGTTGATCCCCATTGCGATGACCGAGAGGATGCATGCGTCTGAGAGGCCTGATGCCCTGCAGAGGGGGGCGGTGAACGACGAGAGTCGGGAGAAGATCCCGGTCTCGGCGAGGATGTTTGCGACGACGATGCCCAGGGTTACCAGCAGGACGGCGTTTACCGCGTAGGAGATCATCGGCATGGCCTTATCTTTTCCCGACCGTTATCTTTCATGCATCCTGACGTACCTGCATCAGTATTACGATCTGCCTTAATTTATATAATAAATAATACTAATCGATCGATTCACCGGCTGCACTTGCTTCACCCTGCAAGGCGCTGATGCGACATCCGTGTGAATCAGGGTTTTCATTCACTGCCGGTAAAGGGGTCATGGGCGCTGGGGTGTAGCATTGCATCCCGCTCGGCCGCCGCGATATCGTGCAGGAGCCCGGCGGAGAGATCGGCGATCGGGTAGTAACCACCGCCGGCATGCTCCGCAATCGTTCTGCAGTAGCCAAGCCGGAACTCGATGAAAGAGTCCCCGGTCTCCTCGGTATCGATTACCACCGTACGGATGCCGTGCGACCGGATCTCCTCTGCGAGACCAAGGACTTCATGGCGCACGTCGCCTGCAAGGGGGACGTTTGCCCGGCCGTCAGAGATGACAACCATCATCGGGATCACCTCGCCATTCTTCCGCCGTTCCTGCAGGAGAACCTCCATGCCTTTCACCAGCCCGGCAGCAAGCGGCGTCTTTCCGCCGGTGGGGATCTCCTCCAGCCGTTTCTGCGCGAGGTCGACGCTCGAGCAGAGCGGGAGGAGGACCTCGGCATCGTTCCCCCGGAACGCCACAAGCCCGACACGGTCACGCTGCTGGTAGGAGTCCAGCAGCATCGAGAAGACCGCGCCTTTGGCAGACTCCATCCGCCGGGTTGCTCCCATCGAACCGCTGGCATCGACAACAAAGACGCACGCGACAGAGATCTTCCCAACCCGGACCCGTTCACGGAGATCCTCTTTCTGTATAGCGATCGCCATCCCATTGCGGTTACGTGTCGCCTGGTGCGGGGCGGCGGCCCTGAGCGTGGCATCGAGCGCGAGATCCCGGGTCCCGGTCGGGTACCTGGCTGAGACGTACCTGCCCCGCTCCCTTGCTGAGAGGGTATCGAGCCGCCTGCCTGAAACCTTCTTTCTTTCCCTTGCGTCCCGCTGCTCTGGTATGCTCATCTTTCTTAGATCGATCGGGTCTCCGATGGAGAAGACGGTCTCGCGTGCGGCGCTCCCGCCTGAGGGAGGGGGTTCGCCGCCCTGGCCACCGGAGCCTTCATCACCAGCCCCGTCTTCTCCGTCGCCATCATCCCCGGGAGGGTGGTCGTGCCTGCTCTCTGCTTCATCCAGCGCTTCTTCGATCTGGTTCTGGTCGATCTTCGGCTCTTCAAAAGGTTTCCGGCGCACCCGGTGCGGGAGCGCAAGTGCCATGGCTTCCCTGACATCGTCACGGGTGGCCTCAGTCCGTCCGTCAAGAGCGGCGATCGTCTTTGCCGTACGGACGACGGTGATATCGGCACGGTGAGTCCGGATCCCGAGCTGGATGCATACTTCTGCCACCGCGTTCAGGAGAGCCTCATCGACCCTGACCGCGGGCAGCAGTGCCCGGGCATCGACGATCCTTTCACGCAGTTCTTCCTGCGCTGCACCGTACGCCTGCCTGAAACCCCCGGGATCGCGCTCGAACGCCTCGGCGGCCCTGATGATCGCCACACGCTCGGCGGGATCCTCGATCCCCTCCACAGTCACCTGCAGCCCGAATCGGTCCAGCAGCTGCGGCCGCAGTTCCCCCTCTTCCGGGTTCATGGTACCGACCAGGATGAACCGGGCTGGATGGGAGAACGAGATACCCTCCCGCTCCACCACGTTGACGCCCATGGCGGCAGCATCGAGGAGGACGTCGGCCACATGGTCATCCAGCAGGTTGACCTCGTCGATGTAGAGGATGCCGCGGTTGACTGCCGCGAGGATACCCGGATCGATGGTTACTGTTCCTTCGCGGATCGCCCGCTCCACGTCGACGGTTCCCACCACCCGATCTTCGGTCGCTCCGAGCGGGAGGTCGATGACACGGACCCGGCGCCGATCTATCTCCAGGATCTCACCGGCAGCCATCTTCTCAGCACAGGCCGTACATAGGCCGCCATCGCCGGCGGGATCACAACTGTATGGGCAGCCCCGGACCACATCGATCTCGGGGAGCACATCGGCAAGCGCCCTGACAGCAGTGGACTTTGCGGTCCCCTTCTCGCCACGTATGAGTACGCCGCCGATGCCCGGGTTGACGGCGTTGAGAAGGAGTGCACGCTTCATCGTCTCCTGGCCGACGATGGCAGTGAACGGAAGGACGTTCCTCCGTGCTGGATATAACATACTTTAGAATAGGATGTAATTAATGTTAAATAATTCCTTTTTTGTAGCAAAAGATGGGCGCAGTCCGGGCGTGGGCGGGCCTTGCCCCCCGCCCCGGTAACGTGAGGTCTCAGAACTCTTCCGCGATGCCGTAACCGTAGGACCGCAACGCCAGGCTCCCCTTCTTCTCAGGATATGCTGTGAGCATGAGCCCCCGTATCTCCAGGAACTCCTCAGCTGCGACAATGGAGATCGGCTGGAGCAGTTCCTTCTCGCCAGGCTCCATCGACCAGGAGTGGATGTAGTAGATATCAGGAACCCCGTCCTCTTCGTGCAGGTAGAGGTCTTTGCCCCGCGCATATGCCCCGCCAGGCCTTCCCCGCGCTGCGTAGTATAGGCAGGCATCGTGGTCGGTGTCAAGGAAGATCTCGCCTTTCTTGGATCGAATGCATTTCTTCATGATCAATCACCTTCGCCCCGCCGCCGGCAGAGCGATTCGGCAGGCGGCGGCGATGAACTCCGGGAGCCCGGTGAGGTGGCCATGGCTTTTCGGCGTCCTGCAACCGCCCGTCGGGCAGAGATAGGGCGGCGAGTGTTATATATTTTATCATTTTTAAGATTAAGTGCTACATCATCAAACAGATGTAACATCAATCCCCGACGGTCTCGCCGTCCCGGTTTTTTGCCGTCCGATCAATCCCGGATCCGCTGTCATGCCGGGCAGTGCCCGGGGAAAACATTCGATACGAAGGAAACCGCGTTTGTTGAACCCCTTCCCCGCCTGCGCCCGGCGATAGCGGTTCCCGGGCGCTGCGGTTCACCGGTCTATGCACCTGACGGCGCTCCAGCTCCTCTTCTGGCGAACCCTCGCTTAACCCGCGTAACAACATGACAGCGGTTTTTTCCAGGAATTTAGATCTGGTCCCGGACACGGCTTTCACGGGGCAATCACCATCCACTGCCTGCCTCTCATTGAGCGCCGGGTGGTGCGCTGGTCTACGAGAGATGTTCGATGGGGGCGATTTTGCGGGGTTCCAAAACTGTTCGTGCAAAAAAAGAACTTTCGCTCTCCTATTGCCGCTGCTCATGAGAGTTCTATATGCCCGGCGATCCTGAGTTTCCCGCCCTCGAGATAGTGGAGCACCGCCCTGTCACCCGGTAGGCAGACAAGGTCTTTCTCAAGCGCAAGCGTAAGCATCGGTCTTCGCCAGTCCCCGTCGTCCTGCACCGCCTCGACCCGCGCCGGTATGAACTGCATCCAGTGGCCGAGGTGGAGCACCATGCCGCGTGCAATAGGCGCCGGCCAGTACCTGACCAGGGTTGCCCGCGCTTTGAGTTCCGTCCCGACGCGGATGGCGGGATCAGTTGATAGGACGTAGCCGCGATCGAGGTCGTCGGCCTCGATGTTCTTGAGCGCGAGCCCCACACGGTCACCCTCGGCGGCCCAGTCGAAGTCGTCATCGTGCTTCTGGATTGAGCGCACCGTGACAGCACGTTCTCCGGGATAGACCGTCATGGCATCGTGTTTCCTGATACCGCCCCGCACAACGCCGCCGAGTATGACCGTCCCTATTCCGCGGACGTTGAAGTGGTGATCTATGGCTACCGTTCCCGTGGCGCCTGGCTCTGGAGGGACGGGTCTACGGGCGTGCGCCCTGGCGATCAGCCGTTCGCGAAGCGCTATAGGATCGTCGTCGACGAACTCGTAGTTTTCGAGCACCGTCCCCCGGAGCAGCGGCGCAAGATCCGGAGGGGTGAGGTAGTTTTTGAGTATTATGCTGCCACGCTCCACCCCAACCTCATCGAGCATAAGCACCCACTCCCCGAAGATCGGGGTGATCTCGCTCACAACGACGAGGGCTTCATCAGCCATCGACGCAGCATAAAAGAGCGGAGCCAGTCGCTCCGGGTAGCGCGCAGGCTCGATGAAGGTGACGGTATCCCCGCCTTTCTTCAGGTTATAAAATATGATATCGGACTCCGTGCCCTTCTTTCCGAGGTCTTTTGCATAACCTGCGGGGCCGAGCACGGCAACATTCAGGTTGCCCATATGCCAGATCTCTTCGCTCTCGCGGGGTATGAGGTTTGCTCCGTTCCGGTCGGGACGGGCATCTGCCGCGCCTTAATCCAAATAATTTTAACAAAGTAAACTTAATTTTATACCTGATCTATGCGGAGGACAGCACCGCTAACCATCCTGGCACTCGTCTGCGCCCTTATCATCAGCGTTGGCTGTGCCGTCACTATCGGGCCTGCCGGCATCCCCCTGAAAACCCTCCTCTCTTCACCGAACACCTGGATGATCTTCTGGGACGTCCGTCTTCCCAGGGTCTTCACCGCGGCGCTGGTCGGTTGCGGGCTTGCCGTGGCGGGCACGACAATGCAGGGACTCTTTCGGAACCCCATGGCAGACCCCTACATCATCGGCACCTCCTCTGGCGGGGCGCTCGGGGCCACGATTGCAATCGTCCTCCTCGCCGGCAACGGCCGTCCAGTACTTGCGTTCCTTGGGGCGATCGCCGCAACCTTCACCGTCTACTTCATCGCCCGGAGCGGGGGAAAGATCCCGGTCGAGACGCTCCTCCTCTCCGGCGTTGCTCTCTCAACGCTTCTTTCAGCCCTCCTCTCCTTTATGATGTATACCGCAGGGCGGAGCCTCCACCAGATCATGTTCTGGCTGATGGGCGGATTCTGGAATGTATCCTGGAACGACTTCTTCATATCTCTCCCCATCCTGATGGGGTGTGGAGGGATCTACCTCTTCGCACGCGACCTAAACGTCCTCTCATTAAACGAGGAGGATGCGATCCATCTCGGGGTGAACGTCGAGCAGGTAAAAGGGGTCCTCCTTGCCCTGAGCGCGTTCGTGACAGGGATAGCCGTTGCAGTGGCCGGATCGATAGGATTCATCGGGCTGATCACGCCGCACGTCATGCGTCTTATCGTCGGGCCGGACCACCGCCTCCTCATTCCAGCGGCCGCGCTTGCCGGGGCCATCCTCCTTGTGTGGTCGGACACCCTAACCCGGACGTTTACAAACGACATGCCGGTCGGGATCATAACCGCGTGTTTCGGTGCACCGTTCTTCATATACCTCCTGCGGAGCCGGATGAAAGCATGAAACCTATCGAGATCATCGGGGTGGATGTATCCTACGGGGCAAAGAAGATCCTGGAGGAGATCTCGTTCCACGCGGATAAGGGCGAGATCCTCGGGATCATCGGACCGAACGGCTCGGGGAAGACGACACTGCTCAGGGCGATGAGCCGGGTTGTTGCCAGGGACCGTGGGGAGATTCTTCTTGACAGCCACGACCTGGACACCCTGGGGCACCGTGAACTTGCCCGCCGGGTTGCGGTCGTTCCACAGGACATATCGATTGGTTTCGACTACACGGTGCGTGATATCGTCATGATGGGAAGGCACCCCCACATAGGGAGGCTTGCCTCCGAGACGGTGCGGGACGTGGAGATCTGTGATCGCGCCATGCGCCTTGCAAACGTTGCGCACCTTGCCGGCGCATCGGTGCACGATATCAGCGGCGGGGAGCGCCAGAGGGTGCTCATCGCCCGGGCGCTCGCACAGGAGCCAGAGATCCTCCTGCTCGACGAGGCGACATCGAACCTGGATGTCAGTTACCAGGTCGAGATCCTCAACATCATCAGAGGCCTTACCGGGAGGATCACGGTGGTCAGCGTCTTCCACGACCTCAACCTGGCTGCATACTACTGTGATCGACTGCTGCTCCTCAAAGACCGGAAGGTCTACGCGATCGGGGCGCCTGCGGATGTCCTCACATGCGAAAACATCCGCGAGATCTTCGGGATGGAGACGCTTGTCAGACCACACCCCCTTACAGGGAGACCCTATGTCCTGCCGGTCTACATGCGAACCGCTGGTGCCGGGGTGAACCGGCGGGTGCATCTCGTCTGCGGCGGAGGGACGGGGTCTGATATACTTTACCTGCTCCGTGCTGCGGGGTTCACGGTCACCTGCGGCGTCCTGAACGTCCTGGATACGGATTACGGAACGGCCATGCACCTTGGTATCCCCGCCGTTGCAGAGCCCCCGTTTCACGGCATAACCACGGCATCCCTTGCGGCCGTCAGGGAGTGGCTTGACCGGGCGGATGCCATCGTCGTGACGGCAATGCCTATAGGTCCCGGGAACCTCGACAACATTCGTGTGCTGCTCGATTACCCTGAAAAGACCATCATCCTCTACTCGGGGAGCAGCACCGCCCGAATGGAGGACTGCACCGGGGGTGAGGCGGATAAGGTTCTTGCGGAGATTGAGGCGCGGGGGGCGGTGAGGGTCGAGGGAGCGGAGGATCTCATCGCCCTCCTCTCGCAGCAGCAGATCGGCCGGGAGTAACCCCGCACCCGCTGCATTGGGTCGCCGGGTCCTGGAAATTATTACGCTCAATGGGGTCTATTCATGGTTATGCGATCCATACGCCTGATACCTCCTGTATCGTTTCTCATACTGCTCTTGCTTCTCGCCGCTACAGCGGGTGCTGTGCCTCTGACCCCCGGCGTGCCACCAGTAGCGATGGAAACGGCCGATGGCGGCCGAAACGTAACGCTGACCGACGACCTCGGGGAGACCGTTGTCATAGAGGGAACCCCGCAGAGGATCATATCGCTTGCGCCCTCCAACACCGAGATACTGTATGCCCTCGGGCTTGAGGACCGGGTGGTCGCCGTCACCGACTACTGTGACTATCCTCCGGAAACGGTCGATAAACCAACGGTTGGCGGGTTCAGCACCGTCAACATCGAGAAGGTGATCGCGATGAACCCGGATCTCATCCTTGCCGCGCCCGCCAATACGGAGGAGATCATCGACCGGCTGCGCTCGCTTGGGCTGACCGTTGTCACCCTCGATCCCCAGGCGATCGAGGACGTTCTGCATGAGATCGAACTTCTCGGAAGGGTTACCGGCAATGAGGCGGAGGCCTCGGCGCTTGTCGGCGAACTTCGGGCGCGCATCGATGCGGTGGCCGCAGGGACGGGGAACCTCACAGAACGCCCTTCTGTTGCTCATGTCATCTGGTATGACCCGCTCTGGGTCAGCGGCAGGGATACGTTCCAGGACGAGGTCATAACGCTGGCCGGCGGGATAAATGCGTTTGGTTCGCTTGAAGGCTGGAGTATCGTAAGCCTCGAGGAGTTCATCACCACCGACCCTGACTATATCCTGGTCAGTTCCGGCAGCGGTATGGGCCAGGAGGGTTACGATGCCGTCTACAACTACATCGTGAACGAACCCCGCCTCCAGAACCTTGATGCGGTCAGGGAAGGCCGCGTCTATGTCATCGATGCCGATATAGTCAGCCGCGGGGGGCCGCGGATCGTGGACGCGCTGGAAGAGGCGGCGGCCATCCTTCACGGGGAAACCCCGGCGCCGACCGCTCCGAAGACCACCAATGCGCCAGAGTCAGGGGGGTTTGGTCTGATCCCGATCGTTTCTGCCCTGTTTGCTGTAATCCTGCTCTGGAGGGGTCGGTAGGTTCGAAATAGTTTGACCCCGGCAGGGGGCCAATGTTTACCGCGAGGGTTCCTGTTCGGGGGTGCTGCAGGTCCCATATTTTCTCTGTTTATCAACTTATAATAGTCCGTAGGGATGCCTGGTGACCCCCAGGAGCCAGGTTTAGGTTTGGTTACACAAGCAAATTGTATGTAGTTACATAAAATTAAAGTAACAGGTCAGGTATACCTGTAAGCCGCAGTTGGTATGAAGGGTTCTCCCTCGAATGCTCTCCGGATGGCTGTGATTACCGACCCTCCATTCTTCCTC
>JALHIW010000052.1:0-5521 GCA_022837745.1 Methanomicrobiaceae archaeon | reverse complement strand
CAATGCCGTCTCGCAAAAAACCGCACCATGCCGCTGTGACCAGAGGCATACCGCATGAAGATGAAGGCAGCATCTTCATACAGATCCCGGTCACCCCCCCGGAATCTGTCCATGGACTGGACACGGAGAGGTTTATCAAACCAGTGAGGCATTGGTTTGATGGCCTCTCTGTATTTCGGTTAACTTGTGCATACACTTATCTTGAGGCGGTGCCACGTAATCTCATGAATTATGAATCAGACGCTGTAGAGATGGTTGCCCGTCTTATGGCGCTATCCGCTCGCACTGCCCCGAAAGCGACCGGCACCGACGTCATCAAGACGATGATCGTTACCGGTGAGGAGAAGATGGCGCTTGCCGCAGCGATGCGGGACTACGGCGAGAAGCACAAAACCGGGTTCTTCATAAGGGATGCGGGGAACGTCGCAGCAAGCGACGCATGTCTTCTCATCGGTTCGCTGCTGCAAGAGAGTGTGGGGCTGAACTGCGGTGCGTGTGGGTATGCCACCTGCGCGGAGATGCTCGATGCGCAGCGCGAGAGATCTCATACGGCAACTCCATTTCAGGGCCCGAACTGTGCCGTCAGGATGGCTGACCTCGGGATCGCGGTCGGTTCTGCGGTAAAGACCGCGAGCATACACAACGTCGATAACCGGGTCATGTACTCAGTTGGTGTGGGGGCGCTCGCGCTCGGCTGGCTGGAGGGGTGCGGGGTGGCCTACGGCATCCCGCTCAGGGCATCTGGAAAGAATATCTTCTTTGACCGCGCACGCTAACCCGGTAGCAGAATGCCTGTTATGAAGATCCGGGGCGGGGACCTCGACCTCATCGAGTATGAGTTCACCTCCTTCTCCCCGGGTGAAAACATCCGGACGTGCGGCCTCCAGAGAGATTACCGTCTCACCCCGGTCTCCGGTACGGTCACCGTACGCGCCCCGGCGAGGATTCACCTCGCCGTGCTCGACATGAACCGGTTCGCCCCCGATCGTCCTGGTGGAGGCGGGATCGGGTTTGCCATCAGCGTCTACTGTACAGCCGAGGTCGAGTGCACCGATTCTGGGACCGAGATTGACTACTCACGCGAACCGATCCTGCGGCACTTCACCGAGGTATTCCGGCAGGTCGTAGGTTATAAGGGCGGATTTAAGATCCATGCACGCGACCACCACTACGAACACGTCGGGCTCGGATCCACGAGCACCATCCTGATCGCTGTTGCAAACGCCCTCAACGCGGCGGTGGGGTCACCCCTGACGAGCGACAACCTCCGCCTCCTCCTCGGCAGCAACTTCGTCGAGGAGACGGTGGCCGGGAACGTGGCGTTCGGGTTCGAGACGGGGGTCGGACCCGCTGCGAGCACATACGGCGGGATGGCGGTTATGGGCGATAAACTGACGCTCATCTACCGGCACGCCTTTGCGGAGGGAAAACGGGTCTATATTGTCATCCCACCCTCTGAGATCTCCTCATCGGGGGAGAAGGAGTTCAACCTCCTTATGAACAAGGCCCGGACGCTCGACTACCGCGACCGCGAGCTGAAGTCATACCTGGTTATGATGGACCTCATCCCGGCGCTGGAATGTGGCGACCTGGAGAAGATCGGTGAGGTCATCTGGGAGATCGAGTTCCGCGGCTCCAAGCGCGCCGAGGTGGAGCACCACGGGTTTGAGATCTACCGCTACATGGCAGCGCTCCGGGGCGCGGGGCTCGAGTTCGTCGGCATGAGTTCGGTCGGCCCTGCAATCGCCGTCATCACCGGTCGCCCGGAGAAGGAGGTGGCGGAGGTCCTGGCAGATCTCGGTCTCCGGATCGCCATCGCGACCACGGTTGATAACGAAGGGTTAAAGATCAGCGTGGAGAGGAGGGCGTGAGGAAGCTACCCTCACAGTCCCCCCTCAGAGACTGTTCTTCCGGTAATCGTAGTCACCGCTTGCAATCCGCTCCATCACGTTCTCGCCTATGGCGTTTAGGTCTCTCTCGTGGAAATAACCGGAGGTTATGCTTGAACCCCCTATGGAAGAGAGCAGATAGATGTTGCTCCTGGCAACGTCGAATAGCCTGGCGATCGGGCCTTTAGCAGTAACCACCATCTGAACCCTGTCGTAGTTCATCGTGACGGTCTCGCGGTCGACTGCGCCGTTCACAAATGAGAAGAGGTTCTCTCCGAGATCGAGGTCTGTGATCCTGTATAAGACGTAAACGGCATAGAATATCGCCAGGATGAGCGAGACCGTGATCACGGGCAGCATATAGGGCATGGTAAGCCCGGCGATCCCGGTCGCGGTCATAGCCCTGCGGTATAGGTAGATGGAGGGATAGATCATCACCAGAGCGAGGGCGAGAGAAGCCGCACCAGCTTCGATCAGGAGCACTCTCGCTGCGCCTTCAGGCTGTTTCTCTGGTTTGCGGTCGTAGACAAACTCTGGCACCAGTTCCCGGAGAAGGGTCTGCTGCGTTGCATCGTCCTTCAGGAGACAGAGAACGGGGCGCAGGCTCCTGCCCTTTCCCGGACGCAAGTCCCACCACCTCAGCCTCGATGCATGACCTGTGCATCAGCCTGGCCGCGAGGGTGCTCTTGACGCGGACAGCGTTGATCCTGGAGACGTCAAACGACGTCCTGTAACTACGGATCAGTCCGTGCTGCAGGTATATCGTATCACCCCTGCGGTAGACCCGGTAGTTGTAGTAGTAAAAGATCTGTGAGATAATGGGGCCCACCAGCAGGGCGGCAAAGATCAGGAGCGAGACCACTGCCCCGGCGCTACCGCCATCGGTTCCCGCAGAGACGTAGAACTGAAAGACGGAGTAGACCAGGAAGAAGAGACCGGAGACGGTCTGGTAGGTCGATACGCTGAAGAGACCGTGCAGGATCACATCCAGCGGGGAGAACAATGCTGGCATTTCGACCGGTTCATCCCCCTCATCCTGATCCTTGCTGTGGGTGTAGAGGCGGTGCAGTATCCCCGAACGTATGCTCTCCGCCGTGTCCTGCTCGAACGTCAGGACGGCCTCCGGCACCGTGGCACCGCTCCCAGAGTTGATGTTGATCAACAGACTCGATGTTCCAAGCAGTCTGTTTGTAATGCCACGGTTTATGTTGACCGATGCTACCTTCGAGTAGGGGATTGTCTTCTTCCTCTTAAAGACGGTATCCCGCTCCACAACCACGCCGGTATCGTCAAACTGGATGGTTGTCCGGCTCCAGATCCTGTAGTTGATGAACACCACCGCGATGAATAGAACCGCAAGTGCAGCTGCTGCCGCCGGTCTGCCGACCAGCGTGATGATGAGAATAAACAGAATCGGAGCGAATGGAAGTGTTTTTTCAACGATGATCCCTGGATGACACCGGACCCGTTTCCCCCAGATCTCCATCTCACCCGTGCGGCTGGCGGTGCCGGGATGGTCTGCAGCAGCTCGATCATCGGTCGACTGCTCTCTCGCGGCGCTGCTGCGAGCCGGGGTCTCGCGATCTCTTCCGGTCATTCGTCTGCTGACCCCGTCACCGATGATGCGGGCGCCTGCAGCCTCTCCCGCAGCATCTCCCCGATCAGTTTGTTGAGAAGTTCGGCAACCCTCTCCGCCTCCTCAAGCTCCAGGTAATTGATGGTGGCCACGCCTCCTGCGGTGGTGATGGCAACGTCTGCAAGACCGAGCAGGTTTTTGATCGGGCCCCTGGTGATCTCCACCTGATGCACCCTCTCGATCGGCACCAGGGTATGGCGTATCACCAGAACGCCGCGACGCACTTCGACCCGGTCGTCGGTGATCCTGTAGCGGTATCGTGTGTAAAAGACCGGCGGGGCCACCACCACATACACCAGGACGGCCGCCGGAACCCCCAGCAGGGCAAGTCGGGCGATCTCGTAATAGGGGTCAGAGAGGTTCTGCGAAAAGGTCGTAAGAAAAGCGCAGATCGCAAGGAGGATCGCATACCATATGCCGTAATTGATGTAGATCGAGATCATGCACCGCCGGTTCAATCTCCTGTAACCGTCTGTGCCAGGTGCACCTGAGGATGGATCGGGTGCCGTATCCTCGGTCCCGCGCTGTCCGGTAAATAAAGCCATTTGATTCCCCTGATAAAAAGTCAGTTATGACTTTAAGATGCAGCTGGCATGAAAGTTTCCCCCTCAAATGCTCATCGGATGGTCGTGAAGACCTCCGCTGAACGTTCATAGGAAAACAACCGGTAGATGAAGAAGTAAAACCATTCAACACACAGATATTGCTGCCGCAGCGGAGGTATGCCAGAACCTCATCAGGGAATGACCGCATGTTGAGACGCCGTTTCAGGTTCAGCTGCCCGGCTGTGAGTTCTCCCTCGCCGGAATGGATTGGCACAGGCAGTGACCGGATCCGAATAACCATCCTGATTGTCTGGTTTGGTAAACTGAACACGTATAGGTTCGAATTTTCCCGTAGTTTACAATCCGCTTATCACCCACCCAAACCAACATGATGTTGTATGGCACCAAACAGAAGAAGAAGCAGGGACACCATCGTTGTGGCGGCGTCTCTGTTTGTCATCGCCGCGGCGTGCATCATCACCGCGGGCTGCATCGATGATGGATCAACACCCTCTCCAGCACCCAGCCTCGCCGGGACCGCCTGGACTCTCGACTCGTACGTTGCCGGTAACGGCACGCTCGTTCCACTCCTTGCCGGGACAGAGGTTACAGCCAGTTTCGATGACGATGGCAGGGTCAGTGGTTCTGCCGGTTGCAACCAGTATGCGGCTGCCTATCACCTTGACGGCGCAACCCTCGTGATCGAGCCACCAGGCAGCACAAAGATGTACTGCAGTGAACCTCCGGGCATCATGGAGCAGGAAAACCGGTATCTCACCCTACTAACGGAGGTCTCCACCTGGCGTGTGGAAGGTGATCGACTGATCCTCACGGACGCAGAAGGCACCGACCTGCTCTTCTTTGCGCAGGCTCCGGAGGTGACGCCTGCACCCTTCACGGGGACGCTGTGGTCACTTCAGTCCTACAGCATACCCGGGAAGGAAGCGGTCTCCTCCGTGATTGCCGGCACCACAGTCACGGCCGTCTTCAGCGCTGATGGAAATGTCAGTGGTTCTGCCGGCTGCAACCACTACAGGAGTCGCGCTACCTCGGCCTCCTTGGAAACGCCTCCACCTGGCGTGTGGAGGGCGATCGACTGATCCTCACGGACGCAGAAGGCACCGACCTGCTCATCTTTGTGCAGGCTCCGGAGGTGACGCCTGCACCGTTCACGGGGACACTCTGGTCACTTCAGTCCTACAGCATACCCGGGAAGGAAGCGGTCTCCTCCGTGATCGCCGGCACCACAGTCACGGCCGTCTTCAGCGCTGATGGAAATGTCAGTGGTTCTGCCGGTTGCAACCACTACGGTGGCGGCTACACACTTGACGGGTCGAACCTATCGGTCTCATCGCTCTTTACCACCCTCATGTACTGTGAGGAGCCGGAAGGCGTCATGGAGCAGGAGTCGCGCTACCTCGGCCTCCTTGGAAACGCCTCCACCTGGCGTG
>JALHIW010000011.1:0-38072 GCA_022837745.1 Methanomicrobiaceae archaeon | reverse complement strand
CCAGGGGGGCGATATCCCATAGACACAGTGTCCCGGCCAGGATGAGCAGATCCGCGGCTTGATGCGATCACCCTCACCGAAATCCAGTTCCTGCTCCCCATGCACCGTATCCGGGGCTATCGCCACTTACTGCCCGCCCCCTTGAGGGGGCGGGAGGAGGCCGCGGCAGCGGCCGGGAGGTGGGGGTGGTCGACTGCTCGCATGGAAAAGACGTCTTCGGTGGGACGCCACGACAGGGGAGGGGGATGTTCCACCCCCCTCCCCGTCAGACCCTCCCCCAGGGGGCGATATCCCCATAGACGCACTGCCACCGTGAAACTCCTCGAAGATCCTGTTTTCCCCCGTGCACGGTATCCGGGGCTATCGCCACTTACTGCCCGCCCCCTTGAGGGGGCGGGAGGAGGCCGCGGTAGCGGCCGGGTGGTGGGGGTGGTCTATGAATACCGTTCAACCAGAGACACAGGAGACAGGAGAGGGGGGAGCCGTATCCGCCTCCCCCCGCCCCGGCGAGCCCAACCCCCAGGGGGCGATTCCCCATCGATAAGGTGCCACGGGTGGGATGAGCAGATCCGCGGCTTGCTGCGATCACCCACACCAAAATCCAGTTCCTGCTCCCCGTGCACCGTATCCGGGGCTAATCGCCCCGCACTGCCCACCCGCCTCCCCCCCAAAACCATCCCGCAGATCTCTTTCCCGCCCCCCCTGCGTTTCCTCCCGAAGGTTCATGAAGGAGGGGTGCCGAGATCTATCCATGCACCGCCGCGTCATAACCTTCTCAAGGAACGCGTTTCTCCCCCTGACAACGGTCTGTGCAAACCACTGCGGCTACTGCTCTTTCCGCACCCCCGTTCAGGAAGGCTGCATCATGCCGCCCGATGAAGCGATCAGGACGCTTGAGGCTGGCGCCGCCCTCGGCTGCACCGAGGCGCTCTTCACCTTCGGCGAACGTCCCGGCCTCGTCCCGGGGTTCTCCGCGATGCTCGAACGGTTCGGCTACCATGACATCCTGGACTACGTCTACGACCTCTCCCTCGAGGCCATAAGATGCGGCCTTTTGCCGCACACGAACGCCGGGATCCTCACCTACCAGGAACTCGACCGGCTCCGAACCGTCAACGCCAGCATGGGGCTGATGCTCGAGACGACCGCCGACGTCCCTGCGCACCGCAACTCCCCGGGGAAGGACCCGGCGGTGAGGATCGATATGATCGAGAACGCCGGGAAACTCTCTATCCCGTTCACGACCGGCATCCTGCTAGGGATAGGCGAGACGATGGACGACCGTGAGGAGTCGCTCCTTGTCATCCGCGGCCTCCACCGGCGTTACGGCCACATCCAGGAGGTGATCGTCCAGAACTTCTGCCCCAAACCCGGCACGCCGATGGCGGATGCAGCGGTGCCGGGCACCGACGAGATCTGCGCGACGATATCCGTTGCCAGGGAGATCCTGCCGGCGGACGTGGCGGTTCAGATACCCCCCAACCTCATCGACGCATCCCGCCTGATCGGGTGCGGCGTCAGCGACCTCGGCGGAATCTCCCCGCTGACCATAGATTACGTCAACCCCGAACACCCCTGGCCGCAGATCGAGGAACTCAAACGGATCGTAGGGGACGCCGAACTCCGCGAACGCCTCTGCATATACCCTCAGTACATCGAGAGGGGCTGGTACCCTCCGCTGCTCGAACCCCTCATCCGGCACCTCTCTGAGAGGATTGCCGCCTCCTCCCGGGGTGAGGGGGCATAACCTCATCAAGAATCCCGCTCAACACATATCGGAGTTCTGCGCATGAAACAGGTTGACCTGCTCTACAGTGGAAAGGCTAAATCCGTCTACCGCACCGACGACCCCGGGGTCTACATAATGAAGTTCCGGGACGACATAACGGCATTCGACGGAGAGAAGAAAGACACACTCCGCGGCAAGGGGATATACAACGCTGAAGTCTCGTCCTTCTTCTTCAGATACCTGGAAGAGCACGGGATACGGACACACTACCTGGAGAGCATCGAACCCGGCACCATGACGGTGCGTGCGCTTGAGATGATCCCGCTCGAGGTCATTGTGAGGAACATCGCGGCCGGGTCTCTCGTGCGCAAATACCCCTTCCGGGAGGGCGAACCGCTCGACCCGCCGGTGATCATCATCGACTACAAGAGCGACGCCCTCCACGACCCGATGCTGAACGACGACCTGATATTCGCTCTCCGTCTTGCCGCGCCCGAGGAACTCGACCTGATCAAGGCCACAGCGCTTGCAATAAACGAGATGCTCCGGGAATACCTCGATGCGCGCGGGATCACCCTTGTTGATTTCAAACTCGAGTTCGGCCGCGACAACGGTGATATCGTCGTTGGCGACGAGATCAGCATGGACTCGATGCGCCTCTGGGACAAAGAGACCGGAGCGTCTCTCGATAAGGATGTTTACCGGTTCAGCAAGGGAGACGTGATGGAGACGTATGCCGCTGTCGCAAGGCGCATACTCCCCCTGCCCCGAGGTGAGACTGCATGAAGTATACCGTTACCATAACCATCCGACTGAAAGAGGGGATGCTCAACCCTGAGGCGCGTGCCATCCAGCACGCCCTCAAGAACCTGGGGTTCCAGACTGAAGACCTGACCACAGCACGACTCTTCCGGATCAGGCTCGATGCTCCTGATGCAGCGGCGGCCCGGGAGACAGCCCGGCAGATGTGCGACCGGCTCCTGGCAAACCCTGTAATCCACGATTACGCGATCGAGGTCGAGTGAGGCATGAGGTTTGCTGTTGTGCAGTTCGGCGGCAGCAACTGCGACCGGGACGTATGCCATGTCCTTACCGATGTCTGCGGGGTCGATACCGACCTCGTCTGGTACAAGGACGGGCTCAGCCGTTCCTACGACGCCGTGGTGCTGCCGGGCGGGTTCTCCTACGGCGATTACCTCCGGCCGGGAGCGATCGCCGCGAGAACCCCGATCATGGCCGATGTCATCAGGCACGCAAAGACCGGAGGCCTGGTGCTCGGTATCTGCAACGGCGCCCAGATAGCCTCGGAGGCCGGGCTGGTGCCCGGGGTCTTCACGCTGAACGCCTACCCAAAGTTCATATCGCGGCACGTCCACCTCCGCGTCGAGAACACCACCTCGCCGTTCACGACGCTCTACCGGAAGGATGAGGTGATCCGGATACCGATCGCACATGCGGAGGGCCGTTACGTCGCCCCGCCGCTGGAGATTGCAAGACTGAACCGCGAGAAGCGGGTCGCGTTCAGGTTCTGCGGCGAAGACGGGAACGTGGGGCCGGAGAGCAACCCGAACGGCTCGATGGAGAGCATCACCGGCATACTGTCAGGGGGCGGAAACGTCCTCGCGATGATGCCGCATCCCGAGCGCTCAAGCGAGGCGGTGCTCGGGTCAGAGGACGGGGTCAAAATCTTTAACTCGATGGTAGCCTATATCGAAGAGTACGGGAGAAGAAGCCCCGCGCAACAGGAGAACTGGGCATGACTGAAAGCAATGTCGAAGAGGAGCATAACAGGGCAAAGGAATACGCAAAGGAAAAGGGCTACATCTTAAATCCCGACGAAAGGAAACTTGAGACAGTTCTCCGCGGGCTTGCCAGGAACAAGGAGCGGTTCGGGGCGGCATACTGCCCATGCAGGCTCCGGAGCGGAGACCCCGAGAAAGACCGGATCATCATCTGCCCCTGCATCTACCACGAGCAGGAGATAGAGGATCAGGGGTTCTGCCACTGCAGACTCTTCTTCAAGAAGAAGTCCGAATAACCGTCTTTTCCCTGGCCCGGCGGTGGTGGAGCAGGGGTTGCCGGCCAGCCTCCCGCCTGACAGAAGAGATCCCTGTGCCTTCCGGGAGTGCCCTTCCCTGGCACAGACGGGATGAAACTTCAGGAAAGTTTCCCACCGGCAGCCGGGTGAGAGCCCATCGCGGAGAGCGTCTCGATGGAGGATCGCCCCCAGAGATCCCGGACGATATCGACCCTTAAAATTCACTTCTGCTGCTTTAGCGTCCTTCTGTGCCTGAAAGCATCGTAAACCGCGTAGAACCCGATCAAAACCGCGACGACATAGCCAAGCGTCGCAACAACCGAGATCGACTCCGGTATGGGAACGTCGGCCACCCCTATCACCAGCGACGAGCCCACAACGATCGCTGCCACCACAAGCCCGACGAGGAGTTTGTCGCTCGTCCGGTCGACGATGCCGGTGATCTGACGGAGGTCGCGGTCATCTATCTCGAACTTGATCGTCCCCTCGGAGAGCGTCCGAAGCGCCTCGTTGACGTTGCCCGGGAGGGCAAGCAGGCCGTCAGCCGCGCCTGCAAGCGACCGCACCGCACCCTCCAGGGTTTCCATGGAGAACCGCTGCCTTGCGGCAATATCCGTCAGGTATGGCCGGATCCGGCGATCGAAGTTGAAGTCCGGGTCCAGCCTGACCCCGAGATCCATCACCATAACGATCACCTTCATTATCAGCATCAGGCTCGACGGCACCCGTATATGGTACCGCCGGAGGGTATCGGTCAGCCCCCGGATCGCGAACGCAAAGTTCACCCGCTTCAGTTTCGTCTCCCGGTAATCCAGCAGCATCAGGTAGAGGTCGTCTTTTACGCTGTCTACGTCCTCCCGCCTGATCCGAACGCCAAGACCTCCGAGCGCGGCAAGCACCCCGTCAACATCCGTCCTGCTCAACGAGAGGAGGAGATCCACAAAGACCTTCCTCTTCTCCGGCCGGATGACACCAAATATACCGTAATCCAGGACAGCGATCTCGCCCTGCCGGGTCACCAGCAGGTTGCCCGCGTGGGGGTCGCCGTGAAAGAACCCATCGACAAAGATCTGCTTGACGTAGGCGTAAAACCCGATCTCGGCAATCTCTACGGGGGAGACGCCCATGGCGCGTATGGCCTCCAGGTCATCGATCCTGACACCCTCGATGTAGTCCATCACAAGCATCCGGGGGCCGGAGAGGCTCCAGTAGATCCGGGGTATCCTGATGCCCGGAACGTCTCTCAAGTTCCGCCTTAGCCGCTCCGCGTTCATCCCGTCCTGGGTGAAGTCCAGTTCACGCCGGATCTGGATTGCAAACTCCTCCACCATCCCCACAGCGTTGTAGACCTGGAGGTCCGGGAACATCGATTCCAGCCTGGCCGCAAGCGACTGCAGGATCAGGAGGTCGGTCTCGATCAGGTCGACTATCCCGGGGCGCTGCACCTTGAGGGCAACGACATGGCCGTCCCTCAGGACAGCGCGGTGCACCTGCGAGAGGGATGCCGCCGCTGCCGGCTCCTCCTCGATCAGGTCGAAACAGTCCTCCAGGTTCCCGCAGTACTCCATGATCACCGGCCGGATCTCCTCAAACGGCAGCGGCGCAACCCGGTCCTGGAGCCTCTGCAACTCCTCGATCAACTCGGGCGGGAGCAGTTCACGCCGGGTGCTCATGATCTGGCCGAACTTGATGTAAGTCGGCCCCAGCTCCTCGATAGCAAGCCGGATACGCTCGTAGATCGTTCGTTTCTCCTGGGGACGTTTCCGGAGCGCCTGAAGCCGTTCGGCCCCCGGAATAACCTCCTCTACCAGGATCCCGAACCCGTATTTGACCAGCACATCTGCTATCTGGCGGTAACGCCGGAACCGCGTGACCATCACGGAAGGTTCTGCGCTCCGGGTAGATTAATGGATTGGTGAGCGGGAGCCGCCCCGCGAGAGCGACTTCCAGGGGTAGGGGACGGCAAGGAACAGCAGCACCGAGAGGACGATTGCAAGCGGGATCGTCACAAGCCCCACCTCGAGCGAGGTCAGATCGGAGATCAGGCCGGTGAACGCAACGCCGAGTCCGCCCACACCGACAGAGAGGCCGAGCATCAGCCCGGAGACCAGGCCGACGTTTGCAGGGGCGATCTCGTGCGCCATCGCCACGCTGACCGCAAACGTCGACCAGAGGGCGAACCCGAAGACCATCAGCGCGACGAGCGAGACCGCTCCGCCGGCCGCGAGGAAGACCAGGAACGGCGGGATGGCGGCCATGAGGCCGAGGATGGTGCAGTCCTTGCGGCCGTAGCGGTCAGAGAGCGAACCGACGACAACCTGGCCGACGACCCCGCATACCAGCATCCCCGATACCAGGAGGTTCGCGGTCACAAGGCTGATACCCCGCAGGGTGAGGACGGTTGGAAGGTAGGCAACCGACCCGAAGATCGCCCAGGCACGGAGACCCGAGGCCGCGACCACGAGCGCGATCGCCCGATACGACCCCCTGGCAAGCGGCGCGGCGGCGGGCCGGGCTCCCTCGCGGCGGTCTGGGGGAGGCAGGATGCGCCGCAGAACCGCCGACATCAGTATCCCGGGTACGGCCAGGACGACAAGCCCCGGCAACCCCATCAGCCCCACGACCACCCCGGCACAGATGGGGCCAAGGGCGTAACCGAGGTTCCCGCCGATCACAAAGTAGGAGGTGACCCGGCCGCGGACGGCGTCCCGGGTCAGGCGGCTGACCGTCCCCAGGGCGCTGGGGTGGAAGAGGGCGTGCCCGAACGCCGCGATGGCGACCGAGGCGATGATCAGGCAGTAGTTCCCGAGCAGCCCGACGATGGATATGAACGTCGCGCTGATGAGGACCGTGATGCTGATATGGACGGCAAACCCCTTGTTGTCGTAGAGCCAGCCTGCAACCGGCTGCAGGAAAGACGAGGTCAGGTTGTAGACGGTGACTATCAGCCCTGCAAGGAGGAAGGAGTAGCCCTGCTCTGCGATCAGGAGAGGGAGGATTGCAGGGAGGACCGGCGAGTAGAGGTCGGTCACAAGATGGGCGGCGGAGAGCGCCCAGACCGGTTTTGTATCGTCAGCCACGGTTCACTCAGATCCTTTTTAAATGTATGACCTCAACCGTGATATCCATGCGGTCCCTGCGGTGATGGGCAAACGTCCGCCTCATTGGAAACCCGCA
Source organism: Methanomicrobiaceae archaeon (assembly GCA_022837745.1). Taxonomy (GTDB): domain Archaea; phylum Halobacteriota; class Methanomicrobia; order Methanomicrobiales; family Methanoculleaceae; genus Methanoculleus. The sequence continues at coordinate 31,128 of JALHIW010000011.1, read as the reverse complement.
GCGGATCACCTCCGCCACAACCGCCCGGCCCTCCGTATACGCGGCCACAAACTCTGCCGACCCCTGGTTGAAGATGCCGTAGACCTCGCCGGCAATTTCAAGCGCCCTATCGATGAACGGCCGGTCGGCATGAGCCTTCTGCGCCCCAAACGGCGGGTTCATAACGACGGTATCGCAGGCAAACCGACCCCAGTCAAGACCGCTGTCGCGTACATCGGCCGCCACGAACTCGATATCCAGGCCGAGCCTCTCGGCGTTCCGCCGGGCTGCGGCCACCGCTGCCGGGTCTATATCAAGACCTGTCACGGCCGACGCCCCGAGGAGCGCCGCGCCGCAGCCCAGGATCCCCGTCCCGCAGCCGAGGTCGACGACCCTCCGCCCCTCGATCGCCCCCTGCATGGCGGCGTGGTGGAGGAGACGGGCCGCCACCGGCGCCGGAGTCCCGTACTGCTCAAGCCGCGGGGTCGGCCGCTCGAACCCCTCCAGGCGTTCGAGCTCCATCTCAAGGCGGCGCAGGTTCATGGCGCAAGATACTCGTCGATCGTGTAATCGTCCAGCGATCGTGCGCCGCAGAGGATCTCAAACTCCGGCGGCGCCAGCACCGGGACGGGGAACCTGACCTGGTCATCGTAGGCAAGACGCGGGCATGCGGTGTTCACGTAGGCCTCAAACCCGAGATCGAGGAGAGCGTCGGGCGAGACCTCGCGCATAACGACCAGGAACGCCTTCTCCGAGAGGCCGACGAGCCGTCGGGCCAGGTCAAGACGCCTCTGGCCGCTCCTGCTGCTGAGGATGATCCCGTAGTTTGCAGCGTCCCGCGCCTTCTCCATAAGAGCGGCGCGGCGACGGACCAGACGGTCGGCATCGACCACCTCTGCCTGGCCGGTGAACGGGTCAAGCGCGACAACCCTGGCACGGGTCGAAAGCCGGATGCCGATGGGGTGAAACATCCCCGTCCCGACAAACAGGATCTCGTCCGCCCCCGTCGCCCGTGCGGCCGCGAAGTTGCAGCCGAGCACCTGGCCCGGGACCGGTGTCCGGCCGTCCCCCGCGGCGGCCACCGCCTCGACCCCGTGCCCCCGGAGGAATGCCGCCATCCCGTCGAGCAGGTGAACGTGCTGGATGGTGGTGACAAGACCGATCCGGCGGGCTTTGAGGAGAGGGACAACCCTCTCGAGCACGCTGAGATCGAAATCGATCCGAACAGGCTCGTAGACCACGTCGGGACGCTCCTCCACGGGCGCGTGGCCGAAGTGGACCAGGACATCGGCATACGCCAGGGCGTCGAGCGCGAGGTCGCAGCCGCCGTAACAGGGGTCCCCGCTGACGATCACCTCAAACCCCGCATCCCGGAGCGCGGCAGATGCCCCCGGCGCCTCTCTGGCAAGTCCGGCGGGAAACTGGAGGGCGACCCTCCGGGCGCCGCGGCCGCGGAGTTGCTCGATTATATCAGAGATAGGTATCAACAACACGCACCCGATCCGGGGATACCTCGACCCTGACCAGCACCTTGCACGGCCGGCCTATATCCGCGTCGCCCCGGCCGATGACGACACAGACGTCGGCGATCCCGGCACCCACCTGCCCGAGAGCGCTGATGAGGGCGCGGAGCGTTCCCCCGGTGCTGCAGACGTCGTCGATTAGCACAACCCGGTCGCCGGCGCCGACACCGTTCAGGTAGAGTTCCCCCTTCGAGTAGGCCGTGGTCTGGTGGACGGCGACCTCGCCGGGGAGGCCGTAAGATCGTTTCCGGACGACCACCAGCGGGATATCGGTCATAAGCGAGAGGGTGACGCCGATATGGATCCCCATCGCCTCGCAGACGACGATCTTGTCGGCCCCCGATAGGTCAAGGACGCGCACCATGGCGCACCCGATCTCGCGAAGGAGTGCGGGTTCAAGGAGCGGCACCCCGTCGGTGATCGGGTGGATGAAGTAGTTGTAGTCTCCCCGCTTCATGACGGGAGACGTCTCCAGGGAATGAATCAGGCGTTCAAGCATTCATATCACACATATCTGCCAGGAACTCTTCGACAACGTCGCGGCTGACGTGGGGCATGCAGACTATCCTCATGTGGCCCTGCCGGGTCATTGAGACCCGCCAGCCCGGTGGTGCACGCTCGCAGCGGAAAGTCGCGACGTTGACGTCCGGGGTCACGGCCCGGGGGCAGCCGAGCGTCTCCATCCCCTCGATCAGGCGCCGGCAGTTCTCCATGCACCCCGAGACCACGGCCTTCATCCCGTCCCTCCCCATGTACTCGAGGACGGCGACCGCTGCGGCCACAGGGGCGCCGGGCCGGGTGCCGGCAAGGGTGAACTCCCGCTTCACCGTGAGGTAGGGGGTATCCACGCTGAGGCGCGAGAACCAGTCCGGGTCGCGAACCAGGATACAGCCTGCCGGGATGGTGCTCATCCCCATCTTGTGGGGGTCGACGGATATCGAGGAGACGCCGGGGAGACGGAAGTCAAACGGGATCGGCCGGTCCAGGAACGGGGCGACCATCCCGCCAAACGCCGCATCGACGTGGAGAAAGACGTCCCGGTCAAGGGCGATCTCCGAGAGGCGGGCGATGGGGTCGATCATGCCGTACTCGGTCGTCCCCACGACACCGACGAGGGCAACGGTGTTTGCGTCGATCAGGTCTTCGGCCATCTCGACGTTCATCCGGAACTCAGGGTCGAGCGGCACCGTCCGTGCCTCAACTCCGAGCATGTCGCAGGCCTTTGTAAACGAGAAGTGGCCGGATGCCGGCATCACGACGTTGGGGGAGTCCACCGGTTTGAGTTTCTTTGCTATCCGGAGCGCCTGGATGTTTGACTCCGTCCCGCCGCTTGTCGCGTATCCCCCGGCATCCGGGAGGTGCATCAGAGTTCCGAGCCGCTCGACGAGGAGATCCTCAAGCGCGGATGTGCCGGGGAAGAGCCCGGGGTCGCCCAGGTTCGTCTCGATGAAGATCATGTGCGCCCGCACCGCGACAGGGTGGGGCGGTGTGCACATCGAACTCAGGATACGCCGGTAGCCAAGGTCATCCTGCCGCTTTGATGAGAGAAAGGAGAATAGTTCCTCCTCGGAACACCCTGCATCACGCATTTCTTCTCGCTGCTTCAAGGAGGATCTGTTTTTCTTTACGCGCAACGGCCTCACGGATCCGCTGAACAGCATCGATGTTTGCCGAGACGCTTGATATTCCGTGCTCGACAAGCCAGGTGACCATCCGGGGGTCTGAACCTGCCTGGCCGCAGATGGAGCACTCGACCCCGTGGCTGCGGCAGGCGCTGATGGCGTAGTCGATCAGCCGGAGGACGGCGGGGTGTTCCGGCTGGTACATCTCGGCGACGTGCTCGTTGTTCCGGTCGATGGCCAGGGTGTACTGGATGAGGTCGTTCGTCCCGAACGAGGCGAACCTGATCCCGGCCCTGATGAAGTCCTCGACAAGGATGGCGCTGCTCGGGATCTCGATCATTATACCGAGTGTGACGTTGTCGACATCGACCCCCAGGTCCTTCATCATAGCCCTGGCGCGGGTGAACTCGTCGGGGTGGTTTACCATCGGAAACATCACGCCAAGGTTGTCATACCCGGCGGCCCAGAGCCGCTTGAAGGCCTCCACCTGGAGGCGGAACTGGTCTGGGGACTCCAGGTCGCGGCGGATGCCGCGCCAGCCAAGCATCGGGTTGTGCTCGATGGGTTCCTCCTCGCCGCCCTCCATGTTCCTGAACTCGTCGGTCGGGGCATCAAGCGTCCTGACCCAGACGGGTTTTCCGGGGAACGCGTCGAGAACGGTCTTGATGCCGGTGTAGAGTTCGGTGACAAACTCTTCCTCGGCGTCATGCTCGATGTACCAGGAGGGTGTCTTGCCAAGCCCCAGGATGAGGTGCTCTATACGGAGGAGGCCTACACCGTCCGCACCCGTGGCGGCGGCACGCGCTGCGGCCTCCGGCAGGGAGACGTTCACCTTCACCAGGGTGCCGGTGATGACGGGGGCTGCCGCGGCCGTAGCCGGTGCGGCCCTGGATACTGCCGGCGGCTCCACCGCTCCCTCGTAGACCAGGCCCTTCTCGCCGTCGACGGTGACTATCTGTCCGTTCTTAAGGGTCTTTGTTGCCTTCTTCGTCCCCACGACCGCGGGGGTTCCGAGTTCACGGCTCACGATGGCCGCGTGACAGGTCATGCCGCCCTCGTCCGTGATGATGGCGTTGACACGCCGCATCGCGGGCACCATGTCGGGGTTGGTCATGGTGGTGACAAGGATGTCACCCTCTTTGACGGCGCTGGTGTCCTTGACGTCGTGCACGATCACCACCCGGCCGCTCGCGACCCCGGGTGAGGCGCCCTGGCCCTGCAGGATCACGGCGCCGAGAGGGCCGCTCTTCTTCCCTGTCTCGGTGGTGCGTCTTATCCCCGGCTGTTTGATCGTTGTTATCGGCCGTGACTGGAGGATGTAGATCTCATCGCCGACGATCGCCCACTCGATATCCTGCGGGACACCGTAGTGGTCTTCGGCGATCTTGCCGAGCATCGCAAGCCGTGCCACCTCCTCGTCGGAAAGGACGGGGGCGAGCCGTTTCTCGGGCGGCGTCTTGATGGTCTTTGTGCCGTGCCGGCCGTCGGGCACGATCATGATATCCTTCTCTGCGATCAGGCGGTCGACCACACGCTCCGTGCGAAGGTCAAAGACGTAGTTGTCGGGGGAGACGCTGCCGGAGACGATGGCCTCGCCAAGCCCCCAGGAGGCCTCGATGATGGTCAGGGGCTCCCCGGTGACCGGGTGGGAGGTGAACATGACCCCGGACTTCTCGGACCGGATGAGTTCCTGGACGACGACGGCGATGTTCACGCTGCGATCGTCGAATCCCTGTTTTGCGCGGTAGTAGATGGCACGCGCGCCATAAAGCGACGCCCAGCACCGCTGGACGGCGTCAAGGAGCGCTTCCTCACCGACGATGTTCAGGAAGGTCTCCTGCTGGCCGGCAAAACTGGCGTCCGGGAGGTCCTCGGCGGTGGCGCTCGACCGGACGGCGACGACCGTCTCCCCCCCGTCCATCCTGGCGTAGGCGTCAGCGATCTCCTGGCGGATGTAGTCGGGCATCGCGGCGTTCAGGACGATATCCTGCACCTCTCGCGATACAGATTCCAGCGCAGCGGTGTCATCGACGTCCAGACGCTCCAGCCTGCGAAAGATCTCGTCCTCGATCCCGGCCTCCACAAGAAACCTGCGGAACGCCTGAGCGGTCACCACAAAAGCCCGGGGCACCGGCAGACCGATGGCTGCCATCTCACCCAGTGAAGCCCCTTTCCCCCCCACGGAGATTATGTCTTCCTTTTTGATCTCTTCAAGCCAGAGAACGTTGGGCATTTCCTTCATGCTCGCACCACACATGTACTGCTCACCATTGCATAAAAGATTTAGGAGGAAAAAACATCAAGACGTATGATGTTGAATTAGTATGGGTTGAACCGTGAGATATAGGGTACTGGTCAGCGATCCGCTGGCAGAGGAAGGGCTTGATATCCTGAAAGAGTTTTGTGATCTGGATATCAAAACGGGGCTGACTGAGGATCAGCTCGTCGATATCATCGGTGATTACGATGCCCTGCTGGTGCGCTCGGGAACCGAGGTTACGGCACGGGTTATCGAGGCGGGGAAGAGGCTCAAGTTTATCGGTCGCGCCGGTGCCGGGGTGGACAATATTGATACCGAGGCGGCGACCCGGAAGGGCATCATAGTCGCGAACGCTCCTGAAGGGAACACCCTGGCGGCCACCGAGCACACGATGGCGATGATGCTTGCTCTCGCGCGCAATATACCGCAGGCTAACGCTTCGGTCAAGAAGGGCGAGTGGAAGCGCTCGAAGTTCATGGGCGTCGAGCTGAACGAGAAGGTCCTGGGTATCGTGGGGTTCGGGCGCATAGGCCGTGAGGTGGCGAAACGTGCGCAGGCGATGGAGATGAAGTGCATCGCTTACGATCCTTTCATCAGCAGCGAGCGGGCTGCAAGCCTTGGTGTGGAGATGGTGACGCTTGAGGACCTCTTCAGGAGAGCGGACGTCATCACCGTCCATACCCCGCTTATAAAGGAGACGCACCACATGATCAACGCCGGGACGATCGCGACGATGAAGGACGGTGTTCGGCTGATCAACTGCGCCCGCGGGGGCATCATCGATGAGAAGGCTCTCGCGGACGGGATTGCAAGCGGAAAGGTTGCCGGTGCTGCGCTGGACGTCTTCGAGAGCGAGCCGCCGACGGATTCGCCGGTGATCGGTCTTGAGCAGGTGATCGTCACGCCGCATCTTGGGGCAAGCACGGTCGAGGCGCAGAAGAATGTCGCCATCTCGATCGCAAACCAGTGTATCAGCGTCCTCTCGGGCGGGTCTGCGAAGTACGTGGTGAACGCTCCGGTTGTGCCGATGGAGCAGCAGGCGCTGATAGAGCCCTACGCGAGGCTTGCGCAGAAGATGGGCAGGCTTCTCATCCAGCTAATCGAGGGCAGGCTTGAGGCGATCGATGTCACCTACGGCGGGGAGGCTGCAAACCTGCCGAACACGAAGTTCATCACGCGGGTGATCCTGAAGGGGATGCTTGACCCGATCCTGCAGGTGCCGGTAAACCTGGTGAACGCGGAGTTTGTGGCGAAGGAGCGGGGTATCCGGTTGAGCGAGACCACCACGGAGGAGGCGCAGGGGTTCAGGAACATCATCACCATAACGGCGAGGACTGACAGGATGACGGAGACGGTTAGCGGGAGCGTCTCGAGCCCGAACCGGGCGCGGATCGTGAGCATCGGTGGCTACATGACCGATCTGACGCCGACGGGGCACGTGGTCATCTCGCGCCACACGGATAAGCCGGGCGTCATCGGGAAGGTTGCGACGATCCTTGGCCGGGTGAACGTGAACATCGCGGGGATGCAGGTCGGCCGCCACAGGCCGGGTGAAGAGGCGCTGATGGTTCTGACCGTCGATTCGCCGGTGCCGCCTGAGGCGATGGAGGAGATCAAGCGGGTCGATGGGATCCATACGGCAAAGTACGCGGAGATCTGAGCGCGCCGGGATCCCCCTCGGCCCTCTCTTCTAAGGGGCGATTTTGAGCCGGGCGAATGGTTTTATACCAAAAGAACCAACCTTGTTGATCGTCAGGCTGATGCGGGCTCGTGGTCTAGGTGGTTATGACGTCGCCTTGACATGGCGGAGGTCCTGAGTTCGAATCTCAGCGAGCCCACTCGCAATCGGGGATGCGGTCACAATCGCGGACTGAATCCCCTTTTCCGCTCCTAAAATCAGTCTGTCTACAAAACGAGACGCATTCGTAACGTTGCTTCGTAGGAAATTATCCGCTTCCCGGCTCAGGGTTATGTGCCTTGTGATGCGGTTTTGCTCGGATTTCTCTTCTTTTGCCATTTTCTCTTTTCTCCGTTTTCTTTTCTCTTATGGCCAGTTTTGGCCAAAGATGGCCATACTTTCGGGAATCCTAACTCTCCGTGTTAAGGGTCTTAATGGTGTGGTGACCAAAAAGGGAGGTGCGGGGGGTGCGCGCGCAAATATAAATGATTATAAGGGTGCAGTCTGATTCTCAATTCATTGTATGTCTGATGATATTGAACCCTACGTGGTACCGCATGAGTCTATCTGTATTAACGGGGAGTGGTATGATGTCGAAAATGCTTCCCACTGCGTGATAGGCGGACAGGAGTACATCTGGCTTGAAGACCAGTTGTACGAATTGCATGGTGCTTTCTTGGGCGACCCGGTGATCTTGCCTGACGATGAACCGGATGATGGGCAGGATTATCCACAGTATGAACCACCGTCGCAAACAGGAGGAGGAAAGTCAATTCTCACATATGCGTTAATCTTCCTCATCGCTGCGGGGGTCATGGCGGTGGTGATGGGTGAGTTAGGTTATACTAAGTTCGACCTCGATCCACCTACCTCGTCTGTAGTCGCGGCAGGGACGGCGACCCCAAAGGCTACCTCTGCGTCTGTTACATCATCCTGGGACGCTCAAGCATCAAAAGTCGTTGAAGCGATGGATTACACTGATCCCGATACTAGAGATTTTGCTCTGAGTATGATTGATAGGGGTCACGGCGGGGATTACAATATCGCGCAGATATGCGACATGTGGGAGAAGATGTACAAACGCTGGACATACGTGAACGATCCAAACGGCTTCAATTACTACTCTCCCGCAAGCAGAACAATCAACCTCGGATTAAAGGGAGACTGTGATGATTTTGCTATCCTTGTGGCGTCCACAATATCTGCTATTGGTGGCACTCCACGGGTTATCCTGGCATATAACACAGATAGCATCGGGCATGCCTATGCAGAGGTTGCCATAGCGGACAGCAAGAGCGACCTTGACAACATTGCGAAGTACATCTGCCAGAGATATAACTGTAAGGGCATCGCCTACAGGACCTCGAATGAGGGAGGAAAAACAACGTACTGGCTTAACCTTGATTGGGGGTCCAAGCACCCTGGAGGGACCTATTATCAGAACAATGGTGAAACAGTCGCGATATACCCAAACAAACATTGGGTGAGGCTGAAGTAGTTACGTCGGGACCGCGGCCACTACTTCTTCCACACACTCTTCTGGGATTCCGTACAGCGCGGAGGTCTCTCCGACGACTTGACGCGAGGGATCCACCGGCACGCAGGTTGCATTCCTCCCTGACACGGTATCTATGGAGAATCGCCCCCGTGGAGGGGCTGACGGGGAAGGGGGATGAACAGCCCCCGCCCCTGTCGCTCGTGTCTCCTGTGGCGGTGTTTTAACCTCTGGGTCCACCCCCGCCTCCCGGCCGCTGCCGCGGCCTCCTCCCGCCCCCTCGATAGGGGGCGGGCAGTGCGTGGCGATAGTCCGGATACAGTGCCAGGGTGTGGAGACGGGATTTCGGTGAGGGTGATCGCGTCGACGGCAGAGAGGTTGTCTCCTCCCCTGGCACTCTATCGATGGGATATCGCCCCCTGGGGAGGGGCTGACGGGGAGGGGGGTGGAACATCCCCTTCCCCTGTCCCGACGTGTCACTGAAGACGTTTTTCCATGCGAGCAGTCGAGCCACCCCCACCGCCCGGCCGCTCGCGCGGCCTCCTCCCGCCCCCTTCCGAGGGGGCGGGCAGTAAGTGGCGATAGTCCGGATACGGTGCACGGGGAGCAGGAACTGGATTTCGGTGAGGGTGATCGCGTCGACGGCAGAGAGGTTGTCTCCCCCCTGGCAGTGTGTCTATGGGATATCGCCTCCGTTGGGGTGGGGCTGACGGGGAGGGGGATGGAACATCCCCTCCCCTGTCCCGACGTGTCACTGAAGACGTTTTTCCATGCGAGCAGTCAAGCCACACCCCCGCCGCCCGGGCGCTGCCAGGGCGGCGGTCTTTGCAACGGTGAGCGATGTTGACCTCGATCTTGTGAGCGCTCTGAGCCGGTGGATGACCTCACTGTTCTGTCCATCGGATGTCTACTTCCATCCCTACGATGCCGATGAGATCCGGGGCATCCTCCGGGATCGGATCCGGTTCGGTCTCTATCCCGGTGTATTCCCGGCAGCGGCACTGGATCAGGTTGTGGGGGTGAGTTGGGACGAGGCGGATCCGTCGGTTCATACTGTTGATGGGAGAGCTACTCTATCGGTTAGATCATGAGGACGTTCACGGCCTTGCTTTACGGGGAGGAGGATGAGCTCTCTCATGTTATGACATTTTGTGCACCGCACTATATGCATCACACCCCATACACCGCACTCCATGTACCTCCCCCTATGCATCACACCCCGCTTTCTCCCTGTGGAGACACCCGCAATTTTTGATCAAATGGGGTTCATTCCAGCCTCTATTTTCAATTTCCTGAGATCGATTTGCGGGTGTCTTTATATACTTCAATTCTACATGAGACACCCGCAATTTTTGATCAAACGAAGGTCATTTCGGGCCCTATTTTCGATTTCCTGAGATCGATTTGCGGGTGTCTTCTTATACTCCGGGTGATGCGGAAGACACCCGCAGTTTTAGCTGGAATTGGGGCACGCAGGAACCAATAGAAAGGATTTTATCGAGGAAAGTGCTACTGTTGCACTGAGACCCGCGAGCAGAAGGGTATGGAAACAAAAGTGTAATACCAACTAATATCAACATCAACATCTTCTCGTTGCACTGAGACCCGCGAGCAGAAGGGTATGGAAACAAGAATAACCCAACGGGTCCCTTCTCCCGTGGACTTTTGTTGCACTGAGACCCGCGAGCAGAAGGGTATGGAAACTCTCCTCAACCTGAGGAAGCTCCTCAAAGGTTAAGGCGTTGCATTGAGACCCGCGAGCAGAAGGGTATGGAAACGACCGCCACCTCCATAAGAATGCCGATAAGGGCAAGTTGCATTGAGACCCGCGAGCAGAAGGGTATGGAAACGCCAGCACCGCCCCCTCGGCGGGCGTAATTGGCCCGTGTTGCATTGAGACCCGCGAGCAGAAGGGTATGGAAACCCCATACTGTAGCCGATCAATATAATAGGCTTACTAGGGTGTTGCATTGAGACCCGCGAACAGAAGGGTGTGAAAACCCAATCCCTTCCCGGGTCACTTTCCCCTCTTTCTGCCTGAAAGGATAGCCACGCCCGTGAGACCTGTTTTATCCGGTGTGTCTCTGGCCCCCCGCGACATCATCTGTTTCCTGACCGGAGAGAGGAGGAGAAGAGCGAGAGGAGGTTTGTGGTGACCATCCATCAGAATCCGGTTGCTCAACCGGGCGAAACCGGATGCCACACCCTTCCTCCATCTGGAGCGGTTTGACCCAACCTGCGGGGATCATCTGCATGAGTGCCTCCAGGATCTACCTCTGTTTCCCACCGTCTCCTACCCCTACTGGTCAAGGGGGGACGGATGACCCTCTTCTTGCTCGCCCCCGTAAGGTTGTGCTATGTGGTTCTGGCAAGTACTATACGACTTTGGGTATCGTTTTGAATCGTGTCATGGAATACACCTCTTGATGCACCCCCCCAACCACCATCTGCGTGCGGGGGTTGGTCATGGGTGGTCAAAAAGGAATGAGCCTTTCTTTATACACTCTGGTCAAAAACGAATAGATACACACACAGCCTAAACGACGCTCATATGATCCAGCGTTCCGAACGTGAGGGGCGGGACCGCCTCACACGAGATGGAGACTGTGCGTGGCTACCTGGATCAGGACTGGACAGGGCGTGGCACTTACTGGGTCCTTCGCCCGGACATCCACCGGCGGCTAATGGCACCGGGCCACCCCGACCGAGATCGGCGGATCGACCGGGAGGCGGCGAAGACCCGGGTGCTCAGCGTGCTGCGACAGCGACCGTGGAGAGATAGGCCTGTCTAACGCTGAGAACAGGCAGATCACTCATCCGGACAGGTATCAGGTAGTCCGGTTGATGCAGCAGCTCCAGGAGGAAGAACCGCAGATCAGTCTTGAGGGGGAAGGAAGGGGAAGCAGGTATGTCGAGGTGAATCGAATGCGACCCCCGAATGTGATTGTCACATACCCTGATCCAAAATGTGCGCAGATTGTGAAGCCATCATTCCATAGCCATTCCTTCGTTCATCCCCCACCGATCACCCGCAAAATCACCGCCACCACCCCGCCGACAATCCCACCGGCGCCGGCGCTCACCGTCGAGAGCCGCCGCTCCGCGCCCTCTCTCTCGGCCTGCCAGCCCTCCAGCGCCCTCACCCGGGCCTCAAAATCCTCGTCCCGGGCCTCCATCTGCTGGAGCGTCCGGCATATCCACTTCACGTCCCGGTTGGTCTCGTAGACAAGCTCCCGGGTGGTCTTTTCGGCGGTCATGGTATCCTCCTGTGGGAGTATAGGTCGGCTGAGTCGAAAAGCCATACGGTAAAGGTTATATTGGTGAATCCGGGCCAGATCCAGCGTTTTTGATACAGTCAGGCTGATACCTTCTCCCGCCAACCCTGTATATGTCTGTCACATTCCCGGGAACCCTGGCAGGCAGGAGACAGAACCCATGGCAGACTTTGTGCCGACCACTGTAAACAGAACGGCGGTCCGGGAACTTTCGGTCCCGATCGCCAGCGTAACGGCGTTTAACAACCTCGTCCAGTCGGTCATCACCGACAACCCCTTCGACTGTGTCGGCTACACCAACCGCGACGGGGAGTATATCGAGCCGATCGTCCTGAACCGCGAGCGCTACACCGCGAAGGTGAACTTCATCAACGATGATGGGAAGCGTGTCGGGACGGTCTCTCTCAACTCGCCGACGATCGCAGCCTTCGAGGCGAACGCCGCCGAGGTGCTTGCGAACACCGCCATTGCAACCGCGATGGGCGGCGAGGCTGTCCGCGACCTCCCGAACGAGACCTACTACGCCCAGCTCAGGTGCCACCACACCTCGGGCGAGGACTACTACCTCACCTTCACCCGGAAGACCCTCAGGCTCTCGTCCTACCAGGATGAGGCCATCAAGAGCACGGTCGAGACCTGGGCCGACGGCATCGGGACGCTGGACTGAGAAGAGGGAAAAGGAACGGGGTTTTTGGCCCCCCACGCTCCACCCTCCTTTATCGTTACTCTATTCTGGCGGGGCGGAGTGATCGCCCCTCTACCGTCGATGTAAACACCCTCAGCGAGATCCCGTTCGTGCTCTACGTAAACCGCTCAACGGGTGAGACGCGAGCGACAGGGGAAGGGGCGTTCCGCCCCCGCCCCGCGGGGGCGATATCCCACCGATACAGTGCCGGGGGTGTGCATCGCGTCACCCCGGTTTCAGGTGAGAATCCCCGGAAGAATCCTCTCCCCGTGCACGGCTATCCGGTGCTATCGCCACATACTGCCCGCCCCTCGGGAAGGGGGCGGGAGGAGGCCGCAAAGCGGCCGGGCGGCGGGGGTGGCTCGGCGAACACCGTTCCCGCTGACACGCCGATACCGTGCCGGGGGTGTCACTCCGGGTTGTCCCGCTCGTAACCCCCCGAGCATACACAGAAAGGGTTATCAGGCAAAAAGTGCACCCTCTCGTCGGTGGTTTATTACGTCTCTGAAGGTTGAGGTCATCGATAAGATGGCCGCCCTTATCACGGCGGCGTTCGGTCTGATCGCCGCTCTTGCCTGGAACGGCGCCATTCAGGAACTCTTCAGTATCGTCTTTGGGGAGCAGAGCACGCTTGTTGCGATGTTTGTCTACGCTGTCGTTGTGACTATCATCGCTGTGATTGCGGTCGTCCTGATTGGCCGCGCTGCGGCGAAGGCAAAGAAGGCGGATGAGGCCGGGAGCGGGCACTAAAAGACGGCGCGTCGTCCATCCCCCGGCCCCACTTTTTGAAAGACCCGCGCTCGGCCGGAGATGGTGACCTTGCGCCCGCAGATCACCACCTCTATAATCGCTCATCGTTCCCGCTCGTAGATTCTAATCGCCGAATATCCTGGAGATGTGCCTATCGATCACCGGCTGGAAATCCAGGTATGACCGGAGCGTATCAGCCTTGAGCCGCTGGAGCGCCAGAGCGTCCTTCACGTACAACGGTCTTCCCTCCGTGAACTACCCCGCCCTAAAGGACGGGGCTTCCTGCTTCATCCCCTTCACCCCCCCGCAGGATAAACCCCGGGTTGAACGGTGATGACGATCCAGGAAGGAAGGAGAACCTGCATCCCTATCTGGATAGGTCACCTGCCGCTCCGTTTTGCAAGACCCTTGATGTCGCTCTGCACGACGTTCTTCTTCGATGAAAAGTAATCCAGCGACGCACCCCCTGATTCATCGATAATGCCCTTCAGGACTTCAGCCTCCAGGCACTGCTGCTGCATGTTGACTATCTGCAGCAACCTCTTTTGCCGAAATTCAGTCGCTGAAAGGCTCTCCTCATACCCGATCAGGGCATCCTCTCAGGTAATCAAGGTATGACTCTATATTCATCCCGGCAAGAAACGCGGCTTTCTCAAGACTTACCTTCCCCTTCCGGTACAGCGACGCCGAAAGAGGGGCTCTCCTTTGCAGGATCTTGCGGCGTCTTGCAGACTCCCGGGCATATTCAGGATAGGTGACGTAGACGAAGAGGAGGACCTCATCCACGCTGAGGTCGTTGAGGAACTCCTTGAAGTCGTCAATTGCTTCGGACTCCTCGGGGGGAAACGCAGAACAGACCTTCTCCCAGGCACTCATCCCTTCGGGAGTCAGGGTATAGCCCCCTTCCGATCTCCTCACAAGGCCCAGGGAGACGAGACCATCCAGCGCAACCTCGGCAGACTCGCTATACGGCCCAAACAGGTGGGGGACGAAGTCTGCCTCGTCTCCGATCCGCTCGATGCAGTTCCCGATGAGAAAAAGTTCTTTCTGGAATATGACATCCCCCCGAACGGCAGAGTTGCCTCCTGCATGTAGGAGGTGGAGGATCGCCAGATCCAGGTCGGAGAGGCTCTCAGTTATCTCATCGAGGGTGAAATCCACGGTCATCTTCAACCTCGCTCATCGGAGTCGGGCTGCCCGCCCCGCATGTGCTGTGTAATAGTTATGGCATATAGTTGTTATGCGTATGCTTGTGTCCATCAGAACTCACGGCGATGCCATCCGGGCGGGGTATCGATCTGATGGCCTCATGTTACACCACTAAATAAGCCGCCGGCATCTTTTTGACGGGTGGGTCTTCCCTCACCCCCCGGCCACGACCCGCGTTGCGATCATGGCAACCCCGAGGGCCGCCAGGACAACCCCTATGATCCTGCCAAGCGTCCTCTCGCTGACCCTGTTTGCTATCCCGGCACCGATGCCGGCGGCAAGCACGGTGGGGACGCTTGCAATCAGCGCTGCCTGTATATCGATGTTGGAGTGGATGATGTAGCCCGCCGTGCCCGATGCGGCGGTTACCATCATTATGAACGAGGATGTCCCGACCGCCAGGTGGACGGGGTAGCGGAGCACAAATATCAGGATCAGCAGGATCATCCCCCCGCCACCGGCGCCAAAGAGCCCGCACATCATGCCGACGAAGACACCGAGGCCAAGCGCGGTGAACTGCTGGCGCCGGGTCTGCACCGGGAGCCGGGGCGAGTCGATCTCGCCGCCGGCGGCGGCGAGGCCGGGACGGCCAAGCCCCTTAAGCCAGAGGTAGACCCCGGTCGGGATGAGCATCAGCGCGAAGAGCCCGCTCATCCCGACCGCCGGTATCATATCGGCAACCCTGCTCCCCGCCAGGGCGCCGCCGACCGAACCAAGCGCTATCCAGAGCCCTGGCCGGATGTAGACGTTCTGGTGGCGGTGGTAGATGGTGGCGGTCACGACCGTTGCTACGACGTCGATGAGGAGGCTGGTGCCGATCGCGGTGTGGACGGGGAAAGATAGCAGGAGCGTCAGCATGGGCACCACCACCATCACCCCGCTGCCCCCCATGATCCCGACCATCACCCCGGCGCCGCTGCCGATGGCAAGTATGATGACGGTCTCGATGAGGGAGAATACCATGAGAGATGAGATTTATAGCCGGAGGGCATTAAGGGATCTTTTTTTCCGGCGGCGGGGGGGATCCGCTCAAGACCGGATCGGAGATCCGGGCCCGGAACCCGTGTTCGGTCTCAACGGGTTGTGCACGCCCGGAGCCGAGAGTGCAGGGAGATCCCCGCGGCAAGACATCTGCGGGATGGGGGTGAATTACGCCGAGGTTCTGCGGCTGGCCCCTTTTCCCCCCTCTCCATCGTCGGGAGAGATCTGTTCAATAGATCTTTCTGAGCAGAGTTTTTGATTCCAGGATCACTGGCCAAAGAGCCACAAACTCACCTGGGGGGTATCGACATTTAAATTTTAAAGATACATTTATCGGTTCTTATTCTCATGCATTGTATGATGATTCGGGAGGCTCTCGACTCGGTTTCGCTTAAAAATACCAGATTAATCATCCTGACCGGTCGGTCAGGAAGAGAGATTTCCGCTGTGTTGCGCAACTGCGAAGATCAGTTTGGCTTTCCACGCATCAACGTGAACACTGAGCTGAGTCGAGGACTCCTTGATTTACCTCCTTGCGACCGTCCTATTATGGCCGAACGCTTACTTCACGAGATTATCATGAAGGTAGAGGGTGAGGCAGTGCTGCTCGATAGAACCGAGGTGTTGTTCTCCCGCGACCTGGCTCTCGATCCATTCCGTTTACTGAGCAATCTCGGGCGTTACAAAACCGTAATCGCCGCATGGAACGGAGATTATGATGGATCGGAACTCGTGTACGCTTATACCGGCCATGATGACTACCGGAGGTATGGCAGGAATCATCTTGGTGATACCCCGATCCTATCGGTATCATCAAATGGGAGGGGGTGTGTTGTGGCATGAAATACGGCGATCTCGTTCGGTTTGATCCTATTGAAGATGTAGTTCAGTTGCGAGAGGCGGATAAAAAGGATGAGGCCCGGCGCCTTGTGGAGACATATGTCATCTCGGATGGGATGGCGAAGAATCTCATCGAGGTTCTTATACCTCACCTTGAACTGAACACAACGCTCGACAAGAAAGGGCTGCTGGTTGTTGGGAATTATGGTACCGGTAAGTCGCACCTGATGTCGGTTGTCAGTGCCGTTGCAGAGCACGCGGATCTTGTGGAGCATCTCCAGAGCGATGACATAAAGGAGCCTGTAAAGAAGATTGCAGGTCAGTTTAAGGTTATCAGGACAGAGATCGGAGCTGTTCGGCAATCGCTTCGTGATATCGTCTGTGGTGAACTCGAGAGAAACCTGGCAAAGATTGGTGTGGACTACTCGTTTCCTCCTGCAGACAGATTGGTGAACCACAAGGATGCCTTTATCGCGATGATGAATGCATTCAACGAGAAATACCCCGACAAAGGGTTGCTTCTCGTCGTTGACGAACTCCTTGACTATCTGCGTTCACGGCAGGAGCAGGAGTTGATACTGGATCTCAACTTTATGCGTGAGATCGGTGAATCCTGTCGTCTGAGCAGGTTCCGGTTTATGGCCGGGATCCAGGAGGCGCTCTTTGACAACCCGCGGTTTGAGTTCGTTGCTGAGTCAATGAGGAGGGTCCAGAAGCGGTTTGAGTCGGTGCGGATAGTCCGGACGGATGTCTCGTATGTTGTGGCTGAACGGTTGCTGAAGAAGACGCCAGAACAAAAGGCAATGATCCGGCATCATCTTGGAAAGTTCACCGCATTGTATGGGGATATGAACGAACGGCTTGATGAATACGTTGCTCTCTACCCCATCCACCCGGCATACCTGGAGATCTTCGAGAAACTTTTTGTTGTTGAGAAAAGGGAGATCCTCAAGACGTTGAGCAGGGATGTTAAAAAACTCATTGAAGAGGAGGTCCCAACAGACAGTCCGGGCCTGCTCTCTTACGACCACTACTGGGAACCTCTCAGCACCGATACGTCGTTGCGGACAAATCAGGATATCCGGGAGGTTATCGAAAAAGGTCAGATCCTTGAAGGGATCCTGAACCGATCGTTTCAGAGGAAACAATACCTCCCATCTGCGATCAGGATTGTTCATGCCCTCTGCGTCCATCGTCTCACGACAGGCGATGTGAGTTCCCCGATTGGGTTGACGCCGGAAGAGATCCGGGATGATCTCTGTATCTATCTCCCTATACCGGAGCAGGATTCGGAGTTCCTGCTCACCACAATCGAGTCGATACTCCGTGAGATCGGAAAGACCGTCAGCGGGCAGTTCATATCGCATAATGATGAGAACGATATGTATTACATCGATGTTCGGAAGGACATTGATTATGACGCAAAGATCGAAGAGCGGGCCGATTCCCTGGATAAAGGGATACTGGATCGCTACTATTTCGAGGTCCTGGCCGGGGTGATGAAGACACCGGGATCGACCTATGTGCCAGGCTACCGGATCTGGGAGCATGAGGTCATCTGGAGGGAGCGGCGAGCCGGGAGGTCTGGCTACCTCTTCTTTGGAGCGCCCAACGAACGGTCGACCGCCCAGCCGCCACGCGACTTTTACATCTACTTCCTCCAACCATACGATCCGCCGCTCTTCACGGACGAACTGCGGTCGGATGAGGTCTTCTTCAGGTTAAGCAGGATGAACGAGACTTTCGAGACTGCTCTAAGGTTATATGCCGGCGCGAGGGAGATGTTCACTAACTCTTCGGGGTCGAACCGCAGCATATACGGAGCCAAGGCGTCCGAGCACCTCAAGACGATCACAAAGTGGCTGCGGGAGAACATCATCACCGCATACGACGTGACGTACCAGGGGGTGACCCGGCCCCTGGTTGAGCTGGCGAAAGAGGGGGGGATAAACACTTCGTGGGATATATCGGATACCATCAATGACATCTCAGCCTACTGTCTTGCGCCCCACTTTGAGGAGATCGCCCCGGATTACCCCCATTTCTCGCAGGTTATACGGTCTAAAGAGCGGGAAGAGGCGATGAAGGATGCCATCAAGTGTATAAGCGGTGTCCGCGTACAGCGCGGCATTGCAGTTCTTGACGGTCTCAACCTGCTTGAAGACGGTTCTATCAATACTGAGAATTCCGTATATGCCCGCCACATCAATGATCTCCTCCGGAGCAAGGGGGTTGGTCAGGTGCTGAACCGGAGCGAGATCATCGGCGGCCAGAGGGGTGTCGAGTATGATCTGCGGTTCCGGCTTGAGCCTGAGTTTGTTGTCGTTGTTATTGCCGCCATGGTATACCATGGGGATGTGGTGGTGGCGTATCCGGGGAAGAAGATTACAGCCGCAAATTTTGAGGAACTCACCAGGATGAGTGTTGCTGACCTGGCAGCGTTTAAACACCTTGAACTGCCAAAAGAACCGCCGATCGAGGTGCTTGCCGAACTCTTCTCTCTCCTCGAGATATCGCCAGGACTTGTCCGGAACTCCACAACCCACGGGGAAGCGGTGAAGCAGTTGCAGGAACGCGTGGCCGGGTTGATCGAAGAGGTTGTTGAGGCTAAGGAGGTGTTGAAGAGTTCTCTGACGCTATGGGGGCAGAGCGTTCTTGACGAGAGCAGAAAAGAGGATGCTGCCCGGAAACTTGATGACCTTAAGGTCTTCCTCGAGTCGCTCCAGCGGTTCAAGACGGAGGGGCAACTCCGGAACTTTGGCAGCAGCCGGGCTGATGTGCGCAAGCAGAAAAAGAACCTGGAGGTTATGCGGGAGATCGGGGATCTGGCAAAGTTCTGTCTGCGTGTCGCGCCGGTTACTCAATACCTCGCAGAGGCAGAGAGGGTCCTGCCTGACGATAACCCTTTTCTGCAATCGCTGGTTGAGCAGAAAAAAGCCCTGTTGGAGAAGATCAGAGATCCGGAGACTCAGAAGACCAAAGAGTTCCAGAGGGAGTTCGAACGGGAACTGAACCGGTTGAAGAAGGAGTACATCGACGAGTACCTGCGTCTCCATGGTGCGGCGCGCCTGGGTGTCGAGGGGGACAACCGGAAGAAGAGGTTAATGAAGAGTCCTGCCCTCAAGGCAATCCGGGAGCTCTCGAGCATCGAGATCATGCCGAAGGGTGATCTGACCGGTTTTGAGGCGGAACTGACACGCCTGAAGCCGTGCTTTGCGCTGGATAGTGGCGCTCTTGAGAACTCAGTGACCTGCCCGTACTGTCAGTTCAGGCCGGCGGATGAGGAGATATCCGCGCCACTGGAGAACATTCTTTCGGCGCTTGAGGACAGGCTGGATGATCTCTACGACAGGTGGACGCAAACACTGCTGGAGAACCTCAGCGACCCGGCGGTCAGCACAAGCCTTGAAGCCCTGAAACCCGATGAGAGGAAACTGGTTGAGGATTTTATGGCGGCAAAAGAGCTTCCGGAGAAGATATCTGTCGAGTTTGTGAAGGCGATGCAGGAGGTTCTTTCGGGGCTTGTGAAGGTGACAATCACCAGGGATGCTCTGATGGATGGCCTGAAGGGGAATGGGTCGCCCTGCACGGTGGACGAGTTCCGGAACCGGTTTGAGGGTTACATCAAATCCCTGACAAGAGGCAGGGAGGAGCGGAAGATCCGTATTGTGGTGGAGTAGGGATGAATGGTAAAAAATACGAGTTGACAAAGGAGATTCTTGACTCTCTGCGTGATGTTGAGGGGTTCCCAATTGGAAAGGACGAAGATATCATTGCGCTTTCCGACCCGCCCTACTACACTGCGTGCCCGAATCCCTGGATCGGGGAGTTCATCGAGCGCTACGGGCGGCCGTATGACCCGGAGGAGAGGTATGAGCGGGAGCCGTTTGCGGCTGACGTGAGGGAGGGGAAGAACGATCCCATCTACAACGCTCATTCCTACCACACTAAGGTGCCGCACAAGGCGATCATGCGCTACATTCTTCACTACACCGATCCCGGGGATATCGTCTTTGACGGTTTCTGCGGGACGGGGATGACGGGTGTTGCAGCACAGATGTGCGGCAATCCAGACCCGGAGTTCAGGGAGAGGATTGAACGGGAGATGCCCGGTGTGGAGTGGGGTGCCCGCCGGGCGATCCTCTGCGACCTCTCGCCGGCGGCAACCTTCATCGCCTACAACTACAACAACCCGGTGGACCCGGAGGAGTTCGAGCGGGAGGCGAAACGGATCCTTGCCGAGGTGGAGAAGGAGTGCGGCTGGATGTACGAGACGAACCATCTCGTGGATGGGAAGGTCCAGTTTAAAGCCGACCTGGACGGCACCAGAACCCCGGTGAAGGGAAGGATCAACTACACGGTCTGGAGCGATGTCTTTGTCTGCCCATCGTGCTCCGAGGAGATCGTCTTCTGGGAGGCGGCGGTGGACCAGAAGGAGGGGAAGGTCTGCGACGAGTTCCCCTGCCCGCACTGCGGCGCGATGATGACGAAGCGCTCGCTCGAGCGGGCATGGGAGTACGTCCATGACGAGGCCATCGGCGAGACGGTGCGGCGGGCACGGCAGGTGCCGGTCTTGATCAACTACTCGGTCGGGAAGAAGCGGTTTGAGAAGGTGCCGGACGAGAACGACCTTGCCCTGATCCAGAGGATCGAGGGGGGGAGGATCCCGTACTGGTATCCGACGGATCGGATGCCTGATGGTGAGGAGTCGAGACGAAATGACGATATGGGTATCACCCATGTGCATCAGTTCTATACGAAGAGGAATCTGTGGGTTCTGGCATCATTTTTCCAGAAAATATTTTCTACAGATAATCGACAATGCCGCTTCTGGTTCACATCTACCTTAACGTGGGTCGGAAGAGAAAACAGGCTCCATTTAGGTAATTATTTTGGGAAAGCAGGTGGGGTGATCACTAGTCTTCGGGGGACGTGGTATATCGCGTCGCTCTCAATTGAAACTAATGTTGTCGAAAGATTCCGCCTGCGATTACGTAGTTCTCAATACCATGGTGAATTTACCCGAGATGACACATTGGTTTCCACCCAGTCGACAACAAATACAAACAATATTCCATCCAATTCAATCGACTACATCTTCACCGATCCCCCCTTCGGCGGCAACCTGATGTACTCCGAACTGAACTTCCTCTGGGAGGCCTGGCTCCGGGTCTTCACGAACAACCGCTCCGAGGCTGTCGTCAACAAAGTACAGCGCAAGGCGCTCCCCGACTACCAGGCATTGATGGAGCGGTGTTTCGCCGAGAACTACCGCATCTTAAAGCCAGGGCGCTGGATGACCGTGGAGTTCCACAACTCCCAGAACAAGGTCTGGATGGCGATCCAGCAGGCATTGACGCGCGCCGGTTTCGTGATCGCCGACGTCCGCACCCTGGACAAAAAGAAGGGCACCTTCAAACAGGTCACCACCACCAGCGCCGTCAAGCAGGACCTCATAATCTCCGCCTACAAACCCAACGGCGGGCTGGAAGAACGGTTCAAACTCACCGCCGGAACGGCGGAGGGCGTCTGGGACTTCGTCCGCCAGCACCTCAGACACCTGCCCATCGCCCCGGAGAAAGACGGTGAACTCGAGTACATCGTCGAGCGGCAGAAACACCTCCTCTACGACCGCATGGTTGCGTTCCACGTCCAGCGCGGGATCATCGTCCCCATATCATCCGGTGACTTCTACATCGGGCTTTACCAGCGTTTCCCCGAACGCGACGGCATGTACTTCCTCCCCGACCAGGTCCCCCTCTACGAACAGAAACGCCTCGCAGCGAGCCGGGTCGAGCAGGTCTCCCTCTTCGTCCACGATGAGAAGAGTGCCATCCGGTGGCTGCGTATCCAGCTTAGCGATCACCCGCAGACCTACCAGGAGATCCAACCGAAGTTTATGATCGAGTCCCGCAACACCGACCGCCACGAGGCCATGCCGGAACTTGCCGACCTCCTCGAGCAGAACTTCCTCAAAGACGAAGAAGGGCGATGGTACGTGCCCGACCCCAACAGGGAGGCCGACCTTGAAAAACTGCGGGAGAAAGCACTGCTCAGAGAGTTTGAGACTTACAAGACCACAAAAGGCAGGCTCAAAGTCTTCCGCACCGAGGCCGTCCGTGCCGGCTTCAAGAAATGCTGGTCAGAACGCGACTACGACATGATCATTGAGATCGGCGACCGACTGCCGCCTGAAATCCTGCAGGAAGACGACGTTCTCCTGATGTACTACGACAATGCACAGACAAGACTCGAAAACAACTGATATGGAGGTGGAGCAGCAACCCGGCGACTGGGTCTGGCATCCGGATTTAGCAGAACCGGTGCAGATCATCACCATCCAGCACCTCTGGGGAAAGAGGAGTTACAGGGTCTGGGTGCCGGGCAGAAACCGCATCCTTCTCGCCGATGAAGATGCATTCACCCCGTTAAACCGTTCCAAACCGCTGAACAGAAACGAGATCATCTACCGCGCCGCCGCAGCAAAGATAATCGAGATCTACTCCCGTGAAAGGCTCCTCGCCCCCCTCAACTCCCGGGTCGTCCCCCTGCCTCACCAGATCTACGCCCTCTCCCGCGCCTGCGCACGCGACCCGGTGCGCTGCCTTTTCGCCGACGAAGTCGGCCTCGGAAAGACCATCGAAGCCGGCCTTGTGGTAAAAGAACTCAAACTTCGCAGAAAGGCCTCCAGGATACTTGTCGTCGCCCCACGCGGCCTCGTAAACCAATGGGTCTCAGAGATGTGGACACACTTCCAGGAAGAGTTCGTCCCTATAATCCCTGGAACCACCGGGAACCAGGTTCCCGGAGGCAGGAAGATCTGGACGCTGTTTGACCAGATCGTCGTCCCGCTCGATGCCATAAAACCCATGAAACGCCGCCGGGGATGGACGCCAAAAGAGATCCACGACCACAACCAGCAGCGGTTTTATGACCTCGTCAACGCCGGCTGGGACCTCATCATAATCGATGAAGCGCACAAACTCGCCGGCACAACCAGTCAGGTCGCACGCTTCAAACTCGGCCGCGCCCTCGCAGACCACACCCCTCATCTCCTTCTCCTCTCCGCCACACCACACCAGGGCAAGACCGATGCATTCCTCCGGTTGATGAGCCTCATTGACAAAACAAGGTTCCGTGAAGATAGCCCGATCGACCGCGACGCCATAACCTCGTCCATCGTCCGCACCGAGAAGAGAAACGCCATCGATGCGGAAGGAAAACCCCTCTTCAGACCACGCAACACCCGTATAATCCGTGTCGAGTGGAAAGAAGAACACAGGCTTCAGGCCGAACTCTACGAACAGGTCACCGAGTACGTCAGAACCGGATACAACCGGGCTCTCAAAGAGAAAAGAAACTACATCGGCTTCCTGATGGTCCTGATGCAGCGCCTTGTATCCAGCAGCACCCGATCGATACGAAACACACTTGAAAAGCGTCTGTCAGTGCTCCATGACCAGCCGCCCCCCAGGCCTGAAGAACCTCTCGACGAAGACTGGTGGGACCTTGAGACCGAAGAGCGGGTAGAACAGATGGTCACCAGTTCCCCGCCTGCAGACCCCGATGAACGTGAAGAGGTGCGCCGCCTCCTCGATCTCGCTCGCCGCTGTGAGGCAACCAGACCCGACGCCAAGACCGAAGAGGTCGTCAACCTCATGTTAACCCTCCGTGCCCGGGAGAACAACCCCAACCTGAAATTCCTCATCTTCACCGAATTTGTCCCCACACAGACGATGCTTGCCGAATACCTCGAAGCACGCGGGTTCCGTGTGGTCCTCCTCAACGGCTCGATGAGCATGGAAGAACGCCAGAAAGCCCAGACCTCCTTCTCCAGGGATGCGCAGGTGATGATATCTACAGAAGCGGGTGGAGAAGGACTCAACCTTCAGTTCTGTCATATTGTCATCAATTACGACATGCCGTGGAACCCGATGCGGCTCGAGCAGCGTATCGGTCGGGTTGACCGTATCGGCCAGACCCACGAGGTTCAGGTCTACAACCTGGTCTTCTCCGGAACCGTTGAGGAGCGTGTCCACGAAGTCTTGCTCGAAAAACTGCTGGTCATCCTGAACGACCTCGGTTTCGACAAAATCAGCGACGTCCTCGACTCCAGCGAGGCCGAGCGGACGTTCGAGAACCTCTTCATACACTCGATCGTCAACCCGGAGAAAGCAGACACCTACCTCGAAGACTTCATCGCCTCATTATCCGAGCGGGCAAAACAGGAACGCGAATCTCTCTCATTTTTTCAGGATGATCTGGTGCTCGACACCCTCGAGGTACAGGAGCACCTCAGGAACCCCCTCCCCGCCCTGACGGAACAGATGGTTGCAAACTATATCCTCTCCCGTGGAGGAAAGGTTGGAAAGACCATCTCCGGCTATGACCTCGTATGGCCGGACGGCTCAACACAGAGCGATGTATTCTTTGATAAAAGTGCATCAGAACCCTCTTTTGGAACACTTCTCACCGTATCCGACCCCCGGGTTGCAGAACTGCTCACACAGTCTTCCATAGTTCATCCAGAGATGCCCATGAAGCGTATAAAGATACCCGGTCTCCCCGAAGAGGTCTCTGGCGTATGGTCGCTCTGGCGGCTGGTGGTCTCTGGCCCCGACGGCGCCCGGGTGCACGCCATCCCTTACTTCATCAACGACGATGGCCGTACACTCCATGTAAGTGCACGCCAGATCTGGGATGCCATCGCCCGTGGCGAGTTTATAGAGACGGGAGTGACCTGCACAGACCGTTCGACCCTGGACCGCAGCAGAAAGGGCGCGGAGAATGCCGGGAGAGAACAGATCCTCGAGAGAACCGGTATACCTGAGATCTATCCCGTGATCATCCTGAGGGTGGAAGGCGGCGATGTCTGACTGGCGTGAAGAAATACTGGAGAACCTGCTGCAGGATGATAGACCTCTGATTATTGCTCTGGACCCCGACGCACTTGTCCTGGAGGAGGGGATCCAGCAGGCAATCCTGAACCGGGGGTATGAGATCGTCTCGTATAATGATACTCTCTCGTTTCGGATAGTGTATGAGTCAGAATACCGCGAACGCCTGGAACGCTGGAGAGACGATCCAGTGAAACTGATTGTCAGGTTCCCTCACACCAGGAGAGAATCGATTCCCTACGACCTGCTCAGGGACGGTTCCTGTGTGACCATAACAATCAACGACATATTCCCGCTCTTCAGTTATCCCGTCGTCCGCTTGCTTGAACCGGTTTACTACGACGCGCTTTATGAATCCGCAAAAAACTATCGTGGCGAAAGGATGGGCAACGCAAAGACCCGGGAGTACATCCTCAAAACGGTCTTTCGGATCGCTCCGGACGAGATCAGGGATCCAACCGACCTTGTCTCCCTCCTGTGCAGGATTCATTACGAGAGAAAAGTGGTTCCTGAAGAACTTGTGAACCACTGTCTCGAAATCTGGACGAGGCTCGGTATCGGAAAGGAGGAGACCCGTCCCCTCTTCAACCGCGACCGTTTCATGAATTACCTGCAGAGCCAGTGGGTTCGATATATCAACGCCAGTGATACCCCTGAGATAGATTTCGATCACCAGGAGATCAGGCTATACGTTGAAAGCTTCTTCCTTGAAGGCTCATTAAAGCCCATCGAGGTTGACGACCCGGCCACACTCCCGGAGTGGGCAACCTGTGGCATTATACGCGACCCTCTGGCCGATGCGCGCCGTCATCTCCGGAACCTGCTCTCGAAGATATCAGAGAGCATCCCGGGGGAGAACGCACGATACGCAGACTGGAAGCACATCGCCAGGTTATGGGCCGGGGCTATAGTGATCCGCGGAAAACTCCATACCTCGCTTCGCCGGGGAGAGTCAGAAGAGTTCGACCGGCTGCACCTCTCTATAGAGTCTGCGTTCAGGGACTGGCTTTTTGCTCATTTCAAATCGCTTCCAAACCAGCCATACCTCCCCGCACCCGTGATGGTCCACCATATCCCTCATTTCATCGCCCACGAAGTTGCCAGGAATGGTGGAAGGATGGCGCTGATCGTTATAGACGGTATGGCCATCGATCAGTGGTTGATCATCAAAGAGGCGCTGGGCAACGAGTTCTCTTACCGCGAAGACTCTGTGTATGCATGGGTGCCGACCATCACATCTATATCCAGGCGGTCTCTCTTTGCCGGCGAGACCCCGGCGTTCATCGAGCACACCCTTGGCGGAGAGACGGATGAGGAGCGTCTCTGGCGGAGGTTCTGGTCAGGTAGTAGTGGGTTTGAAAGACACTCCATCGGTTTCTCGAAGGGGCATCACCTCATCAATGAGTCGGAGGTCGATGAACTACTGCATGATGCCACGCCCTCGATACTCGGGCTTGTTGTAAACATCATCGACAACCTCATGCACAGAACAACCATGGGGACGCCTGAACTGCACAGCGACATCAGACTCTGGTTAGAGAAGGGCGTCTTCAGGAACCTGCTTGCAGGTTTGCTCGAACGAGGTTACGCTGTCTACATCACCGCCGACCACGGCAACGTGAGCGCAGAAGGTATAGGCCGCCCCAGCCAGGGGTTGCTTGTCGAAGAGACCAGTGCACGGGCAAGGCTCTATGACCGTGCCGTGTTCATGGAGCAGGCACATTCAAAGTACCCAGAAGACTCGTTTGCATGGGAAGGGGATTATATCGGGACCGGCCACTCCGTGCTGATCACCGACGCTCTGAAGGCGTTCTCTGATCCCGGTAAAGAAGTTGTCTCACATGGCGGGGTATCGATCGAAGAAGTGATTGTCCCATTCGTCAGAGTTATGAGGGTGCAATAATGTCGAGGATGATCGGGTTTGATAGGAGGATCCATCTCGAGTGGCTTGATGCCGCTGCCAGTGCAGAGAGAGAGAGCGGCGAGATCAACGAGATTCGGCAGTTTCTGCACGGTTTTCTCGAGCCCGAGATCCCAACATACGCCGCACGGAGTAAGACCGTTGTGGTGCTGACAAAAATATGGTCACGTGTTCCAGAAGAGCATGCAGATATCAGGGACAGAGCATTGGATCTCCTCCAGGTATCGAATACGCAGGACAGGATCTGGCTCCACTGGGGGATGGCCCTTCTCGCATACCCTTTTTTCAGGGATGTCGTAACCGCAATCAGCCGTTCTCTTCTCTATTATGACTGTTTTACAAAAGCGGAGATCGTTAAGAAGATAAAGGAGGACTGGGGCGAGCGTACAACTCTTAAAAGGGCTACCGAACGGATCATATCTTCGATATTCGAGTGGGGTGTCATTACAAAGGATAAGGAGACTGGAAAATATATACTTCCTTTGCACCTGACCACTGAGAACAAGCAGATAGAGATCTGGCTGCTCGAAGCGGCTCTGCTTGCCTCACAAAAACAATGCATCCCGCTCGATCAGGCATTTTCCATCCCCGAGGTCTTTCCGTTCAAGTTCTCTCTCTCTATACCCGAGATCGTTGCATCGGATAAGTTTGAGATGTCTCAGATGGGAAACAATAGAGCAAAAATCTCAGTAATCCCCACGTCTGGCGTCAGGTAGCCCTCAAATATCGAACGGTTCATGGCAACCGGATGTTGTGTAGGGTTGGTTCTCACTTTGCGACCCCTCCGCAATCGTATCACACAATTATAGTTAAGAACTGATTATTTTATACTTAATATTCTCATCAAGGAATATTTCGATCCATTTTCTCGTGTATCCGATCATCTGAAGCGCTATTCCGGGGATAATGTAAACAATTTGCTGTAAATTCCAAAAGCCCTGATCTCTAAGGGATAAACGGAGAACGAAGGGTTCTGGCTAACTCTCTGGGGATTGCGCGGTGTTCAACTGGTGATCTCCGACGGCCATGAAGGGATACAAAAGGCTGTGAAGAGCGCATTCATCGGCGCGACCTGGCAGATGTGTCAAGTCCACTATCTTCGCGCAATCCTTCGGAACGTCCCGAGGAAACATCAATCTGACGTGAGTGCACTCGTGAAGTCTGCGTTGAACGGGAACGAGGATAAACTGTCGAGTGTTGCCACCAGACTCGAGCAGATGGGATTTCGGAGTGCGGCGAATACTGTCGAACGGTTCATGTTCGATCTCGGGAACTATCGGGATTTCCCTGTTTACCACTGGAGGCGAATCAGGACCACGAATATGGTTGAACGGGTGAATGCTGAGATCAAACGAAGAACTAAAGTCGTCGGTGCGTTTCCCAGTTGCGAATCCCTTCTTCGTCTGGTTGGCTCGATCCTCATGGACACGAACGAGGAGTGGTTGACAGGCTACCGATACCTCAATATGGCGGAATTCCTCGATAAACAGATTGAAAATCGTGATTCTGAGGCCAAATCCTCCCCTGAACTGCCTGCCGTATCGCTTGCGGATCTCTGACAAGAGTCGATAATACGTTCGGGGGATGGATAACCGTCCCCCTCACAAAAGGAGTGCGTGCTGCCAGGGTTGCCTGTTTAGCGGAGCTGATTCATCGGTGCCTGTGATGCGATTAAGTTTATATTGACCTATTGGTATATCCTGATCTCGTTGGAGTCAGGTTGTCAAATTTACAGACGATTCTTTAACACTACCAAAGGGGAGGTTCTATGAATATTCCGCATTGGGTTGGGGGGGATTCAGATGAACGGGTTCACCCGAGAAGATCCCTCGTTATTATGCTGTTCGTTATCGTTATTCTCATGGCTGGATCAGCCAGTCAGGCAGCTCCCGTGACAATTCCCGTGCCTAAACCAACTTTCGTCCTGCCAAATTGTAGTGACATTAATCCACATAATGAGACATTGGTACTGGGTCTCACTGCATCCCCCACCATCGTGAATCCCAATGTTCCCTCCACGCTGACTATAAAATTGAGAACATCGTCTGGAGTTTACACATCAGGCTCTGTCACATTCACCGGAGATGGCGCCGCATATCTCGATCCATCGACCGTAACTCTTGATGCCAGCGGCGTGGGAAACACGGTATTCAGATCACCCGTGTCTAAGGATCCATACACCATCACGGCCACGGCATCCAAATATTGCTTTGGAAGTGCAACAAAAACCATCACCATCACTGTGACCAATCTCCCCCCGACCGCTCTCTTTACCATCGTCACGACAGACCCCGGGCCAGCACCCTCCGAAGTTGCATTCGATGCCTCTGCCTCGAGTGATGAAGGAGGTTCGATCGCCTCGTACAGGTGGGACTTCGGTGACGGAACGACGGAAACTACATCAGATTCCCATATTAATCATACCTACGAGACCAGAGGGACATATACAGTCGGGCTGCAGGTGACCGATAATCAGGGATTGACTGGCGCTGCCACTCCACAGATCGTGAGCATCGAGGCAGCACCGACTGCGACCACCACCACTCCGCCGGCTACTACAACGGCCTCACCGACCGCCACCACTCCGCCGGCTACTACAACGGCTCCATCCACCACCACGGCAACCGTTCCCACAACCACTGTACTTGCCCCATTGATGGTTACATTTGATCCTGTCCAGGATATGCTGGAAGAGGGGGAGCGGGTCTCTATTGTGGTTCATGTCTCCGGGCCCGGAGGGGTCCCCGTGGCAGGGGCAACGGTTAAATTGAGCTCATCTGAAGTTGCTTTAGTTCAACCAGAAGGCACGACCGATAGCACGGGAACCTACAGGGGAGCCAAGTTTATCGCTCCTGGTGAGGGAGAGTATGCGATAAACGCCACGGTGCTGAGGGATGGCTACGAGGCAGGGGTATCATCCCTGCCCATCACTGTTGGTGCAGCCGCCGGCGGTGGTTTTCTCGGCGGAGGCCTGATGGGTCTGCTGCCGTTCATCCTGATCGCCGTCATCATAGTGATCCTCGTAATCTTCCTATTCACGCGAAACCGCCTCTAGTTTGCGGTCAAAGGCGCAAGCGTTCCTGCCGATGGCCGGTCCACGGTTCCGGTCAAGGTGCAGTTTGCGAATAGCTTCGGATCGCTCAGGAACCAGTCCATCGCGAGGGATGTAAACCTCACCTCCTCTAGCGGGACCATCAAACCGGTGATCGTCCCGCGGGGGAGTGCCTTTGCCGAGACCGCACTCACGGCATCCATGGAAGTGGGGAAGGTGAATGTGGTGGCCCAGTATGGGAAGCAGCAGGCAGAGGCGGCCGTCCAGTTCACCCTGGAGGGCGGAACACTGGAGATCACGGCGGACGGGAAATCCTCATCGACCATCACCATCCGTGTGAAGGACAGGAACAACATCCCGGTTGCCTTCACAGACGAGAAGACAATCCAGCTCTCCACCTCGCTCGGTACGATCACCGGGTCGGTGAAGCTCCCCGCACACGCAACCGAGGTGAAGGTCTCGCTCGTCTCCGGCACCGCATCCGGCATGGCGATCGTCACAGGTATGATGGATCATCTCAGAGGGGAGACCACCGTGAAGATCGGATCGCTGGAGAAGCGTCACTGCCAGCGGTGCGGCGAGGAGATAAGCCTGGAGGCGGTCATCTGCCCGAAGTGCAAGCAATCCCCCACCATGCTTGCTTCATCCACCAAGGAGTGCCCGTTCTGTCACGAGGTGCTGCCCAAGGACGCGGTCTACTGCAACAAATGCGGAAGGGCACAGGCATAAACTTGCGGGGGTGAAGGGGGGCGGAGCGGGAAGACCCCGGTCTTGCCGCCGGGGATGAAAGCGGAGCCGCCCTTCCTTCCTGCGATAGATACATCATCGTTGGCGTTCTATTATAATTAACCCAACATGAGGCATAAACTTGATAGGTCTGCACATTCGGTCTTTGCTCTCTACTATCATCTGGTGATAGTAGTGAAGTATCGCCGGAAGGCGTTGTATTCTGACGATATTC
>JALHIW010000010.1:0-39320 GCA_022837745.1 Methanomicrobiaceae archaeon | reverse complement strand
AGGAGTGGGTCACCGGCAGAAGGTATTTGACCATGGAGAAGGAATGATCAGGCAAGGAGACGGGGCTCAGGCAAATTACAGAAGATCTGAGACGTTACCTTACTGCCGACAACATTACTAAAAATTACACGGTAGAGGAACAAGGGATAGAATCAATCAACTCAATTCCGGTCTATAAAGTAAAACTGACTCCTCACGAGTTGGACCGCGAGGACAACACAAAAGAGTACGTATTGTGGATCGACTCCAAAAATATGACCCCGTTAAAACTGCAGAGTTACGATAAGGGCAATCTGGTGCTAACCCTGGAATATCGAAATTACTCAATGAATTGCGTGATAAATGATGATGAGTTCACGTTCACGATTCCCGATGGCGCATCGGTGGTGTACGCATGAAGATTGATACTATTGCCAAAGAAGAGTTGTGGCGTTCAGTTGCAACCTTTGGAATCTCGCTTATCGTCATCGCTTACATCATCACAACAGACTACCTCCCATTGCCAGCTTTTTTGCTCTTACCCCTGCCATTGATGATCGCTGCAATAGTCGCCTGCGTTATGGTGTGGTATAGACGAAAAGAAGGCCTGACCGACCCCAATCCCGCGAATATCCTTCGTCATGCGTTTCGACTGGGGAAGCGCGGAGAAAAGAAGACAGCACGGAGAAGAGGCATCGTTGAGAAGATGACCGACGCCGCCCTTCTTGTCACGATCTTCCTGATCTATAGCTATGCGTCCCTTGCATACTCCATCAACCAGATATTCTGGCTCCCTGTCCTTGTCATCCTCGGCCTGCTTCTGACGCGCATCGTCTTCATCGATGGTGGGGAGCGCCACATCACCTTCGCACGATCGGCCATCTTCTACCTCGGAGCAACTGGGATCGTCCTTCTGCGCTACCTGGTACTGGGGTACCCCGTTCTCCCCCTCCTCCAGGCAATCGCGCTTGTTGGTATCGTTGCTTTTCCCATCCTCTATATCTGGGAACGACGGCGCGCACCGGAGGGAGCGGATTGATGGCTGATGGATGACCAGCAGAGTGATCGATGTGTTCTGCGCACCCCTGTGAGAGGTAGAGGGCTCATGACCGTAAAGGCAGTGCAGGTACTGGCCGCTCTGCTCATCGCATGCACTCTGTGCATTCCTGCAGTCGCGGCCTCAACGATCCCCCTCGAATACTAACACATGGACCGGTGCCCGGACTGCAAACTGACTGATCCGCTGATTGCGGACCTGGAAAGCACCTACGACGGCGCCCTCACGATCGAATGGATCGACGTCGAGACTGTGGACAGTTGGGAGCGATGGAACGCATACGCATTTCTCGAAGTCCCGGCCGTGGTCGTGGACGGCACCTTCAAGATCCCCAAGGAAGAGATCACCGAGGAGAGCCTCAGGGCGGCGATCGAGCAGTCCCTTGCCGGTGCTGAGCCGCAGGAGAACTCGCCGCCGATTAACTGGAATATCCCGTTTGCATTCTCCCTGGGCCTTTTCTCCGGGTTCTCACCCTGCCTGATGGCAATACTCGGATTCATCCTGGTGTACGTCACCGGGTCGGGCAAAGGGCTGAGAAGCAGTCTCCTGAACTCTGTAATATTCGGTCTGGGGCTGGTAGCCGCGTATATCGTCCTGGGGTGCTGCTTCCTGCTGGCAGGGATGTCCCTTGGTGGTTTCGGTCCGTACCTCGCCGTCGCGGCAGGACTGATCACGATACTCACCGGGGTGAACCTGCTTGGGTTGATAAAACTCCCGATCTCCGCGGACGACTACGTTAAGTCATCCATACGGAAGCATGCAACCACGCTTGCCGGGTTGTTCATTCTGGGCATGATATTTTCGATCGTCAAGGCCCCGTGCGCCGCACCGATGCTCCTCGTCCTGCTGAGCAGAATCCTGATCGACGGCACCGTGCAGGACTTGTCGCTCCTGCTGGTCTTCGGGGCCGGGGTGCTCACGCCGTTCCTCGGCGTCGGGGTCCTCGGGGGATACGCCTCATCAAGCAGGATACGGGAGTACAGGGACGTTATTCGAGCGGGAAGCGGGATCCTGTTGATAGGATTCGGGGTCTGGCTCATCTTCTGGGGGTAAACACTGCTGGATCAGCAGATACCCATCCTCCGGATCGACTGGCGTACCTTGCACGACCTTCCTTGCCGCGAGAATATTCGTTCTCCTGCACCTGCGTCATTCTGGATGAGACCGAATGCCTCGTTTTTGCAAACAGCCGATGGACGTGTAAAGAAAAAGGACAGAAAACATAAATGCCCAGACGTCTAGGCTAGAGTGCGGAGGCTCAAAACAGCGTTCGCAAAATCGCGGAGGCTCACCCTATCCGTCCAAGACCGGATGAGCCCCCCCACTGCCCGAAGGCAAGAGATAGATTTGCACTCCCTGTACTTAAGAACTGTGCCTCTTTGCCTCCGGGGACGTTAGAGGAGGCAAACAGATGAAAGAAACAATTGGACCGCGGGCACTTTCCATGCTTCTCGCTGCATTGCTGGTGAGCGGAACGATGGTGCCGGCGGTGAGTGCAGAGAATGAATCAAGGGGCTGGCTCGATACGTTCGACCAGTGGGTTGAGCCAAGGGATATGTCGAAGTATACTCCGGTCATTGAAACCCCGCAGAGGGTTCCGATCACTGAGGAGATCGCACGGCAGCACCCCGGAGTAATCATTCTAGATCCGAAGAGAGAATCAGAATTCCCGGTAATCGATGCAGACATAGTTCCAACCTCTCCCGGTAAAGTATCATTGACGCTGCAAACCGAGAGCAGTGACCTCGGCACCAGGGATTTAATGCCGGACGTGAGGATGACCCAGGGAACTATCTCCTGGTACTGGACACAGGACACATTTGTCTACCACGAGATCACGATTCATAACTATGCTTCTTCTGCAGCGAGCGGGATGGTCATCCTCTGGTCGCTTAAGGATGGGTATGGGTGTGGTGTACCCTTCTCGGATCTTGCAGCGGGAGCGGACCTCACTGTGACGGTTCCATTCGAGGTTCTCCCACAGCACAGTTCCATCGGAA
This sequence comes from Methanomicrobiaceae archaeon, assembly GCA_022837745.1. Classification (GTDB taxonomy): domain Archaea; phylum Halobacteriota; class Methanomicrobia; order Methanomicrobiales; family Methanoculleaceae; genus Methanoculleus. The sequence goes on along the minus strand of JALHIW010000010.1, from coordinate 36,284 downwards.
TAAAACCGATGGCAGTCGAGATCAGAGTTGATCCGACCGGCCTTACGTCGTGGATGGCAAGAATGCCGATCGATGCCATAGAAAAGTATAACAACGATGCGGCGCATCTCTTCGATCCTGACGGCGGAGAAAACCTCGAGACAAGTGATCTATATCATTTCCCATTCAGTGAGGGATATAGGGTGTTACTCGAAGCAGCGCAGGCAGCTGATGGTACGACAGAGCCGTATCAGTCTGCCTACGAAATAATGCAACGGGTTCATGATATGATGGAATATAATAACGAAACAATGTACGTTGAGTATATATTTTCTGATCTGTATACCCTAGACCATCCGTCTCCCATAAACGGAAAATATCAAGGGGTCTGCGATGAGTATGGGACCCTGTATACCGCCTTCACCCGCGCACTGGGCATCCCGACGCGATTCCTATCGTTCACCATGAGACTGCCTTCCGGTAATATAACGGGGCATGCCATTGCAGAATCGTGGAACGGAACTACCTGGGTTCACTCGGATCCGACATGGAATGTATTTGACAATCCCCAGGTTTACAGGGCAGCGGGCAACGATCACATCAACATTACCGTCTACGGTGACGCCGACGACTCCTATTACACACAGGACCCGAACGACCCGACCGGCGACGGTATTCTCAGGTACGAAGATTTCAGAACACAGATTCTCCTCGGAGAGGTTCCGAGGTACAATTAACCCAATTTTTATGCCGAAAAGTATTGTCCTCCTGGCACTTGGTCTCACCGTTGCGGTGCTCGCCTGCAGCATCCCTGTTGGTGCGGTAGTGACGCCCCTCCCCGGGCAGGGAAATCAGACAGGTATCCTGTTTGGGGTTCACCCGAACGCGAAGACCAACGAGACGATCATCGCGTTCATCGCCGAACACGGGGAGATCTGGTGGCATGAGGGCACGTACAATCACACACATGAGTACGTGTACGTCGTGCCGGCGAACGCCTGCGAAGAACAGCTCGTCTATTTAAACAGGATTAGAGCCGATGAACACGGCGGCGAACAGTCCATCGAGCAGATCTGGATCATCGGCTGCGATGAGGCGATGCCCCTGGCCGCAGAGCTCCGGTTCCCGGAGATCTTTGCGGAGTACCCGGCGCTCAGCAACGACGAAGGGCTGCGGTCGTACGTCGAGAATCAATCCCCGAACCGCTATGAGGAGATTACATCCAAACCTGCGCGAGCGCAGGTCTACTTCATCAACGATACCGGCGTGTTCACGGAGTACATCGTCGACCTCTCGGGGGGAGAGATCGCCTCCACCACCTACGTCTCGGAAGAGAACCTCACGGTCGGGAGAGCCGAAGCGGAGGCGCAGGCCCTCTCCGGACGGTCTCCGGACGCCCGCGTCGAGAACACCATGCTGAAAGTCTACAGCGGCGACCAGATCGTCTGGGAGATTACCGTCCGGGCCGGTCAGAGGACAGACGTCGTGCAGGTCCCCTCGGACCTGGCGCCCGGGCAGTCGCTCCGGACGACGACGCCCGGGTTTGGAGCGGTCCTCGCAGTTCTTGGTGCCGGGATGGGTTTTGTTCTGTACCGGAGGCGGAGATAGAACCGGAACGACGGGCAGACCTTTCGAGGGAATCTTTCGAGGGAATCCCGACGATGGGCGGATGTGCAACCGTCCGGGCCAACCCCAAAAAAATAGTTACTCCCCCTTCAGCATCGCGTTGATCGCCGCCGCCGCGCGCTTCGCCGAGCCCATCGCCTCGATCACCGTTGCAGCGCCGGTTGCGATATCCCCGCCGGCGTAAACGTGAGGGATGGACGTCCGGCCGTTCTTGTCGACAACGACGTTCCCCTTCCGCCCGCGCTCGAGCCCCGGGATCAGGGAGACCAGGAGCGGGTTCGGGCTCGTGCCGATCGCCTGGATGACCATGTCCACGTCGAGGGTGAACCCGCTCCCCTCGATCGGCTCCGGCGACCGCCGGCCGCTTGCATCCATCTCGCAGAGAGACATCTTCACGCACTCTATCCCGGTGACACCGCCTTTGCCCAGGATCCGGATCGGGTTTGTGCAGGTGAGGAACTCGATCCCCTCCTCCTTTGCGTGGACGACCTCCGCCCTCCGTGCCGGCATCTCCTCCTCGCCGCGCCGGTAGATCAGGTAGACCTTCGCGCCAAGCCGGCGCGCCACCCTGGCAGCATCCATCGCAACGTTTCCGCCGCCGATCACCGCCACACGCCCGGCGTGAAGGACAGGGGTGTCGTATTCGGGGAAGGCGTCGGCGTGCATCAGGTTCACCCTCGTGAGGAACTCGTTTGCGGAGTAGACGCCGTTTAAGTTCTCGCCAGGGATGCCCATGAACGCCGGGAGTCCTGCGCCCGTTGCCAGGAAGACCGCGTCGTAGCCCAGGAGTTCATCGAGACCGACGCTCATCCCCACCAGATGGTTCTTCTTCAACCGCACACCCAGGGCAAGCACCTGCTCGATCTCCGCCCTGACTATATCCTTCGGGAGTCGGAACGCCGGGATGCCGTAGGCCAGGACACCCCCCGCCTCGTGCAGCGACTCAAAGATGGTTACGGCGTGGCCGGCGCGGGCCAGTTCTGCCGCAGCGGTCAGCCCCGCCGGGCCTGAGCCAACAACCGCAACCCGTTTTCCGGTCGGTCTCGCCACGTCGGGGAGGGTCGGGTTGTTCTGCCTCTCCCAGTCGGCGACGAACCGCTCGAGTGCGCCGATCCGTATCGGCGTCTCTTTGTTGCCGAGGACGCAGACCCCCTCGCACTGCGTCTCCTGCGGGCAGACCCGGCCGCAGATGGCCGGGAGCATGTTCTGGTCCTTGAGAGACCGTGCGGCCGCCGGGAAATTGCCCTCCGCAACCTGATGGACGAACCCCGGGATATCGATCCCGACCGGGCAGCCCTTCACGCAGAGCGGTTTCTTGCACTGGAGGCAGCGTTCTGCCTCGGCAACGGCCTCATCAGGGGAGAGCCCGAGGTCCACCTCCTCAAAATCGTGGATCCGGATCTCGGCCGGCCTCTCACCCATGCTGCTCTCCCCCCTCGCCGCAGCGGCACCGGTGCTCTGCGAACCGCTCGAGCGCGGTCTTCTCCTGCGCGGTGTAGATCCGCTGCCGCTGCATCAGGTTGTCAAAATCAACCTGGTGGGCATCGAACTCGGGGCCGTCGACGCAGGCAAACTTTGTCTCACCGCCGACGCTCACCCGGCAGGAGCCGCACATCCCCGTCCCGTCGACCATGATCGGGTTGAGACTCACGTAGGTCTTCACGCCGGCGGGCGCCGTCACGGCGGAGGTGACCTTCATCATGATGGCGGGGCCGATGATCCAGACCCGGTCGATCGTCCTCTCCTCGAGCAGTCTCTTCAGGACGTCGCTTGCAAAACCGTGGACGCCCCTGCTGCCGTCGTCGGTTGTTATGTAGAGTTCGTCGCAGATCTCGCGCATCTCGTCTTCCAGGATGAGAAGGTCTGCGCTCCGCGCTCCGATGATCCCGATGACATGGTTTCCAGCGCGTTTCAGTTCCGCTGCGATGGGAGGCGTGCTCGCGATCCCGACACCGCCGCCGACCACACAGCATGTGCCGTAGTTATCGATCTCGCTTGGTCTTCCAAGCGGTCCTGCGACGTCCATTATGCTCTCGCCGGCCTGGAGGGTCGCAAGCTCCTCGGTTGTCTTGCCCACGGTCATAAATATAACCCGGACTGCATCTCCCCTGGCCGCGGAGATGGTGAGTGGTATCCGTTCGCCCTTCTCGTGCAGGCGAACTATGAGAAACTGTCCTGCCCGTGCGTGCCGCGCAACGTGTGGCGCGTGGATCCAGTACTCGTAGACCCGGTCGGCGAGCCTGGCCGCTGATTCTATCCTGTACAACCGCTTCACTCCTGAATGATCCTGGTTGGTCTGCCCTCAAATGCAGTTAACGCTTCGTATACATTGTGGCTCCAGCCTCTTTACTGCAGCTACCTGGTGCCATTGAATCGCCCCCTTCGGCAAGAGGAGGCAGGGAGTTTTGCCCTCTCACATCTCTTCCGCATCTCGCGGTGAACGTTCATTGTCGACTGCCAGCATCCCCTGTCTCCACACGTTTTCCGGACACTCTCTTTCCTGGATGATGAGACCGCACCCACCTCCTGCCGCCTTGAGAGGCGATTGGCCCATCGAAACCGCGGCCGGGCCGCAGGCACGAGACCCGCGAATGTTTCAGCGATAACCGAAGAGACGGTTTCCTACCCGACAGAGGTTCATCCCACCGGGACACAGCCAGAAGGAGCCCCCTATTATGGCCTCACCGGGCGGCGGAATAGAATGAGCAAACGGTTATCCCTCTAAAAACGAGAGAAAGAGGGTATGCAAAGCCAGATAATCTGGGGTCTCGCCCTGACGCTCCTCGGCGGGGTGGTTGCGGGCGCGGCGATTGCATGGCTACCAGTTCTCCTCATATACGCCGTCCCGCTCATCGCGATAGGGGTTGCGCTCATCATCTGGCGTGGACGCGAGGAGATCCTCGAACCTGTAGAGGAGTGAAGAGAGATGATACTGACAACAACTGCAGAGGTTCCTGGCCACGAGATCGAGGAGATCCTGGGTGTGGTCTTTGGCAACACAGTACGGACGAAGAACATAGGGAAAGACATCACTGCGGGGCTCAAGAGCATAATCGGCGGTGAACTCGAGGAGTATACCGATATGCTCACCGACGCCCGGACAGAGGCCTACAACCGGATGGTCAATTTCGCGCGTGAACTCGGGGCCGATGCGGTGGTGAACATCCGGTTCACGACGTCCCAGACAATGTCGACGGCGGCAGAACTCCTGGCCTACGGGACGGCTGTGAGACTTGTTCCAAAGAAGTAGTTCCGGGGTTTTTGCAACCCTCAGGTCTTCTTCACCTTCCGCACCCTGACCGCAACACCGCGCTTTGACCGGAGCATCTCGTCCGCCCCCATCATCGCACGCCCGGTGGCGACCGCGAGAGGCCCTTCAACCAGAACCTCGTCCCCCTCCCGTATCCGGGGGTCGCAGTCAACAACTCCTGGAGCAAGGACATCACCCTGCGGCACGAACTCATCTATCCTGACACGGTAACCCTCCGGGATAAGGTCCCAGCCCGCAAACGTCGGGCGCAGCAGCCCCGTCCCCTCGTCGATGCTGAAGATCTGCTCCCTCCCGCGGAGGACTGCCATCTGCATACTTCTCCCCCTGACCTGGAGACCCTTCGTGTTGATCTCTGTTCCGAACTGCCAGGAGGCCGTGCCCTTGATGGTATCGGTCTGCACCCTTCGTTCGCCTGCGAGAGCCTCGTCGAGCGCCCGGAGCGATTCCGGCGACGCCGGGTGGCTGCGGCATATCACCTCAAGATCGATACCGCAGGCCTTTGCCGCCATCTCCGCTACGCTGAGAGCGCCGCCGTCCAGATGGGCGATCACCCGGCGGTAGGGGTGGGCGGCAAAGTAGCGGGCCAGTATATCGGCGATGAACGCGCACTCCTCGCGGTCCCAGTAGCCGGTCACCGGCACATCGTAGTGCGCCGCCGGGTAGACCCGTTCGAGTTCCCGTGGCACAAGGCCGAGCGGAGAGGTGACGATCAGTTCGTGCGCCCGCCGGTTCACAGCGTTCATGAAGAGTTTGTGGCTCCGTGAGAGGGAGTAGGGCTTCTTTGCCGAGCAGGGAAGGAGAACCGCGACGTCCGTTCTGGTTGGGGCGAACCGCTCGATCACGCGATCGGCAAACCGCCTGATCTCCGCCCGGTTCTGCGACTCGGCGGTGGCCGCAAGCATCGGCGCTGCCCGCGCAACAGGAAGGTGGCGTTCCACGAAAGCGTAGTTCCGGTCGAGGAACCGGAGGGCGGCCACCTCTGCAGCGTTCGCACGGCACCGTTCTTCCATCAGCTCCCTTAGCCTGCCGGTCTCGATGTGGTGGCGGACGAGGGCGATCTCGCGGTCGAGCGCGAGACGGTTGTGCCGCCGGAGGTCGCCGGCCCGGCACCCCTCGCAGCCGCAGACACCGCCATCCATCAGACCGGCGGGGAACTCGCCCTCCGGCAGGCAGAACCTCATCTGCGCGGAGGCAAGGTCGACCCCGCGATAGTCGAAGATGTCAAACCCCGAGTATACCAGGAGGCAGACGGTCGATGGGAGCGCTGCAGCCGGAGCATACCAGGCGGTGTCGGGAGGGAGACGCTCTTTTAGAGAGGCAAGCCAGGCGGCGTAGTTCCGGGGACTCGAGAGAGCGGCATGCCAGTTCGCGGCAAGGACGCAGTCGCCCGATTCTGCCGACGCTGAGAGGGGGTGGACGGCAACAGGCTCCCCATCGCCGGGAGAGAAGTATCTCTCCACGAATGCCTGATCGGCGGCGAGCGGGACGTTTGAGAGAGGTCTATCGCGGAGAGAGGGGAACAGGGCATCAGTATCGAGCGCAGCGGGGAGGAAAACGGTCTTCCCCCCATGCTCGTAGGCAGATGCCCGTGCAAGACCGTCGCGGCATCGAGCCTCATACCTGCTCATGGAGCACCTCCGCGCCCGGCACCTCTTCCCGGACCAGCCGCGCCCACTCATCTGCGCACCGGACTGCAAACTCTTTCCCCGGGTTTGCCTCCATCAGCGACCGGATACCGGCGCACCCTGCCCTGACCATCTCCTCATCCCACTCAGGGGTCTCGCTCTGGCCTATCGGAAACGTCTCCGCGAGTTCCGGGGGGTATGGGCCGAACGGCGGTTTGAAGTTCAGGACGGTATCATACCCTGGAGCCCCGCGGCCGTCGAACGAGACCAGCACCCGCCCGCCGAGGGGGATGCGGGGGATGACCCTGTGGTATCGGAGCACCTCTGTCCTCCGGCAGGTCTCAGCCCCCCCGTAGAAGAAGCGGCGCTTGGAGACGGGGTCGTCGACCTCCAGTTCGGCCGTGTGTCCCAGGAGTTCACGGTAGCCGTCGAGCAGGCGCGGGTGGCTCCGGCATCGCTCATCGACCAGTTCCCATAGAGTCCCGTCCTGGATCGCCTGCCGGATACGGGAGATCTCGGCCAGGGTGACGTGGAGGTTGTGGAGAGCGAGCAACCGCTCGCGATCTTCGGACTTCCGGAGTTCGTCGGCGGTCATGGAACGGCAGACCTGGCAGGGGCAGGGGAGTTCTGCGAGTTCGTCTATCTTGAGGCTCCCGTGGGTGGTGATGTAACGGCCTTCCCTGGCAAAGAGAGCGTAGGCGGCAGAGTCGAAGAGGTCGCAGCCCATGGCAACGGCGAGGGCGAACATCGAGGGGTGGCCGGCACCGAAGAGGTGGACGGCGATTGCCGGGGAGAGTCCGCGTTTTGCCGCGAGGACGACCCTGACAAGGTCACGGTATCGGTATGCCTCCATCAGCGGCACCACCGCCCCGATCGGGCAGAACGTCAACCCGAGTTCCCTGACGGCACGTCCTGACTCTTCGCGCAGGTCGGCGAAGATCCCGCCCTGAACCGGCCCGGCCAGGTTTGCGTCGGGGAAGAGGCGGTGCGCCTCCCGGATCCGTTCCATCGTGACGCCGAGGTCCTGTTCCGCCCGCTGCCGTCCTGCATCCGGGGGTGTTGGGATGTCCAGGGGAACGATGATATCGCTTCCTATCGCCTGCTGGAACTCGAGCGTCTCCCTGTTGTCCACCTCGACTTCACCGTAGACCGAGAGCTGGAACGAACCGGAATCGGTCATTATGGCGCCGTCGAAATCGAGGACGCGATGGAGTCCTTCTGCGAGTGCGCGGTCGCGGTAGTCAGCGCTCCGCCTGAATATGTAGGCGTTTGTTATCAGCGCCTCGATGCCCATCCTCCCCATCTCGCGGGGTGTGACCAGCGGGAGGTGGGGGTTGACCACCGGCAGGAGCGCGGGTGTCCGGACGGTCTTTTCGTTCACCCTCAGCCTGCCGACCCTCCCGGCGATGTCTTTGTGGATGACCTCAAACGTGATTGTCATTCAGGTTAGACCGCCTTCTCTTCGATAACCTGGCCCTCAAACGTCAGCACGGCCACATCGCCACGCCTCCAGCACCCCGGCGGGAGCCCCGCCTTGACACAGGTCTGGTCGAGGAACTCTCTGCTGTTCCAGCCGTACTCTGTTGCGACCTGGGGGAGGAGAAGGCCTGCTCTCCCCAGACCGCTGACTATCAGACCGTGCCTCCCTACCTCCACGTGTTCCGGGCGCTCCAGTGGCTGGCACTCGAGCGGCCTCGGCGGTGTCAGCACCGTCACCTCGATCTCGATGTCGTCGACCTCCAGGGATGAGACCGGCGGAAACCGGGGGTCCTCGAGTGCTGCCGAGGCGGCCGCCTCAATAATAGCCTCGCCAAGCGGTTTTATCGGGTATGGGAGGCCGATACATCCGCGTAGAAGTCCGTGCCGCTTGATGGTGACAAACACACCACGTTTCTCCCCGAATACCGGGGGGAGGGGGGGCAGCACCATCCGTTCGCCGTTGACGGCTCTCTCGATGGCCATCCGCGCCAGGCGAACCGCCATTCTGCCTTCTTCTGGGGTCAGCATTTCCATCAGAATGGGTTGTATGATATTGAATACTTTTAGCATTTCGCGGGAGAGCTGGTGGTGAGGGGAAGATGCGTTGCATGCAGTCACCAGCGTAAACCCGACCTGAAGGCTGCTGCCGATACAGATGAACCATCCACGAGTTTCTCCACTGCAAACAGGGAGGCGTTATCGCGTCCATCTGAGACGCTCCTCCAGAGACCTGATCCGGTCACGTGCTGGCGCGCGAAGCGCCTTACGCTGTGTTTACCAGGTCCCGGGGCGACCCACCCTCATAAATATATACCCTCGCAGCAAAACTATTATAGGAGAGAGGGAGAGCGCGGCCGACGGTGGCACATCTTGTGCCGCTGAGGAAAGTCCTTCCACCGGCCAGACACGCAGCCGCACCCAAGTGCGGGTGGCGAGAGTCACGGCAATGACACAGAAACGACACGGCCCGCCGTCAGTGATGAAACGATCGAGCCCACACACCGCGGGCGAGCGGCGCGGGTTTATTCCCGCGCAACTCGTTGAACGCAGCGGCGGGAAACGATGAAACGGTGAATCCCTGCGGGTGCAAGCCAGAATAGGGCATATGGACTGTCTGGCGTCCGCCCGGGTATGGCGCTTAGCTGAATGCCGCACCAAACAGAAGAAGGCTTACTCCTCCCACTCTCCATCCATTCTCGGTAGTGTGTGCAATATTATCCCCTCACCAGAATCCTCTCGCTGGTAGACTGTGCGGAAAAATCCCTCTCACCATAAGTGACCGCACGCGAGATCCGGGGTTGACCGTGACGACCGCTCCGCCCCGGCGACGTACCTGCCTGTCAGAATAGATCGCTCAGAAAGAGAAACAAGAATTGAGTGTTCAACGGGCCTGAAGGGATTTGAACCCCTGGCCTACGGATTAAGAGTCCGTCGCTCTGCCAGCTAAGCTACAGGCCCACGTATCTGACCTAACAGTATGGTAGTGAAAACGGTATAAGCCTTATGGATCATTCCATGATATCGCCGGGGATAGGGGATCCCATTAATACCATGGAACGTTACACCATTGTACGCATGCCTGAGGCGGTCCAGAACGTTTCGAAGGAACGTGTCAAGTACATCATCCTTGGGTGCGGGAGCACCGGCTACAACGTGGCCGAGGAACTCGCCAAGGAGACCGAGGAACTCATCATCGTCGATAAGGACGAAAAACGGGTGGAAGACCTCCGGGACCAGAAGTACAATGCACTTGTTCGCGACTTCCGCAACCCGGGCTTCATGGATGGGCTGCCCGTCCCGGAGGTTGCCTTTATCCTGGCAAACGACCGGGAGGCCAATCTGGCCGCCCTCAAGACCATCAAGAGTCGCTACCCGGCGACCTATGTCATCGCCCGCGCCATCGACGCGGTCAGCGTCGATCTCCTCCAGCAGGAAGGCGCTGATGTAGTCCTCTACCCCCAGGAGGTGGTGGCGCGAACCGCCATTTACCACGTCACAAAACTCCACTCCTCACAGCTCGCCATGCAACTCTACGATCTGCTTGCCTCCTGGGAGGGGACGCTCTGCATCGTCACCCACTTAAACCCTGATCCCGATTCAATATCAAGCGCCATGGCGCTTTCACTGATAGCGCGGCATGCAAGCCACAACAAACTCAACTGCCGTATCGTCTATGAAGGAGATATCGGTCATCAGGAGAACCGGGCGTTTATAAACCTCCTGGACATCAAGATGGAGCGTCTCACACCTGATATGCTGGCCGAGTGCAACTACATCGCTCTGGTAGACTCGTCCGGACCCGGCGTGAACAACAATCTGCCAAAATCAACCAGGGTAAACATAATCATCGATCACCACAAGTGCGCTGGCGGCAGCGGCGACTCCTCCTCTGCCATCGCTGACTTCATCGATATCAGGCCAGGCGTCGGCGCCACAGCGAGCATCATGACCCAATACCTGATGGAGCTCGATATCCCGGTGAGCAAAACGGTGGCCACAGCGCTCCTGTACGGTATCAGGGCCGATACACGAGATTTCAAGCGGAACGTCACCCCCCAGGATCTCAACTACGCGGCGTTCCTCCTCCCCCTCACGGATGCAGATCTCCTGGATAAGATCACCTCCCCATCGGTCTCACTGGAGACTATCGAGATCATAGGCAACGCCATCCGGAACCGGAAGATCAATAGCGGTTACCTCTTCTCAAACGTAGGTTATATCAGGAACCGGGACGCCCTCCCGCAGGCGGCCGATATGCTGATCCACCTTGAAGGTGTGAACACCGCCCTGGTCTATGGCATCACAGACCAGAACATCGTCATATCGGCCCGAAACAAGGATATCAGGCTCCATCTCGGGAACGTTATGGCCGAGGCGTTCGGCTCCATCGGGGAGGCGGGCGGGCATGCCACGATGGCTGCCGCCATGATCCCCCTCAGTTATTTCTCAATGGCAAAGGATAAAGAAGGTCTGCTCGCCCTGATAATCGATCCCATCCTCAAACGTTTCTCCGAGATCGTCGGCCTGGACGGCGAGGGTGAAGAATGAGGTTTGAGGACTGGGAGCCTCACTACACCGCGATTCTGGAGTATTTTGGGTTTGAACGCGAGGCAGACGAGGAGGCCGCCCGGGTGCTCGCAGACCTTGCCGGCGGCCGGGACGACATCGCGCTGCTTGAAGCGCTGATCCGGGGGAGGAACGTTACGGTCTGCGGGAACGCCCCATCTCTCCCGGCAGAACTTGACCGGATCGAGGGGGCGGTGCTTGCCGCCGACGCCGCGGCGGAGGTGCTTGCCGGTCACGGAGTGCGGCCGGACGCGGTCTTTACAGACCTGGACGGGGCGACAGATCTCTTCATAGACCTCTCCCGGCAGGGAACGGTGATGGTTGTCCATGCCCACGGTGATAACATCCCGCTCCTCCGCCACTGGGTCCCCCGCATACCCGGGCCGCTGGTGGCAACCACCCAGGCGGCTCCCATTCCGGGCGTCCACAACTTCGGGGGGTTCACCGACGGTGACAGGGCGGTCTTTGCCGCCAGCGACCTCGGCGCGGCAGACGTCCGGATCATCGGGTTCGATCTCGCCGACCGGGATGTCGACCCCCTCAAGAGGGGAAAACTCTACTGGGCGGGCGAACTCCTCAGGATGATGGGGTATGACCTCTGAGACCCTTATAATCGACGGTTACGTCGATGAACCCGCGTGTCTCGGTGTCCCGCCATACATATCCCCCTACATCCGCGAGGTCGCCGGCGTCCTGGCCGCGCATGGCTACGCGCCACGCTACGCCACCATCGATCAGGTCCGGGCCGACCCGTCCCTTCTCACCGGTCACGGCCGCGGCGATCTGGTGGTGATGATCGCCGGGCTGACCGTGCCCGGCGCTTACATAGGCGGCAAACCAGCAACCCTGACGGAGATCCAGCAGATCGGGCTCACCCTCCGGGAACCGGCCACCGCGATCGGCGGCCCGATCAACTTCGGGTATGCTCCAGGGGGTGGGAGGAAGGCAATCCGGCAGGCGATAGCCGGGTTTGATGCAGTTCTCCGCGGCTCTCCGGCTGTTGCGCTGGACTCCTGGCTCTCGGGGGGTGAACCGGAAGGTGAGCGGGATTACGCCCTGAGCGATCCCTGGTGCGCTGCTGGTGCCGGGATCATAGCGCAGCACCCCTCGTTCCCTCACGTAATCTGCGAGCTGGAGACTGCAACCGGCTGCCCCCGTGCAACGGTCGGGGGATGCTCGTTCTGCACCGAGCCTTTCTACGGCTTCCCGCGCTACCGGAGCATCGATGGGATCGCGGATGAGGTGGCGGCGCTCCACGCGGCCGGTGCCCGCCATTTCAGGCTCGGCCGCCAGCCGGACCTTCTTTCCTACCGGAGCACCGGTGGCGGCGAGTTCCCGCTCCCCCGGCCCGAGGCGCTCGAAGAACTCTTCTCGGCGGTAAGAGAGAACGCACCCGACCTTAAGACCCTCCACATCGACAACATCAACCCCGGCACCATCGCCAGACATCCGGACGCGGCACGGGCGGCGCTCGAGGTGATAGTGGCCGGGCACACACCCGGCGACACCGCGGCATTCGGGATGGAGACCGCGGACCCGGCGGTTGTCAGGGCAAACAACCTCAAAGCCATGCCGGAGGACGTATTCCGCGCCATCGAGGTGGTGAACGAGGTCGGGGGGAGGCGGACCCGCGGCATCCCCGAACTCCTGCCGGGCTTGAACTTCATCATCGGTCTTGCCGGCGAGACGCCGGCGACATTTGATGCAAACGAAGCGTTCCTCCGCCGCGTGCTCGACGCCGGGCTGCTTGTGCGGCGGGTGAACATCCGGCAGTTGATGCCTTTTGAGGGGACGGCCGCCTACGAGGAGAACACCCTGGGGAAGCACGATGCCCGGTTCAGGGCGTTCAAGGATTGGGTCAGGCTGGAGTTCGACGAACCGATGCTGCGCCGGGTCTTTCCGGTCGGCAGCATCCTCAAGGAGGTGGTCATCGAGGTCTCCGGGAGACCGTCGTTCGGGCGGCAGATGGGTTCATACCCCATCCTTGTCGGGATCCCGCTCGAACTCCCTGTGAGAACGGTCATCGACGCTGTCGTGGTCGATTGGGGGAGTCGGTCGGTGACCGCCCTCCCGTATCCGGTGGAGATAAACACCCTCCCGCCGGCGGCGCTCCGCTGGATCCCGGGCATCGGCAGGAAGAGGGCCGCAAGCATTGCCGCCCGCCGGCCGTTTTCGAGCCTGGAGGAGTTCCGGGCGGTCGCGGGGGAGACAGGGCTCGATGATCTGATCATGTTTTAGAGCCCCACACCTCTCCAGTGCGTGAAGAGTTCCAGACTGCTGCCCATCAAACGGGCCTGACCCCCGCCAGCCGGTGCGGGAATTGCCCGGGAGGGGCTGCCCACTTACGCCTTCTCCCGCAGTTCCATAACCCGGAGCACGTCCGTCCTTGTTACAATCCCCACAAGATCGCCGTCATCAACGACCGGGATCCTTCCTATGCCATGGGTGGTCATGATCCGGAGCGCGTCGATGAGCGGTGCTGATGGCGGGAGTGTTATCGGGTCCCGGGTCATGACGTCACGCACCTGCATCGCCTCCCGGTCGATCGGTGAGACCTTGTGAATGTCGCTGAGTGTAACAATCCCGACGAGATTCCCTCGCTCAACCACAGGGAACCCGAGATGCTTCGTCTCATACATAAGTTCCAGCAACCGGGGGAGCGGGGTCTCTGGCTCCACGGTGACTAGAGAGTTGCTCATAGCGTCCGCCACGGTGACGTCCTGCAGCAGGACGTAGTAGCGCAGGAATGTGGCCTCCTGGTTTGCCCCGATGTAGATGAAGAACGCAATTAAGATCAGGATGGGGTTCAACATCAGGAACCCGAAGATTCCGAAGATGACCGCAAACGCCCTGCCGACATCGGCTGCGATCTGGGTTGCGCGCGAGAGCGGCATCCGCCGCGCGAGCCACGCCCGCAGCACGCGCCCGCCGTCCATCGGGAACGCCGGGAGCAGGTTGAACGCGAAGAGCAGGACGTTTAAGATCCCAAGGTAGCCGAAGGTAAAGATCAGGACGCCGGCTACGGCCGGGTAAGGAAGGACGGGGAAGACGTAGACCAGGGCGCTGCATATGATACCTATCGCCAGGCTTGTGAGCGGCCCGGCTAGCGCCATCGGGAGTTCCACCTTCGGATCCGGCACAACCTCCTCCATCTGTGAGACCCCGCCCAGGATAAGGAGCGTGATGCCGTGGATCTTGATCCCTTTCGCTTTCGCTATGAGTGAATGGGCCACCTCGTGAACAAATACGCCAAAGAATAGACCCAGTGCGACGACGGTTCCGAGGATGTAGGGGTTGAACCCTGCTGTGATCAGCGTCGCATCGATCGGGACACCAAAGAGGATCCTGATCAACTCGGTCGTGAGCACGATCTGACTCCCGATGATCCAAGCAAATAGAGGGATCACCAGTAGAAAACTCCAGTGTATTTTGACCGGTATTCCAGCGATGTTCCCGATCTGCAGCGACGTTTCCATAAAATGAGTATCTTTTTATCATTTATAGTAATATACCTTCAGAGGATACAGATGAGAACACAGGTCACAGAGATCTTCGGATTGCCGGTCTACACCGACAAGGCTGTCTTTATCGGGAATGTTGACGATGTTGTGCTCGACGTCGACCAGAAGAAGATAGCCGCCCTCGCGATCGGCGACCTCAACCCCGAGATCGGGGAGGTGAAGGGCTACACCGGGCTGCAGATCCCCTTCCGCATCGTAAAGAGCGTGGGGGATGTCGTCATCGTCCGTCACATCCCCGGGCTCTTCAGGTCGCCGGCAAAAGAAGAGCAACCGTGATTGCCCGGCCCGCCCGGATAACGTCTGCCTAGATATGGATATCAGAGATCGGGAGATCTTCTCAAACCTGACTATCTTCCCCCCCGTTTTCGTCAGGCTCGACGGCCGGGCATTCCACCGAGTGGCGCGTGCGCTCAACCTCAAAAAGCCGTTCGACCCTTCTTTCAGCGCGAGCATGCGAGCGGTCTGCCGCTACCTTCTCACCGGGAGCGGACTTTCCCCGGTCTTCGCCTACACCTTCTCCGACGAGATCAGCCTCTATTTCAAGACGCTGCCGTTCTCCGGGCGGGTGGAGAAACTCGACTCCGTGATCGCCGCGGCTGCAGCAAGCAAACTAACGATCGAGGTCGGCTGCACCCGGCCGCTGGCGTTCGATGCCCGGACAATCCCGGCGGCCGGTGAGTTTGCCGTAGAGTATCTCGTATCCAGACAGAACGAGGCCTGGCGCAACCACATCAACGCCTACTGCCAGAGCGCGCTTATGGAGGAGGGTATGACGTCACGGCAGGCCGCCGCGGCGCTCCGGGGGATGCGCTCAGAAGAGATGCACGAGATGATGTTTGAGCGCGGCATCAACCTGGCAGCGACGCCTGCCTGGCAGAGGCGCGGGACGCTCCTCTACCGGGAAGAGTGCACGAAAGAAGGGTATAACCCGGTGACGGGGGAGACCGTCCAGGTCATGCGGACGTGCATCCGTGAACTGGAGGAGACGCCTCTCTTCTCCAATCCGGAGGGGGCAGCGCTGATCCGGTCACTCACCGGCGCGTGAGATGCCGATCCGCATCTGCACACCCTCCACGTCCCAGGTCTTATCAAGGGTGTAAGACTCTTCTCCCGGCCGGTCTCCGTCCGTGCGGCGGATGACGAGGTCGGATGCGCGCACCTCGCCGGCTATCTCCTTCTTCCACTTCTCTTCCCCGATGAGCGATGCCACCCGTTCGTTGGCGACATCCACGGCCGCGACGATATAGTCGTCGACATTAAGGTTTAGCTGGCGGCGCATCTCCTGGATCCGCCGGATCACCTCCCTGGCGTATCCCTCGGCCTCCAGGTCAGGGGTGAGTGTGATATCGACGTATACCGTCGCATCTTTCATGGGGGCGGCAAATACGCCCTCCGGCAGGGATTCTGAGAAGGTGACGTGGCGCGCCTCGATCTCGTAGCCGTCGAGCCTGGCTTTCCCGTCCCGTTCGATGGCGGTCTTCAGCGCGGTGCCGTCCGCCTGCTCGATCAGCGCTTTGACCCTCGGTGCCTTCTTGCCGAACTCCGGGCCGATGGCCCGCATCACCGGTTCAGGTTTCCAGCGGATCCGATCCCACGCCCCGGTGACAACCCGGACGGAGCGGCTGTTGGCCCGGATCCTGGCGAGTTCGTTCAACTCTTCCATGGCCGCCTTAACCGCTTCGTTTTCAGTGACAACCACCGTCTCGGCGACCGGCCAGCGGAGTTTCCGCTTCCCGGCCTGCCGGGCTGTGGCGACTGCGTCGTCAAACGACCGGATGACCTCCATGGCGGACTCAAGCCGCTGGTCGATGAGGTGCTCGTCTGCCACCGGCCAGTCGAGCATATGAACGCTCTCCGGGTCGCCCTCCAGGCGCAGGTTGCCATACATCTCCTCGGTGATATGGGGGACAAACGGTGCAAGGAGCGCGATCAGGCGGCGCAGGACGTAGTAGAACGTCTCGTATGCGTAGAGTTTCTCCGGTGAGTCTTCTTCCAGCCACATCCTGGGCCTGACGACCTGCACATACCAGCGGGAGAGGTCTTCCAGGATGAAGTTTGCAAGCGCCCGCGTCACCTTATGGAGGTTGTAGTTCTGCATCTCTGCCGTAGTTGCCCGGACAAGCGAGTTTACACGGGATAGAATCCAGCGGTCCTCATCCGGCATATCGCTGATATGGGCCCGGACAAACGTCCCGTCCGCGGATGCCGGGCTGAAGGAGTCCAGGACCATATAGGGAAGCGGGAACCGGTAGACGTTCCAGAGGATGTTGAGCGTCCGGTGTATGGTCTTCACGCCGTCCCAGTTGAACTTCAGGTCGTCCCAGGGGGCGTTTGACCAGAGAACGTAGAACCGGAGAACGTCGACGCCGAACTGGCTTATCACCTCTTCGGGTGTCACGACGTTCCCGAAACTCTTGCTCATCTTGCGCCCCTCGGCATCGAGAGCGAACCCGTGCATCAGGACACTCCTGTAAGGTGCGCGGCCAAACGCAATGGTGCTTGCGCCGAGTTGAGAGTAGAACCAGCCCCGGGTCTGGTCCTGGCCCTCGGTGATGAAGTCAGCCGGCCAGTAGCGCTCAAACCCCTCGCGGTCGCGCGGGAACCTGAGAGTCGCCCAGGACGCTACCGCCGAGTCAAACCAGACATCGAATATATCGGCAACCCGACGCATCTCGCCGCCGCATGGGCACGGTATGGTTACGCCGTCGACATAGGGCCGGTGGGGGTCGGGGACGCTCTTTCCTGACCGCTCCTCGAGTTCGGCGATGGTGCCGATGACGGTGTAGCCCCCGCACCGTTCGCACTGCCAGATGGGGATGGGGATACCCCAGTAGCGCTGCCGGGAGATGCACCAGTCGCGCGACTCTTTGACGAAGTCGTGGAACCTGGCGCTCCCCGCCCATTCGGGGTACCACTTCACCCTCGTGATCTCATCGAGCATTGTATCGCGGATCTCGGTGACCTTCAGGAACCACTGCGCTGTCGCGCGGTAGATGATGGGGGTCTTGCACCTCCAGCAGTGACCGTAGCGGTGTGTGATCGACTTCCTGGCGAGGAGGGAGCTGCCGAGCGCTTCGATGATGATATCGTTTGCGTCCCGGACGTACATATCCGCAAAAATCCCGGCCTCGGGAGTGAAACAGCCCCCGGTGTCGACCGGGCAGAAGACTTCAAGCCCTTCCCGGATGCCGATCAGGTAGTCGTCCCAGCCGTGCCCGGGCGCGATGTGGACGAGACCGGTGTTCTCGAGTTCAACGAAATCGGCGGCGACGATACGGTGCTGGATCTCGGCCTGGCGGGGGACATCTCTTGCGAGGGGGGAGGTGTACTCCGTCCCGATGAGTTCAGTCCCGCTGTGGCGTTCGAGGACGCTGTAGTCCTGGTAGCGCCCAAGTTTGAGGACGGACTCAACGAGTTCGTCGGCGATCCAGAGGATCTCCTCCGCTCCGTCCTTCTTTGCTGCCACGCGCGCATAGGTGAACGCCGGGTTGACCGCCACCGCAACGTTCGCCGGCAGCGTCCAGGGTGTGGTCGTCCAGATGACCAGGTACTCCTTATCGCGCCCGGTGATGGGGAACTTGACAAAGATGGAGGGATCGGTCTCGTCCCAGTATTCGACCTCGGAATCGGCGATCGCCGTCTCGCAGCGGGGGCACCAGTTCACGACCCGGTATCCGCGCTCAAGGAGTCCGCGCTCCTCTGCCCGCTGGATTGTCCACCAGGCGGACTCGATGTACTCTTCCTTGATGGTCTGGTAGGGGTCGTCGAAGTCGAGCCAGACGCCGAGACGCCGGAACTGTTCGCTCATGACCTCCATGTGAGTCACCGCAAACGTCCGGCACTGCTCGATGAACTGGGCGATCCCGTAGTCCTCGATATCCTTCTTGGACGTGAACCCGAGCTGGTGCTCCACCTTCACCTCGATCGGGAGACCGTGCATGTCGTAGCCCGCCCGTTCGATGATCTTCCTGCCCAGCATCCGGTGGTAGCGGAGGATGGCGTCTTTTATGATCTTGTTCCAGGCGGTGCCGAGGTGGATGTTGCCGGTGGTGTATGGCGGCCCGTCGACGAAAAAGAAAGCATCTCCATCCTTTCGCATCTCCTGTACACGTGGATAGATATTCTCCCGTCTCCAGCGATCCTGGACACCTGCCTCGATCTCCTGCGGGTTATAACTGGCGGTGACTTCTTTCACCTTGTATCCCTCATGGTCAGCACTCTGGTGTACCTCTTGTCCTTGATGGAAGAAAGCGTTTTGCGCGACGGGACGCCTGGCACGGGTTTGAACCTCGTCGCCCGCGGGGGAAGGAGATATCGAGGAAGGTTTCAGCGATAACCGAAGAGACGGTTCCACGGCACAGGGCTGCATTTCGGTGTGGTTCGAGGAGAGCATCTCTCCTCAGGGCACCCCCATCTCCGGCCGTTCTCGCGCCATCTCCCCGCCACCTTCGCCGGGGGATGGGCAGTGTATGGTGATTGACCCGGCGGCCGTGCACGGGATGGGAAACAGCGACCCAGGGAATTTTCTCACCGAGAACGTGGCGGAGTCTCCTCCCCGACACTGTATCAATGGAGAATCGCCTCCTGGGGGTTGGACTGACGGGGAGGGTGGCGGAGACGCTTCCCCCATCCCCTGTCCAGGCGGGCTCCGATAAACGTCTGTCGTCGAACCCCCGTCCTTTTTATCCTCCGCCCCCGGAAGATTCATCCATGCAGATCGCAGTCATCGGGAGAGGGGACTGCTCCGCGGAGGAGTACGAAGCTGCAGAGACCATAGGCTGCCTCATCGCCGGCAACCGCGAGACCGTCTGCTGCGGCGGGCTCGGCGGGGTGATGGAGGCCGCCTGCAGGGGGGCAAAAGAGGCCGGCGGGACGACGGTGGGGATACTCCCAGACACCGGGGATGGGAACCCCTACATCGACCTGGTCATCCGCACCGGGATGGGCCAGGCGAGGAACGTCATCCTTGTCAACTCGGCCGATGCGGTGATCGCCGTCGGCGGAGGCTACGGCACCCTCTCTGAGATCGCCATCGCCCTCAAGACCGGTAAACCGGTCTTCGGGCTTAGCACCTGGGATATTGATGGGGTGTTTGCCTGCACAACACCCGAAGAAGCGGTCAACCTCGCAGTTCGCGCAGCACGCCTGTCTCGGCGGTCTCGTAACCCCCAAGATCGTTGAGGATCTGTTTGAACGTCTCCGAGGAGACCGTCTCCACCAGCGCCGAGACCCGCGGGTCATCGAGCATCTGGCGGTGCATCGCAAGTTCGTAGCGCTCCGTTGCCACCGGCACAAACGCAAGATCAAGCGCCTTTGCGGCACTGTAGACGCCCATCCCGGCGTCCGCCTCCCCCGTCTTAACAGCCAGCGCCACCGCAAGGTGCGTCGTAACCTCGCGGTCGTAGCCGGGGATGGAGGCCGGGTCAATGCCGCGTTCTGCCAGGCGGTAGTCCAGGAGCAGCCGTGTCCCCGACCCCTTCTGCCGGTTGACGAACCGCCGCCCCGGCAGGTCGTCGAACCCCAGACCCTCGCGGGAGATGACGCCCTGCTGGCGTTCCGCAACGCAGAGGAGGACGAGGTCAGCGTCAGGGGCGTAGCGTCTCAGGTAGTGGGTGTTGTAAGTGCCGTCGGGGGCGAGGAGGTGCATCGGCGCGGCATGACACTCGCGTTTCTTCAGGGCGATCACGCCGCCCATGCTCCCGACGTGAGTGGAGTGGAGATCCACGCCGCGCGGCCGGACGAGATCGGCAAGGTAGTCAAGCGAGGGGTCGTGGCTCCCGGTGATGAGCACTGCCTCCTCCGCCTCCGTCCGCGGAACGGTCAGCCGGACGTCCACAGTCTCCCCCGCCTCGACACCCTCCTTCTGTGCCGGGATCTGCATGTATCCGTTCGCCCGCACCGCGCTCATCTGGATCCCCGCACCCCGGGATTGCGGCACCGCAACCCAGCGATCCCCGACCATCCCCACGGAGAGGAGGACGAACTCGTCTGTCCCGATATCCGAGTGGAGACTCGTCGTCAGCCTGGCGCTGAGACCTTCCGGCCTGGGGACGGGTAGACCGTACCGGGCAACGAGCGGCATGACAATCTCGCGCATAACCGTCACCGCAGCGAGCGGGTAGCCCGGGAGCCCGATCACAGGTTTCCCCCCGACTCTGCCGATGATCACCGGTTTACCCGGTTTGATGGCCACGCCGTGTGCCAGCACCTCGCCGAGATCCCCGATGACGTCGGCGGTGTAGTCCCGTGTCCCGGCCGACGATCCAGCCGATACGAGCAGGATGTCGTTCTCTTCGATGCCGCGCCTGACAGCGCCCTTTATGGCGTTGTGGTCGTCAGGGACGATGGGGTAGCGGCAGGCCTCAACCCCCGCCTCAGAGAGGATGGCAGCGGCCAGGAGCGTGTTGCTCTCGATAACCTTCCCCGGCGGCGGCATGATGCCGGGCGGGACAAGTTCGCTCCCGGTGGGGATCAGCCCTGCCCGCAGGTGCTTGACCGCAGCCTCCGTCACCCCGTAGTTTGCAAGCGCCCCGAGTTCGTGTGGCCGTATCCGGTGTCCCCGCGGGAGGATCATCTCCGACTCGGCTATATCCTCGCCGACCGGGCGGATGTGCTGCCAGGGGCTGACAGGTTTGCGGATGGTGTATCTCCCGCTCTCCAGCCAGACGTCCTCGATCATGATCACAGCGTCGTAGCCGGGTGGGACTATGTTGCCCGTGTTGACCGGCACCGCGTCCGGGAGGGTCACCGGCTGCTGCTCGCTGGCCCCGACGGTATCGGCGCTCCTGACCGCTATCCCGTCCATCGCCGAGATGTGGATCGCGGGGACCGAGAACCTGGCGAATATGGGTTCGGCGGTGACCCGGCCTATCAGTTCCGTCCCCACAGGAACCCGGACAACCCGCGGAACGGCTTGAAACGACCTCTCCACCAGCGACCGCGCCTCTTCAAGCGATATGACCGAGAGGTAGCGCTTCACCAGAGGATCACCTCGACCTCTTCACCGACCTCAAGCCCCTCGCTCGAGGCCGGGATCCGCACAAGACCGTCGCTCTGCACCAGGGTGTTGAGGAGCCCCGACTTCCCGAAGATCGGTGTCGCCCTGCCGTCCTCGAGGCTGACCCGGATGTAGTCCTCCCTCCCGCGGGTTGAGGGGATGTTCTGCGTCAGCCTGGCCCGGAGTGTCCGGCGGGTGACGGCGGTCTGACTCATCGCCGCAATCAGGTGATCCACGATGGCGACGAGCACAACGAATGTTGAGGCCGGGTGCCCCGGCAGCCCGATCACCGGTTTTTTACGCGCCGTCCCTATGATGGTCGGTTTCCCTGGGGCAAGGGCGATCCCGTGCACCAGCACCTCGCCGAGTTCCGCAACAACCGCGGCGGTGTTGTCCCTCTCATCCTTTGACGACCCCCCGGAGATCAGGACAGCGTCGCACCGCTCTAGCGCTGATGAGACCACCCGCATCAACGCCGCGCGGTCGTCCCGGACTATCCCGAAATAGACCGGATGACAGCCCCGTTCCCTCACAAACGCGCCCGCAAGGTAGGAGTTTGCGTCCCGCACCTGGCCCGGCCCCGGCGTCTCGAGTATGGGGACGACCTCGTTGCCGGTGGATATGATCCCGATCCGGGGCACCATCACCACGCTGACGCGGTCTGCCCCGACCGCTGCGGCGACACCGATCTCCCTCGGCGTGAGAACGCGGCCGCGCTCCAGTACCACCTCCCCGGCCTCGAAATCCTCGCCCCTGCGGATCACGTTCTCGCCGGGCGCCACGGGCCGGTGGACCAGGAGATCGTCGCCGATCTGTTCGGCGTTCTCGATCATCACCACCGCGTCCGCACCCGCCGGGAGTGCCCCGCCGGTCGGGACGTAGCGGCACGACCCCGGGGAGATGCTCCCAGGATCGGTGCTTCCCATACTGACCCTTCCCAGGCACTGGAGCATCGCCGGTATGGCCTCGGAGGCCCCGACTGTATCGACCGCGGCGACAGCGTAGCCGTCGACCGTTGAGCGATCAAACCCGGGGACATCGATATCGGCGCATACGTCCTTTGCAAGCACGCGGTGGAGCGCATCCTCAAGCGGGACGTCCTCGCACCCCCCTGGAGGAGCGATCCTCCGCACCGTTTCTATGGCCTCGGCAACCGATACGACCTCAAGAAAGAGACTCATCTGAAGCAGCCCAGCTGGCAGCCGCGGATCTTTATTCTAGGTTCGTGCTGGTTGCAGTAGCGCGCGATATCCATCTTTGGTATGTTGTATCTCTCGGATATCTCGAAGGCCTGGGGACAGGTGATCTCGGTTGTTACACCATAAGCCTCGAATGCTCTCCGTATCGTCTCGTCATCCATGATACTCAGATCGTCTGTCTGCAGGAAGATAGGATTTACTATCGTATCCAGGTCGGGCACTACCATTTAGCACTCACACGATCCTTGTATACCTGATGCAGATCACGCTGGTAAACTCAAAACAGGACGCTGCAGGAGTAAACATCAGGAATAATCTCAAGAATCTGCTTGAAACCGGTGGGCACTGGCCGCTTGTGGAGGCTCACGACCTGGTCTTCCATGAGGTCGATGGCCGGTTGATCCACCAGGACGGGATCGACGATGAGGTCGATGCCGACCTGATCATATTTATATCCAGGCACTCGAGCATGCAACCGACACCCGCTCTCACAGTTCACGTGACCGGAAACTACGGGCGTGCAGACCTTGGCGGGGAACCCCGCCGCCTCGCCCCAGCATCTCCGGCCTGGATGCACGCCGTCCTCCGGAACCTTCATGCCCGCGCTCCGCCGGGCTACCGCGTCTCCTACGAGGTTACGCACCACGGCCCGACCGAACTCTCAACCCCGTCGTTCTTCGTCGAGATAGGGTCCGGGGCCGCAGAATGGGCCGACCCCGTTGCCGGGCGGGCGGCAGCAGAGAGCATACTCTCTGCCGTGCCGGAGGAGACGATCAACCTGATAGGGTTCGGGGGGACGCACTACGCCGTCCGGCAGACCGGGATCGCACTATCATCCCGCGGCGCCTTCGGCCACATCGTGCCGACCCGCGAGATCGATGCCGTGGACGCCGGGATCCTCCAGAAGATGCAGGAGGCAAGCGCTGCGGTGGCCGCCTACATCGACAGGAAATCGGTATCCACGGATCAGGGCAGGCGGATCGAGCGGATGCTCGCCGCCGCCGGTCTCCCCATCCTCACGGAGTCGGAGATCCTAGAGGCGTCGCGCCTAGCATGGTCAACCTACCTCCAGGTCAGGACGCTTGCCGAAGAGATCGCACCGGGCTCACGCGTTCACATCCACAGCATGAGAGGTGAAGGGAAGCCCGTTGCGATTCAGGTTGCCCCCGAACTGGTCAGAGAGGCACTCAAATCCAGCAGACCAGGTTTTCTTGAGGCGCTTGAACGATTACCCCTTGCCCATATCTCGCATGGCTCAACGGAGGTCTCATCAAGGTTCATCTGCTTTGAGAACGATTCGTCCCGACTCGCAAGTGATATAACTACCCAGTGTATAAAACTCCTACTTATCTGTGAGAATGCTGTTATCGAGGGTGATCACCTCGTCCTCCGCAAGGTGCGGTTTGACCCTGAGAAGGCGCGCAGGCAGGGGGTGCCGAAGGGGCCGCTTTATGCCAGGCTTGCCAGCGGAGAAGCGATCGAGATCGAGGGACGGAGGATCACGCCTGATACGGTGCAGACAACCAGCGTGAAACGGATACATATCCCGGGATTGGAGAGATACTTATGAAATCCATCGTAGAAGAAGCTCTTTCACGGGCTGGGGCGGAGCAGCGCCTTGATGAGCCACTGGAGGTCGAGAGGGATCTCGAAGAGGTCCTGATGGAACTCCGGACCGAGATCGCGGTCATCGGGTGTGGGGGTGGTGGCTCGAACACGGTGACCAGGATGTGGGAGGAGGGCATCAACGGTGCACGGCTGATCGCCATCAACACCGATGCACAGCACCTCGTCCGGACGCGTGCCGATAGTCGAATCCTGATCGGCCGGCAGAGAACACGTGGTCTTGGCGCGGGCTCGATCCCGCAGGTCGGTGAGGAGGCTGCCCTTGAGAACGAGGACGACATCAGGCGTGCCGTTCAGGGCTGCGATATGGTCTTCATCACCACCGGACTCGGCGGGGGCACCGGCACCGGTGCTGCACCGATTGTGGCAAAAGCCGCGAGAGACGAGGGTGCGCTGACCATCGCGGTGGTAACCCTGCCGTTCACCGCGGAAGGTGCTATCAGGGCGCAGAACGCGGAAGCAGGGCTTGAACGCCTCCGTGAAGTGGCGGACACCGTCATCGTCGTGCCAAACGACCGGCTGCTCGAGGTGGTGCCCCGTCTCCCGCTCCATGCTGCCTTCAAGGTCTCTGACGAGGTGCTGATGCGGGCTGTCAAGGGCATAACCGAGCTGATCACGATGCCCGGTCTTGTGAACCTGGACTTTGCTGATGTCCGGACGGTCATGGAGCGTGGAGGCGTCGCGATGATCGGGATGGGTGAGAGTGACAGTGAGGACAAAGCCGCTGATTCGGTCAAGAAGGCGCTGCGTTCCCCGCTGCTGGATGTCGATATCTCCGGCGCAACAGCGGCGCTTGTCAACGTCGTCGGTGGCCCCGATATGACCATGTCCGAGGCGGAAGGCGTCATTCAGGAGGTATACGACCGGATCGATCCCGATGCCCGCATAATCTGGGGTGCTCAGATTGACCCTGAGATGCAGGGCAAGATGCGGACGCTGCTTGTGGTCACCGGTGTCCGGTCACCACAAATATATGGTAGAAGCGAGAAGAGTATGCCTCGCACGATGAGACAGTTTGAGATCGACTTCCTGAAGTGAGCCGTTAATATGAACTATAAGGAGACAGTGGAAAGCGTAAAGTCGTTCAAGATCGAGGAGGAACTCTTCAAGAAGTACTGGCGCGTGCTGAAACTGGCACGGCGGCCTACCCGTGATGAGTTCACCAAGATCGCTATAGTATCGGCGGCAGGTATCCTGCTTATCGGTCTTATCGGCTTTATAATATACGAGATCATGCTGCTACTGCCCAGATGATGGATATGGCTGAGGGTGCAAACAGGGTTTACGCGGTCAAGACGACCGCCAAGCAGGAGCGGACGGTAGCCGACAATATAGAGAAGGTGACAAGGGAGCAGAAGGATATTCATGTTACGGCCGTCATGGTTCCCGAGGAGCTGAAAGGCTACGTCCTGGTGGAGAGCCCGGACTCCCTTGCTCGAATGGAACAGCTGGTGGAACTGATCCCCCACGCGCGCGCGGTGGTGCGCGGTTCGACCACGCTTGCCGAGGTGGAACACTTCCTGGTGCCAAAGCCGGTTGTCAGCGGCATCACCGAGGGGACCATAGTCGAGATCATCGCCGGGCCGTTCAAGGGTGAAAAGGCGGTTGTAAAACGTATCGATTCCGGGAAGGAAGAGATCACGGTTGAGCTCTACGAGAGCATGGTTCCAATTCCGATCACTGTCCGGGGCGACTCCGTCCGCGTTGTGGAGCGCTCTGAAGACGTCTTCTGAAGAAGAACTCCAGTCTTTTTTTTGCGGTGCAGGGGATGGTGCCATGCGCGCCCAACGCCCGGGGTTATGCCCTATACTTTAAATCCTCTCAGGTTAACCTTAGATAACCCAGGCAACTATTCCCCTGAGGAATAAGCTGGTGAATTTGTATGGCAGAAACGGTCGAGGTATTGGTACCCGGCGGCAAGGCAACTGCAGGCCCGCCTCTCGGGCCCGCGCTCGGTCCTCTCGGTATCAACGTGAAGGCTGTCGTCGACGAGATCAACAGAAAGACGGCCGAATTCAACGGCATGCAGGTGCCGGTGACGGTTACTGTCGACGATAAGCGGAACTTCACTATCGAGGTGGGTATTCCGCCCACCGCGGCGCTCATCAAGAAAGAGGCCGGTATCGAGAGGGGTTCGGCTGAGCCGGGTACTCAGGTGGTAGGAGACCTGCCGCTGGAGGCCGTCGCCCGTATTGCCCGTATGAAGTTTGATGGTATGCTCTCGTACGACCTGAAGTCGGCGGTCAAGGAGGTCGCCGGAACGTGCATGAGTGTGGGTGTCAACATCGAGGGGAAGAAACCCCGCGAGATGATCCAGGCCATCAATAACGGGGAGTACGACGACGTACTCGTCGCATAGATGTCAGACAACCATAGAAGATCGTGAGGTCGTGTACTATGGAGGCAAAGGATGGTTGACATAACCAGTATACAGAAAGCCGTGAAAACGGCACTGGAGAAGGCTCCGGAACGAAAGTTCAGGGAGAGCGTGGATCTCACCGTCAACCTCAGGAATATCGATATGTCTCAGCCAAAGAACCGTATCGATGAGACGGTTCTTCTCCCGCACGGTTTTGACAACGTCAAGATTGCTGTTCTCGGGAAGGGGGATATCGTTACGCAGGCGAAAGAGGCAAACGTCGACCTCATCCTGGGTCCTGAGGATATCGAACGGCTCGGTGGCGAACCACGGGAGGCTCGGAAGATCGCGGATGAGTATCGGTTCTTCCTGGCTGAGACGGCAATGATGCCTCTTGTTGGCCGCTATCTCGGTGTCCGGCTGGGTCCGCGTGGAAAGATGCCGATTCCGATTTCACAGGGAACCGATATCCGGCCCATCGTTCAGCGCCTGAGGAACTCCGTGAAGATCCGGACGAAGGACAAGAAGGTCTTCCACACCAAGGTCGGGACCACCGCGATGGATCCTGCGGAGATCGCTGAGAACATCGATACAATTCTCCGGCGGGTTGAGTCCGTCCTGGAGAGTGGAGCGATGAATATTCATTCGGTCTACGTGAAGACGACGATGGGGCCGGCAGTGAGGGTGATCTGATGGCACTTTATACGCACCATCTGCCCCGGTGGAAGAGGGATGAAGTAGAGGAGATCAAGCGCGGCATCCAGGAGCACCCGGTCGTCGGTATCGTGAATATGCACGGTATCCCCGCCTCGCAGGTGCAGCATATCCGGTGGAACCTCCGCGGCACAGCGAGGGTGAAGATGTCCCGCAACACACTCATCGAGCGCGCCTTGAACGAGCTCGGCGGTAGCGTTGCAGACTTAAAAGAGCACTTTGAAGGCCAGAGTGCCCTGATCTTCACAAACGAGAATCCTTTCAGGCTCTTTAAACTGCTTGAGCAGACCAAGACGAAGATGGCTGCAAAGCCCGGCGAGATTGCGCCCGAGGATATCGTTGTCCCGAAGGGCCCTACCACCTTCAAACCCGGTCCTATCGTTGGCGAGTTCCAGCAGGTGGGCATACCCGCGGTCATCGAGGGTGGCAAGGTCAAGATTCGCGAGACGAAGACGGTCGTGAAGAAGGGTGAGGTGATCAACCGGAAGGTCGCTGAGGTGCTCTCGAAACTCGGGATCAAGCCGATGGATGTCGGGCTTGCCCTTCAGGCTGCGTACTACCGCGGCAGTGTCTTCACGCCGGATATGCTTGCAATCGATGAGGAGGCCTACGCGAACAACATCGCGTTCGCGGCCAGGCAGGCGTTCAACCTCTCGGTCAACGCTGCAATCCCGACCAGGCTTACCATCGAGGCCATCATTGGCCGGGCGGTAAATGAGGCGCGGAACGTCGGTGTTGAGGCAGGCGTCTACGAGAAGGATATCATCGACCTGATCATCGGGCGTGCCAGGCGCGAGATGCTGGCTGTGGCGCTCGCGGCGCAGGCCAGGGGGTTCGACCTTGATGAGGAGACCCTGAAGGCGGCAACGGCCGCCGCACCTGCCGTGTCCGCTGCGGCTCCGGCTGCTGCTGCAGCACCTGCCGCAGAGGAAGAGAAGAAGGAAGAGGAGAAGAAGGAGGAGGACGAGGAGAGCGGTCTTGCCGGTCTCGGTGCCCTCTTCGGCTGATATTTCAAAAACGAGGTGAATCAAGAATGGAGTATATCTACGCTGCACTGCTCCTGCACAACGCAGGCAAGGAAATTACTGAAGAGAATGTGACTGCTGTCTTAAAATCTGCCGGTGTCGAGGTTCAGGACGCCCGTGTGAAGGCGCTCGTCGCCGCGCTTGAGGATGTGAACATCGAGGAGGCCATCAACAGGGCCGCCCTTGCACCTGTCGCTGCTGCTGCACCCGCTGCCGCCGCTGCCCCTGCAGGTGCCGCCGCACCCGCCGCAGAGGAAGAGAAGACGGAAGAGTCAAAGAAGGAAGAGGACGAAGAGAGCGGTCTTGCCGGTCTCGGTGCCCTCTTCGGCTAAACTTTTTTTGCTTGCTCTGGATATCGGGCGCTGTTCTGGTTGTCAGATCTCTTCTTTGAGGACCATAGAAAGCCCTCCGCCCCCGGGCGGCGCGGTATCCTGCCTTGAAGGGGCTATCCCCCTCACTCCCGCCGCATGCTCCCGCCGTAGACCACCTGTCCGAAACTTATGCACCCGTCCCCCAGCGGATACTCACGGCTGACGATGAACTCAAGCCCCGCAGCCATAACCCCCGCCCCGATCGTCTCCCGGATCGCCCGGTTGTAGGCCACTCCGCCCGAGAGCACCACCCGTGGGATCCCGCGCTCCTCTGCCGCCCGGACTGCCATAGTGGTCATCCCACGCGCCAGGTTGAACTGGATGGACGCGGCGATATCGGCCACCCTCTCTCCCGCAACCATACGCCTGTACGCCTCCTCCAGGAGAGACCGGGTCGATAGAACCTCGCACCCCCCATCCTGCCGGAACTCGAGGTCCCAGACCGAAGCCCTGCCCCCGTATGCCTCCGACTCGAGTTCCATTGCCGGTTCACCATCGTATGTCCGCTCCCGGCAGATCCCGAGCAGGGCCGAGGCGGCGTCCAGGACGCGGCCGGTGCTCGATGTCGCGGCGACGTTCAACCCACGCTCAACCTGCTTTACAAGGACGGCGAGCTCCATATCGCTCCAGCCCCGCGAAGCAAGCAGGCCGCGGATCTCCGCCGTCGGCAGGATGCCGTAGAGCATCCGTTCCGGGAACCGGGTGGCGAGATCGCCGCCGGGCATCGGGACAACCTCCAGGTGAGCGACCCTCTCAAGGTGCGGAACCTCTCCCGCAAAGACCTCCCCGCCCCAGACAGTGCCGTCATCGCCGTACCCCACACCATCTATGGCGATCCCCACACACTCCTCCCGTGTGGCGGCGGCGATGTGCGCCCGGTGGTGCTGGACGGCAAGAAGTTCCGCCCCGTTTGCTTCGGCAACCTCCCTTGCATAACGGGTCGAGAGGAACTGCGGGTGGAGGTCGTGGACAACCATATCATAGCGTGCGTCGGTGAGTTTTCCGATCTTCTCCACCGTCTCCGTAAGGTAGGCCAGAGTCTGGGGGTTCCTGACATTCCCAACGTGCGGAGACGTTATGCAGAACCCGTTTTTGTAGACCGATATGTTCGAGTTCAGTTCCGGGCCGACGCCCAGGATGCACGCATCGCCGAGATCCATGGCCTCCCGCTTCGGGGCAAGACCGCGGGAGAGTCGGATGATGCAGCCGTCTCTCACAACCGAATCGTCGCAGCGGTTGACGATCCGGCGGTTGTGCGTGAGTATGCAGTCCACCTGCCGCGGCAGGCGTTCCAGGGCGCTCTCGAGATCCGTTATCATCGGGTAGCCCGGCAGGTTCGCGCTCGTCATCACCAGCAGCCGGTGGTCAAGGTGCGCAAAGAGGAGATAGTGCAGCCCGGTGTATGGGAGCATGCAGCCGATGGTATGAAGCCTTGAGATTGTCCGGTGCGACTCCGGATCACGCTTCTCGAGCACCACGATCGGTCTCTCCCGCGAGTGCAGGATCCGCCGGTCATCCGGAGAGACGACCGCGATCCGCTCCACCTCTTCCGGTTCAGCCATAACCGCGAGCGGCTGCTCCGTCCGGCCCAGTCGGCTTTTGAGTTCTTCAGCCGCCTCCTCGATACAGGCTATGTGGAACCCTCCGATCCCGCGGATGGCAACGATCGAACCCTCATCGAGCAGGGCGGCGGCCTCCCTTATAGGGTCTTCTGCCGCAACCGGTCTCCCATCGGCCCTTAGAAGACTCAGACGCGGCCCGCAGGCCGCACACGCAATCGTCTGGGCGTGGTGGCGGCGAGAGGATGGGTCGGAGTACTCGCTCTGGCAGGCGGGGCAGAGCGGGAACTCTGCCATCGATGTCCGTTCCCGGTCGTACGGGACGTCGGTGATTATGCTGTAGCGGGGGCCGCAGTTGACGCAGGATGTGGCCCAGTAGCCCTCGTACCGGCCGCCGGGCGCGAATATATCGGCGATACACTCGTCACATATGGCAACATCGGCGGGGATGAATCCCGTGAGACTCCCCCTCCCGCTCTCGAGGATGGTAAACCCCGCCGTCTCCTGTCCATCGCGCAGATTATAAACATCTACAGAATCTATGCGGGATAAGGGTGTACCCCGGGAAACAGCCTCCAGAAACTCCTCGAAACGCTCCCCGGACGCATGGATCTCCACCTCGCTCCCCAGGTTTTTGACAGTGCCCGTGATCCCGAATTCCCGGGCTTTAGCATAGACAAAAGGACGAAACCCGACTCCTTGAACGATGCCCCGGATGATGATTGTGCCACTTCTGCGCATTGGGATTTCAGCAAAAATTTATGGAGTTATACCCCCATATAACAATAGGGTATCGCAGTGACGGGACATATCAAAATTCTTAACGATCCAGTGGAACTGGTTCCTCTTCTCATAACGTTCAATAATGCAGAATATAAAAAGATCTACGATCTCCTAAATAAGGCATGGATGACCGAGGAAGATCTCGCAGATTACGCGGGGAAGTCCACGGTTGCCGAGTGTCTTGCGATCCTCAAGAAGGGCAACCTTATCGAGGAGCAATGGCGGATGCCGAAACCCGGCGAGAAACCCACGAAAGAGTACCGGGCAACATACAGCAAGTTCCGGGCCAGTTTTCAGTGTTCCATGGGTGATATCGGGGATCTGCTTCATATCGCCATATCAAACGACGAGAGTCTCCGTTCCATCGTCGATGCGGTTCAACAGGAGATCATGACCGGAACAACCTCTATCGGTGACATATCCCGCAAATACGGGGTCAGCCCCATCTTCATAAAGGGGCTGGCAAAGAGGATCCCCGGTCTCGATGTGAGAGGGCAGGGGATGGTTTTGCTTGACCGAACCCAGTGAAGACCCGCTCTACGTCATCCTGCGCAGCAAGCGAGAGGCAACCCGGTTCCAGATTCTGGTCGAGATCGCCGAACACCAGCCGGCCATCCGGCAGCAGGAGATCGCCGGAAAACTCGGGGTGACCCCCCAGGCGGTCTCAGAGTACATCCGGGAACTGGTGGATGAGGGGCTTGTCACCGCTCACGGCCGGGGCCGGTATGAGGTCACGAAGAGCGGCGTCGAGTGGGTGCTCCGGCACGCCGAAGCGCTCGAGTCGTATGCCCGCCACGTCACCCGCGACATCATCCAGCAGGTAGCGGTCTGGACGGCCATCGCTGAGGACGATATCCGGAAGGGGGATACTGTCGGCGTCTTCATGCGTAAAGGCTGGCTGTATGCGACAGAGAGGGAGCAGAGCGCCATGGGTGTTGCGACGATGGACGCCCGGCCCGGCGAAGACCTCGGTGTCGCCCGGTTGAACGGCATCATCGAGCATAAGGAGGGGGCCGTCCACGTCTGCAAGGTCCCGCGGGTGGAACGTGGCGGGTCACGCATGGTCGATCTGGATCTACTCAGGGGTGTCGTCCGGGATGCTGAGGTTGTGGCCGCCGTCGGGCTTGAGTCGTATGTGGCCCTTAAAAAGGCGGGTATCGAACCGGATATGTTCTTTGGTGCCCGGGAAGGTGTCATCGAGGCGGCGTTCCACGGCCTTGAGTGTGCGATACTTATCGTCGATGAAGAGTTTACCGATTTTCTCAAGCGGCTTGAGACGGTGGGGCTCGCCTACACGATCCATGACCTGATACCGTCATGAAGATCATCGTCCAGCCACAGAAAAGCGCGTACAAACTGCTCTTTGTCGAGGGCGACCGCGTTGAAGGGACGGGTTTCGTCACCCTCACCGCGACTCAGAAGGGTCAGCGGCCGAAGAACTTCAAGATGCGCCGCCGCGGCAGCAGACACCCGGCACCCGTCCCTACGCGTGACCTGATCACGATGCTGCGCCGCTCCTCGGTGGCCCTTGCAGCGGAGAGCCCGGAGTTCGAGTCGTTCCTCGCCGACCTCCAGATCCCGTCTTCACGTCTCTATATCTGCCGGTTCTGCCAACTCGAGGACAGGTTTGCCCCCCTAGATAAGACGACCGGGGTGCGCTACGGCGGGGAGTGGATCTGCATGGAGTGCGCGAAACGCGAGATGCGCCGCGAACTCGGCTACATGGGGAGGTTCGGCGGTTCTGTGCTCATCCATCTGGAGAAACTCCTTGCCCAGGTCCGGGATCTCGACCGGGTGCTGGCATCGGTTGGGCCAGAGCGGCCTGACCGGCAGCGGACGCTCTTTGACAGGCTTGAGGCTCACGAGATCGAGAAGACTCTGCATATCACCGATCTCTCGCTGCCTCCCGCGTTC
Organism: Methanomicrobiaceae archaeon; assembly: GCA_022837745.1. Taxonomy (GTDB): domain Archaea; phylum Halobacteriota; class Methanomicrobia; order Methanomicrobiales; family Methanoculleaceae; genus Methanoculleus. Next base: position 3,170 of record JALHIW010000010.1, on the reverse strand, counting down.
GTGAAGGCCGCCGGCGTCGATTACCTGATGCCCGTCCAGCACCTGGCCGTCCAGAGCGGCCTCCTCGAGGGGCAGCATCTCCTTGTGGTCTCGGCCACGGCGAGCGGCAAGACCTTCATCGGGGAGATGGCCGGGATGAAGAACTTCCTGGAGGGCCGGGGGAGGATGCTCTTCCTGGTCCCGCTGGTCGCGCTTGCGAACCAGAAGTACCAGCGGTTCCGGGACCGATACGGTCACCTTGTCCGGGTCGCCCTCCAGGTCGGGGTGAGCCGTCTCAACCTCCCGGAGACGCGGCCGGCCGGGGACCGTGACGTCAATGCTCCAGTGGTGGTCGGGACATACGAGGGTATAGACCACCTCCTCAGGACGGGGAAGACTCTGAAGGATATCGGGACGGTCGTGATCGATGAGGTCCAGATGCTCGAGGACGCGGAGCGCGGCCACCGTCTCGACGGGCTGATCGCACGTCTCAAGTATATCGCCCCTGACGCACAGTTCCTCTACCTCTCGGCAACGATCGGGGCACCCGGGCTGCTTGCAGAGAAACTCGGGGCGAACCTTGTCCGCTACGCGGAACGGCCGGTCCCGCTTGAGCGCCACCTCATATTTATCGAGCGGGAGAAGAAGATCGCGTTCATAAAGCAGATGGTCGCCGAGGAGTACCGGATGCGGTCTTCGAAGGGCTACCGGGGGCAGACGATCGTCTTTACAAACTCCCGGGCGCGCTGCCACGTCATCGCCGACGCCCTGGGTAAGATGGCCGTGCCATACCATGCGGGGCTGAGCGCCCAGGAGCGCCGGGAGGTTGAACGGCGGTTCTCAAATGGGGAGGTTGCCGCTGTCGTGACCACGGCGGCGCTTGCTGCCGGTGTGGATTTCCCGGCGTCCCAGGTGATCTTTGATGCGCTTGCGATGGGGATCCAGTGGCTAACCGTCCAGGAGTTTCACCAGATGATGGGTCGGGCCGGCCGGCCGGACTTCCACGACCTTGGCCGGGTGGTCATCCTGGCGGAGCCCGGCGGGTCTTACTCCAGGACATCCGGGAAGACCGAGGAGGAGGTTGCCATCGCCCTCCTGCGGGGCGAGATGGAGGAGGTTGCGCCGGAGTATGACCTGGAGCAGAGCACGGAGGAGTTCGTCGCAAACGCCGTTGTCTGCGGCGGCGACGAGCAGCAGATCATACGGATGAACCGCATGATGGTCGGGACGCTGGAACCCGCTCTCCCGACGCTCCTCGACCACGGACTGGTCAGGCGGCGGGGAGGGCGTATAGAACTCACCGATATGGCGCGGGTGATGGCAGAGCACTTCATCGGCGCTGAGCGGCTGATCCTGATCAGGGACCTTGTCCGGCGGATGGACGATGCAGCCGGGATCGTGGCGGAACTCGAGTGCGCCGCTGAGGAGGAGCAGTAAAACAGTAATTGATCAAGGCATGCTCTGATCGGGTTTTGTCAATCACGGGAAGAAGGTGTCCGGGTGGAGGGCCGGGAGCGTCTCCGCCACGGCGAGCCCCACCACGCGGGGGTGATTCTCCATCGATACACTGTCGGCGGAGGAGACCACCAATTCGCGGTCTCAACGGAGACTCCCTGAGATCCCGATTCCTTCCCTGGCACGGTATCCGGGGCTATCATCACGCACTGCCCGCCCCCTGTGAAGGAGGCGCGGAAAGAGGCGCCGAACGCGCCGGGCGGTGGGGGTGGTCGACGAACACCGTTCAACGAGAGACGAAAGAGACAGGGGCGGGTGATGCCCCATCCCGGCACCGATCAAGGCTTTTACCGGGGGTCGTCATCCGGGGCCGGCCCCGCCACCATCCCGGCGTTCTGTCCACCGTTTATCTCGCCTGCTGCCTTCTGCATCATAACCGCGAAGACCGCTGTCCCGAGGAGGCTTATAGCGCCGGCTGCGTAGAATACGGCGTCTATACCGATGTAGTCCATGAAGAGACCCCCCATCAACGGGGCTATGATCGTGCCTATCCCGAAGATGGTGTTGTAGGCGCCCATCGACGTCCCCATACCCAGCGTCCGGCCGGCATCGACCGTCAGCGCCATGATTGACGGCTGCTGGATGGCGCCGCCGACACCGATCAGCGAGGTTATCACGAGCAGGTCCCAGAACGATCTCGATAATGGGATTATGGCAAGTGCGATCGCTGCTATGGCCGATCCCACGACGATCAGGGCGACTTTGTTCCCCCTGTCGGTGAACCTTCCTATCGGCACCTGGAGGAGCGCCATGATGAAGGTGTTCACCGAGAGGATGACCCCCACACTGGACGGGCTGATCGCGATCAGCGGGGCAAAGACGGGGATGAAGACCATAGTCCCCCCACGGCCGAGAGCGCTGATCAGGGTGAAGACCATGACACCCCGCATGACCGGCAGCCTGAAGATATCCCTCATCGGGGCGGGCTCCCCGCCCTTGATCGCGGATGAAGCGCGTTTCGCCTCGGGGAGTGAGACAGCGACCAGGAGTGTGGCAAACGCCGAGAGTGCGGCCATGGTGTAGAATACCGAGTTCATCCCGAAAGCGTCGTTGAGGAAACCACCGAGGAGCGGCCCTACGCCCATGCCGAGGAACATCGATATCGAGAAGTTCCCCATATAACTCCCTTCCTTTCCATGCTCCGAGAGGTCGGCGATGTAGGCCATTGCTATCGGGACAACCATCGCTGAGGCGATACCGTGGGCGAACCGGACAACCGTGAGTGAGTAGACGCTGTCGGCGATGATGTAGGCGAGGGAGAGGACGGCATACGCAAACATGCCTATGAGGATGATCCACTTCCTCCCCTGGCGGTCGGACAGCCTCCCGATGATCGGCATGAAGACCGACCTGGAGAGCGCGAAGGCTGAAAAGATTATCCCGAGCCAGATACCGGTCGCACCCAGGTTCTCCGCGTATATGGGGAGAAGCGGGCTGACAACACCAAGCCCGAGCATCGTGGCAAAGACGGAGATGAATAAGACGTTATATATGCGTCTGGCTGTTTTCATGCAGATTACACCTGATATATGTGAACTACCCCGCGCCTCTCGGGCGGGGCTTCCCGGCTATCATGGCCAACACTTGCACCACAGAGATGTGATGTAGAGGTCTTGGCTCCACAGGCTCAAAGGGCTGTTCCATCCCCACGCGGTGGATATTTACCGCAGCATTGT
>JALHIW010000009.1:0-40136 GCA_022837745.1 Methanomicrobiaceae archaeon | reverse complement strand
TCTCTTGGATGTTGCTCTGAAAGCTGTAGTGGCTATGCTACGTTTTTTCCTTCTCTTTGCGTTTCAATCCTTGTTCTCTTGGATGTTGCTCTGAAAGTGAACTATGACAAGGACTCTTCTGGGAACACGTGGTGTTTCAATCCTTGTTCTCTTGGATGTTGCTCTGAAAGGCAGAGGCGCAAAAGGCCGAACAAAACCAGAATCTAGTTTCAATCCTTGTTCTCTTGGATGTTGCTCTGAAAGAGTTGACCGGTGGAACAACGTCCCGGTAATCTATGCTGTTTCAATCCTTGTTCTCTTGGATGTTGCTCTGAAAGCCGACGTTTGTCCGCGGCATGGGTATATGCGATATATATAGTTTCAATCCTTGTTCTCTTGGATGTTGCTCTGAAAGGTGCGAGGTCGTAGTCAGCCTGTGTCCGCTCGCGGAGTTTCAATCCTTGTTCTCTTGGATGTTGCTCTGAAAGTTTGGGTCATTACAACCCAGCTCCCGCCAGAACAAGTTTCAATCCTTGTTCTCTTGGATGTTGCTCTGAAAGCCGTACTACGTGAAAGCCGACCTCCGGCGATGCCTGTTTCAATCCTTGTTCTCTTGGATGTTGCTCTGAAAGCGCACCAGGTGGAGGTGATCGAGCTCCGGGCCCGGAGTTTCAATCCTTGTTCTCTTGGATGTTGCTCTGAAAGTCCCGGCCCGGCGTCACCGTGGGAGCGGACGATCAGGTTTCAATCCTTGTTCTCTTGGATGTTGCTCTGAAAGCCTCCAGACGGAGGGCTTCTCTGTGCTTCTCGTTCTGTTTCAATCCTTGTTCTCTTGGATGTTGCTCTGAAAGCGCCACTATGATGGGTGACACACTATCTCTTGCAAGTTTCAATCCTTGTTCTCTTGGATGTTGCTCTGAAAGCCGGGTGAGAAATCCTAATTACATGGCTGGCAGGAGGTTTCAATCCTTGTTCTCTTGGATGTTGCTCTGAAAGAACTATGATCCAACAAACAACCAGCACAAAGGTTTGGTTTCAATCCTTGTTCTCTTGGATGTTGCTCTGAAAGGCGCAGAGCGGCTCGAGCTGCCAAGAAAGCCCAGAATGTTTCAATCCTTGTTCTCTTGGATGTTGCTCTGAAAGGGGGTTTTTAAACCGGTTCATAGATGCGCGCCTCCAAGTTTCAATCCTTGTTCTCTTGGATGTTGCTCTGAAAGCTTGTTCCTGTCTCCATGTTTCTTTTCACTCCTGTGGGTTTCAATCCTTGTTCTCTTGGATGTTGCTCTGAAAGGGTGGATTTGCAGAGCCGGGTGGAGCCGGGCGGTACAGTTTCAATCCTTGTTCTCTTGGATGTTGCTCTGAAAGAAGCCGCACTTAATACACCTAAGTCATACGGCGCATGTTTCAATCCTTGTTCTCTTGGATGTTGCTCTGAAAGATGAGCAGTATTCCGCGGCGGTACAGTATGCACCGGGTTTCAATCCTTGTTCTCTTGGATGTTGCTCTGAAAGCTGTTATCGCAAATCCGACATTATTTGGTACAGTCGTTTCAATCCTTGTTCTCTTGGATGTTGCTCTGAAAGAAGGAAAAATCGCCCGTTTCTTCACTATTGTTTACAGTTTCAATCCTTGTTCTCTTGGATGTTGCTCTGAAAGCTGACCCATGACCCACAGGCAGCGCAGGCACTGCAGTTTCAATCCTTGTTCTCTTGGATGTTGCTCTGAAAGTTTGAGCTGCGCGAACTCTTCTTGTGATAATGGATCAAGTTTCAATCCTTGTTCTCTTGGATGTTGCTCTGAAAGCCAGATATGTTTTTCCACTACCCTGTAGACCTAATACAGGTTTCAATCCTTGTTCTCTTGGATGTTGCTCTGAAAGCACATAACGTTCAAACCCGTTATATTCACCCATTACGTGTTTCAATCCTTGTTCTCTTGGATGTTGCTCTGAAAGCCGCCGTTTCCGATTTCCGGCACGATTACCTCCAAGTTTCAATCCTTGTTCTCTTGGATGTTGCTCTGAAAGCGCCGGTTACGAGTATTCAATATCCGGGCTACGCTAGTTTCAATCCTTGTTCTCTTGGATGTTGCTCTGAAAGTCAACAAGAATAATGCTTCCTTCCTCATACTTGTGAGTTTCAATCCTTGTTCTCTTGGATGTTGCTCTGAAAGACGGTTTGTCCCCTTTTCCCCGGCGGCACTGAGCGGTTTCAATCCTTGTTCTCTTGGATGTTGCTCTGAAAGCGTTTGTGGCCTGTATTTCTCCACAAAAAGTTTGTTGGGTTTCAATCCTTGTTCTCTTGGATGTTGCTCTGAAAGAGAAAGGTAGCACTCTCCATGAACTGTTTGAATTATAGTTTCAATCCTTGTTCTCTTGGATGTTGCTCTGAAAGACTGCCTTCGCGCTACGCGCTCAGAAATGTTTTATTGAGTTTCAATCCTTGTTCTCTTGGATGTTGCTCTGAAAGGAGTCAGTCTAATGACAATGGCTCTCGCAGGAATCAGTTTCAATCCTTGTTCTCTTGGATGTTGCTCTGAAAGAATAATTTTTCCGCCGCGGGAATCACTGCGAACGGGGTTTCAATCCTTGTTCTCTTGGATGTTGCTCTGAAAGAGTATCCTTCGCGCTTAACAACGCCGTATTTTTCCGTGTTTCAATCCTTGTTCTCTTGGATGTTGCTCTGAAAGCGTATAGCCCATTGCCCATGAGTTTATACAGTTGATGTTTCAATCCTTGTTCTCTTGGATGTTGCTCTGAAAGTGTTTACAGTCACACATCACCAGAGCGTTAATCTGGTTTCAATCCTTGTTCTCTTGGATGTTGCTCTGAAAGTCGCCGCCCCCGTCCGGATCAAGATCCCCGGGCCCTGCCTGTTTCAATCCTTGTTCTCTTGGATGTTGCTCTGAAAGCCGGGTCTGAGGTCATCTCTGATCAACTGGAACGGTAGTTTCAATCCTTGTTCTCTTGGATGTTGCTCTGAAAGATGACTAACTATGTCGGCCCCTGCGCCACCGTCTGGTTTCAATCCTTGTTCTCTTGGATGTTGCTCTGAAAGCGGGTAAGTCTTATTATTCTGTAGGGGAATTTAAGAGTTTCAATCCTTGTTCTCTTGGATGTTGCTCTGAAAGTCGCCCAGACCCTCCGGATTCACGGCGACTTTGTGTTTCAATCCTTGTTCTCTTGGATGTTGCTCTGAAAGTATGCACCAAGTGTAAGAGTAGTAGCAGCATCAGAAGGTTTCAATCCTTGTTCTCTTGGATGTTGCTCTGAAAGCAGGAAAAGTCATTTTATAGTCACCTCAAAAATAGTGTTTCAATCCTTGTTCTCTTGGATGTTGCTCTGAAAGTGTAAAGAAGATGGTGAGGGATTTGATGATTATGAAGTTTCAATCCTTGTTCTCTTGGATGTTGCTCTGAAAGCAATCGAGGATGAGTAACATGAGATATATTTATTCGTTTCAATCCTTGTTCTCTTGGATGTTGCTCTGAAAGTTGGTTCCCTCTGTTCTGTAGCAGCAAGGTATAATGGTTTCAATCCTTGTTCTCTTGGATGTTGCTCTGAAAGTTCATGCTTTCCGTGCCTCGCTCCTGTTTTTATAGGTTTCAATCCTTGTTCTCTTGGATGTTGCTCTGAAAGCATCCAGAAAGTGCAGCGCCTCGTCGAGATCCTGATGTTTCAATCCTTGTTCTCTTGGATGTTGCTCTGAAAGCATACAATCAGAAGAGTATAGGCCCCCCGAATAGAGTTTCAATCCTTGTTCTCTTGGATGTTGCTCTGAAAGTCCGCTCGTGGTCGGAGACCGTCTCCCGGATGTACTGTTTCAATCCTTGTTCTCTTGGATGTTGCTCTGAAAGCCGGGAGGGGGGACAACCTACAACACACCGGTAAGCGGTTTCAATCCTTGTTCTCTTGGATGTTGCTCTGAAAGTCGACACAACGGGAGGGTTTGCAGCCGGGGATACGTGTTTCAATCCTTGTTCTCTTGGATGTTGCTCTGAAAGTGATCAGAACTAACAGAGTATGTATTCGAGTTTGTAGTTTCAATCCTTGTTCTCTTGGATGTTGCTCTGAAAGCTGCGATTGTTGCCATTGCTGTAACTCACGGTATGAGTTTCAATCCTTGTTCTCTTGGATGTTGCTCTGAAAGTTCTACGCTGCAAACCGGGAGGCGCGTTTGAATTTGGTTTCAATCCTTGTTCTCTTGGATGTTGCTCTGAAAGCTCGTCGCTCCGCATCGTGACCCGGACGCCGTCCAGTTTCAATCCTTGTTCTCTTGGATGTTGCTCTGAAAGCTCCAGACGTTTAGGACACTGAACTCGATCCTGATCGGTTTCAATCCTTGTTCTCTTGGATGTTGCTCTGAAAGGCTTTAGCCATACAGCCCGTTTAGGGTTAGCAGGCATGTTTCAATCCTTGTTCTCTTGGATGTTGCTCTGAAAGCCGCGGTGGTGAGATACTCCTCACCGGTAGACGTCGGTTTCAATCCTTGTTCTCTTGGATGTTGCTCTGAAAGACGCTGAGAAGATTAAGGAAGAGGAAAAATACTTCTTGTTTCAATCCTTGTTCTCTTGGATGTTGCTCTGAAAGACCGCGTTTTTTTGCAGATTTTCCTCCGTATCCAGAGGAAAAAACTCCTTCTGTAGACCTCTTGTGCTTGATCCCAAATTATTCTTTCCCTCATAAATGGAAGAAATTAGATTAGGCGCAGATGTTCCGGTAACAGCAGTCAACACAGCGTGACGCATTACTTGCTCTTTTTGGAAACTCTCCCGTCTCAATGATCTCAAGGATATCCCTTACAACCTGCCGGCTCTCCTCAAAATCCTTCTTCGAGAACCGCACCTCCTCAATGTGATCGTTGCTCCTTGTAAAACAGAGGTAACCGCGATTCACAGTAACATCGAATAGATCCTGTATCATGAGAGCATGGAGCGCCAGCTGATACCGGTATGTCTTGAACACTCTCTGCTTAAATTCAGCAAACTTGTACTCCAGTGGAGCTGCCGTTCCATCGTTCAGGAATAACACCTCATCAACGATTCCTTTGATGTGCAGCTCCTCCGACGCCAGGAACACATCCCGTTCGCGTCGTATCACGCCAAGTCTCTTCCGAAGATAGTTCGGATTCATCCTTCCCTTCTCAAGGTGAACCTCCCTCCCCCGGATCACCTTGTACTTCAGTTCCTCATGCTGAGGGATGTCTAGACAGTGCATGAAGTATATAAAACGGGGACAGAAGAGATACTCCAGCACATCCGAGATGATGATCATCGGGCCGCTATCATCCATAACTCAGAAGAACCTGGTAAGCACTTCGTCGCTTACAAACTTTTTATCAAACGCCTGGCCAAGCAGTTTCACTTGCTTAAACGATGCATTGTCCATCGGAAAGATGTAGACGGAATCCACATCGGCATCGATCAGGGCCTCGCATTCCAGGGCCAGAGAATCTCGTGTGTTTGCGTCCAGCGTTCCCAGAAAGACGCTTTTCTGGACGCGATATAACCCTCTGTTCAGGCATGCCCTGGCAACCTTGCTCCTCACCCTGTTGTCCACTATGTCGTAGACCACCCAGACAATCGTCATCGCCCAGCCTCCGGTTTTATCAGACTGTTCGCGATCCGGTGGCACTCCATCGGGATCATGTTCTTTATCTTGACACTCCGGCCGCGGTAAGGAACGTTACGATCGAGCATCTCGTTCACCGCCGCGATCAGGACCACTTTGCCTTCCTGATTGAGGCGCAGGCCACCGGGCACAGGATCGAAGAGATCCTCGCGGACCTGCTTTTTCGCAAAGAGCCCCATAACCGTCCGATCGATGTATGTCCTGTAAATCTCGATGAGATCAAAGACAAACGACTTTTTGTTGTAATTATCCGTGTGCAAAAACCCCAGGTACGGATCCAGCCCGGCAATGATGCACCCCTTCTCCACCTGGGAATAGAGAATCCCGTAACCGTAGTTGAGCAGACAGTTGAATGCATCTGTAGCAGGGTCACGACTCCGTCCCGAGAATCGCCACCGTTCCGGGAGGGCAGAGCTCAGCGCCTCGAAATAATGGGCCGACGCCATCCCCTCGATCCCCATTATCGAACTGCGGTTCTGCTCGACAGAGCCCTCCAGATCCTCAAGTTTCTTCCCAAGCTCGGCCAGCGCCTCGATGTGCCGATCCATCTCATCACGGATACCCGGCCGGTTCTTCTTAAGGTCCTTCAAGAACTCGATCTGATTCTGAATCTTCTTCGCTACCCAACCCTTAACGAGAGAGAGCCCCAACGGCGAGAGAGCGGCCTCGAGCTGCCGTCGCCGAATGAGAGCCGTGCTGCCGAGTTTTGCGTGCCAGACCCTGCCGTATGGGTTGCCGTATCTGTCCAGAAAAACTATATCGATGTTATTGGCGACCGCGAACTCGATAGCGTCGGTGGAGATGGTTGCCGACGTCGATATGAGGATGCTCTCAACCTTATCTGCCGACACCTCGAAGGTCTTCTCCTCGTTCTTGATCAGAAAGCAGTTATGGTTTTTGCGGATATAGGAGCCGTAAGTATTTACAACAAGCTGCATCCAGTTTCACCTGCCTTCCCCCCGGATCTGGCGGACCGCCCCGAACCCGCGCGAGACAGATTTCCCGATTCCAAGGAGGTCCGGAATCTCGAAGTTGGCATGGAACCTGCCGGCAAACGCCATCAGATTCACATCCTTAAGCCGCCGTTTTTGTGGCACAACCTCCAGATCGCACTTTATCCTCCCCGGGACATCATAACCAAGGGACTTGGAGATCGAGATGAGGTTCCCGGCGAGTATACCACGGAGGAGGTCACGCCGCTCGGCACCGTTCTTCATACCGTAGTACCTCACATAATTCTTCTGGTTCAACGCCAGCCAGGGTGTGACAAATTCGTAGGAATGGATCCGCTCGCTCATGCCGAAGGGCAGCAGGCGAAGATCGATCCCGGTCTCGATAACACGAAACTCCCTCTCGCCAAGCCGGATCGACCGCGTTGCGTGAAAGATCTCCTTCAGCAGATCCGAACCCTCATTGATCCCGATGACGGTGGGTGTCCCATCGATCAGTTTGTACTGCACAAGCGGATAGCGGTAGATCAATCTCCCGGCATCGTGCTGGTGCAGCAGCGTGTACTCCGTAAACTTTGTGGCGAAGAATCCCCGGAGCTGGGCAGCCGTTCCCTCGATGGGCTTATCAGAGGAGAATGTCAGAGTGAAGACTTCAAGTTCGATCATATAATCAAGTTCACCTCTTCTGGTCTTTCGCTGAACCTTGCCCCAAACTCGGCATCGTAATCCATATCGCAGAAGACCACATCGCCACGTATATCCCGATGTTTCCTCACGTACCAGAGGGGCATCTTTACCTCATAGTACTGGCGCTGGATCGGTGGCAAATCCCGGACAGCATCCCTGAACTGGAGCGGGATGACCGGGACCTGTGGATAATCCACCTTCCGCGTGACCTCATAGGTTGTATCCAGGATAGGGTTATCGTAGATCCCGAGAAGCCGGCGCTGCGACTGTGAGTACGCTCTCGAAGCCTCCTGAAATCGCGGGTCCCTCTCGATCCCGACGCCCGCGTAGACCTGTTCCACGATCGCAGTAAGATCCGCCTCAGTGGGTCTCTTTGGGCCTGCCGCGAAGGCTGCAAATGCCCTTGCCAGGAGATCCGTTCCGTCTGGTTCGTAGATCTTTCTCGACACCTCAGATGCACGGCAGATGGTGACCGTGGAATCAGGCTTCGTCCGCCGCCTGTTCACCCTCCCCGCCCGTTGCACAACCGCGTCCGGGGGGGCGCACTCTGTGAACAGAAGATCGAAATTTATGTCCAGGGATACCTCGACAACCTGCGTCGCGATCAGCAGTGCACCCTGATCGTCTGCCCTCTCCTTCTCTTCGATCGTCCTCTCTTTCTCCATCCTGTCCTTAAGCGTAAACCTGGAGTGGTAGCAGATCGGATTTAGATCGCTAAACTTCCTGGCGAGGTCCTGACATTTCCCAACGCTGTTTACAACCACCAGCGTCTTTCTCCCCTCAGAGGCGGCATTCCTAATCCGGTCGCTCACCACCTCGATCTCATCATCAACCACCTCGAACATGTTTCTGGAAGAGTCAAGGAGCGAAGTGTCCCTGACCACCCTCGCCCCAGGGAGCACACTCTCCAGAAGGTCAAGCAGGTAGTTCGGCATCGTCGCACTCATCAGCATGAACCTCGCGCCCAGATGCGCAAAATGCTCGATCGACTGGAGTATAAGCGCCAGTGTCCAGGGGTCGTAGGCATGGATCTCGTCGATGACTATCACGCCGTTTGCAGCGTTTGCCTCGATCAGCGGCCACCTCCCCGTGTTGAAGCCCGCCATCAGGAGCTGGTCGACGGTCGCCACCGTGGCCGGCTGGATGAATGACCTTTCGAAGTGCGCATCCCTGGCAGCTGGAGTGTCCTCCTCCCCCTCAAAGAGGAGCGATGCCGTTGAATGGGATATCCCGACGTTCCCCCTGCCGAAATACTCCTCAAGGCGATGGTAGATGCTGTTTGCGGTCACCATGGTCGGCAGCAGGTAGATGAGTTTCCCCCCACCCCGCTTCGCAATATTGTGGAGCGCCCAGAGGAGTGATGCCTCCGTCTTGCCGCTTCCCGTCGGCGCGATCGCGATACAGTGACCAGTCGTCAAGGCACAGGCCTCCTGGAACGGCAAGAGGCCGGTGAAAGGTATGTCTCGTTTAAGGCACCGGTCAGCGATCAGACGCCGGAGTTCTACACCGCCTGCTGGAAGTGTATATCTCACAGTCTTCCCAGCAGACCCATGCCAGTCCGCGTAGTGCAGGATAGCCTTGAGAACCGCATAAGTCTCCCGAATGGCGGCTGGGTTGTTCAGCCGTTCGTATAGGTTGAATAGCGCTCCCTCGGGCCCGATCAGCCCCTTCACCTCGCGGACAGGGTCGAGCCCCTCTACCTTAAACGACGGAAATCGATACCCCTCCGCATCAAAGAGCCTCGCAGCGAGATCCAGTGCCTCCTTCATCCCCTGTTCGCAGACCTGCGGTGGAGGAAGGTGCATCTCCCGCTCAAACGATCTCAGGTCAGGGTTCAATCGTTTGTGGTGACCGAGTACAGCAAGAGCGTCAAGAGGCATCGGCACATCAAGGAGCGGGCCCTCCTGCCGGTCGAGTGCAACACTCCCCCTGAGCATAACCGAGTAAGAGACAAGTTCATGCCTGTAGTTCTCGCTCCACACCGGGCGCTTTCCCGCCCGGATGGTGCGCATTACCCTCTGGAACGGCAGTATACTCTTCCCGATATCGTGGAGGAGGACGGTGAAGAGCGAGCGTTGCAGGAACTGACGCTCTTCGAACCCGTAACAATTGCCAAGCCTTCGTATCAGCGGCCGCTTGGCCTCAACCGTTGTCAGCCACGCCGCATAGGCTGCCTCAACGTGCTCTCTGTAAGTCTGGTCACCCTTGGCCCATATTATCTGACTCATTGAAGAATAACCGCATGGTTGTCGATGACATACCCCTCCATCGGTTCGCTGACGTTCACCGGCGACCTCACAAACGTGAATGGCTGTCTCTCAAGGACGGCACGCTGGTCACCGTCGAATGCGAAACGGGTAGGCAGCAGGAATACCTGCGGCGAAGATACGGTCACCGTTATCGGGAGTTTTGTAAAATCGACGCTCGGAGTGCACATCGTCGAGACGTCGCCGGGAAGGATCGTGTGATCGAACTCCTTGAGCGGCGCGGTCTCGATCTCCCTCACCTCAGAGACGGCGGTTACTTTTAGAAGGTCATCGCTGTTTCCGGCGGTCAGCGCATACACCGGGGACTTCATTGCCTGTTGCACCTCTTCAAGCGCATCGAGGGAGGGTGAACCAAAGAAGAACCTGAAGTCACAGTCGTAGAGGTACTCCCTGATAAGGATACTGTAATGGCTGCGGCTCTTGATCTTCTCTTCATCATACTCTTTGATCGTCACCTTCCGGTAGTTCCAGAGATCGCGCATACTACCACGGTGATCACCCCAGACGCTCACCAGGATCTCATTTTTCTCCGCGAATTTGTGTGCGCTCTCCAGGTCCAGCCCGAGCGCCGCACCCATCATGCCGATCATCGTGGGGCGGGGAGGGAGAGGCAGAGTCTGGTGGAAGGTATGGGTCTCGGGCACACGGAACGAGGCCGTAATGGCCCTCCCCGCGACAGAGAAGGCGAACATCGATCAGGGTTCCTCTGTTTCGTAGTGCTGGTCCACCCACCTGGCCATTGCGTCAAACGCCTCGCCGATCGAGACGGTGCCTTCCGGCGATCCGGAGAAGAACCCGGTTCTCGCTCCGAATACGGTGGCGAGCGTTTCTTTACTGTAATCTTCCAGCGTCTCTTTGATCATCTCCGTATTCAGTCCAGAATCGTCAACCTGCACGCTCTCCAGGAATATGGGGTTCTTCACCGTGAGGAGGGTTCCCACCACAAACTTCGGCGATATATCGGCAAGGTACCTGCTCTGCCGTCCGGATGCCCAGAGGTTCTTCACGGCGGCCAGAAGTGCTTTTACCCGCTCCGCCTTTGCCCTGTTATCGAGGGGTTCCTTAAACCCCTCACCGGAGCCGACGCGGTCCAGTTCTATGAGGACCGTACCCCGGTAGAGGCCGGAGTGGATCTCGGTCTCGAAGATGTTCGGGTTGCCACCCGCTTCGACCCCCATGTAGTTCGTGCCGAAGTCCAGGTCGCCCTGATATGGGTTCAGTGCGATGAGCGGGGAGACGCGGACCGGCGAGGTTCGTTTGTTCGCGGATCCCTGGCCGGCTCCCTCACCCCGCTCGGTCCCCATATACCCAAAGAGGTCGTCGTCGATGTACTTCTCTGGTTCCTGTTTAGTGGTTGCAGCTCCTTTCTTGATGGTAGCAACCGCACCCTCAGAGAGCGTCCAGCCCATCACCTCCAGCTGGTTGCGCAGGGCACGACGCACCGCCTGGGCGGAGACGTATGGATACTGCTCTACACCGACCGAGATCTTCTTGATGCTCGAGATGTTATCCGCTTCTTTGTCCGATCCATTTAAAGACGCAAACGATACCGGCGTGAGGTACGTGACCGTCAGCGCCTTTGCCTTTGTGAGATCCGGGTTTGAACTCATGCTGCCTCACCTGCTGCCTGATCATGGTTGCCTGCACTCTCGTGGACCCTGCTCATGCCGTTGAAGGTGTTCAGCGCCGCGATCATGCAGAACTGTTTGAACTCGGTGAAGTTCTTTTCGAACTCCTCACCCCTGTTGTAAAGGTCGGAGGTTACCAGTGCTCCGTACTTGAGCTGGATCCTGTTCACCTCGTTGAGGAAATCTTCTGGTTTTCGTGCTTTCCGCAGACGGAAAAGTTCACCTTTTCCTTTCTTGCCTTCGTTGGCAAGACTCATACCGATGGTCTTTCCAAGGCTTACTGCCGCATCTATCAGTTCCTGTTGCATTGGATCTCTCTCCTCGATAAGGATCTTCTCATACGCAATGGTAAAATCGTGCAGCGGTTTAATGTACTGCACTTTGGACTTGTTTATGTGGAATACGTGCTGCTCTACAAGGTCTACGATCCTCTGCTGGTTGAGGATTCGCTCGCAGACGCGGTTTCGCATCAGTGTTTTGTATTCGTTCTTATCCTGCTCGAAATCGATAAGCTCCCGCATGACTTCTTTTATCCTTATCCCCCCTCGTTCAAGGCGATCGAGGAGTCGGAAAACATAGACCGAGCGTTTGAACGGCCAGACCATCTTTGCCATATGCGTCTGGCCGAGCGGTTCGGTGTACATAACGACGAAGTCAAGGGGAGCCCTGGCGGTCGTGATCTGGTAAAATTTAGCAAAGTCAAACCCATGAAGTTCCTCTTCCTCTTCGTCTGAGGAGTCGTGGCTGCTGAGAACCCGCAGATACACTGAGTAGAGGAACGAGAAGAGCATCTCATATGGTTTCTGGAAGTAGCCGCCAAGGTCCTGGTTGAAGTTCCTGAAATAGTTCGGGTCGTCCACCTTGATAGGTTCCAGGGATCGGAAAACCTCGTGCATCTTCACAAGGCTTGAAGAGTATGGGAAGTATATGTGGCAACCGGTTTCGTTGGTTGCGTAGAACCCGGCAACCGGTACGAACTTGCCGATGTAGTCGCACTTCCAGCAGACCTTTGCCGGGTTGCCACAGGTTGGGTTGAAGGAGAGAACACCATCCTTGCCGGTTATCAGCGGGAAGACTGAACTCCCCACCTCGGTGAGAACATCGGAATCGTGCCCGCAGATGAAACAGGCGCCTTTTGATCGGCTCTTTTTCGGAGAGGTCAGAACGTTCTTCTCGAAGAGCACCACCCGTGGCTGGTATGCGTTCGGTCCATCGATCAGGAGGTTTTGCATGGCCCCTGCTTTGAGGTTATTCTCCCGCAGGAATTCTTCAAAACGCTCCTGAAGGTGCTCGTACTCAGGTGGGAGGATACCTTTGCCCCTGTACTTCACCGAACCTTTTGTCGGTCTGGGTGCCTTGTCAAAGATGAGAGCTGCGATCCCGCGGCATTTCACCTTGGGAAATCGGACGAACGCATCCAGTCTGGTATCATAGTAGAACCCTGCTTTATCCGCGCGCTGCTGTTCACTTGATGTGTTGTAATACCGGTCGAGGAGGATGTTGTAGACATGCTCAAAAAATGATTCCAGATCCTTTCCATCGCCGCGGAGGGCAATTCCTGCATCATCTAGGGAGATCGAGACATTCCACTCCTCCGGGTGTTCTGATTCGGCGAGTTCATAGAAACCTATGAGCCCGGCATCCATCCAGAAGTGATGAATTTTAGGGAATCGAATCTCCAGTTCCATACCGCTCGTGCTGGTCATGCGACAATCCCTGGTTAAGACTACATATCCAAAAAAACAATTTATCCGTTTCGGTTTGATCCTGGCGCATTGTTCGGACGGGTTGATTAGCCGGGTATTGTCGAGAGGGGCTCTCCCATACCGTGGGATCGCAAAATTGTGAGAGAGTTCTTCTCCCCTATCGCCTGGGTGGAAGGGAAGCCCGATCAGAGGTCAGATTGAGGTATCTTTGCCTGCATCCAACCCGTGGAACAGATGATCGGGGTGGCGGAAAGCCCGGCAAGATTACAAAAAGTTGCAACGCCAGGCGATCGTCATCGTTTAAATATCTTCACCATGGTGGGTGATGGTGAACGAAAGTTGTTATATGGAGGGAGAGTGATCCGCTAAAAACAGGCCCAGATCCTGGATCAGGGCCAGGAATCCACGTTTGGTCTCAACAGGTTTTTGCACATCAGGAGCTGGAAGTGGAGAAATCCTCAGCGGAGATCCCTTCAGGTATCCGGCGCGCCTGCTCATCTCTCGCCGCAGGGGTTACTGCCGAAACCCCGCGGGGTTTATGCGGTGGGGAGCAAGAGGGGGAGAGCGATCACCGTGGTGCCAGACCAGGTGCAAAAGATCGCAAAGAGACCCGGGTCGGGGATATCCCCAGATGCGTGAGGAGTTTGGGCTTAATTGAGAACCCTCTCCTGTGCATTGCGATCAGGTAGCGGGGAGTGTTCATCATCCGGGAAAGAGGCTGCCCGGCAGCCACACGATAGGCAGGAGATTGGACGTCCCCCCAATTCTCAAAATCCCGTTTGCCTCCGGCGGCTCCTGAAAACCTTCGCATCCTTTTTAGCCGCGGGACGCCTAGAATTATAGAGAGACGGGTCAGGCCGTGTCAGGATTCGGCGCTGTCATGGAGGCTTAACAGGATGAGGGTCTGCGATCCAAGGCCGTTTTTGAAGTGGGCTGGCGGTAAGGGCCAGCTCCTGGGCGAGTTTGAGATGCGGCTTCCGCGGGCGGTGAGAGAGGGCCGCGTCTCTGCATACGTTGAGCCTTTTGTAGGCGGAGGGGCCGTTTACTTCCATATCACCAGTAAATACGCTTTTGACGAGTGTCACATCTTTGATACCAACGAAGATCTCATCCTGGCCTACACGGTTGTCCGGAATGACGTCGACGACCTGATTGAGGTGTTGAGGGATATGGAAACCGCGTACCTGAATTTAGACGCCGAAAAGCGAGAGGAGTTTTATTACACCGTCCGCCGCGAGTACAACAAAGAGAGATCCACAATTCAGTTGAACAACTACAGCAAAGCATGGATCCAGAGGGCAGCAGACCTCATATTCCTTAACAAAACCTGTTTTAACGGACTATTCAGGGTCAACTCAGAAGGCTCCTTCAATGTTCCGGCCGGCCGCTACAGGAACCCGAAGATACTGCACGAAGAACTGCTGCGAAGCGATTCTGAACTCCTTGAAAACACAGGGATACACCATGGCGACTTCTCATCGTCTGCCCCCTTTGTCGATGAGGAGACCTTCGTCTACTTCGACCCGCCGTACCGCCCACTGAACCGGTCATCGAGTTTTACATCATACTCAAAAGGCGGGTTTGGGGACGATGAACAGCGGCGTCTTGCCGCGTTCTACCGTGACCTGGATGCCAGGGGGGCGATGCTGATGCTCAGCAACTCCGACCCCAAAAACCAGGATCCCTCGGATAACTTCTTTGACGAGCTTTACGCCGGATATTGCATCGAGCGTGTGCCCGCCCGGCGCATGATCAACTCCAATGCTGACCGGCGCGGGGAGATCAACGAGGTCATAATCACAAACTACAGACCGGGGATCACCGATCGGTAGATCCCCCTCCCCGTCCTCGATCCAGAACTCCTTCCCTCATCCCCCAATGCGCCCGGCCGCACCCCATCACAGACCGCCGTATCCTGGCGAGAGACGCCTGAGCGCCCCTCTACGCACTATTTTGATATCTCGGTGTAGTAATACTCACCAGCAGCGACCTGCTCGCGGTCAAGGAACGATCCCGGCTTGTTGATCCGCGGCCTCCCGCTCTTATCCCGGCGGAACGTGATCCCGAGCGCCTTAAGGAACCTGTTCATGCCCGGCGCCATATCAAACGGCCCGGCGGCCCTGCCCTCCGCCCCCGGGTTGCCCTCAAAGACCAGGATCCTGTCGCTGATCATATCGATGACGTAGATGTCGTGATCGATCACGAGCGTGCTCGCCTCCCGGGCCTCGGCGTGCTTACGGATCATCCGGGAGATCCTCACCCGCTGCTCCACGTCCAGGTGGGCGCTCGGTTCGTCAAGTATGTATAGGTCAGCGTCACGGGAGAGGCAGACTGCTATCGCCACCCGCTGGAGTTCGCCGCCGGAGAGGGTGTTCACCGGCGCCTGGAGCAGTTGCGAGAGGGAGAGCGGCTCCAGGATCTCGTGCTGGTAGTAGGATGTATCAAACTTCGTCGTCGTCTGCCGGAGGATCTCCTCGACCGTCGCCTCCGTATCCCCCTTCAGGTACTGCGGCTTGTAGGATATCCGCACCCTTTTGTCCATCGCCCCCGTGTCGGGCTCGATCACCCCGGCCAGGAGCCCTGCAAACGTGCTCTTCCCTATACCGTTTGCCCCGAGCACTCCCAGGACCTCCCCTTTGCGGATCTCCCCGCCCTCAACCGTGAGCGAGAACCGGTCAAACCGTTTGGTCATCGCCGGGAACTCAAGCAGCACCTCCCGGTTGGTTGCGGCGGTGTGCGCCCGGGTTTCAAACGCCACGGCGTATGCGCGGAACCTGACGTTCTCCTCCGGAAGGAACCCCTCAAGGTACTGGTTAATCCCAACCCGGACACCCTTCGGGTGTGTGATGACGCCAAAGACCGCCGGTTCACCGTAGGCGATGTGCACGGTGTCGGCGAGCATATCGAGTATGGCAAGGTCGTGCTCGACTATCACAACCGGGCGCTCCATCGCGAGCTCCCGGACCAGGTTTGCGGCAGCCATCCGCTGGTAGACGTCAAGATACGGTGTGATCTCATCCAGGAAGTAGAAATCAGCATCGCGGGCAAAACAGGCGGCAAGCGCCACCCGCTGGAGTTCGCCACCGGAGAGGGTCGTGATCGACCGGTCGAGGAGATTCGTGAGCGACAGCCGCCCGAGATAGTAGCCAAGTCTGCCGCGCTCGTCAGTCGTCGCCAGGAGTTCACGAACCGAACCCGAGAAGACCTTCGGGATCTGGTCAACGTACTGCGGCTTCACCGCAACCTTCACACTCTTCTCCGATAGCAGTTTGAGGTAGTCGAAGAGTTCGGTCCCCTGGTAGAGGTCGAGGACGTCGTCCCAGGAGACCTCTTCTTCGGTCCTCCCGAGGTTTGGAACCAGCATCCCGGAGAGTATCTTGACCGATGTGCTCTTCCCTATACCGTTTGGCCCGAGGATGCCCGTGACCTTACCCTCGATCGGGATCGGAAGACCATAGAGAACAAAACCGTTCCTGCCGTAGCGGTGGACAGGCTGGTCAAGGTGCTCGGGGAGGTTGACTATATCGATGGCATCAAAAGGGCACTTCTTCACGCAGATGCCGCAGCCAACACATAGCTCCTCGGATATGACGGCTTTCTGGTCATCGCCTATGATGACGGTCTCATCGCCCGTCCTGACGCGCGGGCAGTAGATGATGCACTCTGTTCCGCACTTGGCGGGATGGCATCTATCGCGGTGTACAACGGCAATACGCATGGGTGATCACAGAAGGACAGTTGTCGTGAGGAAGATCGTCCAGGTCATAAACCAGAGTGCAAACGTTATAAAACTCTGGTAGAACCAGTCTTTGGTGGAGAGTTCCATGTAATCGACGCCGATGAACATGAAGACATATTTCTGGAAGACAACACCTGCAGCAAGGAGAAGTATACCTATAATAGCGTTCTCCTGAAGACCTGTTGCCGGGTCAGGTGTGCCTGCGAGGTAGAATGAGAGACCCCCCACCAGGATGCCCATGAAGCAGGCTACAAGCGTCCTTTTTATCCGATTCCTGTGCTCGACCTGTTTCTCGATACGGGTCTTCGGCCGTGTCTTATCGGCCTCATCTCCTCCCGGTTTCTCGCTCATCGTGACACCCGTGCTGCGCCGCTCCTGGAGATGAGACTCCTCCCGGGACGGCGGGCTGACGATGGAAAACCGCCTTTCCCGGTCACTCTCCTGGATTGGCAAATTATTACAGTACTGGGAGTTCTCCGGTTATAAAAGTAGGTACCACCTTGCCGGCTGAGGCGGAGGGCATCAAAACACCACACACCTCCGTGGTTTGATAAAACCCCTCCCGGCACGGGGGAGAGAGACTGTACTCTGAGACGCGGAAGAAGAGAGGGGACGGCGATTCTCCATCGAAACCGTGCCGCAGGGTATGAGCAGATCTCTGCCGCCAATGTGAACACCCTCCAGCAAAATCCTGTTTCCAGTTCCCTGCACCGCCATCGTGGAGCAGCCGCTGCCTGGGCATTCATCATCCAGGAGAGACGGGGCAGATCAAACCATGAGCAAACACGTCCGGCGGTCTCCGCGCATACTGTCGGGGTGGAGAGTTTTATGGCCTGTCTGCCTCCACCTCTCCCTCAAACCGCCACGACCTCCTCCGCCATGCCGTTATCCGGGCATCACTCGATCTTGTAGCGCAGGAGCGCCGCCATACCACCGATCGCCTCCAGGCGCTCTCCAGGCTCAAACTCGGTGCTCATCACCACTATCGTGGTGTTGATCTGCTCGGCCTGCTCGATGAGTGTTGCGGCCTCCTCATCCCGGAGCAGGGTGTCGGTGACCAGCACCGTCTCCGCGGCGCCGTATGTGACCGCTTTGCGGACATCCTCGATGCCGTAGGCGACGGCGCCCCCGGTGGCGATCCGGAGCAGGACCTCCTCCATAAGCGTGACCTCCCTTCCAAGGTGGAGATCGCCGAGCAGCCTCTCGATGACGCCCTGGCCGATGACCTCCTGCACAGCGCCCCGCCCGATCCGGCGCGTCTCGACGGCGGCCGTCCGCCCGGCGAGGTCGGGGTCGCGGGTCTTTACGTAATCCACGAACTCGTCCTTCACAAACCCGGGCCCCGCAACGACGAGAGGCCCGGTTACCCCCGATACCGCCTCGAGCGTCTTCTCAAAGAGCGCCGATCGGCTGCTGCCCGTCCCGGCGCCCTTGCTGCTGCCGACTGTTACGGTGGTCACCCACTCCGGGCCGAACTGGCGGAGGCGGTAGACCTGGGCCTCGCCCTCCTCGATGCTCACGACGTGAACCACACCATACTCGGAGGCGGCGACGGCGCGCCGGATCCGTTCACAGTCGACGGTGCGCCAGCGTTTTATGACCGAGATCTCAAACCCTGTCTCGAGATTCAGGGTGTGGTGTGCGGAGACGTCCACCCCGCTCTCGATGATGCCGGAGACCCGGAGACGGTTTGTGTGCTGGTGGAACTCCACCTTCTCGACGCGGATTCCGAGCCTGACCGGTCGTTTCTCAACCTTCTCGGGGCGGATCTTATCGGTCGCCGTCTCCACGCCGCGGAATGTCATCGCAAAGACGAGATCCCCAGGCCGGATCAGGTGGGAGAGGTGCCAGAGGTCGTCGAGCGTCTCAGGGAAGAGACGGATCTCGCCAAACTGGTTCTTCATCTCACGGACTTCGGCCTTCATGACTCTATGAGATCGGATCCCCCCGGCGGGACGAAAGCAGCAACCGCCTCGGTGTTCAGGGCGTTCTTGAGCCCTTTCCACTCGTCCTCCGGGAGTTTGTCCCTGAGCGCCCGGACAACCTTCTTTGCCGTGTCGTTTGGCTCAAACTGCCCCGGACGGAGTTCGACCCGGACACTGGCACGCCCGGCGACGGCAGCAGGCGGACCGCCGATGACGGCGACCTCCGGCGAGACCTGAAGACCGATGGCTACGGCCAGGGGGACGTCCCTGAAGTACTGCCGTTCACCCCTGACGACGAAAGCGCCTCGTGCCACGTACTCCCCGGACTCGGCGGTCTTGCTCACCTGTTCGGGCCTGGCGGCATAGACGTCGGCGGTGAAATGCCCGGCCTTCCAGGCGTTGGAGTAGGATGCGGCGAACTGCGCGGCCTCGTCCATGCGTTCTGTCCTGCCCTTCACGATGACCACGCTCCCGCCATGGACATCGGCGTGGACGAAGAGGTCGCCGCCCTCCATGTACTTCCTGACGAGTTCCTCGTTCTGGGAGGCGTCCCGGCCGCCGATGACAAGGACACCGTCGCTGGTGACGAACCAGCGGAACCGGTGGTACCACCGCTTCTTCTGGAGAGGGATATCCCGTTTCGGCCGCGGTCTCTCCGGGACCGCCCGCTCCATCGCCGCAACTGCACCCGCCCTCTTCTTCTTGAACTTCTTGATCTGGTCGTAGCAGCGGCCGATGTTCTGCTCGATACTCTCGTGGACGTAGACCTTCACCCGCTCCCCCTGGAGGTCGAGTTCCACCGCTGCCTCGGCGGGATGCACCGCGCAGACCATCTTCGCTGCCGGGTTGTCGCGGTTTGACCTGAGTATAGCCTCGATCTCCTGCCAGGAACGGGTTCTGCTTGCCTCATCGAGCGCCGCCAGGATCCCGGCAACCGTTGTGTAGTTCTCGTAGATCGCCTCCACTACGCGTTCGTAGCGCTCAATCTTCTTCTCAAACCCCCTGATCGCCTCGGCCTGGCGCTGCCGGATCACCTCTTCCCGGGAGAGGCGGGGTTTTCCGGGTACAGTCTCTTCTTTCTCGCCGACTGCCGGCGGGTAGAACTCATCCAGCGCCTCGCTGAATGTCGAGAACCTCTCGATAACCTCTTCTCCTGGTAGTATCACCGGCCAGCATCCCGTGGCCGTGATCACCGGCTCCCGGTGGCCTTCAGCATCGGCTATGAGATGGGCGAGCGCCTCCCTGACAGCCCCGGCATCGACATCCGCGGCAGGGGCGCTCTTATCCACCCCTGCCATCCGGCAGACCGCTTCGGCGTATGCGCCGCCGAGGAGACAGTCGACAGCGAGCGTCCGGACGATATCGCGGTCGGACGCAGCAAGCATCGCCCGGAACTCATCGGGGGAGAGGGTTGAGCAGTCAGGTCCTCCGGTGGCATATACCGCGCCGGGGACCACCTCCCGGCTCCTGAACCGGTGATGCCATAGCGGTTTGATGATGGTATACCCCTCGTCGCAGAGGACGACGTTCCCCTCATCAAACAACTCAAAGATGAGGTGATAGGTCGTCTCCCTCTTCCCTATATCGAGGCATATCGCGCGTTCAAGCCCGAACTGATGTATGCCAAGCACCTTTCCGCCGTCCAGGTGCTTTCGAAGCAGCATCGCAAACCCTGGAGGGTGTTTTGGGGGTGTCGGGAACTCCGCGGTGAAATGAGCCCGTCTCCCGGCCTCCACGATCAGCAGGTATTTTGCCCGGTCCTCGCCGTTCAACCTGATGCCCAGGGTCTTTGCGTCGAACTGGTAGATCTTGCCGACCCAGAGAGGGAGGCGTTCGGAGGCCTCCCCAACGAGAGCCCGGAGGTCGATCCCGCTCATACCCTGTAGTGTCGCCATTGATTCAGAATAGGTACGGCCCGCCACCTAAATAAGGACACGGCCGGGCCGGGAGGCAGGGGTTGCCAAGACCCATGCCCTCAGGCCGGGCTATGGTTTGATGAACCTTGCCATGGACGGGCTACGGGTTCGGGGGTCTACCCCCTCCCGGCGAAGAGAGTCTCCTGGGGACAGGGTGAAACGTGAGCGGGGGCGTCCCCTCCCCCGCTGGCGATACTCCATCGACACAGTGTCCGTGGAGGCGACAAACCCTGGATCGTCTCATTCCTGTTCCAGGCACGGCCCCCCGCCGATCAC
Source organism: Methanomicrobiaceae archaeon (assembly GCA_022837745.1). Taxonomy (GTDB): domain Archaea; phylum Halobacteriota; class Methanomicrobia; order Methanomicrobiales; family Methanoculleaceae; genus Methanoculleus. Next base: position 19,434 of record JALHIW010000009.1, on the reverse strand, counting down.
CGCGCACTTGCCAAAACCCCCCTCGCACTGTGATCGGCGAAAGAGGTTCAACACGAGTGATCCGAGGCGCCGGGGAACTGGTTTGGCAACTCCCCGCTCAATACCTGGAAACGTGGAGAGTAATCGTTGATTTGATGGCTTCCCGGGGGCAGGGGATGAGCGGCGCCATCGCCGGGACAGTTACCCGCCAGTGCAAAACCCTTCAAAAAAGCAAATTACAGGAGCGGAGAATTTACTCCTCCGACTCCCCGCCCTCTTCCATCTCAGCAGTCTCAGTCTTTTCTATCTCTGGCTCCAGCTCGGTCGAGGGCGGGCGGGTGAACGTCTCCTTCATGACGACCTTGCTGACCTCAGGATAGTATTCGAAGACCTGGCTGATCAGATCCCCCCGCCAGACCATCCAGCGCCGGTCATAGATGATATCATGAGGCAGCTCGAGTTCGACCGTCCCATCGGTGATCCTGAGATCGATATCGTTCCGGCGGGCGAAGATCCTGATGAGACCCCTGATCTGCTCCGTCTGATCCTCGACCTTCTCGAGTATGCTGTAGGTGTAGTGCACGCTCTTCCCGGCGAAGGGATGGTTGAAGTCAACGACCGCGCGCCTCCCTATGACGCTGATGACCACACCCTCCCTGCCTTCGATGCTGACCCGCATCCCGGGTTCGGGCTTCTCGCGGAACTGCGTGACCGGGAAAGACCTCACCTCGTTCTCGTCGTGCTCTCCGAACGCCTTCTCGGGCGGGATCTCGACCTCCCCTTCCGTGCCAACCTCCTTTCCGATCAGTTCCTCTTCAAGACCGGCAAGGATGTGGCGGCTTCCAAGGCGGATGGTTACCGGGCCGTATTCCGCCATCTGATTGTAGATATCCTCTTCCTTTGCAATCTCCTCATCTGTGGTATCAAAAACGTCTCCACCGATACGGCCGGTGTATCTGATCCTGACAAAATCTCCTTCCTGAACTGCCATTTCCATTCACCATGGTTAGTTGGTGCACAGCAGCCTCCCGCTGCGGCATTCCCGCAGCGGTGCACCGCGCACCCCTGTCACATTGTTCCATTTCATTAGGATGGAATGGTATATATCATCATTCCAGAGAGCAAACCTGATGCGAGGGTTATGCTAGAGGTGGAGGCAAAGTTTGCGGTCAGGGGTCTCGATGCCATCAGGTCCCGGCTGGAGGCGATGGGAGCGCGAAAGGGCAGGAGAGAACAGGAGCGGGACGTCTACTACAACGCTCCGCACCGCGATTTCGGAGAGACCGATGAAGCGCTGCGGGTCCGGTACGATGATACCGGAGTCACCCTGACCTACAAAGGCCCGAAGGTTCGTGTTGGCGGCGCAAAGGCCCGGGAAGAGCATAACCTGGCGGTGAACTCCGGCGAGACCCTCGAGACGATGCTCTCCTGCCTTGGATTCCGGCGCGCAGCCACTGTCTCCAAGACGCGCGAGTTCTACTATATGGGAGGTGTGACCATAACACTCGACACCGTCGAGGGGCTCGGGACGTTCATCGAGATCGAGATCCTGACCGGAGACGGTAGAGACGATGCCGCCGCAAGGATTGGTGCGATTGCAAAAGAGGTGGGTGTAGATGGTCCACCGATCTACACCTCGTATCTTGAGATGCTGCTGTTCAAACGCTGATCAGATCAATACGGATCTCTTTTGGCTCATTCCCGAAATGGATGAGAGCGCCGTATCCATCCGATGCAGGTCCCGGGTTGACGATGGTGACACCGTCTGCCTTGATGATCCCCCGTGCCTCATGGATGTGGGCGCAGCAGACCAGGTCGAAACCGGTCATGTGCTTTCTTATGCTCTGGCTGCCGACGTGGTTCGCGCCGACGGTGTCCAGCGTCTTGTATGGCGGGGCATGGCTGATCAGGACGTTGTGAACGTTCCGCTCCATGTACCTGACAATCCGCCCCAGTTCTTTATCGATCTCTTCTTCCGTCAGTTCAAACGGTGTGTCAAAGGGGGTCTTGTTCGAGCCGCCCAGCCCGGCGAATGTTACCTTGCCAAGGGAGATCCAGGAGTTATGCAGACAGACCGCATCCGAACGCTCGAGCACGTCGACGATCTCGCGGGGATCGCAGTTACCTGGTATTGCAAAACATGGCACCTCGAAGGAGGAGAGTAATGACTCTACAGGTTCAAGTGGACCGAAATTGGTTATGTCACCAGCGATTATGACCGCATCGTAGTCGTAGCCAAGAAAAGCGTCAACTTTTCCGTAGTTTCCGTGCAGATCTGCTAGGAGGAGCACATCCATCATGCTCTATAGGTGAGGAGTGTGTCTAAAAAACCTTATCTCATGATCCATCCACGAGCCGGTTATTCTGCTATCGAGCGCCAGTTTTCCAAGGACGCTCTCGGTCTCCGGAAGGAGCGGCCGGGGGCGGGCGTTTGAGAGCGGTGTCCCCGGCAGCGGCATGAAGTAGTGGATATGCGCCTTCCCGGCCCGCGTCACCTCCCTCACCAGGTCGAGCGTTGCGCGCTGGTCATCATCGGTCTCAAATGGCAGCCCCAGGATGAAATCGACGACCGGAACGAGCCCGTATTCGCGGCAGAGGTCAACGGCGGAAAGGACGTCCTGGACCGTATGCCCCCGGTGCAGACGGCGCAGCACCGCATCACTCCCCGACTGCGCCCCAAAGTGAAGACGGGTGTTGGCGCAGTGGCCGGTCACGAGTTCAAGGGACTCTCGCAAGACGCACTCCGGGCGCACCTCGCCCGGAAATGTGCCAAAGAAGACCCGCCGACCATCGAGTTGCCGGAGGAGCCGTTCTACCCTGTCAAGCCGCAGATGGATGCCGTCAGAGCCGTAGGCAAAGGCGTTCGGGGCTACGAACCGGATATCCCGGTAGCGCGAGGCGTGGCGGACGATCTCGTCGATGGAGCGGTGGCGCATACACCGCCCGAAGAGGCGCGGCGTCTGGCAGTAGCCGCAGGAGAATGGGCATCCCCTCGTTATCTCGACAAAACCCTTGATACGCGAGAAGGGCGGGTAACCGTCGAGGAGAACGGTGTGTTGTGCAGGGGTGTAGCCCGCAGAGGTGGCAACCCCTGGAGGAGCGTTCCGCCCATCCTCGATTGCGGCAAGAAGCGCCGGGAGGGTGTACTCGCCCTCCCCGACGACGACGTAATCGGCGTATTCGGCCACCTCACGGTAGCAGGCGGAGGCATGAGGCCCGCCGACAATCGTTATACAGTCTGCGCCGGCGATCTCATCACGGTAGACGCGCTCGTTGATAGAGTTCAGGCTGTAGATGGTGACGTCCGGCCGGGGGCCGTCCGCCACATCGAGTTCGTAGCCGTGCACCTCGCACGCCGCAGCAAGCGCGGCGAGGGTGTTCCTCGCCTGGGGGATGTATCGCCAGTATACCCTCATATCACGGGTTTTGCGGGCGTGCCGGGTGCTCAAAGCGTTCAGACCGACTTCTCCCAGCCCTGGCCCATGTCAACGATCGGGCGGACCTCTGTGACCTCAAACGTCAGCGTGGCGTGCATCATCTTCGCCGCATCCTCGCCCAGTGCCGCTGCAACCTCTCTCTTGTAGGCCTCAAGTTTCTTACCCGAGGTTGCGCAGTCCTTCAGTTTCAGGTAGACCCGCAAACCCTTCCAGTCCATGAGGGTCTCCCCCGGTTCGAGGATGGTGTAGACGGCATGGGGATTCTGCTGCAGGTAGTCGAGAGTGCGGTTCTTTCCAAGCCCCATAACGACGGTCTTCTCGTCGACCATCCGCGGCGAGCCGAAGAGAGCCGCGTTTACCTTTCCCTCTCTGTTAGCGGTGCTCAGGATGCCTATCCTTGGCTGTTTGTTGAAGTAGTCCATCAGTCTGGATGACATAATTCTTTCCTCCTATCGATCTGAAAATTGTCACTTCTGGGTAAAAAAGGTATGGTTGATTACCCTTCCGGCGCGCAAATGAAACATTTTCAGCCGCGTCCGCCCAATTTCAGTAGCCTGTGGCGTAGTAGTAGCCGTTTTCTCTGTGGATATGAACCGGAACGCGGAAGAGTTCGCCGATATTTCTCTCAGTCAGCACCTCAGCCTTTTCGCCGTCCATCACGATCGCACCATCCCGCATCAGAACCACCCGCGAGATTTCCGGGATGGTATCATGGAGGTTGTGCGTCACCAGGATGATTCCCGTCCCCGACCTGGCAATCTTTCTAAGGGTCTTTCGGAAGGAGTGGAGCGCGTGCAGGTCGAGACTGTTTGTGGGTTCGTCGAGTACGAGAGTGCCCGGGTCGTGGACGAGTGCCCTTCCGATCAGAAGCCTGCGGGCCTCGCCCGAGGAGACCTTCGTCATCGGCCGGTCGGCGAGGTGGGCGACATCCAGGAACTCGAGGATATCGTCCGCCTTCTGCTCCATCGCCGGTGTCACCTCATGGTAGAAGAGCCCGATGCTCGAGAAGAACCCGGAGAGCACAACCTCGCGGCCCGAGATCCCGCGGGTGAAGGTATACTGGAGGTCGCCGGAAACGATCCCCAGGTGCGATCGGAGGTCAAAGGCATCCCATGTATCAAGCCCGCAGAACCGAAAGACAGTCTCCGGGCCCGGCGAGGAGGGGTAGTATTCCCGCGTGATCGCCCGGATGAGCGACGATTTCCCGGCGCCGTTTGGCCCGAGAATGGCGAGATGCTCACCCTCCTGTATCGTGAGCGAGATGGAGTCAAGGAGTCTATGGCCGCCCCGGACAATGGTGACGTTTCGAAACTCGATGAGCGGGTGGTAGGGAGAGTGGTCTTCAGCCGTCATCTTGACCGCTCCGTCGCGTGGGTGTTCTGGTAGAGGGATTCCATCGAACCTCGCCGCTCTGTATGTTGGACGGCTCTCTTCAAAAGGTAACCTTCTCTCGTGGCGCCGGGCGGCGAGGTGTTCTGCAAGTATATACCGTTCCGGGGTATGCAGAGACGAGGGAGGGAAAGTTTCCCTTCCCCTCCATAGATACAGTGCCACCGTGGAGACCTCTTCTCTGGTGTCAATGTGAACACCCTCACCGAAATCCCATTCCTGCCAACGCGAGCGACTCGATGGCATCGGTGAACCGGCTTGATAGCCCCCCCGCATACAACCAGGAGATGCTGGCCGGGTTTGTGTCACAGAATCGTTGATCTGATGGCCTCTACTCGCCCATCGTGCAGACCATAAGATTAATCCCCCCTCCCCTGGAACAGGGCCATATGGACACAGAACTGCGCGACACCTACATCAGGCTTCACGGGACCTGCTTCCCGGGAGCCGAACTCCCGATCACCTTTGAGGTCGGGGGAGCGACGGAGGGTGTGGAGAAGATCCCTCCCCCTAAAGGCTGGAGATGCTTCGTCTGTGACGTCGCCAGGGTGCGGAGGGGCCAGAGCCTCGCCTTCTCTGAAGACTCGATCGGCTGCCGCGGCGGGAGGTTTTACCTCGGTTACGACACCGAAAGATCTCCCGATTTCCGCTACTTCCTCTCATACGGCAAGCCCGGCGTCGTTGAGGGAGAGCGATACCGGCAGACTCCCGAACTGGTTGACGAACTCGACCGGGGGACAGCCCGGATACCGACGAAGGGAAAGAGCATCGTCTTCAAGCGCTGGGACAACCTGACCGCTGCAGACAACCCTGACGCCGTGGTCTTCTTCGTCCGGCCCGAGGTGATCTCCGGGCTCTTTACGCTTGCAAACTTCGATCGGCCCGACCCCTGCGGGGTTATCTGTCCGTTCGGCGCCGGGTGCAGCTCGGTCTTTCACTACCCCTGGCTTGAGCAGCAGAGCGATGACCCAAAGGCCGTTCTCGGGCTGTTTGACCCTTCGGCACGGCCCTGCGTGCCGGTTGATGTCCTGACGATGGCGTTCCCCATGAAGAAGTTTGAGAAGGTCATCGGGTTCATGGAGGAGAGTTTCCTGATCACGGGCACCTGGGAGAAGGTGATGAAGAAGATCGCACGGAGCAACGCGCTCCACTCACCCTGAAGATCTGGCATGGTGATGCTGCCAGGCAAGTTCCCGGATCTCCTCTAACATGGCACTCTTCGGAACCACGACGATGCTGTCGATGTGGTCTGGCCAGGGCGCGGTAGCGGCAAGCCGGCTCCTCGATCCCCCTTTTCATTGGCGGTCGGTCTCACGAGATCGTCCGAATCCAGGACAACCGGTGTGCCCGCCAGGTTGTGCCACACCCTCAATAACCCGGCCATGCCGGCAACCTCTTCCTCCATGGTTGCAGTTTCTGGAGGAGGTATAGTGTTCCGGCGGGGAATCCGTGCCGGTGGGCGCAGAAGATAGAACCAGAAGGTATGCTCCCGCTCCGGCGTTGGAATGAGAGCGGATCACCTCCGGCGGCCGCATGCCGGCCGGGGGATCCGGTGACCGCCGCCAGCCCCCCGCTCACGTCGCGGCCGCTTCGGCCAGCTTATCCTTGTATGACTCAAGGATCTGGATGATAAACCGCTGGTGCTCCTCCAGCGCCTGCTCATCAAGGGGTGATGTCTCGATCCCGACTGCGTAGAGCAGGATGAGAGCGTTGTCCAGGTCAAGCGCGGCAGGGTCGTCGACCAGGCTCTCCGGGAGGTGGATGGCAAGATACTCGCTGTCCTCCTCCGTGAAGACATGCTCGGGGTATGTCACCACCCGGGAGACGGCAAGACCCGACGCACGCTCACGCAGGATCAGGAGCGCACGCTCAAGCACCCCGGGGTATGGCTCGATCGCCTTTAGCCGGTCAAGCGCTTTGCTGCAGTTGTCAATCACGGACTCATACAGTCCAAACTTAAACCTCAACAGAGCCTGCGCAACAAGGTGACCGGTCTCCTCATCGACCCGCGAAAGGAGCGGCTCGATCCGCATGATATACTCATTCAACATCTGTTTCATCGTCTTCTTCTCCGTTTTTTTGACGTTAAACAACTTCTCCACCCGGACAGAAAGAAGGCTGATCGTCGCCGCAAAGACCACCTGCACGATCACCATCGACCCGACCTCATTTGGAATAAGAAAGATGAGGACAGCGTAAAGTGGCGTAAAGAGCGAGACAAGATCCCGCCGCGGCTTGGAGTAGGCCTGGTAAAAGAGAAGGCACGAAGCGATCACACAGCCGGCAATCCCCGCCCAGAAACCGTAGGAAAACCCCACAGCCTCCATCAAGAGCAGACCGACCCCGATACCCCCAAATGAGACTGCAGGAACCGCCATCCAGAGACGTGACGCCGGCCCGGGTGTTATGTTGTTTGTGGTCATCGACTCCTCTCACAAGTCATTTCGCCGCCGGAGATAAACATGGTTTCCATTCTCTACCGCGTGCTCAGGGTTGAGGCGGAAGGTCGGCGATCGTAACCCTTGCCTCAAATCCCGTCATGCGTGACCGCAGGTTCTCGCACTCCCGCGCATACTCGGCCCGCAGGCTCTCAAGGCGGTTCTCCGCCCGCGCCTTCGCCGCGACCGCGGCTTCATGCCTCTTCTGCAGGTCCGGGAGCGCCGCTCTGAGACGCTCCTCCTCAACCACAACCTGCAGCGCCGCCAGGGCCGCCTCCTCCTTCTTTCGCTCCATCTCAAGGCCACGCCCGCGTTCAATAGCGTCCCTCAGCGCAGCGGGCAGAGTCTCCGCGTCGGAGAAGAGACGGATCTCCTCCTGGTTCTTGAGGGCAAGGTCGCCCCGCCGGACCATATCCATGACCACCGGCATCGCCGCCTCGATCCCCACCTCCGCATCAACCGCCAGGGAGATCGCCGCAGCAGCAGCCCGGTCTCCGCTCCTCTCTGCCACCTTCCCGGCCTTTCGTAGAAGATGGGCGGCCGTGGACCGGAGCGACCCGATCTCTCTTCCGACCATCTCCTCTTCCGCCCTGATCTCGCGGATCCTCTCCACCAGTTCTATCTTTCTGGCGTAATCCGGGTGATCTCTCAGGGCGGCAAGCCCTTCCCCGGCCTTCCGGATCGCGTCTTCCAGTTCTCCAATCACAGCGGCGTGTTCCCGGAGATTTGCGCTTACGGCGGCATACTCGTCCTGGATCCGGACAATGGCCTCATACGCCTCCCGCACCCCCTCCACCTGCTCCCGGCGCTCACGCGCCCGCCCGATCGCCTCCGTCATCGCGTTGACCTCGCGCCCAAGGTCGCGGACAGCATCCCTCAACTCCCTGACCTCGCCGGGGTAAACGGACGAGAGATACTTCCCCTGCCCCTTCATCGTCTTGAGCACCCCCTTCAGGATCTCCGCGGCCGCCGCGTAGAAGGTCTCCGGGTCGCCGGACGGCTCGCGTGAAAGGATCTGTGACATCGACCTGGTGAACCCGGGGAGCGTCTTTCGCGATATATCCCTGAGCCGGGGGTGAGTATCATCATCGGTCTCTGCCGTCTCCATCCGGGCGACCGCCTCCCGGAGCGAGACCAGCGTGGCGGAGATGACGTCCCGTGACGATGCCGTCGCAGCCTCAAGGCCGCGGGCGATCTCCTCCTCGCGGGAGTCCAGCCAGGACGGGATGCCGTCAAACGAGAGTTCCGGGTGCTCTTCCTCCGGTTCAGCCCGGTGAAAGAGGTCGCGCAGTTGTTTGAACATTTCTCTTCTCAGACTATGATCCGGGTCACCATCAGTCTTTTCTTCAATCGCTCCTTGCGATCCGCTGGAGGCGCTCAACACCCCGGATCTCCCGGATGACCTCCACGACCGCAGGAGGGACAAGGTGCTCCCAGGGCTCGCCGTCAAGCATCCTCCGGCGGATGGCGGTGCCCGAGTGCGTCAGCCGTTCATACATATCCGGAGACTGAACCGCCATCCCGGCCTCGGCAAAGAGCTGCATGACCAGCGGGTTGCTCGAGTAGACCGTCTCAAACGGCGGTGTCATCGACCGGACATGGGCCACCCAGAGGGCGTTGCGCTGGATATCCTCGATCGGTATTACGTAGAACGGGCAATCGAGATCCGTGAGCGACCGCGTCAGCATCAGCACCCGTTCACCGGCCGTAAAGGGGTTGTCCAGCGTATGGGAGAGCTGGGCGCTCCCCACCCCTATGACAATCTCGTCCACGGAGCGGGCAATCCTCTCCAGCACCGAGTGATGGCCGTTGTGGTAGGGCTGGAACCGGCCGATGTAGAACCCGCGGCTCATTCCCGCGCCCTCCCGCGTGCGACCTGAGCGGCAAACGCTCCCGCCGTGAACCCGGCATCTATGTTCACGACCGCCAGGACCGAGCACGCCTGGAGCATGCTTGCAAGAGCCGCCTCGCCGCCGCCCATGTAGCCGTAACCGGTGCTCACAGGAAGACCGATCACCGGACTGTCGACCAGCCCCGCCACGATCGCCGGGAGCGTCCCCTCCCGGCCGGCGGCCACTATGAAGACGTCCGCAGGTATAAGGTCGCGGAGAGCCGAGAAGAGGCGGTGGATCCCCGCCACCCCGACATCGTAGGCGGTCTTGACACTGCATCCCATCTCCTCGGCCATCAGCCTCGCCTCCTCGGCGGCAGGGATATCGGACGTCCCTGCCGTGAGGATGGCGACCGTCCCCCCGCGGGGGGCGGGGTCCTCACCCGTCGAGAGGATGACGCCGCGTGCCGCCTCCCGGTGCTCCAGCCGGACACCCGGCGGCAGCCGGGCCCGGAGCGCCTCAAGGTGCGCCGGCGAGACCCTTGTCGCGATGCACCGGCCCGCCGCCCTCACCTGCGCAATCATGATCCCCGCAAACGCTTCCGGATCCTTGCCCTCGGCAAGCACAACCTCTGGCACCCCGCAGCGCACACCCCGCCCCGTATCGAACCGGGCAATGCCGTCGATCATATCGATCCTGAGCCCCTCGATAGCGTCAGCCGCTTCGTCCTCGGAAACCTCGCCATCACGATACATCCGGAGGATCTCCCTGATTGTGGCATTCGGCAGCATACTTTGATAACAAAAATATGGGGTGGAGGTATAATATTACATCACATCATGTCCTACCTTGTCTATATTGCATGGTTCGGCGTTGCCGTCACCGTTTTTCTATGGCTGCGCGACCTGCGGATATTCTACCGTACGGGTCTCCCCAGTTACCGGAAAGCGGCGTATCACGGGGTTCCATATACGGCGCTTGCACTCCTTGGGGCGTTCATCACCATGTATGCAGAAGGCTGGGACCTTCTCGGTCTTGCGCTGATCCTGCTCGCACTCTACCTCCAGGACAGGGTTGAACGGGAGAACATATGGCATGGCAAAAGTGCCGTCGAGCGGTTCTTCGGCCGGGCGGAGCGCAGAAATGTTAAGAGTTCGGAGAAGAGACCATAACAAGGGAGAATACTGAATGCTTCAGAAACCACGGGGCACACGGGACTTTTTGCCCGAAGAGATGGAACAGCGGCGGTCGATCGAGCAGCGGATGCGGGAAGTGGCCCGGCGGTGGGGGTACCGGGAGGTCTGCACACCCGATTTCGAGCACCTCGAACTCTTCACGATGAAGTCCGGCGAGGGGATAATCCAGGAGATGTATGTCTTTGAGGACAAGAGCGGCAGGAAGATGACTCTCCGGCCTGAGGTGACGGCAGCGGTGCTCCGGATGTACGTCAACGAGGGCAGGGTTCTCCCAAAACCCATCCGCTGGTGCTACTTTGCCGACTGTTTCCGCTACGAGCGCCCCCAGAAAGGCCGTTACAGGCAGTTCTGGCAGTTCGGCGCCGAACTCATAGGTGCGGACACCGCGCTTGCCGAAGCCGAGGTGATCATGCTCGCCGACGATATACTCAGGTCAACCGGTCTCACATTTGACCTCCACGTCGGCCATCTTGCCCCGATGAAGCACATCCTCTCCGGGCTTGACCCCGCTGACCAGGGGGTGATCATGGCCTGTCTCGATAAGCATGACCGGGAGGGGCTTGAGGCGGTGCTCGCCGCCCGGCGTCTCACCCACCTTGCCGAACCGCTTGCCGCTCTCTCCGATTGCAGCAGCGTGGAGGAGGTGTTTGAGGTCGCGGGGAACGTTCCCGAACGCGCCCGGATCGAGGAGATGTTTGCGATCCTTGACTCCCAGGAGATCCGCTACCGGCCGGACTTCGGGATCGCCCGCGGGCTTGACTACTACACCGGGACGGTCTTTGAGGGGTTTGCCAGGAACCTTGGGGCGGAGAACCAGATACTTGGCGGCGGCGCCTACAGGCTCGCCCACCTTTTTGGCGGCGACGATGTCGCCTCGTGCGGGTTTGCGATAGGGTTTGACCGTGTCATGGTCTCGCTTGGCGGGGTTGAACTCCCCCATGAGTCCGTTGTCGGGGTTGTCTGCACGCCCGGGGCCCGCGGCCGGGCGCTCCAGGTTGCCCGCGCCTTCCGGGAGGCCGGGATCCGGGCTGAGGCCGACCTTATGGAGCGGGGGCTCGCCGCCCAGGTTGCTCACGCCGCAAAGACCGCGGAGTTTGTCGTGATCATCGGCGAACGCGAGGTTGAGGCCGGGACGGTGACCCTGAAGGACCTCCGCACCGGGGAGCAGCAGGAGATGGAACTCGAGGACGCCATCGCCGGGGTGGCAGGGCATGGTCATCGCTGAGGACCTGGCCAGAGAGCAGCGAAGCATCAGCGTTGCGGAGTTCTTCGAGAAGAACAAACACCTCCTGGGTTTTGACTCCCCGACACGCGGGATTATAACCACCGTCAAAGAGGCGGTGGACAACGCCCTCGACGCCTGCGAGGAGGCTGAAGTCCTGCCGGACATATTTGTCGGCGTAAAGAGGGTCGAGGACGAGGTCTACCGTATAACCGTCGAGGACAACGGTCCCGGGATCGTGCCGGAGAACGTCCCCCCGGTCTTTGGGAAACTCCTCTACGGTTCCAGGTTCCACCAGATCCGCCAGAGCCGCGGGCAGCAGGGTATCGGGATATCAGCTGCTGTGCTGTATGCGCAGCTCACCACCGGCACCCCGGCCCGGATCACCTCCCGGACGGGGGCAAAGACGCCTGCCCACCGGTTCGAGGTGATGATCAGGACGGAGACGAACGAGCCCGAGGTCATCAGCCACGAGGAGATCGAGTGGGACAGGACGCACGGGACAAGGATCGAGATCCAGTTCAGGAGCACCCTTGCCGCGAAGAAACGGCTGCTCGACTACCTGAGGCTGACGGCGATCGTAAACCCGCATGCAAGGATCACCGCGGATATCGACGGTGAGATCACGGTCTTTGAGCGGGCAAGCGACGAGGTCCCGCCGTGCCCGAAACCCGTCCTCCCCCACCCGCACGGGATCGAGTTCGGTGCACTGAAAAGGCTGGCGGCCGCGAGCACGGGGACGGTGGAGGAGTTCCTGGTCGGCAGTTTCTCACGTGTAGGAAAGAAGACCGCGGAGGAGATGATCGGCCTTGCCGGGCTCAAACCCTCCCGGAAGGCAAACAAACTCGACTCAAACGAACTCAAGCGCCTCCTGGAGGCGATGCAGGCCGTGAGGGTTCCGGCCCCGCCGGCGCAGCAGTGCCTCTCACCGATAGGGGAGGACCTGATCTGCAGGGGGCTTGAGAAGGAGATCCACCTCGACTTCATCAAAGCCCGGACGCGGCCAAGCGCGGTCTACGGCGGGCACTCGTTCATAGTCGAGGCAGCGATAGGCTACGGAGGCAGGATCCCGCCAGAAGGGAACGCCAGGATCCTCCGGTTTGCAAACCGCGTCCCCCTCCTCTACCAGCAGGGCGCCTGCGCCATCACAGACTGCGTATCTCAGGTGAACTGGAAGAACTACGGGCTCGCACAGCAGGGTCTTCCCGTGGGCCCGGTTCTGATCATGGTCCATGTGGCCTCCACAAACGTCCCCTTCACGAGCGAGAGCAAGGACGCGATCGCGTCAATCCCGGAGATCGAGCGCGAGGTAGTCCTTGTCCTCCAGGAACTGGGGCGGGAACTGAAGCGGTATCTTTCCCGGCGGGATAAGAAGAAACTGCAGGACGACCGTGCCCGTGCGGTATGCTCGATCATCCCGGAGATCGCAGCAAAGGTTAGCGAGATCGTTGAACTCCCACCGGTCGATACAACGCCGATCGAGGGCAGGATTATGCGAAAAGTCGTCGCAAAGAAAAGGACGGTCGATGGGAAGGTCTCTATCGAGGTGAACAACTACACCGGAAAGGAGGTTGAGATCGTTATCTACAACTTCTCCCGCGATGCGGCGGAGGACGCGGTGCCCCGGCCGGATTTTGTGGACAGCATCGATGGCGAATACAACAAGGTATGGCGGTGCACCCTCGGTGCCGGCGAGGCCTGGCGCGCCCTCTACACCGGGACGGGTGAGGGGACGCTTGACCTGCGGGGGGTTGATGACGGGATGAAGGTGGTGGTGGATCTCGATGTCTAGGGAAGAGATGGATGCGCGTGCAAAGCAGCGGCTTGTCGGTATCGCACGCGAGTGGTATGAACAGATGCGGGACGGCGTTGTGCCGTATATCCGGCTGCCGACGCGGACGAAGCGGAACCTTGAGTATGATGACGATAGCGAGGTCTGGAAGTACGGCGACCGGGAGAGCACGCGGTCGGCGGCGACGGAGAAGAGCGCCATCCATCTTCTGAAGATGGCCTACGTCATCGGGTTCCTGAAGCAGCAGCTCGTGGAGAACCGGTCGTCGACGCTGAGAGAGCTCTATTACATCTCCGAAGGCTGGAAGAAGGCGAAGTTTGCGGCCCAGGATGAGAGCAACCTCCTGATAGAGGATCTTGAGATCATTACCGAGATGCAGCGGGAGGCGTTCCACCTCCGTCCGGAGGAGGACGGGGCCTCGATATTCGGGCCGCTCAGGCTTCGGGAGACCACCCGCCGGGGGGTGAAGGAGATCCACTGCCAGGAGGATGTCGGGGAGGCGGGATACCCCATCCCGAACAACGTCGACAACCTCGAGTTCATCGATCACGACGCGAAGTTTGTCATCGCCATAGAGACCGGCGGTATGTATGCCCGGTTGATGGAGAACGGGTTTGACCAGGACTACGGGGCGATCCTTGTCCACCTCAAGGGTCAGCCGGCGCGTTCGACGCGCAGGGTGCTAAGGCGTCTCAACGAGTCGCTTGGTCTGCCGGTGGTGGTCTTCACCGACGGCGATCCGTGGTCATACAGGATATATGCAAGCGTTGCCTACGGCTCGATCAAGAGCGCCCACATCTCGGAACTCCTGGCGACGCCTCAGGCGCAGTTTGTCGGGGTTCAGCCCTCAGACATCTCAGACTACAACCTCCCCGCCGACAGGCTCACAGAACAGGATATCAATGCCCTTAAAGCGGAACTCACCGATCCGAGGTTTGCGACCGAATACTGGCATACCCAGATCCGCCTGCAGCTCGATATGAGGCTGAAGTCGGAGCAGCAGGCGTTTGCAAGCAGGGGGCTTGACTTTGTGACGAAGGAATACCTGCCGACAAGGCTGTCGGAGATGGGGGTTATCTAGAGGGAGCCATGGAATTGGGGTTTGACCGGGAGAAGAACCGGCAGGAGCGGCTGGCCTTTGTCCGGAGACATGCTCTCTGGGTCAGGCGGGTCCCAAACGAGGTCTGGAGCCGCGAGCAGGCCGATCTGATCGATGCGTTCCTGGCGAACGCCGGGAGTTACGCCCTTTCCCGTGCCCGGTACCTCGAGATGCACCAGGCTCTCGCGAAACGGCGGCACCCTGGATCTTCGTGATCCCCAAAGACCTCATGGCGGTGTTCTCCGGCACGATCATCTTACTGCGCGGTGATGAGGACCGGTGCAGATAGCGATTGATTACCCCGCGAAGGAGCGTTGGTCTCTGTCGCGGTGAAAGGGTTAGTGACCGGGGAACAACCTTCTTTGCCGGGAGATCCGGGCCTCTCCCCCATCCTTTCTGGTCGATGCCCCCTCATTCCCGGCGCTCTTCAGTCGGGAAGGAACGCTCTCATCGCCCTCACCTTGTTCCGGATCGATGCCCGCTCAACGCCGAAGAAAGAACTGATCTCCTGCCCGAGGGGAGGGGCACCCCTTCCCGGCCGGATAAGATCCTCATCCTGGCAGGCTGCATACACGATCGCCGCACTCCAGAGAACCGCGTCTCCTCGCGCGAGCGGTGCGGCCGGATGATCGAAGAGGTCCTTGACGATCCTTCTGCAATGCTCCAGAATGGTGTTATCCGGAAAACGTTGGCAGAAGTCCTCGCACCTCTCAAAGATCATGGCGGCGCGTATATTGCCGGCGAGCGCTTCCGGTGTTCTGCCCTCAAGCAGGTTGGAGAGTTCCTTCTGGACCTCTTCGTTGTCGAGGTCAAACCCGGCCATCTCGACGAGTTCTCTCACCGCGAAATTGAAGAACGCATCGAGGTCGTCCGTGTCGACGCCTGCCTCCTCCGCTTTCATGAGGATAAACTTGAAGATGGCCTGGCCTTTCTCCGGGCTCGTGGCTGCTTTCTGAAAGGCGGGTTCCGCTTCTTTGAGGGCGGCGATGAGTTCAGAAGCGTTTGTGAGGTGGCCGGATGCTTCCATATGCGTCAGGAACCGGCAGAGGATCGGGACGGCGTTCTCCGGCCAGTCTTCCGGGAAGATCGGGTTTTGCGACAATTCATCGACCAGGCACCTCTGCACGGACAAGGCATCCCATGCATCGATCTTCACTTCGTAGACGATATACATGAAAGTACAGAAGGCCATGACGGTATCCCCGGCCATACAGGCAATTCCTTCTCCGTATGCCGCCCTCTCCGCCTCAACAAACTCGTTGATATCAGGTCCGATATCCTGGATGACGGCAGCCATCGCGGCGTTCACCTCGGTTTCGTCATCAAGCGGGATCTCATCCAGGAGCTCACCCGGTTCTTCGGGAACGATCTCATCCGCGCTCCATCCCGGGGGATACCAGTGGAGTGCGGTTTCAGGATCCTCGGCATAGCCACAGACGCCGTTTCTCGGAGAGTTGGCAATGAGGTCTACACAGTCGGGATCGTATTCGGTCGATGAGAGGCATTCACGGCAGTAATAATGTTGGAAATCCTCGTCAAAATCGTTCAGGGCAAGTTCGGCCTCGCCGCCGCAGAGGTCGCAGGGGATAATTGGCCGGTCGTTCCGCGCGATCAGGCAGAGCGGGCCGTCCCTCGGGGCAACGGACGTCTCCCCGATCACCTTCAGGTCCAGCGATGTGGGGGAGCCGAAGTCGTAGTCATAGGTGAACGTGCTGCCCGGAGCGATGAGGTGCGAGAGAGGGACATTCATGTCGTTTGTAAAACGCTCGGCGTCCGAGTCGTATGTGGCCCCGCCGATCCGGAAGGAACTGAGATGCTCGCAACACTCCACCCACACATCGCGGATCAGCTGGTCGAGATCTCCAAGCCGGGCGTCGTGTCGTGCGAGAACCACCAGCCAGTATTCCTTATGGTACCGCCCCTGTATCATGATGAGGAGCGAAGGTTCCTCTCCGATGGGCCAGCCCGACGCCTGAAGGCATTCCGTGCCGTGTTTAAGGGCCTTCCGTTTTGTTACGGGAGCCCTGCAGAGCAGGCAGGTACCGGGTGAGACCTTTGATGTCATTCACCAGAATGGTATGATTGCCATAAGATAATGAATGATCGTGGTCTGTTGTCTTCTCCGGGAACGCGATCAGGACGCCCCTCCGCATGCCCGGACTACTGGGGCATGTCACCGTATTGTGTGGGTCCAGAGGCATGGGAGTGATCACTACCTCACGCAGAAGTGCGCGAAGACGAAGCGGTCCACAACGGATCTTCCGCGCGTCTGCATGACCGCTCCGGGGGGCCCCGGCAACTACCCCTTACGGGTTGGGCTCTTTCGTCAGGATTACTTTCGCCCCGCACGGCACACTTTAATGCCTGACCAGGGCGATAGCAAATCCATGCTACGAACCAGGATTGTGATCGACAGGGTCCGGAAGGATGGACTTGTTTTCGCCTCTGACTACTCGGACTGCGACCATTCGATGGAGGGTTTCAGGAAGGTTATGTTCCGGGCGAAGGAGGTGACTCCCCTCAAAACCGGGGCGGCGTACTCGCTTGAGTATGAGACGGAGGATATCCTCAAACCCTTCGTGCAGAAAAGCCGGAGCGGGAAGACAACCTACAGTTATCCCCAGCGGTTCTACCACAAGATAACAAACGTCACTCTTGTATCAACCGATCCCGACCCGGACCTCCTGCTGGACCTCTGACCCCCCCACGAATCCCTCTGCACGGTCTATCGGAACGACACAGCATCCCGAATCCGGAGGAGTGGTGCTGCGAGCGGTCGGCAACCCTGTAGCGGCCCGGCAGCTCATGTTTCCTGGGCGCACACAGAGGTTCCAGAAAGGCGTCACAGTTCTTCCAGCCATTCAGCGATCGGGACTGTGTGGACGGCCCGCCCGTCGACGGTCGTCTCCGCCGATTCCGACGCAGTGACGATCGTTCCTTCGTCAAGGCCGTGTGCGTCCATCGCCTCGACAAGGCCGCGCATCTCCCGCTGCCTCGTAGCGTCGTCCTGCAGGGACTGCGTCACCTGGACGGCCTGGACAATCGTCCGGCCTGACCTGACCAGGAAGTCGCACTCGTAGCGGTCCCGGTGGTAGAAGATGTCGCCGTACTTCTTCATCAGGGCGATGAAGACGATGTTTTCCAGGAGTCTTCCACGATTTTCGGATAATGCAAATGCAACTGCGTTTATCAGGCCGGGATCCACGAAATAGATCTTTTTTGGGTTTGCAACCTGTTTTTTAACGGAATAATCGAACTTCATCAGAGGGTAGAGGAGAAACGCGCTCCCGGCGTACTCGATGTACTCCCTCACCGTATCTGGTGCGATATTGAGAGTCCTGGCAATCTGGTTGTACGAGACGGCGTTCCCGGCATTTGATATGAGGTAATAGAGCAGGTCTGTAACCTCACAGTTCTTCCGCACCCTGTTTGGATAGATGATGTCCTTGAGATAGATCGTCTCGTAGTAGTTTTTGAGGATCTGCATCTTCAGGTCCTCGTCTTTTTCAAGGACCACCCGGGGGAAACCGCCGTATTTCAGGTACATCTCGAAATAATGCCTCTTCTCGATGATTGTCGGGTTTAGAATGCCCTGAATGCGGAGAAATTCAGGGAACGAGAGAGGGTACACGGTACAGGAAAAATACCTGCCGGAGAGGAGGCGACTGCTCTCCTGCCTGAGCAGCGAGGATATGGAGCCGGTCAGGATGCATTTGACCGTACTCTTCGTGTCATAGAGGGTCTTGATGGTAGGCACCCAGGAGGGGTAGTGCTGGACCTCGTCGATGCAGAGATAGAGCCGTTCGAGACCGGGATGACGTGCGAGATGGTCCTCGACGATGCGACGGATCAGCCAGGGGTCGTCTGCCATCGAGAGGAGGAGTGGTTCGTCCATGGTGATGAAGAGGATAGCCCTGCCAGGCACACCTCTTCCGAGAAGGGAACTGATGATCTGGTACAGTAGCGTCGACTTCCCTGTCCTGCGCGCGCCGATGAGGAGGAGCACCTCCGGTGCATCAAGATACTGCATCAGGGAGGGAAAGAAAGAAAGCCGTTCAACGCCGGTTTCGAACTCTTTTCCGAACCACCAGGGGTTCTGGCTCTCGAGTGCGATCTGCAGTTTTTCAACCATTTATCGATTATAGTCGACGGTAATCGAAAAAAAGTGTCGATTATGATCTATGATTCACCCTGTCCCGGAAAGAGCGTCCGGAGAACTCCCCCTGCGCACGCCGGGGAATGGAAGC
Organism: Methanomicrobiaceae archaeon; assembly: GCA_022837745.1. Taxonomy (GTDB): domain Archaea; phylum Halobacteriota; class Methanomicrobia; order Methanomicrobiales; family Methanoculleaceae; genus Methanoculleus. The sequence goes on along the minus strand of JALHIW010000009.1, from coordinate 803 downwards.
GGTGCCCTTTCGTCTGGTTCACAATTCCCCCCATGGCGAATCTACACGCCAGAGGTGGTCAGACACGATACTTGCAGGTGTGGATCAGCGCTGCTTGAGCCTGTGGATCTGTTGGGGGAATGATTGCCGCCAAAGCCCCGCCCTCGCGGACGGTGTAGTTCACAGCACACAATCATGACAGTCCTGTGCCCCACACGCAAGGTTATCGATCTTCCACCTGAGCGCCCACCGCTTGATCTCCCTGATCACCTCAACGAGCCCAAGCCCGCTCCCGGTGAGCGTGTACTCGCTTCTGACGGGGACAGATCCTGCGTCGACCATCTTCTCAACGAGACCTTCCTCCTCAAGTTCCTTCAACCTGGCCGAGAGAACCTTCGCTGTGATCCCTGGGAGCTGCTCCTTCACCTCGGTGAACCGGCGGGTGTAGTTCTCCCCCTTGTAGAGTTCGAGGATGATCAGGAGCGTCCACTTTCTTCCCAGGTATTTGACGGTCTGATTGACCGTACACTCGGCGTGCATGGTATAGGTGAACTACCCCGCGCCTCTCGGGCGGGGCTTCCTGCTTCATGGCCAACACTTGCACCACAGAGATGTGATGTAGAGGTCTTGGCTCCACAGGCTCAAAGGGCTGTTCCACCCCCACGCGGTGGATATTTACCGCAGCATTGTAATCTCTATCGGCAACAAACCCACAATACGGGCATTCGTGGACTCTCTCGGAGAGCGTCTTTTTCACGATGCTTCCGCAGTTCGAACACATCTGTGTCGTGTCGCGGGGATCGACTTTGACGAGTTCCGTACCA
>JALHIW010000051.1:0-5711 GCA_022837745.1 Methanomicrobiaceae archaeon | reverse complement strand
TCAATGCCGTCTCGCAAAAAACCGCACCATGCCGCTGTGACCAGAGGCATACCGCATGAAGATGGAGGCTGCACCTTCATACAGATCCCGGTCACCCCCAGGAATCTGTCCATGGACTGGACACGGAGAGGTTTATCAAACCAGTGAGGCATTGGTTTGATGGGCTCCTGGAGAGTTGCTCACTCTCATTGTTCATTTTATCTCCAGGGCGCCATTCGTGCCGTAACCGCCCGACCGAATGGTATTAAGGCAGATTCTTACCTATAAACAATCCGCAGGTGAACCGGGTGAATAAATACTCTTTCATAGCCAGGATGCCCGACCGGCCCGGGGCGCTGCACCGCGCGGCCGAGATCATCAAATCATACTCGGGAAACATCATCCGCGTGCAGTATGACCGCCGGATCGACCCCGCCACGGTCTTCTTCGAGGTGGCTGCAGCACCAGAGGGCTACGCCAGGATGAAGGAAGACCTCCACGCGATCGGCTACCTCCAGGAATCGCTGCCGACACCAGGGTTCCTCAAGTTCTCCGTATACCTCCCGCACGAGCCCGGATCCCTCTTTGACCTCCTCACCTACATCACCGGGGCGGGGGCAAACATCGCCTACATCGACTTTGACGAGCGGCGGCAAGACCCCGGCAGGGTCACCATCAGTTTGAGCGTCGAGGAGAGCGAGGTCGTCGATAGCCTGCTCGACCGGCTGAAGTCACGCTACCGCCTGGAGATCCTGGAGTACGACACAACCGGCGAGAAACTCGACGACACCGTCTTTTACGTCAGGTTTGCCCAGGCGCTGCGGGGGCTGATAGGATCGGCCGAGGACGAGTTCCTCCTCTCACTCCTCCAGGACATCAATCACATCGTCCAGGAACTCAACAACCTGGGCCAGGACCCAAAAGAGGTCTTCGACTGCATCCTGCGGACCGGAAAGACGCTCCGTGAGACCACAGGCGACCGGTTCTACGCGGACGTCCAGCGCATCCCGCTGAGCGATGCGGTTGAAGTCCTCTGTTTCCAGATGCCCGGCGGCGGGAACATCTTCATGCTCAACGCCCCGGAGGAGAGCGTCATGATCGATACCGGTTACGGTATATACCACCAGGACGCCCTCCGGATGTTCCAGCACTACGGTATCGGTGACCGGGGGCGGATCCGGCGGGTCTACATCACCCACGCCGACGCCGACCACTGCGGGGCGGCAGGATTCTTCGATGCGAAACACTTTACCCACCCCTGGTCGGTTGAGATCATCCGGCGCGCGAACCGCGCCTACGGGTCGCGCAGCGAGTCCTCGATCCTGGAAGAGGTCTACACGACGGTCATAAACCTCTTCTCCCACTTCACCCCGCCCGAAAACCCGGAGACCTTCCCGACGGAGAGGCTTGCCAGCCGCTCGATATTTCCCGTCATAGCGCGGTTTGCTGTCCATGACCTGGAGTTTGAGGTCCTCGAATCCCTTGGCGGGCACATGCACGGCCAGGTCTACTTCCTCTGCCCCACCCACGGTATAATCTTCACCTCCGATACCCTGATCAACTTTGGAAGCCTGGATGACGACAGGAAACGCTACAACTCCCTGGCCGACTTCCTGGTGACGTCGGTCAACGTCGACAGTGAACGCGCACGCCAGGAGCGCACGGCGCTGCTCGGACTGATCCGGGACCTGGATGAAGAACTTGCCGCGACCGGCCGCAGGTGCCTGGTCGCGGGCGGACACGGCGCGATATCTGTCCTCTCCCCGGAGGGAAGGCTGGAGGCGGTCGGGCCGATTGAGCGTTACCCGCCAGGAGAGGCGCGGTAGGGCATCACGCCGCCCCGCGCCACCGCTCTTCCCAGAGAAGCGCGATCGCGGCCGCGAGAACCACCATGAACCCGCCGAGCAGCAGCACCAGGGGCTCCAGGTGGGCAAGAAGGATGAGTGTCGAGGCTATCCCGATGACGGGCAGCACCGGGAGGGAGCCGATGCTCCCGGGTATCCGGAACGGCCGTGGGAGATCCGGCGCACGGTAGCGCAGCAGGATCACGGAGGCGTTGATGACGATGAAAGTCGCAAAGAGGGTGAAGTTGGTGACGTTTGCGACAAAGTCGATCTCGCCGGCGAAGAGGAAGGCGATGGTGGCGATCGCAACGACGATTGTTGCCGTCCAGGGCGTCTGCGTCCGGGGATGAACCCGGGCAAGAGATGGAGGAAGCGAGAAGGAGGATGCCATGCCGTAGATGATCCTCGATGATGCCAGCATCATCATGAGGGCGGTGTTTGCGGTGGCAAAGAGCGCTATTACGGAGATCAGGGTGAAGGCCGTGGGCCCGAGCGCGACGGCAGCAACCTCGGCAAACGGCGCCCTGGAAGTGGAGAGTTGTTCCCAGCCAACGACAGAGACCGCTGCAACCGAGACAAGGACGTAGAGGAGGGTGGATATGGCAAGCGCGATCAGCAGAGCGACCGGGATAGTCCGTTCCGGGTTTCTGGTCTCCTCCGAGAGTTTCACCATCTCTTCAAACCCCATGTAGGCAAAGAAGACAAGCGCAGACGCCTGGAGTAGACCGGGTATACCAAGCGGCATCTCAAGGTAATCCACCCGTCCGAGGTATGGAAGGCCGATCAGGATCACCATGACTATCCCGGCGACCTCGATCAGGGTCATGCTGATGGCAACCCCCGCTGTCTCCCTGATCCCGGCGATGAGGATGCCGGAAAGGATCAGGATGATCATGACGGCGGACGGGAGGAGCGGCAGACCCACAAGGTCGGAGAAGTAGCCGGCAAACCCGAGCGCGACGGTTGCAGCGCCAAGGATGCCGGATAAGATTATCAGCCAGCCCACAACGAACGCAAGCCTTCCCCCGAACGCCCTGGAGACGTACTCGAACTCGGCACTCGCCTTCGGGTAGATCGATGAGAGTTCGGCGTAACTCAGGGCGCTCAGGCCGGCGACCGCGGCTGCAACGAGAAAGGTCAGCCAGACGGCGTTGCCGGCCATCCCGGCCGCCTCGCCGAGGAGGGCGTATATCCCTGCCCCGAGTATGATCCCGACTCCGGAGAGGACGACGGCGGCCAGTCCGAGCTCGCGCCGGAGGTTTGTGCCGGGATACGAAGCGTCACGCTCCCCATCTGCCATACGATATCACTCTGTCTCTGCTGCATTTATGGTTGAGCCTTCAGGATGCCGGAAACCGGTTGCTCCGGGTGATGTCTTTTGAAGAGGTGGATGAGACGGCGGCAGCGTAACAGGTGATGTGCGAGTACACTATTTTTGGTTTACTTCTGTTGTATGTAAATATCAGATCCATAACAGTTATCGTCGTTGACTCCAGATAGACCTCCGATGAACTTTCTCATCACGAGCGGGAGGACGATTGCCCAGGGAAACGAACTCTACTACAAAGATAGAGAGAACTACTCGGTTGAAACGGGGCGCTGTTTTGTCAACCCGTTCGATCTCCTTGAACTCGATGCTGTGGCGGGAGACTCCATCCTCCTCTCGACCGGGACGGGGGAGGAGGTCTTCACCGCAACACCCTGTGAGGACGTCGCATCGGGAACGATCTTTCTCCCCTGCGGACCGCACGCAAATGCAATCCTGCACGCAGCCACCCGCGGAACCGGTGCACCGGACTACAAGTGGATTGAGGGGTCGGCAAGAAGGGTGGAGACCCTGCCGAGGTCTGGCCGGGAGATCCTGGCAGAGGAGGGCGGGGCCCCCCTCCCTCTGCCAGAGGTGCAAAGCGGGGAGAGGGCCGGTGAGGCTGTAGCCATCCATGACGTTGTCTGCCCGCTCTGCGGCTGTCTCTGTGACGATCTTGTCGTCAGGGTCGAGGGCGGGGGTGTGACGTCGGTCGATAACGCCTGTTCGCTCGGCGCAGCAAAGTTCCTCTCGCAGAGCAGGCTCAGGAAACCGCTTGTGAGGGACGGCGGGTCATGGAGTGAGACCTCCTACGAGGAGGCGATCCGGTCAGCAGCAGACATCCTGGCCGAGGCTGAACGGCCGCTCCTCTTTGGGTGGAGCGGGACATCCGCAGAGGCGCAGTGCATCGGCATCCACATCGCCGAGGCGATCGGGGGGGTCATAGACAACTGTTCGTCGATCTGCCACGGCCCGTCGCTCCTCGGCATACAGGAGGCGGGACACCCCGGATGCACGCTCGGCACGGTGAAGAACCGCGCCGATCTTGTGATCTACTGGGGCTCAAACCCTATCGAGTCGCACCCCCGTCACCTCTCCCGCTACACCACCTTCGTGAACGGGAGGTACCGCGAGGAAGGGCACCATGACCGGACGCTTGTCGTCGTGGATATAAGAAAGACCGATACGGCAAAGATTGCCGACGAGTTCATACAGATCAGGCCCGGCGGGGACTATGCTGCCTTCGCGGCTCTCCGCGCGGTTCTCCGGGGGCATGCGGCTATTCTTCCTGCAACCGTCGCAGGCATCCCCCGTGAGAGGTTGATCTGGCTTGCAGACCTCTGCAGGAACGCTCAATTCGGGTCGCTCTTCACCGGGATAGGTCTGACGCAGTCGCCCGGTAGATACAAAAACGTCAGGAGCGCCATCCAGTTCGTCGACGAACTCAACCGCTGCACAAAGTTCACGCTGACACCGATGAGGGGGCACTGGAACGTCAATGGGACCAACCAGACGTTCTCATACCTGACCGGCTATCCCTATGGTGTTGATTTCTCGCGCGGCATACCCTGCTACAACCCTGGGGAGACCACGGCCGTTGACGTCCTGAGCCGGGGCGAGGTCGATGCGTGCCTGGTCATCGGCGCCGATCCCGGAGCGCACCTCCCCAGGAGATGCAACGAGCATCTCGCAAAGATCCCGACCATTGTCATAGACCCGTTTGTCTCACTAACCTCGTCGTTTGCCACCCTTCATATCCCGGTTGCCTGCGTCGGGATAGACTGCGAGGGGACAGGCTACCGGATGGACTCCGTCCCGATCCGGTTGAGGAAGGTCCTGGACCTGGGCCTCCCGACCGACGAGGAGGTGCTCTCAGCGCTGCTTGAGCGTATACTAGAGAGGGGGCAGGCCGGCAGTGCGGTCATAGATGAGAGGGGGGCTGCAACGACAACCAGGGCTCCTGTGATTATGTAAACCAGATCAGATCGACCAATAGCAAAAGTTAAATCCTTATAAATAAAAATAAGTATGTGCCACGATAGTGGGTACATACTTGAGATCCAATTCTATCTGAAAACCTCAGCACTATCATCACCCGGCGAGGAGGAATGGAGCGCCCGGGCATCGTGCCGGATGCACGGGGATGGGGTGGTACATGCCTTCGCTCTGACCCTGGCCGGGTTATGGTCTATCCTTGTGTTGTGCCGGTTCCGCCGGCGTTGCTGCTCGCAAACCGACCATGACCTCGTGCCTCCGATCCGCTGCTCGAACCCCCGCGACTCTCGCGCACCTGAGAGAAGGGTTATTGGAGATTATGCCGGTGGTCTGACGTAAATCCATTGCAACCGATAACCCGCCGGCGACCTCTCCGTCATTGCAGCCTCACCCTGTGCACTATCACCTCGGCTTTCTGGATCAACTCGACGGGGAGATCCCCTGCCTTCATTTCAACCCTGGATCGGATCTGGTCTGAGAGTTCTTGTGCCTCTGCCCGCACGTCTCCCCTAGAGTAGCGGATGAGATCGAGTGAATATTTGTAGGCAGCAGCCAGGTCGCCGATCTTCATGCTGATCAGCACGAGG
>JALHIW010000050.1:0-11604 GCA_022837745.1 Methanomicrobiaceae archaeon | reverse complement strand
TGAGGGTGATCGCATCAAGCCGCGGATCTGCTCATCCTGGCCGGGACACTGTGTCTATGGGATATCGCCCCCCTGGGGGTGGGGCTGACGGGGAGGGGGTGGAACATCCCCCTCCCCTGTCGCTGCGTCTCAATCAGACACCCTTTTTCCGTGGGAGATAGAGCCACCCCCGCCCCCGCCTCCCCTCCCCCTTCTCTCCTCAATGCCGTCTCGCAAAAAGCCGCACCATGCCGCTGTGACCAGAGGCAGACCGCATGAAGATGGAGGCAGCACCTTCATACAGATCCCGGCCACCCCCCCCCGGAATCTGTCCATGGACTGTTCATGGACTGCCCATGGCGAGGTTTATCAAACCAGTGAGGCTGTTGGTTTGATGGCCTCCCTTTCCCGGGTCGGGGAAAGCGATGGCTTTTTGGTGCTCCCACCACAACTGTTTTTCAATGTACTTCCACGCGCTCATCCCCTTCAAGCCTGTGAACTCGAAGACGCGCCTATCCTGCATCTTAAACCAGGAAGAGCGGGAGGCGTTCGCCCGGGCGATGCTTGAAGACGTGATCGCCGCCGTGCAGAAGTCCGGGTGCAGCGCCACCCTGCTCTGCACCCACCCATTCAAACACGACAACGTGCTCATCGCCGTTCGGACGGAACCCCTCAACGATGCCATCAACTGGGCGCTCCGCCAGTTCCACTGCCCCGCCCTCATCATCATGGCCGACATACCTCTGGTCACGGCCGGGGATATCCAGCGTTTGATCCGGACGGAGAAGGATATGGCCGTCGTCCCCGGCCGCGGCGGAGGAACGAACGTGATCTTCCTCAAGAAACCGCAGTGCTTCCACGCCGACTTCTACGGTGCGAGTTTCCTTGACCACCTGCGGGTTGCAGAAGAGTGCGGGTTATCCGTCGATGTCATCGACTCGTTCCGGATGTCCACCGACATCGACGAGAAAGAGGACCTCGTAGAGATCCTCGTCCACGGAAAAGGGAGAAAGAGCAGAGAGTACCTGGAGAACTCAGGGTTCTCTCTTGCCATCGACGAGAAGGGACGGGTCGGCGTGAAGCGCAACCCCCATGAAGAGGCACTCTGAAGCGTCTATGGTGGCAACCCCGTTGTAGTCGCCGATGGGGAGGCCGATCCCCCGTATAACCGCCGCCGGAACACACTCATCAGCCTCCCCCATAACCAGTTCAGCGGCCGAGGCTATACAGTCCGCAACCGCCCTTTTTGTGACCTGGAGCTCGCGGCCGAATAGGTCCTTTCTCCCGCGCTCATCTATCACCGATGGGATCCCCGAACACCCGATTGCAACCCCGCTGCAGCCAAGCCGCATCGCGTGCGTCCGGGAATCGACAATGATGACACCCAGATCGATCCCCGTCCGTTCAGCGATCGCGGATCGTATCCGCGCCGCCGAGGCGTCAGGGTCGAGGGGCAGGAGAACAACCGAACCGGCGGGAGCGTTTGAGGCGTCGATCCCCGCGTTCGGGAGGAGCGTCCCTTTCTTCATGCAGAGCAGGAACCCGGGTATCCCGCCCACGACCCGGTCGCTCTCCCGGAGCACCACCTCGGCGAGACGGGCGTCCATCTCGTAATCACGGGCTAGCCGGAGCGCCTCATCTGAAGGCTCGACGCTGGCGAGACTCACGACCCGCCCCTCCGCGGTTGCCAGCGCCGATTCCGCAACCGCCAGAACATCACCGGTCTTAAACCCCCCCGCGCCCGACCGCCCCACGGACTCAAGGAGCCTCTCCGCAACATCATCCCCCGTGTGGATCAGCGGGGTCGCGATCCCGTAGACCGAGAAAGACGGAGGCGTCATCCTCTCTGCCTCATCTTTGCGCAGACCCGCAGGAGGTCAGCGGTCTCCGGGACATCGTGGCCCCGGACGACGGCCGCACCCGCGGCGACCAGCATCGTCGTGAGCGCAAGGGTGCCCGCAAGCCGGTCCTCCGGCGGTTTCCCGAGGAGCTCCCCGATGAACGTCTTACGCGAGACCGCGGCAAGAACCGGCCGGCCGAAGTCCAGGAACGACTGAAAATTCCGGCAGAGTTCCCAGTCATCCTCGCTCGTCCGCTCCGGCACCCATCGCCCTATACCCGGGTCAAGCACGTAATCCTCGATCCCGAACCGCCAGCACCGTTCGAGAACCGTTTCAAGCGCCTGAAGGGTTGCAGCAAGCCCCACGGCATCGCCCGGCCGGCGGAGACTTGCCATCACAAAGACCGGCAGCCCCGAGTCGGCGACGGCCCGTCCAAACTGCTCTACGGCAAGCCCCGTGATATCGTTCACGGCATGGATATCGTGGCGGAGGCAGACCTCGAGCACCTCGGGCTGCTGGACATCCACCGAGACGGTGATCCCTGTTCCGTCCAGTTCCCGGAGCGCTTCGTCCATACGGGCAGCCTCCTCTGCGAGGGTGATCGGACGAGACCCAGGCGCCGTGCTCCGCGCCCCGATGTCGACCATATCGGCGCCGGATTCGACCATTGCAAGGGCACGGCCATGAACACTCTCCGCCGGGGTGTAGGAGCCGCGGTAGAACGATTCCGGGCTGCAGTTTATGACGCCCATCAACCGAACCGGGGCACCCGCGCCGATCCGCAGGCCGTTCACCAGGCAGTTATGCTGTTGCATGTTTCCAGCCTGGCGGCCTTGAACGTGTTCTCCATCAGCGTTGCGATGGTCATGGGGCCGACGCCGCCCGGAACAGGGGTTATAGCACCCGCCACGTCCTTCACCGCCTCAAAGTCGACATCCCCGCAGAGTTTTCCATCTTCGTCGTGGTTTATGCCGACATCGATGACCGCCGCCCCCTCCTTCACCATATCGGGCCCGACGAACCTTGCCTTCCCCACCGCGCTGACAAGGATATCGGCTCTCCGCGCCACCTCCTTGAGGTCTCCCGTCTTTGAGTGGCAGATGGTGACGGTTGCATCGGCGTTGAGGAGCAGGGCGGCCATGGGTCTTCCCACATCGATGCTCCGGCCGATGACGACCGCGTGCTTTCCCGCGATAGGGATGCGGTACTCCTCCAGGATCGTCATGATCCCCTGCGGCGTGCAGGGCGCAAAGAGCGGGTCTCCAGAGAATAGCCTGCCAACGTTGCAGGGGTGGAACCCGTCGACATCCTTATTGGGTGCGATCGCGTTTATCACGCGGCCGGTGTCCACACCGGCCGGGAGCGGCAGCTGGACAAGGATGCCGTTGATGTCCGGGTCGTTGTTCAGTTTCACGACCGCTTCGAGCACACGCTCGGTGGAGGCGTCCGCCGGGAGGTCGATCCCGATCGATCCGATCCCCACCTGTTCGCACGCCCGGTGCTTCATCCGGACGTACATCTGTGATGCCGGGTCGCTGCCCACGATGACCGTTGCCAGGCGCGGGTAGAGCCCGGACTCCTCTATCTTCTCCTTAAGGAGTTCAAGCCTCTTCTCAGAGACTGCTTTGCCGTCGAGTATCATGCTACTTCAGGGTACAGCGGGTAGTTGCTCGCGAGAGCGATGACCTCTTCTCTCACCTCATTGATTGCCTTCTTTGAGGTCCTGTCTCTTGCGATGTCCTTTACCACCGTCGCGATCCAGTAGGCGATCTGTTCCATCTCCTTCTCTTTCATGCCGCGGGAGGTGACGGCCGGTGTGCCTATACGCAGCCCGCTCGTCACAAAGGGGCTGAGTTGTTCGCGTGGGATGGTGTTCTTGTTCACGGTTATCCCGGCCTCGCCGAGCGCGGTCTCGGCTGCAAGCCCGGTGAGGTGTTCATGGTTTGCCGAGACCCCGGTAAGGTCAAGGAGTATGAGGTGGTTGTCGGTGCCGCCGGAGACCAGATCGAGCCCCTCCTCTGCAAGGACCCTGGCCATCGCGCGCGAATTCCTGACGATCTGGCCGCAGTAGTCTTTGTATGCCGGGGTCATGGCCTCCTTGAAACAGACCGCCTTCGCGGCGATGATGTGCATCAGGGGGCCGCCCTGCATCCCCGGGAAGACGGACTTGTCGATGGTCGGCGCATCCTCTTTGCTGCACATGATTGCACCGCCCCGGGGACCGCGCAGCGTCTTATGAGTAGTCGTCGTCACTACATCGACGACACCTACCGGGGAGTTGTGGTATCCGGTTGCGCAGAGTCCGGCAATGTGGGCTATATCGGCCATGCACCGCGCACCAACGGTATCGGCGATCTCCTGGAACGCCCTGAAATCTATCTCGCGCGGGTAGGCGCTCGCGCCGCAGACGATCATCTGCGGCCTGACCATCCGCGCCAGGTCCTCGATGACAGCGTAGTCAAGCGTCTCCGTCTCCGGGTCCACGCCGTAGTGAAAGATGGAATACCAGCGGCCGGTGATATTTACCGGCGACCCGTGGGAGAGGTGGCCGCCCTGGGTGAGGCTCTGGCTCAATATCCTGTCCTTGTAGCCCAGGTAGGCAAAGTAAACCGCCTGGTTTGCCTGGCTGCCCGAGTGAGGCTGGACGTTTGCGTGCTCGGCCCCGAAGACCTGGCACATCCGGTCGCGCGCCAGGTTCTCTGCGACGTCGTGAAACTCGCAGCCTCCGTAGTATCGTTTGCCGGGGTAACCCTCGGCGTATTTATTGGTCATTATAGAACCCATCGCCTCCAGGACTGCCTTGCTTACGACGTTCTCGGAGGCGATCAATTCCAGCCCATTGATCTGACGCAGGCGCTCTTTCTCGATGACACCTGCGATCTCTGGATCAAAGTTTGCCAGACTAGACATGCAGAAAAATGGTTGCTCCGTTGAGGTAATATTCTTTCTTTTGTACAGAGTTTTTGAGGCCATCAAACCAACAGCCACACTGGTTTGATAAACCTCTCCGTGGACAGTCCACGGACGATCCATGGACAGATTCCGGGGGTGGCCGGGATCTGTATGAAGATGCTGCCCCCATCTTCATGCGGTATGCCTCTGGTCACAGCGGCATCATGCGGTTTTTTGCGGGACGGCATTGAGGAGAGAAGGGAGAGGGGAGAGGGGAGGTGATCAGGCGAAAGACGTTCAACCAGAGACACAGCGACAGGGGCGGGGGATGTTCCACCCCCCTCCCCGTCGAGCCGCCTCCCCCACGGGGGCGATATCCCATAGACGCACTGCCACGGGAGGAGACCACTACTTCGCGGTCTCACCTGACACCCCCCGAAGATCCGGTTTCCGTCCCCCGTGCACGGCTATCCGGGGCTATCGTCATGCACTGCCCGCCCCCTCTGGAGGGGGCGGGAGGAGGCCGCGGCAGCGGCCGGGCGGTGGGGGTGGTCGACTGCTTGCATGGAAAGACGTCTTCGGTGAGACACAGGAGACAGGGGATGGGGCTGTTCCACCTCCCTCCCCGACCACTACTTCGCGGTCTCACCTGACACTCCCTGAGATCCGGTTTCCGTCCCCCGTGCACGGCTATCCGGACTATCGCCATGCACTGCCCGCCCCCTCGGAAGGGGGCGGGAGGAGGCCGCGGCAGCGGCCGGGCGGCGGGGGTGTCCCATGAATACCGTTCAACCAGAGACACAGGAGACAGGGGCGGGGGCTGTTCCATCCCCCTCCCCGTCAGCCCCTCCCCCACGGGGGCGATTCCCCATAGACGCACTGCCACGGGAGGAGACCATTACTTCGCGGTCTCACCTGACACTCCCCGAAGATACGGTGCCCTGTAGGAGGCAGGCTCTTATCGGTCTCACCGAAAACTCCATGAAATCCCGTTTCCTTCCCGTGCACGGTATCCGGCCTATCGCCATGCACTGCCCGCCCCCTCTGGAGGGGGCGGGAGGAGGCCGCGGCAGCGGCCGGGCGGTGGGGGTGGTCGACTCGCTGCCCCAATACCGTTCCCGGTGACACGCGGAGACAAGCCGCAAAAGACGCTTCACCGCCGTGGTTATGGAGGGCATCACACCATGAGCAAACTGGTTTTATAGTCCCCGTCGCGTAATACCGGGAAGAAACGGGGAATTTATATCACAGAACCGTTGATTTGACGGCCTCTTTTTGTCTTGCGGCACGACATGGCATCGGTTTCGACCTGACGCCGGCCCATGGGGCTTCCTGGAGATGCTGGCTTCAAGCCGCGAGATAATTCTTCAATTCAGGAATCCATAGTTATATTATTACATAATTATTATGAAGGATTAGTTTGAGGGAGATAATGGCGCAGAAGGATGCAAGGATACATTTTCTTGAGCGGGAACTTGCGGAGCGCGAGAAGGAGATGCAGATGATGAAGGAACGGGAGCAGTTGCCGGTGGCGGGGGCGGATGATGAACGCCTGCGCGAACTGGAGCGGAAAGTGCGCGAGCTCGATGCACTGGTGAAAGGCCTGATGGAAGAGGTCCTGGACGTCAAGTCCGTGGCGATGAAACTTGCAAGGGAGACGGATGAACGCCGGGAGAGGAGGCCCGTGCAGCCTGCCGCGGCAAAGCCCGCGCAGGAGCTCAGAGCGGAGCCGCGCACCGTTGAACCCCGGGGCGAGACGCGTCCGGCGGGGAAGCGGCCGTCAAAGCCGGTTCCGGAGGAAAAAACTCCCGATGAGGGGGACTTTGAGATGATCATGCAGAACGACGGGACACTGAAACCGGAGCCAAAACGCCCTTCATCGGAGTACATCGTTGCCAGCACCGGGATGAAGGACCTGCCGCAAAAGCCTGTGAAGAAGGGCGGCAAGTCGTCTGACCGGAAGGTCTTTGTTGAGCAGAGGAAGCGCCCGGTCGATGATCTCATCCAGGCCGAAGAGGATGATACGGTTGACCTGGATCGCAGGTGAAAGAGGCCCAATTCTTGCACATAACGCACCTTGAGATCGACAACTTCAAGTCTTTCGCCAGAAAGACTAAAATTCCCTTTTTTGAGGGATTTACAGTCATATCGGGCCCGAACGGCTCCGGTAAGAGCAACATCATAGATAGCATACTCTTTGTCCTTGCTCTATCGGGCGCGCGGGGGCTGCGGGCGGAGAAGCTGACCGATCTCATCAACGTCAACACCGGGAAGAACACCGCCGAGGTGACGATCACCTTCTCAGACGGCACGACCATCCGCCGCCGGATAAAGCGGACGCCGACGGGCTACTACAGTTACAACTACCTCAACAACCGTCCCTGCAAGCAGTCCGACGTCATCGAGTTCCTGGCAAGGATCGGGATAAAGCCGGAGGGCTACAACGTCGTGATGCAGGGCGACGTCACCCGTATCATGGAGATGAGCGACACCGAGCGGCGGAAGATCATCGATGAGATAGCGGGTGTCGCCGAGTTCGATCAGAAGCGGGAGCAGGCGTTCTCGGAACTTGAGGTGGTGCGTGAGCGGCTCGATCGCGAAGAGATCCTCCTGAACGAGGTTGCAGCGCGGCTGGATACGCTTCAGCGCGAGCGCGAGCAGGCGCTTGAGTACCGGCGGCGGCAGGACGAACTCGAGCACCTCAACCGCTGCCGGGGGGCGGCGCTCGTCCGGCAGAAGGAGCAGGAGATCGCCACCCTCCATGACCTGATGCGCGATCACCGGGCGGCGATCGAGCGCACCGCCGCGGAGATTGAGGCGGTGCGGGCCCGGGCCGAGGAGGCGCGAACCCGGCAGCAGGGGATCGACGAGGAGATCAACCGAAAGAGCGGCCCCGAATATCTCGAACTTGTCGGGAGGCTTGAAGAGGCGCGGAGCGCGATCAGGCTCGGGGAGAAGAGCATAGAGCGGTTGAAGGCGAGCCTCGAGGAGAATGACGGGGCGGTCCAGCGGGTCTACATGGACAGCAGGCGCGCCGAGGCGAAGGTCCAGGAGTGCACCGAGAGCCTGCGCAGCCTCTCGATCGACAGGTCGAACCTGGCGATGGAACTGGCGGCGAAACGCGATGAGATGAAGGGGATCGAGGAGCGTATAGCGGCCGAGAGCCGCGAGGTGGAGGGGGTGAAGGATCGGCTCTTTGCGCGGTTGCAGGACCTCGAAAGCAGAAAGGAGCTCCGGGCGCAGATCCTCCGCGAGAAGGATCTCCTCATCGAGAAGAGCCGGATGCGGACGTCGGAGCGGGAGCGTCTGGACGCCCGGATCAGCCAGATCGAGGAAGAACTTGGGAACAAACAGGCCCAGATCGCGGACTACTCCTCCAGTCTTGCCGGGTGCGTGGAGCAGAAACGGCGGGTCGAGCGCGATCTCTCTGAGACGGAGAGCACTCTATTTGGGCGCCGTTCAGCGCTTGATGGGCTGAAGAAAGAGATCCGGGAGAACGAGCAGGCCCTCATGCGGCTTGAGGCGCAGCAGCAGGCTCACGGCGATGCCGGGGGGAAGGCGATGGACTACGTCCTTGGCATGGACGGCGTTCACGGGACGGTGGCGCACCTCGGGCGCGCTCCACCGGAGTACGCGACCGCGCTGGATGTGGCGGCGATGGGCCGACTCCGCTGGGTCGTTGTGGACAACGACGCGGTGGCGGCCGAGGCTATCAGGTACCTGAAGGAGAACCGTCTTGGCCGGGTCACCTTCCTGCCGCTCAACAGGCTCCGGCCGCCGGTTCTCCAGCCGCTCGGGGCGGAGCCCGGGATCATAGGGTATGCCGTCGATCTCCTGGAGTTTGACCCGGCGTTTGAGCGCGCGTTCCAGGTTGTGTTTGGCTCGACGGTTGTGGTGGATACCCTTGACCGCGCACGCAGGTTGATGGGCCGCTACAAGATGGTCACGCTGGATGGTGAGACTGTCGAGAGGAGCGGCGCCATGACCGGGGGTTTCCAGGCAAAGAAGGTGCGCGGGTTCGGTGTGGCGGTCGACGATGAGGTCGCACGCATCCGCGCGAGGCTTGCCGAACTGGAGGCGGAGGCCGGGGAGATCGAGGCGTCCATCGGTCGATTTGCCCTGGCCGCGGAGGCAAAACGGGCGGAGCGGAGCTCGATCGAGGAGCAGATTGCACGATACCGTATGCTCATCGAGGAGTTCCAGAAGCGGGTCGAGGTGCTTGCCGGTGAGAAGCATACGCTCGAGGAGAAGCGGCGCGAGGTGCTTGAGGGCGCGAAGACCGGCGGCGAAGAACTTGCGCGGCTGGAGGCCGATCTCGAGCGGACATCCGCCGAGATCGCGCAGATCTCGGCTGAGGTTGACGGCCTCAAGAAGAAACTTGACGATACGGAGGTTCCGGCGCTCACCGAGCGTTACGAGAACTACCGGCGGACTGTTGAGGATATCGAGCGCCGGCTTCGGAACAAGGATGCCGATATAACCGATATCCGGCGCGAGCGCCAGCACTACTCAAACCGTATCGAGGAGCTTGCGGCGGAGCGGAGCCGCCTGGAGGAGAAAAACCGGGAGATCGAGAGCGAGATAAAGGCCGCCGGCGAGCAGATAGAGGAGAACCGCCGGCTGATCGTGCAACTGGAGGCCCGGCAGAAGGAGTTCTCCAATGAACTCGCGGGGCTGCGCGAGACGCGCGATCGGATCCTTGAAGAGATCCGGACACTCGATCAGGAGGTCTTCAACCTCTCAAGCGAGATGGAGCGCAGCCGGATGCAGGTTGAGGCGCTCGAGGAGCGGGAACGCACGCTCTTCCAGGAACTTGCTGACCTCAGGGAACAGGCCGGCGGTGTTGAGACCGATCTCGACCTTGCCGCAATCGATGCGGGCATCGCGGCGGCTGAACGCGCACTAAAGAAGATCGGCGCGGTCAACATGCTCGCGATCGAGGAGTGCGAGCGGGTTGCGGCGCGCGTTGAGGAGCGGACACAAAAGAAAGAGGTCATCTCGCGGGAGCGCGAGATGCTCCTTGAGCGGATCGAGAGGTGCGAAAAGATGAAATACGACGCCTTCATGACGGCGTTTAAGGCGATCGATGCTAATTTCCAGGAGATCTTTGCGCGCCTGACTGACGGGAGCGGGAGGCTGGTTATCGAGAACGAGGAGGATCCATTCTCCGGGGGGCTGACGTTTGCGGTGCAGCCGCGCGGGAAGAAGGTTCACCTCCTCTCTTCTCTATCCGGGGGTGAGAAGTCGCTCACAACGCTGGCTTTCATCTTCTCAATCCAGAAGTACATGCCAGCGCCGTTCTACGCGCTGGATGAGGTGGATATGTTCCTTGACGGCAGCAACGTCGGCCGGATCGCTGACATGATGAGCGAACTCTCGGGGAACGCACAGTCGATCATAGTCTCGCTCAGGAAACCGATGATCGAGCGCGCCGACCGTATCGTCGGCGTGACGACCCGCGCCGACAAGAGCACCTACGTGACCGGTGTGCAGGATAATGGATGAGGAGCCTGTCGAGATCCTGGTTGGTATGGCCGAGCGCGGCGAGGTCGACCCCTGGAACATCGATATAGTTGATCTGACCGACCGGTTCCTCGCCGAGCTTGAGCGTCGCAAGAGGCTTGATCTGAGGATCTCGGGAAGGACGCTTTTCTACGCAGCGTGCCTGCTGCGCCTCAAATCGGAGTATCTCGACGCCCGGGACGAGGATGTTGAGGAGGCGTTTGATGATGAGGAGGGTGAGCCGTGGGGGTATGGCGGGTTCGATTTCGATGATGCTGCAGGGGATGTCGAACCCGTTGAACGCCTGGAGCGTGAGATCCAGCGCCGTCTGGGGCGGAAAAACCTGCGAAAACGTCTTCCGGTCACGCTGTATGAGCTGATCAAGCAGTTGAAGACGGCGGAGAAGGAGCAGCGCCGGCGGCAGAGGAGACGGGCGCCTCTGGCGACGGAGCCGGATCTTGACCTCAGCGCGGGGGATGTTGTCTCGGTGGCGCACGATGAGGGTTATCAGGGCGCCGTGGCGGCGGTGATGGAGGGGTTTCGGTGTGCCGCCCGCCGGAGTGGCGGTGTTGTCACACTCGGACGGCTTTCGAGCGAGATGGGAGAGTCGCGGCGCGATGTCTACATCCCGCTGCTCTTTCTGATGCTCGAAGGGAAACTTGAGATCTGGCAGGATGAGTTCTTCGGCGAGGTGTATGTCGGGGAGCGGGCCGCTGGCGACGGCCCGGGGGATGCTGATCGGGCATGATCCGTGTCCTGCCATCCGCTTCGATGCGATCGCATTCTCCCCAGTCCACCCGGGCCTGGGCCCCGGGTTTGGTCTCGTACCGAAGTAGTGCCGGTGCTCCTCCAGCAGGACGGATCTTTCGGACGTATTCCTTGAGAATTGTGTAGCCTCCGGTGAACCCTTGCTCCACTCAAGGGGTATTCTGAAAGGCGATTCTGGATATACTCATTATAAGGATCGAGTTTGCTCGGCCGTGTCCTTCGGGAAGCCGGTATTGGCATGGTTTGGGCAGCAAGGTATTTTCGCACTGTATTTCGATGATATCCCGTCTCCCGGGAGATCTGGCTGATGTTCAGCCCCTGATGATGCAAGTCGCGGATCATGAGGAATTCCTCCACAGTGAACAATTGCTGCGCCCCTCAACTGCGTCCTTGAGAGGGTTAGCAGGTGTACACTTTTAGACCGCCGAAAGTGCACAAAGTTACGCCGCCGTTGACACTTCGGGCAATCTGACTTTTGTTCGGTCCTTGATTGAATAGATCTCGTATCACGAGAAGTTCCTCCATCTTCAGCATTGCCACTGCCCTCACACGGTTGCATGAAGGTTGTCGGGTGGGGAAATTTATCCCGCCGAAAGTGGGGAATTTTACACCGCCAGTGACA
>JALHIW010000075.1:0-1217 GCA_022837745.1 Methanomicrobiaceae archaeon | reverse complement strand
ACCCTGCGCTACATCCAGGAAGTCGAAAAGATCGCCGACGAGGATTACCTCGATCTGCTGCGGCCCTACGCCGAGGGACGGTTCGCCAAGGACCCGGCCGGGCTGCGGCATTTCTACGATCTGGCCTTGGAGCGGAAACACAATCTCCGGCGGGACTTCGAGGGCTATTACGCCGATGTGCTGGGGGATCGGGGCTTCCGTTTCGACAAGCTGAGCGCCGCCACCGGCAAGAAAAAGCTGCTCTCCTCCGCCGAAGAGACCCTGGTCGAAGAGGCCCGCAAACTCGGCTGGCAGGGCAACTCGGCTGGCAGGGCAAGACGCTGCCCTTCGACAGCGGCGACGTGGAGGACCAGAACGCGCTGATCTTCACCGAGAGCTTCAAGGGGAAGAAGCGCACTGTGGTCAAGATGAAGATCCGGCCGGACACGGACCGCCGCATCGACGAGGTGCTACGCAGGTATGTGCAGACGGCGGCCGGGGAAAAGGGACAACCACTGGTCGAAGACAGCTTCTTTCCGACGATTCTGGACGCCGTCAAAAACGTCAATTTCCACGTGGGCGACGGCAAGTACAACCGGACCAAGATCGACAAGGCCCTGCGCCTGTGCAAGAAACTGGAGACCCTGCAAAAGAGCGCCGACCCCAAGGTCAAGGAGATGGCGGACCATTATCTGAAATGGGTCAAGGAGATCGAAGAGTCCGTCGACTGGGACCGGGCCACCAACGGCGTATTCGAGCAGTACCTGCCCAAGCTCGACGCGCAGAAACCCAAAGAGAAACCGCCGTTCAAGGTGGAACGCGGCAAGGTGACCCACACCAAGCGCAGGATCGGTTCCGGCACCATTACCGTCGAGGCCGACGACATCGACAACCGGACGCTGTTCAATCAAAACTCCCGCATGCAGGACGGGCACCAGTACACCGTCACCTTCGAGGACGGCACCCGGGTCCGCTATCGCCCCTGGTCGGACACCAACCTCTATGCCCAGCGCGGCGAGATGGAAATGATCCTGGACGGCGACGCTACCCCCGGACGGGTCGAGGCGATGCTGGAAAAGCTCGAACAGCTTGGGATCGATACCCGGGTGGCCACGGCGGAAAACGCGGAGCAGATGTACCTCGAAAAGCTCGCCTACATCCGCAAGACCGACAAGAGCGCCGACTACAAACGACTGCAGAAATCCCTCGACGACCGCAATGCCACCACCACCGAGCGG
>JALHIW010000008.1:0-42620 GCA_022837745.1 Methanomicrobiaceae archaeon | reverse complement strand
CTGATTCAAATCTTCGATTGAGAGATGCCTCTGAATGAAGATTTGTTCGGGTTTTGCCATGAGAAACAATTAGTAAATTAATGTATAATAAGTTTTGTTCTTAACTATAATGTGCCGCTGCCGGGTTATAACCGCTGCTGATGTGCGATCACAAAAACGGTTAATCCCTTCCAGGTGCGATACCTTACCACTCCCATGGAACCGACTCTACGGTCAGAGATCCTGGTCCTCTTTCTCTCCTTCCTGATCGGCAGCGCAGCGGGGTGGTGGAGCCGTATCCACTGGAGTGGCGCCATTCCAACCGTTGCGGCGACACTTGTCAGCACGGTTGCCGCCGACCTTATGATCACCGGCATCCTCAGGGCGGCGGGCCGGTATCCTGATTAACCGGCGTAGAAGGGGCACTCCTTGAGCAGGCACTCGCGGTTGATATCGCTGAACCCGCAGCGCACCGCCCCCTCCACCGGGAGGCTTACACTGAAACGTTCCTCAAGGAATGTGACCGCGGTGCGGATCGCAAGCCATGAGTTGCGTTTGCAGCATCTCGGCCCGCCGTGCCGGGCGATCGCCATCAGACTGCGGGCTGTCATCTGGTTTGAGAGCGACCACTCCTGCTTCTTCAACGGGGTTGACCCGGTGATCAGGCTGACAAATATGCCCGTCCCGATCGCCGCACCGCAGGTGCCGTGGGTTCCACAGAAACCCCCGGGAACCCTGCTGGCTCTATCGCGGGCGCGGGCGAGGAGTTCACCCTTCCGTCCGGGTTCACCGCGGTGGTTGCAGTAAGCGGTGATGAGAGACGCTGGCACAAGAAAATGGTGTTCCGGGCCGTGCATCCTGACCGCCGGGTTCCGCATCAGTATACAGGCGATGGCAATCGGGTCGTCAAGTTCGGTTGTGATACAGAACTGCTCGATCAGGTCAACCGCTTCAAGGCCGTGACAGCGGTCGCATACAAAGTGCCCGGCCTCGCAGGCGGCGGTGGTGCTCACAACTTCGCCGCAGATGGCGCACGCAAGATCGCGTGCCTCTTCGCTGTATACGATTGCCAGACCGCAGATCAGGCATCCTGTCCTCTGCTCCATGAAAGTATGGTTGCGTCACCACCTCCCCAATAACCTTGCGGCCGGTTCGTAAGGAGGTCTCTTCCTATACATCAACCGGAGGCGCTTCCACCACCGGACTCGCCTCTGCACCCTCAGGGATGATTATCCAGAGCAGGATATAGATGATAAGCCCTGCAACAAACCCGGTGAGCACGGTGAAGACTATGTAGACCGCCCGGATGATGTTCGGGTCAATATCCAGGTATTCTCCAACGCCGCCACATACCCCGGCGATCCACCGGTTGGTCCTTGAACGGGTCAGCTTCTTCATGATCTCTCCGGAGATATCTCTTCACCCCAACCCTTAAAAAGGTGTTTCCTGCCGGGGGGGCGTCGCATCACCCGACCCCCCTCTCTTGCAGCCTCTGGAAACGGTATATGCCTTCGCCGGGACACCTCCACCTTCTCGGGGCACCGCATCTATGGAGTATCTGCGGCGGCGATGGACGCTCCCCGGAATCCGTCCCTGCAGAGGTCTTGCGGGATCATCAGAACCCGGGCGCAGCCAGATGGAGCCGGTTTGACAGGTTATTGCGTGAAACAACGATCACCGGTCGGAGCGCAGATGTCGCAGCCTCCGCAGGGCGCATCGAACCGCTCACCAAAGTAGTCCAGGATAACTTTCCTCCGGCAGACCGTGCTGGTGCAGTAATCCACCATGCTCTGCAGCTTAGAACGTGCGACCCCGCGCTGGAAGTCAGAAGCCAGGTTGCGGTCGACGAGCGACCTGAGGCGGCGTGCCTCCCCTTCGCCGTAGAAGAGGATGCAGTCAGCCGGCTTACCGTCCCTCCCGGCCCGGCCGCTCTCCTGGTAGTAGGCCTCAAGCGTCTCCGGCATATCGTAGTGGACGACAAACCGCACATCCGGTCTGTCTATGCCCATGCCAAACGCGCTTGTCGCGCAGACGACCACCGCCTCCCCGCCGATGAACCGGTCATGCGTCTTCGCACGGGCGGACGCTGTCATCCCGGCGTGATACGGTTCCGCCGGGATACCGTCGGCACGGAGGCTGGCCGCGAGTTCCCGCGCCCCCTCGCGGGTTGCCAGATATACTATTCCGCTTTCCCCCTGCCACATAAGCAGGTAGTCGCGGAGCCGTCTGTAAGCATCCCCACCCTTCGGGGTGACAACGTAACGGAGGTTCTCGCGGTTAAAACTCCCAACATAGACGGCGGGGTCCGCCAGCCTTAGCTGGCGCACGATATCCTGACGGACATCCGGCGTTGCGGTCGCCGTCAGGGCAACCACCGGCACGCGGGGGAAACGCTCCTTAAGGACGGCAAGCGCCCGGTACTCCGGGCGGAACTGGTGCCCCCACATCGATATGCAGTGCGCCTCATCGACCGCGATCAGGTTGAGTGGAAGAGATGCGACGAGATCGAGAAAAACCTCGCTGACCGCTCTCTCCGGCGATACGTAGAGGATCTGGAGAAGCCCCTCCTCGAGTTCGGCGAGCGTCCGCCGCCTCGCCGCGTAGGTGCCAGAGGAGTTCAGGGCTGCCGCACAGATCCCCCGGGCCTGGAGGTCGTCGACCTGATCCTTCATCAGGGCGATGAGAGGAGAGACCACCACGGTTACCCCGTCCCCGAGAACTGCAGGGACCTGGTAGCAAAGCGATTTGCCGCCTCCGGTCGCGAGCACAGCCAGAACGTCGCGCCCCGCAAGGAGATCCTGTATGATCTCGCGCTGGCAGGGGTAAAACGCCTGATACCCGAAGTAGCGTTCCAGGATCAGGTGCAGCCGATCCATCAACCCGTAGATGGGCGCTCAACCGGCATAGCATCTTCCCCGGAGACCCAGAGCGGGGTGAAGGGGCATCAGTCCAGGACACTCTCCCAGAACCGCGTTATGGCGGCAAAGATCCGATCCCGGAGTTCAACGAGCCTCTCCTGATCAACCACGCCGTCCTCCGTCTCGTAGAGTGCACGATTCACCTCGATCTGAACCCAGGGGACGCGCGTCCGCCGGTGGTGTGCAGCCGCTATGAACCCGCCCCGGAACGGATCGTTCATCGCGACCCTGCCCTCTCCCGCAAACTCTTCCTCAAACGACCGGGCAAGCGCCTGGAGCCACGCCGGGGGACAGGTCACAGGCCGGTTCTTCGCCCCCGGCATCCCGTTCCGGTCACCGCGGTTGCCAAGGCAGATGATCGGGCGTTCACGTCCGGCGTCCCGCTGAACCGGCGGCGATCTCGGGAGCATGCTGTGGCAGTCAAAGGCAATCCCTATGGGGTGGTTCTCGAGCGCCCCGGCCAGTCTTGCATGGAAGGGGTGGTAATAGTTCTTCAGGAGGGCAGAAACCAACTCCCTCCCCGGTGCCTGGCCATTCCGAAAGACCGGCGTCCCGTCCTGGGTGATGACCTTGACAACGCCGTCCTGGCTCCGCGGCGGGTAAGCGTAAGGCGGACGGTTGGTGTCGACGAAGACCCGGGAGACCTCAAAATCGATCACCGCCTCAACGGAGGCGTCGAACCCGTAGATGAAACGAGTTTGGGGGTCGCTGTTGTAGATAATCTCCTTATGGCTGAGGTTGACTAGACCGCGGACCTCCGGCGGAACGCTGGTGCCCCCGTGCGGGATCGATATAAGGAAGGGATACCGGTCGATCATCTGTCCTGCAGGCCATATTGTTCGCTCATCACAAAAGTGCAGCGGTCGAGGGGCGGGAAAACCCGCCACTCACGCATCCTGCTCGTTTTCAAGCGCAGAGTTAAAACACGCCACCGCATCGGCAAACCTGCCCAGGCGGTCGAGCGCCCGGCCTTTGAGGTACCACGCCCGGGCCTGGTGCGGATCAGCCTCAAGAACCTTATCGTAGCAGGCGATGGCCTGATCGGGTTTACCCAGGCGGTCGAGAGCGATACCCCTGCAGAGCCAGGCGTGGACGCCGCCACCGCCGAGGTCGATCGCCCGGTCAAATGCCCTGACGGCATCATTGTGCCGCCCCACTGCATCCATGAGGAGCCCGGCAGCCATCCAGACGGCCGCGTTCTCCTGGTCGATCTCGAGCGCTTTTTCGTAGGTTGCAAGAGCCTCGTCATACCTCCCGACCCTCTCAAGCACCGCCCCCCGCATGAAGAGCGCGGCAGGGTTCTCCTCCTGGATTGCGATTATCCTGTCAATCGACCTGACCGCCTCGCCGTAACGCCCGAGATGGACGAGGGCGGATGCACGGGCATACAGTGTCTCGATGCTGGCAGGTTCTCTCTCCAGCAACGCCGTGTAGACCGAAAGAGCGTCCTGGTATCTGCCGGCCTTCTCGTAAGCCTCGCCGAGTCGGCGCAGGCTTACGAGGTCTTCCGGATCGGCCGCGGTCACCCTCTCGAGGCACTCCACCGCATCGGCATAACGACCGAGCCACATCAGGATCTCCCCCCGCCGCTGCCAGGCGGCCACGTTCTCGGGGTTCGCCTCGACGATCTTTTCAGAGCACTGGAGCGCCTCATCATACCTGCCCATGTGCATCAGAGCGCTCTCCAGGGCATACCACGCCCCCGTATCGTCTTCGTCTTTCTTGAGCAGAAGCGCATACTGCCGGATCGCGTCATCAAACCTGCCGCTGCGCTCAAGCGTCATCCCGAACGCCATCCTGGCGTCGCGGTCACCGGGCACGAGGTCAAGGTAACGCTCGTAGGCCTTTGCCGCCTCCTCGTGCTCTCCGAGGGCCTCTAAGATCCCGGCCCTGAGACGGGCGGCCGCAAGATTTGAGGGATCGGCGTCGAGAACCTTCTCACAGCACTCGATCGCCTCCCGGTGCCTGCCGAGATGTGCGAGAATGGCGGCAAGCGCGGAGACGACAGCGGTATCATCCGGCCGCTCGCGGACGACCGTGATGTAGCATTCCGCAGCCGCGGCGTGGCGTCCCAGCCTCTCCAGGGCCTGCCCCCTGCCGTACCAGGCAAAGAGATCCCCGGGTCTGGCTTTTGCGGCCTTCCCAAACCACGTGGCGGCCTCCTCGAAGCGCCCGAGCGCGGCAAGAACGAACCCCAGGTTCACCTGGTAGCCCGCGGCGTCAGGTTCAGCTTCAAGAAGCGTCTCGTAGCATTCCGCAGCCGCGGCGCAGCGCCCCAGAGCTTCCTGGAGCCTGGCTTTCAGCAGGAGCGCTCCGGCATCGGCCTCCACCACACGGTTGACTGACTCAAGCGCCTCCTGGTAGCACCCCTGGCAGAAGAGCGCCATGCCGTGCCCAAACAGCGCCGCCCGGTTCTCAGGGTCAGATTCCAGCACCGCCTCATAACACCCGGCAGCCTCATCGTAACGGGAGAGGTGCATCAGCGCCTCGCCCCTGCCCGTCTCCGCCACCGGATCGCGGGGGCACCTCTCAAGGAAGGTATCAAAAGATTCCACCGCCCCGGCATACCGCGCAAGATGCAGCAGCATCTCGCCCTTATGGCAGAGGTTTCCGTTCTCGTCCAGGTACGCAAGCGCCTCATCATACCTCCCCAGGTTGGCGAGCGCTTCTGCCAGCATCGACCGGACGGCAGTGTTGCCGGGCTCGGTCTCAAGAACAGTCTCCAGGCGGCGGACCGCTGCGTCATACCTGCCGAGGTGGAGGAGCGCGATGCCGCTCTGCGCCATGACGGGAACGTCGCCTGGATCAGACTCAAGAACGCAGTCAAACTCCTCCTCTGCCTCAGCGTAGCGGCCTAGGTGCAGCAGCGCCGTCCCCCGGCAGGTGTGGAGAACGCGAGCCGGTGCATCGAACTTCAGGGAGATGTGTTTTCGGTTCTCGTCCAGGTCTTCGCGCTCAAAGAGCGCAAGGTCGGCGCCTCCCGAGATCAACCTCGTCCCGGCAGACGCCTGACCCTCGAGCACGCGGTCAAACGACTGTATGGCCTCCTCGTAGCGGGAGAGGTGCATGAGCGCCATACCGCGGGCGTACCATACCTGAACCTGGTTCTGGTCGTGCTTGAGGATCTGGTCGAAGTTCTTGACCGCGCGGTCGTGGCGGCCGAGCGCCTCACAGGCCAGCCCCATGGCGTAACGGGCCGCTATATGGTCTGGATCGGCGATGGTCACCTTCTCGAAGCACTCGATTGCTTCTGCCGGTCTTCCTGCGCGGAAGAGAACCGAGCCGCGTTGATACCAGCCGGCGACGTTCCCTGGATCGAGGGCCAGGATCTCTTCCCAGCAGCCGGCGGCATCCTGGAATAGCCCCAGGTTCTCAAGCGCCCGGGCCTTGCCGTAGAGTGCGTCGAGTTTATGCTGCCCTGTTTTGAGCAGACGGTCAAAAGTCTCCACCGCGCTTTGGTAATCCCCCATGGCAAGGAACGCAGCCCCCGCACGCGCCAGAGCGTCGCTGCGGTCAGGGTTTGACCGGTAGACCTTCTCAAAGGAGATCGCCGCCTGCCGGTAGTTCCCGGACCGCTCGAGCATCGTCGCGCACTTCTCCCGCAGGAGAACGTCTTCCGGGTTTGCACCCAGCGCCTCTGCGTATGCTGCTGCCGCATCGGCATACCGGCCGAGCCTCTCGAGCATCTCTGCCTGCCAGTATGAGGCGTCGGCGTCTCCAGGGTTCTCCTCGAGGATCCGTGCAAAACAGGCGGCCGCCTCCTCATACTCGCCGGTGCGTGCAAGGAGATGGCCGAGCGTGCGCAGCATCCCGGTATCATCCGGAGATACCTCGATGACCCTTCGAAGCCACTCCGCGGCCTCGGTATCTCTGCCAAGGCAGGCAAGCGCCTGGCCCATCATCTGCCAGACCAGGCGGTTATCGGGCTCAACCCTGAACGCCTTCTCGAAACTTTTCACCGCCTCGGTGTAGTTCCCGGCCTCAAACTGCGAGAGGCCCTGTTTTACCGCGGGGTTTGCACCCTTCCCGGAACCAAGGATATTACCGAAGAGATCCATCAGGCATCATCCGATGCTCTATCTTTTGCATGGAGAGTATTCACAACTTTGGATCATCCGCCGGCCGCGATTTGACCCCTTAAAATCGGTGATCTGAGGTATAAAAAATGCAGCATTCGCCCGGTGAACGTCTTTTATTGACCACGCGCTCAGAGCCCGGCATCCCGGTTGAAACGATCCTCGGCGATACGGATTCCGCCGGCGGGATCTCTCATCATCGTGAGGCGGATCAAACCCGGGCACAGCCCCCGGAAAACTGGTCTGATGGCCGTGGTTTTAGCGGCTCCGCTCTTGGAGGGATGGTTCACTGCAGTCTGGACGGCAGAGGTTTTGTGACTGCTCCCCCTCCTCTCGTCGGGGGCATCCTGCTTTCTGTTCTTCGTAAAAAAAAAAGATGCTGCAGCAGACCGTAAGGCCGCACCGACCTCGGGCGGCGAGGTCGCGGGGGCCTGCCAGCCTCAACCTTCAGACATCCAGGATCGGTTCAAACTGCGTCTTGCCTACAGGTCCGTAGTGGCTCGATATCTTTGGGTCCAGCCCGCATACGGGACATACGTAGTCGTCAGGCAGCTCCTCAAACGCGGTTCCAGCCGGGATGCCACGCAGCGGTTCGCCGCGCTTCTTGTCGTAGATGTAACCGCAGATCTTGCAGACGTACTTCGTCGGTTCCCAGGGCTCGAATCCCCATTTCCCTACCGGACCTTTTCCGGTCGCACCGCAGACAGGACATACATAGTCATCAGGCAGGTCCTCAAACGCGGTACCTTCAGGGATGCCGCGGTGGGGCTCCCCTCTCAGAGGGGAGTAGATGTAGTTGCAGTACTTGCAGCGGTATCGTTTTACCTTCTCCATGGTCATAACGTTCACCTCGCCGGGTATCTCCCGGCCATAAACGGTTCCTCAGGAGGTAGGAAGGCAGCCCCGGCAGATAACCTTTTCCATGGTCCGGTTCAGGAGGCAGGCAGGGCATCAAACCAACACCTCAGGCCGTGGCACAGGTCCATGAACTTTGCAAAAGAACTCTAATCTGGAGGCGTTTTCTTCTGGTGTTTACAAACAACCGCCTCATCTCTGAATTGTGTCCGGGCCTGATCAACCCCGGTTTGATAAACCTCTCTGGACGGCTACCGGCGGAATTCTCCATAGAATACGGTGCCGGGGGATCTGGCAGCCCCTTTGGGGTCTCATCTGACAATCCTGAGAGATCCTGCCTCTGTCCCGTGCACGGCTATCCAGGGTCAATCGCCAGACACTCGCCCGCCCCCTCTGGAGGGGGGCGGAGGCCGCGAAGCGGCCGGGCGGTGGGGGGTGATCCAGCGAGAGGCATTTTTCAGTGCCACGTTGAGACAGGGAAGGGGGAAGACGGGTGGAGGAAGACAGGACCTCGATTATCGGTAAACCTTCATGAGATCTATGTTTCGCCCCCCCCGATACGGCCACCGGGTCAATTGCCGCACACTGCCCGCCGGCCATCCCGCCGGGCGGCCCTGGATAGATAGGATCCAGGGGGCGCCTCAAACGATCCCGAAAGCGCCTGATTGCTCTTGCGTCAGGCAACTCCCGCTACCGCAACCACTCAAAACTGCCCGCCGGCAAGAATCAGGTCAGATAAAACGCTTCAACCCTTATCCGGTCTCCCCGTCCAGGCAGACCTCCCCCGTATCCCCGTTCACCGTCACCTTCCTGCCAGGTGGGAGTTTGTAGAACTCCGGCGGCAGACGGTCGACCATCGGTATCCCGGCGATGATAGCGCCGACCGCGATGATAGGTTCGGCCTCCTGGTTGATTATAGCGGCCGGTGCAACCCCGTTCTGCTTCAACGCGTAGATCACGTATGACCCTACCGTCGATCCCTTGCCGTGGGGAAAGACCAGCACCTTTCCGGTGACCGACTGACCCTCGAGCGGGTGGCCGCGCTCAACCACTACGCCGGTCTCGGGGTCGACGCCGGAGAGGAAGGATATGGGTTCAGATGATACTAGGAGTTCTCCTGTTCCGCGACCCCTGGATATGCCTCTGCCCTGCATGATGACCTGCACCACAGTAATAATGTAGGTGGAGACTTAACTATATGATTGATATGGACGAAACCATTGGCAACACCTCCAGCAGCAGCAGCGAGCACGATATGCTCACACTCCAGATCCAGGAGTTGAAGGCGCAGGTCCTGGACTACAAACTCAAGAACGATTTGCTGGAGAAAGAGGTCCGGCAGCTCCGCAAAGAAAATGCTCAGTTAAAGCGGGTGCCGCTGTTTGTTGCCGCTGTGGTCGATGTGCTCGAGAACGGCGAAGTCTACCTCCGGCAGCAGGGCAACAACCAGGAGTACCTCACGGTAGTCAACGATAAACTGCACAGCACCCTCAAACCCGGGATGAAGGTGGCGGTGAACAACACCCTCTCGATCGTCAAGATTATCGGAAACATATACGATGCGCGTGTCAGGGTCATGGAGCTCGACGAGCAGCCAAACGTGACGTTTGACCAGATCGGAGGGCTGAGAGAGGAGATCGAGGAGGTCCGGGAGGCGGTTGAGTACCCGCTCACAAAACCCGAGATCTACAAGCGTATAGGCGTTGAACCGCCAAAGGGCATCCTCCTCTACGGCCCACCCGGGACCGGGAAGACCCTGATCGCCAAGGCGGTTGCCCGCCAGTCCAAGGCTTGTTTCATCAGGATGTCGGGAAGCGAACTCGTCCACAAGTACATCGGTGAAGGCGCTCAGCTCGTGCGCGAACTTTTCACACTCGCCAGGGAGCGCGCTCCGGCCATCGTCTTCATCGACGAGATCGACGCTATAGGGAGCATGCGTACAAACGACGGCACCTCCGGCAGTGCCGAGGTCCAGCGGACGCTGATGCAACTCCTGGCCGAGATGGACGGCTTCGGGAACCGCGGCAACATCAGGATAATGGCGGCAACGAACCGGATCGATATGCTTGACCCCGCGCTCCTCCGCCCCGGGCGGTTTGACCGGATCATCGAGATCCCGCTCCCGGATGCCGAGGCGCGCATAGAGATCCTGAAGATCCACAGCGCAAAGATGACACTCTCCCGGAACGTGGATCTGCCCGTTGTTGCGGAACTCGCCGGAAAAACCACCGGTGCAGATCTGCAGGCGATCTGCCGGGAGGCCGGGATGATGGCAATCCGGCGGAACGCCGACGCCGTCGGCCAGGAAGATTTCATCGCGGCTATCCGGAAAGTGAAGCGCGAGGCGCCAGCGCCAGACTCCCGGATGTACATATAATCTGGGCCATCCCCCCGATTTTTTCACCCCACTGATCCAGCCGGCGTGTGATTTATCCTGCTGGGGTGAAGTAGGCGGAGCGGGAAGTTCCCGCCCGGAAGGTGCGAGGTAGTTCACCGCGCTCGATGCAATGGTCCAGTCGTAATGGAAAGTGGTATCACCACCACACGAGGGCCTGCTGTGTGGTAGAAGGATTATCTCCACGGCAGATCAACAATTCAGCAGGTGGTTTTTTTGCGGGTATCCATGAAACTCGAGATGAAAGACCAGCCTGGCCAGCTGGTCGCAGCCCTGCAGCCGATCTCAGCAGTCGGCGGAAACATCATCGCGGTCATTCACCAGAGAGAACCCCACGCGGCTACAGAGGTGCTTGATGTACAGATCGTGCTGGAACTTCCGGAGGGGCGCCTCGAGAAGCTTCTTGCCCTGCTAAGGCAGCAGGGTGTCAAAGTCGTGCGTATAGGGGAAGAACGCCTCCTCTACGAGTGTACGCTGATCATGATCGGGCACCTGATGCACACGGACATATCCGACACGGTCGACCAGATCGACACAACAGGTTCGGCCGAGGTGACGGAACTCTCGCTTGTCATGCCGGCGATCGACTCGCCATCGTCTGCGCGCATCACCATCCGTTCAACAACCCGGACGGAGATGGAGAGGGCAATCCGGATCCTGCGCAGGGTCGCGGAGCAGAAGAACATTCTCATAATCGAGCCTCTGGAGAGCGTATGATACGGATCGCCATACTCGGCTTCGGGTCCGTCGGTCGCGGCATAGCCCGTGTGATACTTGCAAAAAACCTTGATATCCTTGTCACCGGTCTTGCTGACTCACGAAGTGGAATAATCGAACCTGCCGGGATCGACATTGAAGCAGCACTTGCCCGAAAGGAAGAGGGTGCTCCATGTGGCAGTCCGGATATTCGGCCGATAGATGTGGTGACGGGGGCAGACTATGATATCCTGGTAGAGGTGACACCTACAAACGTGGAGAACGGTGGGCCTGCACTCAACCATATCCGGACGGCTTTGCAGCGGAAGAAACACGTTGTCACGTCAAATAAGGGCCCAATCGCACTCGCATACCCGGAACTGCGAGCGCTTGCCGAGGAGAATGGCGTCACCCTCAGGTACGAGGCAACGGTCTGCGGTGCGATCCCGCTCATACATGCCATGCAGGAAGGGCTTGCCGGCAACACCATCTCCCGGCTCTACGGAGTATTTAACGGCACCTGCAACTACATCCTCACCCGGATGGCTGCAGAAGGCCTCACCTACGCACAGGCTCTGGCCGAAGCCCGTGAACTCGGGTATGCAGAGGCAGACCCCACATACGATGTTGAAGGGATCGACGCGGCGATCAAACTGGTAATCCTGGCAAACACCGTCCTCGATATGCAGACCACACTTGATAGAGTGGATAGGACGGGGATATCTCTTCTGACGCCCGAGGCCCTCCACCTGGCAGAAGAGCAGGACTGTACCATCCGGCTGATAGGTGAGATCGTCCCGGCGGCTGGAGCGCTTCGTGTATCGCCACGTATAATCACCAAGACGCACCCGCTCGTCGTCGAGGGGACACTCAACGCCGTTACGGTGGAGACGGATCTCGCCGGTGACCTCACGTTCATCGGCAAGGGCGCGGGCTCCATCGAGACCGCCAGTGCTGTGATCGGCGATATACTCTACATCCGTGACAGGTATGTCCAGGGTTCTTGAGCGGAGAAAGCAACTGATGCGGCTGATGCGTCAGGCAACGCTGGATAACGGTTACTTCACGGTCGCCGGTATCGCTGAAGCAACCGGCATCCCCCGGAGCACCATCCAGGACTGGGTCAACCGTCTCATCGAGGAGGGCTGCGTCGCTCTGCTGGAAGAGCAGCGGGGTCGGCACGCTGCGCGGTATGTGGCGAGCAGCGTGATGCCGGAGAGCGCTTGCCGCCGGGTATTCACCACGATTGATGGTGAGGAGGTCGAGATCTATCACGAGTGCATGAGCGGTGGGTGCGCTGCGTTCTGCGAATTCCATCACGCCCGCGCGGGTGGTGCTCTCCAATCTGTCTGGCGAGACGGGACGCTGCTCCGTGAGCGGGCGCACCTCGGACGGCAGGAGGTCGCTGTGGGTCTTGACCCTGCGCCGGCAGTGGGGATTATCGGCGTCTTCCACGAAGATGGCCGTATCCGTCAGCAGATCAGGTGTATCGGCGGCCCGGCTTACTCTCTCACCGATATGATGTCCTTTGCAGAGGGTGTATGTGGCGTAACCGTCCACCGCGAGGGGCCTCTGGTCGAGGGGGAGGTGGTCACCCGGGCGCTTGCTTACGTCGCTATCGGTATCGATGACACCGATACTGCCGCGGAGGGCGCAACCTTCGCCCTGGCCCTCGCCCTCCTTCAGCATCTCACGAAACTCGATGGCGTCATGCCGATCGGTCACCGCGTCGCGATGCTTAACCCCCACCTCGAGCCCAGGACTGCCGGAAACTCCTGCAGTTGCATCGAGGTTGCGGTGGAACCCTCAATGATCCCTCGGATAGAGGAGGCCGCGGTGCGGTTTGTCGCCGGGGAGGCGGCGTCCCCGGAGTGGGGAATCGCTCTCCGGGAGGGGTTTGTGGTACCTCGTGACCTCCGCGCTTACGGTAAGGGCGCAAGAGAGGCGGTGATCGAGCGGGAGGAGGCCGAGGCCACCGCCAGGCGGTTCGGGGTGCACCTTCATGGTGGCCGGGGCGTCATCGGGGCGCTCGCGGCGGTCTCGCTCATCGGTCTCCCGCACGAGGTGCTGCTCGATCCGGGAATGGACGTCTCACAGACCGGGATCCAGAGCACCAGTGAGTCTCAATTTCGCCCATGACGGCATAGTTCGATCCCCGATCCTCGCGTTTTATCTCTTCCTTGCCTGAGGGATCTCAGACCCGGTTCTCAAGTAACCTATAAATAGTGGGATATGGATGATACACATCATCGAGGCGAGAAGACGTGCGGGTCGAACTTGAGGAGGAGATCGAGAAACTCTCATCCCTGGCGCGAGAGCGGGGGGCGGAGCCGCGGCGGATAGCGGCCCACGAGATCGTGGTCGCAGAGTGGGTGCGGTTCAAGTGCCGCTACGGCTGCAAGGGCTACGGGAAGCATATGTCCTGCCCGCCATACGCTCCCGCACCCGCCGAGACGCGGCAGATGATCGGTGAGTACAGCACCGGACTGCTCCTCAAGTTTGAGGGTATACCGGGGCATCCTGACCTCAAACCTGAAGAGATACCGCTTGACTTTCACCCGTTCCTGCGCGACCTGATCCTGTGGGTGAACTCAACGGTGCATTTCCTGGAGAAGACGGCTTTCTACGATGATTTCCCGAAGGCCTTCGGGTTCGGTGGATACCCCTGCATCTACTGCGAACACCTCCACTGTGTCGCAGAGGAAGGGGAGGGTGTTGTTGACGAGAGCATCCGCAGGCTCTGCCGGCACATGGACCTCGTCCGGCCGAGCATGGAGGCTGCCGGGATAGACGTCTTTTCCACCGCCAGAAGGGCAGGCTGGGATATCCATATAGTCCCGTGCAGGAACCTTGAATACGGCAAGATCGAGCACGGCAACATCAGATCCGTGGGGCTCGTCCTCATCGAGTGAGGCGCCTGGAATCCCTTTTTTTTGCGCTCATTCCCGGGC
Organism: Methanomicrobiaceae archaeon; assembly: GCA_022837745.1. Taxonomy (GTDB): domain Archaea; phylum Halobacteriota; class Methanomicrobia; order Methanomicrobiales; family Methanoculleaceae; genus Methanoculleus. The sequence continues at coordinate 28,750 of JALHIW010000008.1, read as the reverse complement.
GTGCGATTTCTCCATCGATGCAGTGCCGGCGGAGGAGATTTTTGCCAGTTGTTATCGCTGAAACGTCCATGGGAATCCCGTTTCCAGCACTTTCACGGCCTCTACGTGAACACCATCACGCACTGCCCGCCACGCCGGGGGAAGATGGGGTGGTCGATGAAGGAGAGACGTTCTCCAGCGTTTCAGGAATCCCGGATCCCCTGGATAAACTCTTCAGTCATATGGTAGGCGTCGTCGTCCCTGAACTGCACCGGAGGGTGCTTCATGAAGTAGGCTGAAGGAGAGATCAGCGGCCCGCCGATACCCCTGTCAAGGGCAAGCCTGCAGCAGCGGATGGCGTCGATGACTATCCCGCCTGAGTTCGGGGAGTCCTCAACGGAGAGGCGGAGGTCGAGGTACATGGGCACGTCACCGAAGATCCTCCCCTCCATCCTGAGGAAACAGACCTTGTTGTCCTTCTGCCAGCAGACGTAATCGCTCGGGCCGATATGGATGTTGTCAGCATCAAGGGGCTCTTTCAGGACTGACTGAACCGCCTCGGTCTTAGATCTCCTTTTTGAGGCAAGGCGGTCGCGGTTGAGCATATTCAGAAAATCGGTGTTGCCGCCGGTGTTCAGCTGGTAGGTCCGTTCAAGCACAACACCCCGCTGGCGGAAGAGATCGGCAAGAACCCGGTGCGTGATCGTCGCGCCGATCTGGCTCTTGATATCATCGCCGATGATTGGAAGTCCGCGCTCCTGGAACCTCTCTGCCCAGGCAGGATCGCTCGCGATAAAGACCGGCATGTTATTGATAAACCCTACACCTGCCTCCAGCGCACACTCGGCGTAGAACCTTGCGGCCTTCTCCGAGCCTACAGGAAGGTAGTTGAGCAGTATCTCGGCGCCAGAGTCCTCCAGTTCCCGGATTATATCCTCACGTGACGCCTCCTCCTCGTCGGCGAGAACAAACCTGCAATCTTCCTTGTAGTCGAGCATGTGCTCCGGAAAGCCATCCAGGACCCGACCCATCCGGACGGTCACCCCTGTTCTTGGCACATCCGGACAGAAAACCATGGTGCAGTTTGGGGGGGAGAAGATGGCCTCTGAGACATCTTTTCCAACCTTCCTTGCATCGATATCAAACGCGGCGGCCACTTCAATATCAAAAGGTCGGTAGCCGCCGAGATCCCAGTGCATCAGTCCGGTTGTGTCCTTCTCGTTCTTTCCCCGGTAGTATTCAATCCCCTGAAGCAGGGAACTGGCACAGTTTCCGACACCCACGATTGCGATCCTGATCGAGTCCACAACAGCCCTCCATCAGCTGGTATGTTTTTCTGACACAGATCTTTTTCTGCTACCTGCGCCAGACACAGCAGAGGTTGCAAAGACACGCCTCTTTTCAACACCTCTGATTTATGAGTAATTTGCTTCAGCGATGAATATAAGGGTATGGTCTTTGGGCATGATGATGGTTTTGTGGCCGGAGAAAGGTGAGTCGTCTGAACGTCCAGGGCCGCACCGTGTGGAAGCACCCCCCATCATCACCCCTCTGTCTCTGATTGCCCCCTCCACAACCTTTTTTGCTCTACTGGTCCAGATCGACACGACCATATTCTGGAGGTAGTAAACCATGGTTGATTTTGAACACGCATTGATTGGAGAAGCGCTTGTTGGCGAAGGCCCGGAGGTTGCTCATATCGATCTTGTCATAGGCAAGAAAGGGAGCAGCGTTGAGCAGGCGTTTGTCACGGCGCTCGCATCGCCTGTAAAGGGGCACACCCCGCTTCTTGCGGTGCTCACACCGAACGTTCCGGCAAAACCATCGACGCTGATGGTCAACAAGGTAACCATCAAGAACGCAGCTCAGGCTCTCCTGATCTTCGGGCCTGCGCAGGCAGCCGTCGCGAAGGCGGTAGTGGACAGCGTTGCTGAAGGGATCATCCCGGAGGCAGAGGCCGATAACCTGTTGATCATAGCATCGGTCTTCATAGAGTGGGATGCAAAGGACAAGAAGAAGATCTACGACTGGAACTACGAGGCGACGAAGACCGCAATTCGCCGGGCGATAAGAGGCGAGCCGAAGATGAAGGACGTGCTCGCACAGAAGGATACCGCAAAGCACCCATTTGCGTGATAAAGGTCCCGGGACGTTTTCCCGGCGGGGGGGCCACCTGCCCACCCTAAACCGGGGCCAGGCGGCCGGGCGGCGGGGTGATCCAGCGAGAGAGGTTTTTTGGTGACGTTTCCAGTGACACGTTGAGACAGGGGAAGGGGGAGCCGTCTCCGCCTCCCCCTCCCCGTCAGCCCCACCCCCGCGGGGGTGATTCTCCGTCGATACGGTGCCAGAGGGGAGACAACCTCTCTGCCGTCAGTGTGAACACCCTTGACTGAAATCCTGTTCCTGCCCCCCGGACACGGTATCCGGGGCTATCGCCAATCACTGCCCGCCCCCTTGCAGGGGGCGGGAGGAGGCGCGGAACGCGCCGGGCGGTGGGGGTGATCTACGTAAACCGTTCAACCAGAGATCCAGGAAGACTGGGGGAGGGGGCGTTCCGCCCCCCCCATCAGCCCCACCCCCGCGGGGGTGATTCTCCGTCGATACGGTGTCCGGGGAGAGCATCAACCACAGTGTTGGTGGATCCCTTCGTCAAGATCCTGTTTCCTGTCCATCAGCACAATATCCTGGACTTATCATAATTCACTGCCCGGCTACGGTCTACAGATGGCAAGTTATCCGTGTGCACGAGAAGAAGAGATTCCAGCCTGATGCTGGAATGCGCCGACCGGGACTCGAACCCGGGTTTAGGCGTTGGCAACGCCTAGTGATAACCACTACACTATCGGCGCACGCCTGTGCTTTCGCACTGTGTGCCTAAAAGAATGAGGTTTTCAGGCTAATAAGCCTATCGAAGACCTGCCCGCTGCGGCGGTTGTGCACCGCCGCTCGTCTCAACGGTGCCCCTTCCGCAGAGCCTGCCTTATGTTCCGGTTCGCAAGCATCCAGAGACCAGGTGTCAGGACCAGGATGAACGCGGCCATGGCATAAGCGATGATTTCTGCGGAGATGAGCAGGAGATTGAATATGCCGTGCAGCGCCATCCCCAGAACGAGCCCCCGACGGATGAGGGAGGGTCGCTTCTCGGCGGGCGCGAACCGGGCCTGACCGAGAGCATAGCCCCAGACTCCGGCAAAGAGCGCATGCCCCGGGACCGAGAAGATCGCACGCGCGATGACCGTGCTGAACGCAAGTGAGGGAGAGGTCAGGTAAGCCGAAAAGACGTAGAGAACGTTCTCAAGCGTTGCCAGCCCGAGCGCAGCGGCAGCGGCATAGACTATGCCGTCCATCGGTTCGTCAAACTCGGTGTGCAGATAGGCAAACCGGCGCACAATTGTAAACTTGCCGTACTCCTCGACCATGGGTGCTACAACGGCGCCCATGAGAAGGGGGGATGCTATGAAGAGACCGATGAATCCCTCGGCGAAGGCAACAGGAAACGTGACCAGGAGACCCAGGATAAAGATCTTCAGAACCATGGCCGCCGGTTCGGGCTCGAATCTGTCCCTCCGGTAGAAGTACCACGCCCAGAACACACCCGGCGCCAGTGCCAGGGCCAGGATCAGAAGCGGCTCGACGGCGACCACACATATTGATTCATCTCCTGGAGAGTAAGAGCCTTTCCGCGCGGCATTTCACCCATCTTCAAAACCGGGTATAAAAAAGTATAAACTTGACCGGGAACAGGTCTCAGGGAGAGATGCTACCGGTGGATCCACCAGTTTTTTGGTGAAAACGGCTTTTCAACACCTTAATGTAGTCTATTCACCACACTATAGAACAAATGATCCCTCTCATGCTTGATCTGACCGGCAGGAGGGTGCTCATCTTCGGTGGAGGCGATGTAGGTGCCCGGAAGGCTGCGTACTTCGAGCATGAGGCGGTGGTGACGGTGATCAGTCGTTCTTTCTCACCACGGCTTGACGGTCTTTCGGTCAGGCGGCACGAGACCGACCTCGCCTCTCTCCCGGATGATGCAATCGGGGAACTCCTGGATGGCGCATTCCTTGCGATAGCCGCAACACCCGATCCGGCCCTCAACAACCGTATAGGAAGACTCTGCGCCTCGGCCGGCGTCCTCTTCAACAACGCCGCGGGAAAACCCGGCGACGTCATCATCCCCTCGGTCGTCCGGGGACGCAACTACCTTATCGCTATCAGCACCGGCGGAAAGAGCCCTGCCGTATCACGTTACCTCCGGATGAGGCTTGAGTCGGAGTATGCAGACCTGGATCGGATGATCGACCTGCAGGAAGAGATGCGCTCAATCCTCCGGGAGACCGAACCTGTGCAGGCAGAGCGATCACGCACCCTCTGGAAGATCCTGCTGGATGACGAGATCCGGGAGTTGCTGGCCCTTGATTACGGCCGCGCACGTGAACTCGCAATCGCGAGGTACCTCCATGCCTGAACCGCTCATGATCCCCCTCGCGATCGCGGGCGTCAGCCACCACACCGCCGACATCGCCACGCTTGAGGCGTTCAGGTTCCCTGACGAGACGGCTTTTCTCCGCGAAGCGCGGGAACGGTTCCGCGGCGTGCTCTTGCTCCAGACCTGCAACCGCGTTGAGGTGCTGGTGCAGGGGGATGGACGTAGCCTTGAGGAGTTCCTGCACGAGATGGGGAGGGACGGGTTTGAGGTCCTCGAGGGCGAGGCCGTGCAGCGCCACCTCCTGGAACTGGCCGCCGGAATCGACTCCCTGATAGTCGGCGAGGACCAGATCCTGGGGCAGCTCAAACAGGCGCTTGCAACCACGGAAGAGGCAGGAACATCCTGTGCTGCAATCGAACTCTGCATCACCAAGGCCGTGCATGCAGGTGTCAGGGTCCGGCGCCAGACAGGGATCAACCGCGGCGCGGTCTCAGTCGGTTCCGCTGCGGTGGCGCTTGCAGAGAACCTCCTTGGCACCCTGCGCGACCGGCACATCCTGGTGGTAGGCAGCGGGGAGATGGGGGTGCTGGTGGCGCAGGCCCTGGCCGCGAAAGGCCTCACCGCAATCTACGTCGCCAACAGAACCTATGACCGCGCTGTGATGCTTGCAGAGAAGATCGGGGGACTGGCGGTCAACTTCAAGGACCTCTACCGCTACATCGCTCTCTCCGACGTCGTCATATCGTGCACCGCCGCACCGCACCCGGTAATCCGGACGGAGGGTGTCCGTGAGGCTATGAAAGAACGCCTCTGGCCGCTCGACCGCCAGCCCCGCCACCTGATCCTGATCGATATCGCCCAGCCGCGCGACATCGCGGAGGGCGTGCGCGAGATCGAGGGCGTCCACCTCTTCACCATCGATGACCTCCGTAGCGTCAACGAGGCTGCCATGGCCTCCAGGAGGGACGAGGCCAACCGGGCACGCCAGATAATTGAGGAGGAACTTGAGCATTTCATCCGGCTCCTCCGCCGGACGGCGGCCGACGAGACGCTCGCCCTCCTCTACACCTGGGCGGAGTCAATACGTGGACGTGAACGCGATCGTGCGCTCGCCCGACTCGGAAGGGTGGACGAACGCACGCAGGCGATAGTCGACGACCTGACGAGAGCGCTCACCAAAAAACTCCTGGCGGACGTTACCACAGCCATCCGGACAAGCGCGGAACGCGGCGATCTAAACACGGCAGAGACCCTGATAAGGGCGATCACCCGGGGAGAATCATGTTTCCAGAACAGAGAATGAGGCGGAGGCGCAGACGGATCATCCAGCCGCTCCTCCGCGAGACAGAACTGCGAAAGACTGACCTGATCGCGCCGGTCTTTGTGGACGAATCGATAGATGCACCGATCCCGATCGCCTCGATGCCGGGGCAGTTCCGCCACCCGGTGGACGGCGTTCTCGACCACTGCCGCCGTCTCATGGATAGCGGTATCCGGGCGGTCATCCTCTTTGGCATCCCGGCTGAGAAAGACGGCGAGGCGACCGCGGCATACGCAAGCAACGGCGTCGTCCAGCGGGCTGTCAGGGAGATCAAGAGAGGGCTTGGAGGTATGGCGGTCATAACCGATCTCTGCGCCTGTGAGTACACCGACCACGGCCACTGCGGGATCGTAGGGGAGACCGCCGATGGCCCCGACCTCTTAAACGACCCCTCGCTTGACCTGATGGCGCGGATCGCCGTCTCACACGCAGAGAGCGGCGCCGATGTCGTCGCGCCTTCCTGCATGCTCGATGGCATGGTCAGGACGATCCGGCAGGCTCTCGACTCTGCCGGGCATACAGACACCCTGATCATGTCCTACTCATCGAAGTTTGCAAGCGCCCTCTACGGCCCATTCCGCGATGCAGCAGACTCCGGGTTTGCGTTCGGCGACAGGACCACCTACCAGATCTACCCCGGCAACGCACGCGAGGCTGTGATGGAATCGGAACTCGACAGCGCTGAGGGTGCTGACATACTGATGGTCAAGCCGGCTGGGATCTACCTTGATATCCTGGCGTCCGTGAAGCGGATAGGGCTGCCGGTTGCCGCCTACCAGGTCAGCGGGGAGTATGCTATGATCAAAGCCGCTGCAGAACGCGGCTGGCTGGACGAGAGGGCGGTCGCCATCGAGAGCCTCATAGCCATAAAACGGGCGGGGGCCGACCTTATCATAACATACTATGCAGAAGATGCAGCGAGGTGGCTTGATGAAGAGCAGTGACCTCTTTTCCCGTGCAAAGCAACTGATGCCCGGCGGGGTAAGCAGCCCGGTCAGGGCGATCAGGCCGTACCCGTTTTACGTGGAACGCGCAGCGGGGCCGCGTCTTATGACCGTCGATGGTATGGAGTTCATCGACTGCTGTCTCGGTTACGGCCCCCTCATACTCGGCCACGCTCACCCGGATGTGAGGGAGGCAATCATGCGCCAGGTTGAGAAGGGGTGGCTCTACGGCACCCCGACACCGCTTGAGATAGACCTTGCCGCGAGGATCGTCGATGACCATCCGGCGGTAGATATGATCCGGTTCGTCTCTTCAGGTTCAGAAGCCACGATGGCCGCGATCCGCGCTGCCCGCGGCTACACCGGAAAGCAGGATATCGTCAAGGTCGAGGGGGGGTTCCACGGCGCCCACGACGCTGTCCTGGTGAAGGCCGGTTCCGGGGCGGCGACCCTTGGAGTGCCCGACTCCGCAGGCGTCCTTGCCGACGTTGCTGCGCACACCCGGCAGGTTCCATACAACGACCCCGAGGCGCTTGAAACCCTGCTTGCCGGGAACGAGGATGTTGCCGCGTTCATAGTGGAGCCCATCATGGGAAACATCGGCCCCGTCCTGCCCGAAGACGGTTACCTTGCTGATATCCGGGAGATCACCGCCGCACACGACACCCTCCTGATCTTTGATGAGGTGATCACCGGCTACCGGGTCGGGATCGGGGGTGCGCAGGTGCGTTACGGGGTTAAACCAGACCTTGCAACATTTGGAAAGATCATAGGTGGCGGGCTTCCCATCGGAGCGTTCGGGGGGCGGCGCGATATCATGGAACTGGTCGCACCCTCAGGCCCGGTCTACCAGGCCGGAACCTTCAGCGGCAACCCTGCAAGCCTTGCGGCGGGGTATGCAACGCTCTGCTGGCTTCACACTCACCCGGAGGCCTACCGGCACCTGGATGAGGCGGTGCGGGCGATCGAGGAGGCCGCAGTGGACGCGCAAAGGGGCTCATTTGTCAGGATGGGCTCGCTCTTCAAACACTTCTTCAGGGAGGCGCCCCCCCGGAACTACCGGGACGTCCAGGAGTGTGACAGGGAGGCGTTCTCGCGGTTCTGGAAGGCGATGCTTGATGCCGGGGTCTTCCTCCCGCCGTCACAGTTTGAGACGAACTTTATCTCCACCGCGCACAGCAGATCGGATATCGAGAAGATTGCGGACGCTTACAGGTCATGTCTCTTCGCATAGGCACACGGGGGAGCGCTCTTGCTATGGCGCAGACACAGAAGGTTCTTGGCCTGCTTGCTGACCTCGGCGTCGATGCAGAGGCTGTCACCATCACAACGGAGGGCGACACCGCGACCGGCGTCCCGCTCCATGCCATCGGGGGGCAGGGGGTCTTTGTCCGGGCCCTCGACGACGCCATCCTCCGCGGCGAGATCGATGCTGCTGTGCACAGCATGAAAGATATCCCGGCGGCGCGTCCGGCAGGGCTTGCATGCCCTGCGGTGCTTGAGCGTGACTCTGCCGCCGATTTTCTGGCGCACGACGCCCCGCTCGATGAGGTTCGCGTCGTCGGGTCGTCGAGCACAAGGCGCCGCGCCCAGATCCTCCGCAACGACCCGGCGCTTGAGGTGCGAGAACTGCGCGGGAACGTTGATACCCGGATCCGGAAACTCCGGGAGGGGCGCTACGACGCCATCGTGCTTGCCGAGGCGGGTCTTGAACGGCTCGGGCTGACGCTGGAGGGCGAACCGCTTCCCACGGAGAGGTTTGTCCCCTCGCCGAATCAGGGGGCGATCGCTGTGGTCTGCCGCGATGACCAGGCGGTCGTCGAGACGATTGCAGCGCTTGACCATGCCCGGACACGTCTTGACGCCGGGATCGAGCGCGCCGTGATGGAGGAGGTCGGTGGAGGCTGTTTCACCCCGCAGGGGATATACTGCCGGGACACAGACCTGGTTGCCGAGGTGCTCTCGCTCGATGGCTCCCGGTGGGAGCGTATCGAGCGGCGCGTCACGACGATCGAGGAGGCACGTGAGTGCGGCCGAGAACTGCGCGAGAAGGCGGCCGACCTGATCGAGGAGGCCTACGCGGCACTGGGGATACGGCCATGACAGGGAGAGCCTACCTGGTTGGGGCAGGACCCGGTGGTCTGGGCCTAATGACGATACGCGCCCGTGAGGTGATCGAGAGCGCGGATGTGATCCTTTATGACCAGCTCCCGGGTGAGGAGATCCTGGCGACCCTCCCCAGGAGCGCCGAACTCATCGACTGCGGGAAGTACGGCGGGAACCATACCCTGGAGCAGCACGAGATCGAGGCGCTGATGGTTGAGCGGGTGAAGGAGGGAAAGACTGTCGTGCGCCTGAAAGGCGGCGACCCCTTCCTCTTCGGCCGCGGGGGGGAGGAGATGGAGACGCTCCGGGCGCACGGCGTCCCTGTCGAGGTCGTGCCGGGGGTGACGAGCGCCATCGCCGTCCCGGAGATGGTCGGGATCCCGGTCACCCACCGACGGTACGCCTCGACCGTGACATTCATCACGGGGCACGAGGATCCAGCAAAACCTGAGTCCGCCCTCGACTGGGAGGTCCTCTCGCGGCTGAAGGGGACGCTCGTCATCCTGATGGGGGTAAAGAACCTCCCAAAAATCGCGGCAGCCCTGACCGCGCACGGGAAGGATCCTGCGACCCCGGTGGCGGTCATAGAGCGGGGGTTACGGCCGGACCAGCGCGTGACGGTCGGGACGCTTGCCGATATCGCCGATAAAGCCCGTGCGGCGGGTGTCAGACCGCCGGCGGTGATCGTCATCGGCGGGGTTGTGGAACTCTACGAGGGCTCCGGCACCACGTAACCGGCATACACTTTTCCCCCTCTGCGCTTATCCTCCTATGAGGTTTAGAATGCGGAGTGAGACGGTTAAGAGGGGTTACCAGCGTGCCCCGAACAGGGCGCTGCTCAGGGCGCTTGGCATCACCGACCGCGAGATGGAGATGCCGTTCATCGGGATAGCAAACGCCTACAACAACATCGTCCCGGGGCACATCCACCTCCGGTCGATCTCGCAGAAGGTGCAGGAGGGGATCGCGGCCGCGGGAGGGGTGCCGTTTGAGTTCGGGACAATCGGCATCTGCGATGGGATCGCGATGGGACACGAGGGGATGCGGTATTCCCTCCCCTCGCGAGAGAACATCGCTGACGCCATTGAACTGATGGTCGAGGCGCACCGCTTCGACGGCCTGGTCTGTGTCGGGACATGCGACAAGATCGTCCCGGGGATGCTCATGGCGGCGGTGCGGTGCAACGTCCCGGCGATCGTCGTCACGGGGGGGGCGATGCTCCCGGGCTACGCGGGAGGCCGCGAGCTCTCACTCATAGACGTCTTCGAGAGCGTTGGCCGCGTTGCTGCAGGCACGATGACAGAAGAAGAACTTGGCGAGATCGAGTGTGCGGCGATGCCCGGGTGCGGGAGCTGTCAGGGACTGTATACCGCAAACACGATGGCATGCGTGACCGAGGCGCTGGGACTCTCCCTCCCGGGGTGTGCAGCCATCCCGGCGGTCGATGCCGCTAAACTCCGTATAGCCCGTGAGAGCGGGGAACGCGTTGTCGGCCTGGTGCGGGAAGATCTGCGGCCACGCAATATCCTCACCCCGGGGAGCCTTTCAAACGCTATAAGGGTTGACATGGCGCTTGGCGGGTCGACGAACACCGTGCTTCATCTGATGGCCATTGCGCGGGAGGCGGGCATTCCTCTTGATCTTGAGACATTTAGCGCCATCGGTGAGGAGACGCCGCACATATGCCACATGATGCCCGGTGGGCCGCACTCGATGCTTGCCCTCTACCGCGCCGGGGGCATACCGGCGGTCTTAAAGAGGCTTGAGCACCTCCTCGACGATGCCCCTACGGTCTCCGGCCGGTCTATACTGGAGATCGCAAAGAGCGCCAGGATCGCTGACCCGGAGGTGATAAGGTCGACCGATGCCCCGGTCAGCCCCGCAGGCGGTCTAAAGATCGTCCGGGGAACGCTCGCCCCCGACGGCGCCGTCGTCAAGTGCGCCGCTGTCCCGGAGGCTATGTGGCGTCACCGGGGTCCGGCACGTGTCTTCGACGGCGAAGATGCCGCGATGAACGCGATCCTCAAGCGCGAGATTGCGGAGGGCGACGTTGTCGTGATCCGCTACGAGGGGCCGCGGGGAGGCCCCGGGATGCCGGAGATGCTCTCACCGACATCGGCACTGATGGGGCTTGGTTATGCCAGGGTTGCACTGGTCACGGACGGCCGGTTCTCTGGCGGCACAAGGGGGCCATGCATCGGGCATATAGCACCCGAGGCCGCGGTCGGCGGGCCTATCACCTTTGTGGAGGACGGCGATGAGATCGAGATCGATCTCTACGAGAAGCGACTCGACCTCTGTCTCGATTCGCAGACGCTGAAAGAGCGGCAGAAGGGCTGGAAACCACCAGAACGCAATATCACCGGCGTGCTCGCCAGGTATGCCAGGACGGTCGAGCAGGCAAACCACGGCGCCGTCCAGCGGTGAGGGAATCCCCTTGACTGCGGGCGGTGGGCGGAGACGTCCCCCCTGTCTCCTGCGTTTCAACCAGACAATCTTTTCCGTGGATGGCAGACCACCCCCGCCGCCCGGCCGCTGCCGCGGCCTCCTCCCGCCCCCTCTGGGGGGCGGGCAGTGCACGGCGATTGCCCCGGATAGAGTGCACGGGGAGCAGGAATGGGATCTTGACGAGGGATCCACCGAGACGGTGGTTGATGCTCATCCCCCCGGCACCCTAGGGTGGGGCTCGCCCCTGTCTCGGCGTGTCACTGGTTGAGTGGTATTCAAAGATCCAGCTGTATATACTTTTAACCCCCCGGCACAACTCACTCTTCTGCCAGGTGATGGATGGAGATGTGATCGTCCACACCGCATAAGGAGCAGAAGAGAGATGATAGAGAGATACCTTGAAGGGAACAGGCGTTTCCTCGAAGAAGACTTCAGAAGAGATCCCGGCCACTACGGGCCGCTCGCATCGGCCCAGCACCCCGGTGTCCTCTGGATCGGGTGCTCCGACTCGAGGGTGGACCCGGAGCGGATCACCGGTGCAAAGGCCGGAGAACTCTTTGTGCACCGCAACATCGGCAACATCGTCCCCCTTCACGACTGGAACCTCGGCACCGTGATAGAGTATGCAGTAAACCACCTCAAGGTCGATGATATCGTCATCTGCGGACACTCAAACTGCGGAGCGATAAAGTCGCTTGACCACGAAGGGGGCGACCACTACATCCCGCTCTGGTTAAACAACGCGGTTGAAGCGAAACGTCGTGTCGATTCCCGGATCCAGGCCCCGAAGACCCCCGAAGAAGAGAAGAATAGGCTTCGTCTCATAGAGATCGAGAACGTCGGCCTGCAGATCGAGCATCTCCGCACCTATCCCCCCGTCAGGGCCGCGGAAAAAGAGGGGCGGATCCAGATTCACGGCCTATACTTCGACCTTGCCACCGGCGAGCTGAAGAAGATATTTTAGGGGGTTCCAAGAACCGAATCAATCTCTTCTTTTATCAGGTCGAGCGAGATCCTCCCAATAGGCGTGAGCCTGCCGTTGACCAGGATGATCGGGATCGGCGGGTGCCGCTCCTCGATGAGGAGCCGCACGTATTCAGGCATCCCCTCATCGATCAGAGTCGTCTTCACCACCACCCTGTCTCCATATTCAGCGAAGAGTTCTTCGCGCATGGCGCCGATGGCTTCCAGCAGACTGTTTGAGGGGTGGCAGGTCTCAAGGCCGCAGGATCTCGTCTCATCACAGGGAAAAGGCCCGCACTCGGAATCTTTGAGCCCGACAATCTCGACTATCACTTCTGCCATGCATCAACGGTGAGGGGCGTATGCTATATTATCCTTCGTCCCCGGAGACGAGCAGACCACGCAGCGAACCCCTGATCTCCTCTTCAATCCCTTCGACCTCTGCCACGTCCCGCAGCCGGTCAAGATCGCCTATTAGAATCGGCTCAGCGAAACCGATACCCAGGTTTCCCATGAACGCCTTGACCACGCCCGTGACGCAGGTGAACGCCTCCTTCCCCCGCCGCCCCGCAACCGCGATGAGCAGACCGCGGGCTCGCACCTCTTTCCCCAGCACCTTCTCCCGTGCGTGGAGCCACTGGCACCGGTCCATCGCCGCCTTCAGGGGTGCAGGAACCGTGTTGGTGTAGACCGGCGTGCAGACAACTATGAGCGATGCGGTCTCAAGCGCACGGATGATCCGGGGCATATCATCATCCACAGGACAGTAACCCTGGTCGTAGCAGACGTAGCAGCCTATGCACGGCCGTATATCCATATCCTGCAGGTAGAAGACACGGGAGGAGAGACCTGCCCTTGCGGCCTCATCATCGCACCAGGACGCAATCTTTGCGGAGTTGCCGAACCTGCGGGGACTCCCCTGCAGGATCACAACATCGACCGTATCCCCCGGCAGCGGCCGCGTAAAGACCCGCGGCCTGAGATAGAGGTGCGGGCGCGACGAGACGTCCTCTGCGAGCCTGGCAAAGACTATCTCCGCGGCCTTCCGGGCATCAAAGAGCGAACCAGGTGGGATCTCGTAAGAGTTGATCGCGTAGGTGTAGACCGTCTCCGTGCCGCGGAGAACCTCGATGTTGTAGCGGATCATGCCCGGGTAGACGCTACCCATATCATCCATGGTCAGCCTGAGGGTGAACGTCCCTTCCGGTGTCTCGATAGTCCGGGTCTTCTCTTCTGTCGCGCTCTCGCTCATCGTCTCTCATCTCGTCTCATTCTATATTCTACATTTCGGATTGCCGGAGGTATGCGCCGTTTTCCGGACCCGCGTCCGGGTGGTCACTACCGTTAATAAGGAATCCGATCCACATAATATGGTAATTCATGAAGGCGGTTCTGGGTCTTGAAGACGGAACATTTGTTGTAGGGGAAGGTTTTGGTGTTGAAGGGGCATGTTCCGGGGAACTCGTCTTCACGACGCAGATGACCGGTTACATGGAGGCGTTGACCGATCCCAGTTATGCCGGGCAGATCCTGATGTTCACCTACCCCCTCATCGGGAATTACGGTGTTGACCTACAGAATTTTGAGAGCCCCCGGGTTCAGGCGGCCGGCTGTGTTGCGCGCGAGATCGCTCGCGTGCCCACGACAAAGCCATCAATTGCAGACTACTTTGAAGAAAACGCTCTTTTGGGGATATCCGGCATCGATACCCGCAGCCTGACCATAAAGACACGGACATGCGGCACACTCAGGGCATCTCTCATCGTCGGTGGCGAGGACGGGGATGAGGCGATCAGGCTTGCAAGGTCGGCTCCCCCGATCACCGGGACGGACCTCATCGAGCGTGTCTCCTGCACCGCACCATACACCATCAGCGGCCCCGGAAAACGGATCGCCCTCATAGATCTCGGTGTGAAACGCCACATCATAGAGAGTCTCCTCTACCGGGGCGCTGAGATCCACGTCTTCCCGTACAACGCAGCAGCAGACGATCTGATGGCTGCAGAACCCGACGCTCTCTTCATCAGCAACGGCCCCGGCGACCCGAAAAAGGCGGCGGGGGCCATCAGGTGTGTGGGAGAACTGGCCGGAGAGTTGCCCATAATCGGGATCTGCATGGGTATCCAGGTTGCAGCCCTTGCACTCGGCGCAGAGACCTACAAGATGAAGTTTGGCCACCGGGGGACGAACCAGCCTGTCCGCTACCGCGATGGGAAGATCTACATCACCACGCAGAACCACGGCTTCGCCGTGGACGAGGAGAGCCTGCCGGAGGGCTGCACCGTCTCCTACCGGAACGTGAACGACGGAACGGTCGAGGGGTTCGAGAACAGCGATCTCAACATCACCTGCGTCCAGTTCCATCCAGAGGCGCACGGTGGGCCCAGGGATACGGAGATGCACTTCTTTGACCGCATATACAGGGAGATTCCATAATGCCAAAGATGCCTCATATTAAGAAGGTCATCCTTATCGGCTCCGGCCCCATCCAGATAGGGCAGGCGGCCGAGTTTGATTTCTCGGGATCGCAGGCCTGCCGCGCCCTCCGGGAAGAGGGTGTCGAGGTTGTCCTGGTCAACTCAAACCCCGCGACGATCCAGACCGACCCCGATATGGCAGACACCATCTACATCGAACCCCTGAAGGCCGGGATCATCGCAAAGATAATCGAGAAGGAGAAGCCTGACGGTATCCTGAGCGGCATGGGCGGTCAGACCGGTCTCAACCTGACCGCGGAACTAGCGGAGATGGGCGCTCTCAAGGGCGTCGAGATCCTTGGAACACCGCTTGAGGCGATCTACCACGGGGAGGACCGGGAGCAGTTCCGCGACCTTATGAACAGCATCGGAGAGCCCGTCCCCCGGAGCCTGATCCTTGAGAACATGAACCAGATCGAGGACGCCATCCGGGAGGTGGGTCTGCCTGCGATCATCAGGCCGGCATACACCCTTGGCGGCTCAGGCGGCGGCGTTGCGCACACACCGGAGGAGATGCGGCGCATATGCGAGATCGGTCTTGCACGTTCCCGGATTCACCAGGTCCTGGTCGAGGAGAGCGTCGCCGGCTGGAAGGAGATCGAGTTTGAGGTGATGCGCGACGCCTCGGATACCTGCATCATCGTCTGCGGCATGGAGAACGTCGACCCAATGGGCATCCACACCGGTGAGAGCGTCGTCGTAGCTCCAATCCTCACCCTCCGGGACGACGAGTTCCAGACGCTCCGGACTGCCGCGATAAAGATCATCCGGGCGCTTGGCATCCAGGGCGGGTGCAACATCCAGTTTGCCTACCAGGACGGCGACTACCGTGTCATCGAGGTGAACCCACGTGTCTCGCGCTCATCCGCGCTCGCGTCTAAGGCGACCGGTTACCCGATCGCCCGTGTTGCGGCAAAGATTGCGATAGGGCTGAGGCTGGACGAGATCACGAACACCGTGACCGGTGTCACACCGGCATCCTTTGAGCCTGCGATCGACTACGTCGTGGCGAAGGTGCCCCGGTGGCCGTTTGATAAGTTCCGGTCGGCAGACAGGACGCTCACCACGGCGATGAAGAGCACCGGCGAGGTGATGGCGATCGGGCGGACGGTAGAGGAGGCGTTCAAGAAGGCGCTCCGGTCGCTCGACAACGATATGCAGCTGCACACAAACCCGAGCGAGATCCGGATGATCCTCACATCCCCTACAGACGAGCGTTTCGGATGTCTCTTCGATGCCTTCCGGGAAGGGTTCACTGTCGAGGAGGTTGCCAGGCTTACATCCATAGCACCATTCTTCCTGGAGAAGGTCAGGAACATCGTAGACCTCGAACGTAAGTTAAAGACCGACTTTGCACCGGAAGACGTCAGGGTCGCCCGGCGTTATGGTTTCATAGCCGAGGAGATCCAGGAACTGACCGGCCTGACCGCCGCCGAGGTTGAGAGACTCTCCGGGGTGCTGACCTACAAGATGGTTGATACATGCGCCGCCGAGTTCCCGGCGACCACGCCGTATTTCTACTCAACCCGGGAGGACGGCTGCGAACTCACCCGAAACGACGCGAAGAAGGTGCTGATCCTGGGTTCCGGGCCGATCAGGATCGGGCAGGGGATCGAGTTTGACTACTGTACCGTCCACGCGGTTATGGCGCTGCGCGAGGAAGAGGGGATCGAGGTTCATATCATCAACAACAACCCTGAGACGGTCTCAACCGATGCCGACACATCTGACAGGCTCTTCTTTGAGCCGATGCACCTTGAGGACGTCATGAACATCCTCAAGAAAGACGACTATTACGGTGTGATGGTCCAGTTTGGCGGCCAGAACTCGGTGAACCTTGCCGTGCCGCTCGAGGCGGAGATCAGGCGTCTCGGTCTTGAGACAAAGATCCTGGGGACATCTCCCGACGCCATGGACGTGGCGGAGGACCGTGACCGGTTCAGCCGCCTCCTGAAGCGTCTCGGGATCCCGAGCCCGGCGAACAGTTCCGCCTACTCGGAGAAGGAGGCGCTTGAGATTGCCAGGAAGATCGGCTACCCGGTGCTTGTCAGACCGTCTTACGTCCTCGGGGGACGGGCGATGGAACTCGTCCATGACGATGCCGAACTCGCAGGTTACATCAAGGAGGCCGTCCGGGTGAGCCGGAAGCACCCGGTGCTGATCGACTCGTTCCTTCAGGGCGCTGTCGAGATCGATGTGGATGCGGTCTGTGACGGGACGGATGTTCTGATCGGCGGTATCATGGAGCACATCGAGTGGGCGGGAGTCCATTCGGGGGATTCGGCCTGTGTCATCCCGCCGCAGTCGCTCTCGCCATCGGTGATCAAGCGGGTGCGCGAATACACAAAAAAGATTGCCCTGGGTCTCGGGGTTATAGGGCTTATAAACATCCAGTACGCCGTCCAGAACGACGTGGTCTACGTGCTGGAGGCCAACCCCCGCGCGAGCCGGACGGTGCCGTTCGTTGCAAAGGCAACGGGGATACCGCTTGCAAAGATAGCGGCAAAGGTGATGGTCGGCAGGAAACTTGCCGACATGGGTGTTGCTGAACGCGAGATCCGGCACGTTGCGGTGAAGGAGGTTCTCCTGCCCTTCAACAAACTCCCCGGCGTTGACACCGTGCTCGGCCCGGAGATGAAGAGTACGGGTGAGGTGATGGGGATCGACTACGATTTCGGCCGCGCCTATTACAAAGCATCTACCGCCGCGGAGAACACCCTGCCGACGGAGGGGAACGTCTTTATATCGGTGAGGGACGAGCAGAAGGAGGAACTCCTGCCGATCGCACGAAAACTCAGGGAACTCGGCCTCACCCTCTACGGAACAAGCGGGACGGTTGAATTCCTGGCCCAGAACGGCATCGAGGCGAACCTTGTGCGGAAGGTGCAGGAGGGGTCGCCAAACGTCATCGACGCTATGAGGTCGGGGAGCATCCGGCTGATCATCAACACCCCGGCGGACAAGGCTTCCCGGCAGGATCACATCCAGATCATGAGGGCTGCTGTGGATTACGCTATCCCCTACATCACGACGCTCCAGGCTGCCAGGGCGGCCGCGATGGCGATCGAGGCCATAAAGCATGCAGAGATCACGCTCGAGCCGCTGGCGCACTACCATGGACTGGCGTAACGGTCGTCTCTCTCAAACCTGCGGTGTGGCTTCGTCTTCCCGGCCGCTGCATGGTAGGGGGCCATCAAACCAGTAATTCCAGGTTGTGGCAGAATTCAGTGATAAGGTGGTTGCCCATAGATTTTTGCAAAGTTAATGGGCGTTGCATCACCGACTGGAGGTGGGGATGTCCCACGAACACCGTTCAACGAGAGATCCTGGAGACAGGGGCTGGGGGAGCCGTCTCCGCCTCCCCCACGGGGGCGATTCTCCATAGATACCGTGTCCGGGTAGTGCATCCCCTCACCCGGTTTCCGGTGAAAACCCCCCGAAGAATCCTGTCTCGTCCTCGTGCACGGCTATCCAGGGCCAATCGCCACGCACTGCCCGCCCCCTGGAAGGGGGCGGGAGGAGGCCGCGAGAGCGGCCGGGAGGTGGGGGTGGTCTGCCTCACATGGAAAAGGAGGTCTGGTTGAGATCCAGGAGACCGGCAGCGGGAAATGGCCCTGACCGGTTCCGTTGCCCTTTGCCCCCCGCCGGGCAACGCCGGTGGACTCACCGGAACATGAGAACTCAGTCCTTCTTCTGGAGTATGAAGAACTCATACCCGTATTCGCCAGCGTGCTTCCGAAAGATTTCAATCTCACGGCGGGCAAACTCAATCTGCGCCATAGCCCCGGGATTGCCGGCGACCTCCGGCAGCAGGTCGTCTATCCGCCTGAGAACGTGGGCATAGTAGTTATCCCACCAGGCCGAGTCGGGGAGCGGGAAGGCCGCTACGACCCGGTATCCCGCATCTTCTGCGATCGCACAGTTCTTCGTGACCGGCCCTATCGCCGGATAGCACTCGTTCCAGAACGACAACGCCTCCGGAGACGGGTTCTCGGTGAACCAGACGGACTCAGTGAGGCAGAGGTATCCCCCCGGCCGGAGAAGCCTCCTCCAGGAGTTCAGCCCCTCTGCAAACCCGATGATGAAGATCGAGCCTTCCGCCCAGATGAGATCAAACGTTTTGTCGGGAAACGGGAGGGCCTCCATCGAGGCCTGGACGATGTTGATTCGACCATCCACGCCGGCAGATGCTGCTTCGCTGATGAACTGGACCAGGAAAGGTTGATGAATGTCGACAGCGGTGATACGGCAGCCAGGGCAGAGGCGGGCCAACTCGATCGTCTGCATCCCGGCACCGCAGCCGATATCCAGGATCTCCGGCCTGGCGGGCAGGCCTGAGAGGAAGGAGAAGGCTTTCCTGGTGCACTCGCTGCTTCCCGGCCCCTGCCGCGGCAGACCCTCGTGCAGGGTGAAGACAAATGGAGTTTCCATGCCAGAAATCTCTCGTTCAAAACGATAAAACCGTTCCCAGCGAGAACCACTCCGGTTAATACCCCCGCCACCCATTCGTGAGTATGGATAAAAAGACCCCCGTCCCCGAACTCCGGGATAGAATGGAGCGATTCCGGGACCGCATGGACGCCGAGAACCCCTCATGGGAGTTTGCTGCGATCTTTGGACGGACAAACCAGTTCTACTTCACCGGGACGATGCAGGATGCGGTTCTCCTTATCCCCCGCCGGGACGAACCCGTGCTCTGGGTGCGCCGGAGTCTTGAGCGGGCGCTTGATGAATCAGGGTTCCCCGAGATCCGGCCCATGAAGAGTTTCCGCGATGCTGCTGCCGGGATGGGCGGGTGCCCCTCAACAGTCCATCTCGACTCGGAGAAGGTGACACTCGCACTGCTCGAACGCTTCCGCAAACACTTCCCTTTCAGGGAGGTGCGCCCGCTCGATGCGCAGGCGGCGAAGATCCGGGCAAAGAAAAGCCCTTACGAGATCGCTACCATGGAGCGGGCGGGAGAGATTCATCGCCACGTTCTCGAGGATTGCGCCCCGGCGATGCTCAGAGAGGGGATGAGCGAGGCCGAACTCGGTGGCGAGATCTTCGCCCTCATGGTCAGGGAAGGGCACCACGGCATAACCAGGTTCGGGGGCTTCGGGACGGAGATGGTGCTCGGGCAGATAGGGTTTGGCGAGAGTTCGCTCTACCCCACAGCGTTCGACGGTCCGGGCGGGTGCCGCGGGGTCGCTCCCGGCGCACCGGTGCTCGGCAGCCATGACCGGCGGCTCGCACCCGGTGACCTGGTCTTCCTTGACTGCGGCTGCGGTGTGGATGGCTACCACACCGACAAGACCATGACTTACATCTTCGGGCAGACGCTCCCCCTGGGGGCGATGGAAGCGCACCGGCGCTGCGTCGAGGTACAGGACGAGGCAGCCTCGCTGCTCCGCCCCGGGGTAACGCCGTCAGAGGTCTACAGGAGAGTAATCGAGAACCTGGAGCCTGAATTCCTGGAGAACTTTATGGGGTTTGGGGGCCGGCGGGTGCAGTTCCTGGGCCACGGCATCGGTCTTGAGGTGGACGAGATGCCGGTGATCGCCAGCGGTTTCGATGAACCGCTCGAAGAGGGTATGACGATCGCCCTCGAACCCAAGAAGGGGATCGAGGGCGTCGGGATGGTGGGGATCGAGAACACGTTTGTTGTCACCCCCGGAGGCGGCAGGCCCATCACCGGGAGAGACCGCGGGCTGATCCCGGTCCGCTGAGGCCGCGGCGGCCGGAGGCGTGGAGACTTCTCTTCCTTCAATCCGGCCCGTACAGGTGTTCCTTAACCCGTTTTGAGACCGCCTGCTCCCTCTGTTTCAGCGGGGCGACGTCCACCGGCCCATCCTCGCGGTATGAGGTGAAAAGGAGGTAGAGGAAATCTACCGTCAGGTGCATGACCTCCCTCCTGAACCTCACCTCAACGGTTGTGTCGCCGGCAAGGCCCCTTATGGAGAAACAGTCGGGCTTATCGAATTTGTAGAACCCCTCGCCGAGGTTTGGGAGAGCTTCAACCTCGCCGAAGTTTTCAAGATAGGAGAAGAACCCCTCCGTTACCGGGGCGCTGAGGAGAAACTCCTTCATGAGAGAGCCGTCGGCACAGGATTTATGCCGCACCGAGCGAAGAATCCGCATTCTCTGCAATCTCCCTTACCGCTTCCGCCGCGATCCGGCACTCCTCGTCCGTGGTGAACCAGGAGAGGCTGAGCCGGACAGAACCAGACCCGCCGTCGACCGCTCGATGAACAAGGGGTGCACAGTGAAGCCCGGTACGGGCCACGATCCCGTAGGCCCGGGCCAGGATGAACCCCACATCGTCGTTATCCAGCCCCCGTATGTTGAACGAGATTATGGGAAGTTCGGGCGAGTCGTTGTGGATCTCGATGCCGGGCCCCTTATTCAGTTCATGGATAAGAAACGCGGTCTGGCGCTCTGCTTTCTCTGCTATGGCCTTCACGCCGACGGACGCAACGTAGTTTGCACCGGCTGCAAGCCCTGCAAGCCCGGGGTAGTTCTGCGTTCCGGCCTCGAACCGCTCCGGCATCTCGCGGGGCTGGTAGAGCGAGAAAGAGTCTGTTCCTGTCCCCCCGTAGCGGACAGGGGCGATAGAATCGGGGTCGCGCAGGTAAAAACCGCCGCTGCCCGCGATACCGAAGAGACCCTTGTGCCCGGTGAAGACGTAGGCATCGACCGGGAGGGTCTTCAGGTCGATGGGTGTGTGACCGGCGGTCTGCGCACCGTCCACGATAAAATAGACCCCGTGGTCATGCAGGATCTCCCCGATGCGGTAGATATCCTGCAGCGAGCCGAGGACGTTGCTGCCGTGGGTTGTGACCATGAGCCGGGTATCGGGGGTTATGGCCGACTCGACCAGGTCAGGGTTGACCGATCCGTTATCGACGGGGAGAACCGTCAGCCGGATTCGCTGCTGCCGTTCGAGTTCGGCAAGCGGCCGCAGAACGGAGTTGTGCTCAAGTTCGGTTGCAAGGACATGGGATCCGGATCCTTTCCCGGCAAGGAATCCCTGGATGAGGATGTTCAGGGAGTCTGTTGCGTTCATGGTGAAGACCACGTGCTCCGGCGGCTCCGCCGCGAGGAGGCTCGATACCGCCTCGCGTGCCAGCGTGACGTAATCTTCGCCCTGGCTCCCGGTGGTCCTCCCTGACCCGAAGACAGGCCGGGCGAGGGACTGGCTGACGGCCTCGAGCACTTCTCGCGGTTTTGGCCAGGTCGTGGCGGCGTTGTTTAAGTAGATGATCGGCGGGGGTTCAGTCATACAACTCGCTTTTCAATGGATCTCTCGGCAGCAGCCAAAAAGAGATCGTTTCGACTGCATCAACCGGTTATCCGGTGGGTGCGGAAAAACCCGGCCCAAAATAGCCACCCCTTCCCGCCGCAGAGGGTCGCGGCCTCTCTCTTGCCCGATCACCGGAGATCCCCGGACGCCGCGTGCCGGTAGGTCCCGTGCGGCACCCGCATCTCAAACCGCGCCCCTTTTCCGGGTTCCCCGGTCTCGGTGATGGTGATCCCGGTGATCGCCAGGATCTCGCGGATCAGGAAAAGCCCGAGCCCGGTGTTCTTACCTACATCCCGCTCAAATATCCGTTCCTTTTCCTCCAGCGGAACACCGACGCCGTTATCCTCCCAGACAAGGACAAGGTCTCCGTTCTCCCCGGGGTAAGACCATACGCGAACCCGTGTAGCCGACTCACCGTGACGGATGGAGTTATCCATAAGGTTGGAAAAGACCGTTGAAAGCATCGGATCCGCATAGACAACCAGGTCTCCCGTCTCATCCTCGACGGGCAGCCCCTGCACGGACGCCGATCTGATCACATCAGAGACCCGCTGCCACTCGGGCGCCCGGACACCGAGGTCGGTGTAGTCCCGCGTAAACTCGACCTGGCGGCGGATCAGATCGGCGGCGTCCTCTACGCGGGCAAGGTAGTTCGATATATCCTCCCCGGGACCGGCCATCCGTGCAAACGACAGGTTGCCAAGAAGGACTGTTAGCTGGTTTAAGACATCGTGCCGGGTGATGCTGTTCATCAGGGTGAGTTTTTTGTTCGCGACGGCCAGGCTGTCGCTCTGCTGCGCAAGTTCCCGGGAATGATACTCGATCTCCCGCTCCATGGCCTTTCTCTCGGTTATATCCTGGACGGTCAGCGCCATCCCGTGAGAGACCTCCGCCAGGTCGAGAGGGGTGCCCGAGACCTCCAGAAAGACCAGATCATCAGTCCTGCCGCCGCGCCGCGACACGGTCTCAAACGTAAACCTCCCGGTATTCTCGACCCGGGCAAGCGCCTCACGCCTGGCGGCCTCATACTCATCTTCGCCCGGGAAGAGCAGCCTGACGTGCCGACCGATGAGGTCATCGCGGGTGTAGCCGAGGATCTCGCAGAGGCGATCGTTTACCTCCGTGAAGATCTCATTCACCGTCATGCCTATGCCGATGGGAGCAGCACGGAAGATCCCCGCCATCTTCTCAGCGGTCTTCCGCAACTCCATCTCGACCCGCCTCTGCTCGGTCACCTCCCGGATCGTCTCTATAGCACCGGTATGCCTGCCTTCCAGGTCGTATAGAGGGGATGCCCTGAGCCTGAGGATGGCCTCCCTCCCGGCAGGACGGGCAAGCGATGTCTCGCTCTCAAGCACATCTCCTTCTCGCCCCAGGATCTCGTAGCGGTTCTGAAGGGCTTTATCGGGCTTGAGAACGTAATCGATAAGTACGGGGCGCGCCTCGCCGTAGAACGGAACCGCATACGCGTAATCGCCCCTGCCGAGCATCTCTTCTTTTGGAACACCGGTGAGCCTCTCGATAGCACGGTTCCAGGTGATAACACGGCTTTCTGCATCGATGACAAAGGCTGCGTCCGGGAGGAACTCGATGATCTCGGCAAGCCTGCGTTCACTCTCCCGAAGTTGGCGCTCGCGCTCGCCAAGGTCGTCAAAACTTGACCGGAGTTCCTCCTCGATGGCGGTGAGTTGTTCATATGCCGCCTGCAGTTCCTCGTGACGCCGCATCACCTCGAGTTCGGCAAGTTTGCGATCTGTGATGTCGTGCACCATCCCGATTGTGCGGACGACCCGCCCGGACTCGTCGCGCTGGTGCTCGCCGCGTTCAATGACGTACCTGACCTCGCCGGTATCGGCTCGAATGATCCGGTGCTCGATCTCGTAGCCGTCACTGCCGTCGTTGAGCGATCTGGAGTGCAGCGACCTGACCGCAGCGCGATCGTCGGGGTGAAGCAGTTCGAAGTAGTCATCCGCTGAGTAGTCGCCGGGGAAGAGACCAGAGATCCGGGCAGCCTCCTCCGACCAGGTCAACCGGCCCGTGGTGTGATCGAACTCCCAGCTGCCCAAGTGAGCGATCTCCTGGGCTCGTCTCAACTTATTTGCGGTCTCTTCGCGCTCTCTCACCAGGGCGTCGCGTTCTGCAAGCGATCGCGCCAGGGTGATGTTGGCGTAACTCAACCTTGATATGAATACGGCAGCCTCGCGCAGGAAGGAAATGGCGCTGTCCACGGTCTTTCTGCTCAACCGCGGAACGGCATCGAGCGCGGCGGTGTAGGCATCTTCATCAAACCCGTGGCGCCGCGCCTGCATCCGGAAGACCTCGTAATCCGGTTTTTCTTCCTCAAGGAGGAACTGCCCCATAAAGACGTTGCCAATGTGTCTGCCGCCCACGACGATGGGGGATGCGACATCCCATAAGTTGTTTTTGCAGCGGTAGATCTTCGCTTCTCCGGGAGCGATCCCTGTGGAGAGGTGCGTGTCGCTCTCGATGCAGTTTCGAAGCGTGGCGGGATGAACCCGGTGAAACTTTGCGCAGATCTCCTGCCACCCGGCATTGATCAGCACCCGGCCGCGGGTGTCTATGATGGCGACCGAGATCCCGGTGAGGGCGTGGAAATCGTTGAGAAGCGACTGGATCATGGGTACATCGATGATATCGGCAAGTTCAAGGTTGCCGATATCACCCTCGGGGGAGAGGATGCTCTCCAGTTTCGCCCTTACGCGCTCCTCGCTCTCCTTTAGACGCTCCTGAGCCTCCTTTGCATCTGTTACGTCGTGCACCATCCCGATTGAGCGGACAGGTCTCCCGGCCGCATCCTGGAGGTGTTCACACCGCTCCACAACGTGGCGAACCTCGCCGGTATCGGCCCGGTAGATCCGGTGCTCGATCTCGTAGCCGCTGCTCCCGCCGTTGATCGAGGCGGAGTAGGTCGCATCGACCCTGGCGCGATCCTCCGGGTGGACCATCGATAGGAATTCCTCATAGGCCGGCGCCCCATCTCTGGGGTCGCGCCCAAAGATGCGGTAGGTCTCCTCAGACCAGACCAGCTCCCCCGTCCTGTGGTCAAACTCCCAGCTGCCGAGATGCGCAAGCCTTTCGGCCTTATGCAGCATCTCCCCGGTTATTCGGGCCTCAGCCTCGGCCCTCTGCCTGCCGGCAACCTGCCTGATCGCGTTTGCAAGTTCAAAAAACTGTGATTTCGGGTCGCCGCCCTTCTGGAGGTAAAAGTCAGCGCCGCTGTTCAGCGCTTCGATCACCACCTCCTCGCGTCCTCTGCCGGTGAAGATGATGAACGGGACGTTTGACCCCGCGCCGCGGATCCGCTTGAGGAGCGTGATCCCGTCCATCTCCGGCATCTGGTAGTCTGAGACTATCACGTCGTAGCGATCGCTCATGATCAGGCGGAGTGCTTCACGGGGGTCTGGAGTGGTGTCGACGGCCATCCCGCCCGCCCGCTCAAGGAAGATCCGGGCGATCTCAAGCAGCGAGGCCTCGTCATCAATGTAGAGGACCCGCACCGGGTCAGGTGGTGACATTAAGGTGAACTCATACAGAAGGAAGCACTGCGGTTTTTTATAGGTTTCGGAGGCACCGATGGAGATTGCGCCAGGCTGCGAAGAACACGGGCAGAAGGCCCCTGCGAGGGAGGGGGAGCGGTCAGAGCCTGGTCTCATCGTGGCGCTGGATCTGCACTCCTCGGGGGGTGGGTCACCGGGGAAGGGGCGGAACACCCCCGCACCTGTTGCTGCGTGTTACCGTGACACGATTTTAACCTCTGGAAAACACCCCCACCACCCCGGCCGCTCCGCGGCCTCCTCCCGCCCCCTCCCGAGGCGGGCTGGCAGTGCGTGATGATTGCCCACAGAAGCCGTGCCAGGGGGGGTGGAGACGGGATTTCCGCGGGTCAACCTCGAACCGACGAAGAAAAACATCTCTCCGCCTTCCCTCCACTCCGAAATAGCGTCTCGCAAAAACCAGATTCATCCTCATGGTGAGGGGCAGTCAAACCGAGGCACAGCCAAAGGGACCGGTTGATGCCTCTCTCCCTCCATCTCACCCAATATTTAATATTCCGCACGGCCTACATGATCAGGCAGACCTTGCAGAGCGCATCGATGGTCTAGTGGTATGACTTTGGCCTTCCAAGCCAACAGCCCGGGTTCAATTCCCGGTCGATGCATGGGGCCCGTGGTCTAGCTGGTTATGACGTCGCCTTCACACGGCGGAGGTCTCGAGTTCGAATCTCGACGGGCCCACTCTTTCGTATGAAAATGGCCCCCGAGATATTTTCACCTGGTATGCCTGTGGCCTTGTGGGCATCATGTGGTTTTTTCAGTCGGTTTTCCGTGATAATTGTGAATCAGTGGGAGAAGAGGTCGTTTACTCCCGCCTTCTCTGTCAGATCCCTCCACGCCTGAGCCTGAGAGTCTTTTATCAGGCTCACTGCACATGGCGTCCCTGCGGCCGCCTTCAGGAGGAGAGGGTAGTAGCGGCCGACATACTCTTTAACCATCCGCCGTGACGAAAACGTCGGGGCATTGCTCCGGATCGACTCTTTCATCATCCTGACCCATCCGTGCGGGACATCATCGATGGAGCGGTCGTAGTAGAGCGGGACAACCTCCCTCTCAAGAAGGTCGTATATCGCCGCTGCATCGATGCTGTCCCTTGAGTCGCAGTCAGCAGCCTCCCCTCCAAACGCCCAGCCGTTCCTGCCGTTGTAGCCCTCCAGCCACCAGCCGTCAAGGATTGAGAGATTCAGCACGCCGTTGAGCGCTGCCTTCATGCCGCTTGTCCCGCTTGCCTCCATGGGTGGCAGCGGGTTGTTCAACCAGACATCGACGCCGTGCACCAGGTATCGGGCCACATGGTTGTTATAGTCCTCTATGAATACAACCCGCCCCCCAAATCCGGGGTCCTGCGTATGCTGGTAGATACGCTGGAGCATCCGCTTACCTTCGGTGTCGGCCGGGTGAGCCTTGCCGGCGAAGATGATCTGGACAGGGCACCAGGGGTTGTTCACGATGCGTTTGAGCCGGTCGGGGTCCTCGAATATGAGGTATGCCCGTTTGTAGGTCGAGAACCGTCTGGCAAACCCGATCGTCAGAACCGACGGGTCCAGAAACGCACCTCCGTTTCCAGGGTTCGTCACCCTGACCTCTCGCATTGTCCACCGGAGCCGCTCCCGCTCCCGGAGCCGGTTGATAAGTTTTGCCTTCAGCCAGAGGTGGAGGTTCCAGAGTTCAGCGTCAGGGATCTCATCTATCAGTTCCCAGACCAGAGGATTGTCGTGCTCCGCCAGCCACCCGGGTGCGGTGGGGCCGATGTAACGGTCGTAGAGCGCCTGCATACGGGTGTTCAGCCAGGTTGGAAGATGTACACCGTTTGTAACGTAGTCTACTGGCGCCTCATCTCTTCCTGGCCCGTCGTGCCAGAGAGATCTCCACATGTCGGAGGCGACGGCCCCGTTTGCCCGCGAGACGCCGTTGTGGTGCGCCGACAGGCGGAGCGCCAGCGCGGTCATGTTGAAACCGGAGTCTGGCTGCTCGGGGTTGGCCCCCAGGTGCAGGAACCGGGTTCGGTCGATCCCGAGCGCAGTGTAATAGGACGCAAAGTATCTCTCGATCAGGTCGATGGGGAAGACATCGTGGCCGGCCGGGACCGGGGTATGCGTGGTGAAGATGGTGGTCGCCCGCACCTCCTCAACCGCCTCCTCAAACGCCATCCCCCTCTCAACACGTTCCCTGATCCGCTCAAGCAGCGCGAAGGCCGGGTGCCCTTCGTTCAGGTGCACCGCTGAATACTCGATACCGAGGGTGTGGAGCACTTTCCTCCCGCCGATGCCGAGCACAATCTCCTGGCGAAGGCGTTGCTCCAGGCCGTCAGCGTAAAGCCTGGCTGATATGCCGCGGTTCTCCGGATTGTTGCAGGGTATGTCTGTATCCAGAAGGTAAAGCGGTGTCCTGCCGACCTGAACCTTCCAGACGGCGACGTATATGGGCGGATCGATATTGGGAACCCGGACTATAAGGTCATTGCCCTCGGCATCGAGAACGCGGGTGACCGGCGCAGCATCGTGGTCGAGCGGCTGGGTGATATCCTCCTGCCAGCCATCCGGGTTGATCTGCTGGCAAACATAACCCTGGGAGTAGAGAAACCCGACGGCAACCAGCGGTATCCCGAGATCGCTTGCCTCCTTCAAGTGGTCGCCGGCAAGGAACCCGAGTCCGCCTGCATAGATGGGTAACGAATGATGGAGTCCGTACTCCGCCGAGAAGTAGGCGAGCGTCAAAGGGGGGCGGTCGGCGTAGTTCTCTGGGAACCATGTTCCGGCTGTGTTCATATACTCCCTGAACCGGTGCATGATGATGTCGTAGCGGTGGCAGTAAGCTGGATTATTTGCCGCCCGGTTCAGGAACTCAACCGGGATCTCACGAAGCATCCGGATCGGGTTGTGGGCGCTTGTCCTCCACGCCTGATGGTTCAGCTGTTTGAAGAGTATCCGGGCTTCCTGGTTCCAGCTCCACCAGAGGTTGTATGCCAGGTCGACAAGGCCGGAGATCCGTTCCGGGACATGATCGAACTGATCGCTGATGGAATCTTCCATGGAACCCTGTCCTCTGATTGCTGGTGTAGTTTTTCTCACAGTTATTATATTCCTTTTGATATCTTCTCCATATCTATACATAACGTCATAATTCCTACAGTATATTAATATAGAATCACATCACATCCAGAATACGGGGATACAATTGCGAAAACTCTTGGTGAAGGACGCCGCATCAGCAGTCCGGGAGATCC
>JALHIW010000074.1:0-1002 GCA_022837745.1 Methanomicrobiaceae archaeon | reverse complement strand
CGGTTTGGGCCGTCCGTTCTTGAAGGCGGCGTCGCCGGGCATGTTGGCCATCAGATGCTTGCGGGCGGTCTTGAACTCATCACCGATCAGGCCGAGGTGAAGCAGGAAGACCCTGAAGTCGTACTTGGCGCTCTGGGGATCGAAATCCCGCTTGCGGCTGGAGGCTGCCCGGCCATTGAGCGCCTTGGCGGCGACGGCGAGGCAGAACTGCAGGTACGCCTTGATCCGTCCCGCGTGGAGGGTCGCCTCGAACCAGCGGAACTCCACCGTGCCCCGGTACCAGATGTTGTGCAGGTTGACCCCGTGGTAGCGGCTGTTGTCGTAGTGCTGGGGCTGGCGGTTGTGATAGCCGTACCAGATGCGGTTGAGCTGGTCCTTGGTGCGGGGGCGATGCTGTTCGATGCGCTGGATCAGTTCGTCACTGACCGGCCGGGTGTAGCGGTTGAGCCGGTCGCGGCTGATGCCGAGGGCGTGAAGGATCAGCGGCTCCTGCTTGTAGATGATCTTGGCCAAGTTACCCAGGTGCCTGCCGTCGAAGGGGGCGGCGTCGATATGGATGTGGATGCCGCACTGGCTGTTGATCTTGCCACCGGCGCGGCGGATGGCCCGGACCACCTCCTGCAGTTGCGGAATGTCGTCGTAGCCGAGCACCGGACTGACCACCTCTGCTCGCAGATGGGCCGGGACGCTGGTCAGGGAGGCGTCCCCCACCACCTTCCAGACGCGGCCGCGCAGGTCCTCGACCTCCCAGGGGTCGTAGTTGCTGGGGATGCCGACATGGCGGACCGTGCCGCCCACCACCGAGTGGATGGCCCAGGCGATTTGTTCCCGGGTGCGTTTTACGGTCTCGATCTCGATGCCGTACTGAATCTCATTCAGGTTCATGCGTGCCTCCGTCGTTCATGGCGCTTCTAAGTCGTTGTCTGGCAAGGCTTTTCAGCCTCTGCTTACACCATGAATGAATGCTTCTTTCCGGACACAAATCAAGTAGAAGAACAGCCG
>JALHIW010000073.1:0-2334 GCA_022837745.1 Methanomicrobiaceae archaeon | reverse complement strand
GAGCAGATCGGCCTCGAGCTTGGCCCAGTGGCCGGGCTGGCCGGTTTTGTCCACCCGCTTGTCGCCGCTGGAAAAGGAGAAGGCGTTGGCGGTGGCCGAGCGCATGACCTGGCAGGCGTGGATCTGCGCCATGATCACCAGGAGTTCGCGAACCTCTCCGGACGGCTCTGGGGTGATCTCTCCGGCCGTGACCGTCAGCGATTGGTCGAGGTCACGGCCGACCCGGAAAACGGCTTTTCGGACGCATCTCTCCAGAGTCTGGTCCTCGAAGAGAGATGCGCCCGGATCGGACAGGTCGAGCCGCAGGTCGGCGATCAGGTCACTCAGCAACACCTTGCAGACCCTCCAGACGGCTCTTGAGCGCGTCGATCACCGTGCGGCGTTTTTCGGTTTCCATGTAGCCTTTGAGGGTCTCCGGATTGGCTTCCTCGTTGACCTTGGAGATGGCCTCGGTGGCGGAGAGCTTGCTCAGGTCCACCGGTTCCGCGTCCTGGTCAGGCTCTGGAAGGACGAGCGGTTCCTGCTTCGGTTTGTCGGCCATGGCCAGGCGGCCATTCTTGAGCGCCGCCTGGATCTGTTTGGTAAGAAGCTCCACCTCAACCACCTGGCCGGGCATGAGCTTCAACCCGGCATCAGGGATCACCAGAATGCCGGGACGGATGTTCTTGATGCGATTCATGTGACGTCACCTCCCGGATTACGGAATCAGTTTCAGGTTTTCGCGCACCGGCATCTTGCCGACCTCTTCATCCGGGACGATGATGATCTCGTCCAGCGGCATGGAGGCGGTCAGCAGAATGCCGCCGGTGCCGTAGTTCTTGATGACACCCTTCTGGCGCAGCTCGAGCTTGGTCTGGGGGTCGAGGTTCCAGCCACGCATGTCGTTGAACCGGCGGCCGCGCATGACGATGTACTTCACCGACAGTTCGAGGTCCTCGATGATGGAAATGGCCTCGTTCAGGGCGTCTTCCACCAGCACGCCACCCGTCACCTCGATGATGTTGGCTGCCGGAATGGCCGAGGAGAGCACCGAAATGGTGCGGCGGTCCATCTCCTTGCGGATGGCGTCGGCGGCGCTGGTCTGGATGTCCATCAGCGTGCCGATATTGCCGTTCTTGAGGACGGAAACATCCACCATCGGGTTGGAGTGGATGCGGTTGGTGGGGAACTCGACCTCGTCCTTGCCCACCTCCTGTTCCTGAGCCTCACCTTCTTTGCTGATCCAGTGGGCCTTGACCGTAGGCTTCTTCTGATAGACCGGGCGTTCGCCCTTGGGCAGCGTGTGCTTGGTGAGCAGCAGCGAGGAGATCTCCTTGCGCTTGATCGAGAGCCTCGCTCATGAGCCGCGCCATGGTTTCCATGTACTCCTGGGAATGGATCTTCAACTGATTGGTTTTCATGTGCGTTGGCTCCTTGGGTTAGACAAGCAGGCGGAATTTGAGGACGCCGCTCTGTACGGAAATTGCCTGGGCGATAACAAGCTGCCTGTTGGCGATGTTGCCGCCTTCGAGCTTTCCGGTGGCGGAGACCTTGAGGTTGTCTCCGGGATTGATCGTTCCCTCGAAAACATCCGTTTCGTAGATCCCGCCGCCGCAGTAAATGCCCGGCATTTCACCTCCGGCGTAGTCCTTGATCAGAATGCCGAACGAGCGAAGTTCGGGATCGGTGTTGACGGCGAACAGGTCATCGCCGACCACGCGGACTACCTGGCCGAGCTGGCCGTCGCCCTGGATGTGGCCATCGCCATAGGCGAGGCCCCGGTGACACGGATTGATGAATGACATGGTGTTTCCTCCTTATGCGTTGATTTGCGAATGTTCGGCAGATTCCTCGCCGACACGGTTGCGGTAAGCGGCCATGAACCCGTCGCGCAGACGGTCTTCGAGCGACACCTTGCGGTCGTCCACATCGAGGGGACGGACACCGGCGTCGCTGCGTAGCGGCGTCTCCGTCGATGCCTTGGCGGCGGGCTTGCCGCCCTGGTCGCTGTCGGCGGGTTTCTCTACCTTGTCCTTGTCCGCTTTGGCCGACTTGGGCAGGCGCTCGTAAGCGGCCTCGGTGGCGGCGAAGGCTTCGTCGGACAATTCGGCCAGGCGTTTCAGCTCGGCTTCCCGGTCCTCCTCGGACGCAAAGGAGAGCCCCTGCTTTTCCAGCCGGGTGAGCAGCTTCTTGGCGCGCGAGCGGCAGGCGGCCGCTTTTTGTTCCGCTTCCAGTTCCTGGACGCGTTTCTGCAGTTCGGCGATCTGGGCCTTGAGCTGCCGGTTTTCCTTTTCCAGGTCGGTAACGCGAGCGGGATCGCCTTCCTGCTGGGCCGGTTTCTTCTTGGCCGCTTCG
>JALHIW010000072.1:0-1046 GCA_022837745.1 Methanomicrobiaceae archaeon | reverse complement strand
CGCTGGACCTACACCAAGCAGATGGTCAAGGGCACCGACTACGTGGACAGCGGCTGGTTCGGACAGGCCAACCATCCGGCGGCCGGAAACTATTTCTATCTGGTGACCGCCTACAACGCCACCGGCGAGACGGCCTTCAACGCCGCTGCGGTCATTGCCCGGGCCACCGCCGCCGGTGAGATGAACAAGCTCTCGTGGCTGCCGGTCAGCGGCGCGACCGGCTATCGCATCTACCGGGCGGCCACCAACGGCGCACGCACCGACTACAAGCGACTGATGGAACTGGGCAGCGAGGCGCTCTCCTACGTCGACGACGGCGTCGAGGAGATCGGCACCGCTTCGCCTCCGGCCACCAACACGGCCGGACTCACCATGTCGCCGGTGCAGCTCGAGCTGGGCAACCTCAACGTGATCAACTTCGGGCGCGGCAGCCTCGGCGACCAGCCGGTGAACGGCTCCAATTGCAGCCTGGACTACGACTATTACCTCGGCCGTCGCGACATCGTTTACGCCACCACCACCGAGATCAAGCGGCTTGAAGGGGCTCCGGCGGATTTCCCGAAGCTGCCCATCGTGCCGGAAAACGCCCTGGGGCTGTGCAGTATCGACTGCCCGCCCAACTCCACCGACATGGAGATCCGCAACTTCGGCCTGACCCGCATCACCATGGACCAGATCCACGACATCATTCAGGACGTCGAGGATCTGAAGTACAACGACGCCCAGTACCAGATGAACAACGAGCTGCAAAACCGGGACGCCCAGACCAAGAAAGGCATCTACTCGGACGACTTCTCGAACACCGCCCAGTCGGACATCTACCACGCCGAATGGGATGCCCGGGTCAACGAGATCGCCCGTTTCGTCGCGCCGGACCGCATTCCGCACTCCACGGTGCTCTCGGTCGATCAGGCGGGCAGCAACGCCAGTTTCTTCGGCAGCCTGGTGCTGCTGCCGG
Source organism: Methanomicrobiaceae archaeon (assembly GCA_022837745.1). GTDB lineage: Archaea > Halobacteriota > Methanomicrobia > Methanomicrobiales > Methanoculleaceae > Methanoculleus. Next base: position 88 of record JALHIW010000072.1, on the reverse strand, counting down.
GCAACGAGACCGTGCTGGTGGAGCAGAACGACTGGTCCGAGGAGCGCAACATCAACCCCTACGCGGTGTTCGACAAGCCCCCGGCCAT
>JALHIW010000049.1:0-7444 GCA_022837745.1 Methanomicrobiaceae archaeon | reverse complement strand
AAAAGACGCTTCACCGCCGTGGTTATGGAGGGCATCACACCATGAGCAAACTGGTTTTATAGTCCCCGTCGCGTAATACCGGGAAGAAGCGGGGAGTTTGTATCACAGAACCGTTGATTTGATGGCCTCTGCCGAAAAGCCGCACCCCCTGTGAAAAGCACCCGACGAACGGTGTCCCGCAATAACAACTACGGGGATGGACACCATCCCGGACGGTGGTGTGTGTCACCTGCTGCGTTCCCTGATCCTTGCCAGTGCGTCCTCAGCGGCCTTCCTGGCGTACCAGTCCTCGTCGTCGAGGAGGGCTTCAAGCGGTGCAATCGCCCGCCCATCGCCGATCTCGGCCAGGAGATCCGCTGCACGTTTGCGGACGTCACCGTCCTCATCCTCCAGGGCGGCGATGGCCTCCTCCATCGCAGGGGCGCCGATGGCGATAAGCGCCGATGCAGCCTCCCGGCGGACGCTGTAGTAATCGTCGTGGAGCAGGGTTATGAGGCCCCGCACCGCACGCGGATCGCCGATCTCACCGAGCGTCATCGCCGCCCGCCGCCGGATGCTGTCGTCGCGGTCTTCCAGGATGGTGATCAGGGGTTCGACTGCGGCGGCACCCATCCTGGCGAGATCGCCCCAGCGTTCCTTTGCTATCAGGTAGACGACCGTCTCCTCCCCCACGGCCGGCGACCAGCCCAGTCGATCCAGGGCATCGGCCACGCCGGCCCTGACGCGGAAATGCGTATCGGTGAGTGCAGCGGGGAGGATGCGTGCAGCAGGCTCCCCTATCATCACCAGCGCCTCCACGGCGCTCTTGCGTGACGCCTCGTCCCCCTCTCTCAGGACGCGGAGGAGAGGCAGAACGGCAGGTTCGCCCATCAGCCCCAGCGCCCGCACAACAACGCGCAGGAGGCGCGGGTCATCCAGGAGGAGCGCATCGATCAAGGGTTCGATGGCCGCAGGGTTTCCGATCTTTCCAAGCGTTGCGGCCGCTCCCAGCCGGATCGGCAGCGGGGCGGTGCGGAGCGCCCGGATGAGGGGTTCAACCGCCGGGCTCCCTATGCCGACAAGAGCCCGCGCCGCTCCCAGCCTGATCCTCCAGTCGCTGTCCTGGAACGCCTCGATGAGCGGCATGACCGCCGGTTCGCCGATCATCTTGAGAGCCTCTATCGCCTTTCTCTGCGCCGCTTCCTGTTCAGTCCGGAGTTCCCGGATCAGTCTCATGACCGCCGGCGCCCCGATCACACCGAGTGCATGAGCTGCACCCCTCTGGATCCCGCTGTCGGGGTCGTTGAGCATCCCGATCAGGGGTTCGACAGCCGAGGCCCCGATCGCGGCGACCGAAGCCCACTGTTCTTTTGCAATCAGGTAGCGGATGGTCTCCTCCTCGGTCTCCGGTTCCCAGCCGACCCGGTCAAGGACCTCCGCAGCACCCAGCCTGACCATGTAGCGCTCGTCGTTGAGGGATTCTCTGAGAAGCGGTGTAATCGGCTTCCCGATGCGGGTGAGGGCATCGATTGCCCCAAGCCGGATGGCGTCGCCGGGGTGGTCCAGCGCCCCTATGAGTCCGGGTGCGGCCGACTCTCCAAGGGCGGCGAGAACCCCGAGGGCCCGCTCCCTGACACGGGCGTTGTCGTGCCCGAGCGCTGCGATGAGCGCATCAATGGCGGGCTCGCCTATCGCCTCCAGGATCGCGGCAACTGTATCGCCGGTATCAGGATCCGCAAGGGCCTGGATGAGCGCTCCCGTGGCGGGCTCGCCGATCCGGACAAGCACTCCTGCGGCCGTCCTGCGGATCTGCGGCCGGTGCAGGGCTTCGATCAGCGTATCCACTGCTGAGCCGCCGATTCGAACCAGTGCATCTTCGGCCGGTTCGCGGAGCCTCTCCTCACCGAGCAGAGAGACCAGCGGGGGGGCAGCAGGCGCCCCTATCTCGACCAGGACCTCCATCACGGAGGTCTGCACCGCGGCATCCGGATCGCCAAGCCGTGCTGCAAGGTGGCTGATTGCCGGGCCGCCAGCCTCAGCGGCCTCCTGCCACCGCTGCAGCGCGATCAGCCAGGCGATCTCCTCCTCCGGATCCGCAGGCTTCCAGCCGAGCCTCTCAAGAACTCCTGCCGCTCCAATCCTGACCGCGGAGTTCTCGTTCTCGAGGGCTTTTACCAGCGCCGGGATTGCGGGGCCGCCGATCCCGGCCAGTGCGGCCATCGCGCCAGCCTGCGCCTCCCTCTCCTCGCCGAGGAGGGGGATGAGGGCATCTGCCGCCGGTTCGCCGATGCCGGCCAGCGCATCGACGGCCTTTCGATGAAGACGGTCTCTTCCTCTCCTGAGGAACTCGATGAGGTGCGGGACGGCCGCCGGTTCGCCGAGCCTGCCGAGCACCTCTACCGCACTCTCCATCGCGGTATCGCTGCCGCCCTCATCGAGCAGGGCAAGAACCGGAGGTACGGCCGGCTCTCCTATGGCGGCCAGCGCTTCCGCCGCCGCCGGGGCAACGCTCTTATCGGCAAGAGATGTCACGAGCGGTCCAACCGCCGCCGGATCACCGATCTCCCCGAGGGTTGCCGCGGCCTCGCGGCGCACACGGCCGTCATCATCGTTGAGTGCTCGGATCAGCGGTTCGACCGCTGCGCTGCCCATCAGGGCGACCTCCGTCCACTCCTCCCGTGAGATCAGGTAGCATGCCCGTTCGGCATCGCTCCAGGGTTCCCAGCCCATCTCGCCCAGGATATCGGCCACGCGGGAACGCAGCCGCTGCGGCCCGGCGATGAGAGCCTGGATCAGGCCGGGGATTGCCGGATCACCGATTGCGCAGAGGATCTCACGGAGCGCAGATTCTATCTCTCCATCGGCTGTGTTCAGGGACTGGATGCAGGCCTCAGCCGCAGGTTCGCCGATCCGCACCAGCGCCTCCGCCGCGGTGCTGCGGAGGTCCGGGTTATCGAGCATCCGTATGAGCGGATCGATGCCTGCCGCCCCGATCTCTGCGAGCGCCATGGCGGCGAGCGGCCGAACCTCATCGCCTGCCTGCTGCATCAGGTCGATCAGGGGGCCGATCGCGGCCTCGCCGATCTCCCCGAGGGTGCGGGCGGCGTTCCACCATAATCCTTTATCGCGGGATCTCAGGATCTGGATGAGGGGTTCGATTGCGGTCTCACCGTAAGCCGCAAGATCCAGCCATGCCTCCTCGGCGATGAGGCAGCGGATGGATGCGGCGGTGTCAGGCGGCGTCCAGCCGAGGTCGCGGAGGATGGCGGCGGCGGAGTTCCTGATGCGCCGTTCAGGCGCGTCGAGCGCCTCGATAAGGGATGGGAGGGCTTCGTCGCCAATCTCACGGAGGGCGTAGCGCGCCCCGAACTGCACCTCCTCGTCGTCATCGGCAAGCGCCTGGATCAGTGGCGGCACAGCGGGACCGCCCATGCGCACAAGTGTGGTTGCAGCCCCGATCTGCGCTTCGTCATCACCGAGCGCGGCGATCAGCGCGGGGATCGCCTCTTCGCCGACCATGGCAAGGGCATCGGCGATGCACCACCGCCGTGCTTTGTCTGCTTGCGCAAGGGCGTGGATGAGTGGGTCCACAGCGTCTGCTCCGCGCTCTGCGATCGCTTCTACGGCACGCCGGCGAACCATCCCATCGTCGCTCATAAGGTCCTCGATGAGCGACTCTACGGGGCGGTCGTCCTGGAGACCGATTCCGGCGGGTTCAAGTTCATCCAGGGTAGGGCCGAGGTCGCCCTCCTCAAACCCGAGCATCCGCATGAGGTCATCGTCGCTGAGCGATTCGGAGCGGGAGGCGGGGGGTTCGTCCGCGATACTGATGCTGGAACTCTCTATGGAGAGATCTTCGGGGGATGCCTCTCCCTCCGCGGGAGCCGCCTCTGTTGGGGGTTTGAACTCTTCCAGGTCTTCCCCGGGCCATTCGATCTCGATCTCGCCGGGGAAGAGGGAATCGGCCGGCTGCTGCGGTTCGGTCTCAACGCCGGGTGGGGTGTTTGCCGGGGGTTGGGGTTCTTCTTCTTCGTTCTCGCTCTCTTTTTGACCCCTTTTCAGCCAGCGCTTTAGGCGCGAGGGTCTGCCGGACCTGAGGAGACCCGACAGGCAGACTGCCGGAAATACAGGCCCGCCCGTCGGGGGGATGCCGTCTGCGGCGGCGGTGATGAGCAGGAGGAATGCGGCTATTGCGATTGCGCATAACACGGTTTGAGTGAGGAGCGGGGATGCACACCGCCTCTCCGGCCACGGTTCGCTGGCCCCTGCGGGCTTCGCCATCCCCGCCGCCATCCGGGGGGTGCCGCGCAGGGGGTCGGTGAGCGGGATCTCCGGGGATCCTTCCCGGGCGTCGGTGTGCATACCACGATCTCTCAGTATAAAAAATTAAAAGTGTCTGTCCAGAGGATCTGCGGGCCGGGGGAGGTGGTCGGCGAATACCGTTCAACCAGAGACGCAGGAAACGAGGGGGATGGTCCATCCCCCTCCCCGTCAGCCTCTCACCGGGAGGAGATTCCCCATAGACACACTGCCGCGGGAGGCGCCATCCACCGTCTCGGTGGATTCCTCGTCAAGATCCTGTTTCTGCCCCGGACACGGTATCCGGCGCTATCGCCAGACACTGCCCGCCCCCTTGAGGGGGGCGGGCGGGGGCGCTGGAAGCGCCGGGAGGTGGGGGGTTTCCAGAGGTTAAAAACCGTTCCCGGTGACGCGTCGAGACAGGGGGGCGATTCCACATGGATACCGTGCCGCTGGATCCCCCGCCAAGATCCTCTTTCCTGCTCGCCGTCGATGGCCCCCTTCCCTCCTCCGCCCGCACAGCGGAAAACACTATATGCAAAAAATAGAGATAAAAAGCCATGACTACCCGATCCGGGTCATCCCCGCCGTACGTTGTCTCTCAACCGCAACCGCTGCGTTGCCGGCGCCCGTCGCCGAAAAACCCGCCATATTATCCACCGCTGGAGGGGGGTTGTTGATGCGGAGCAGCATCCAGGCCGGGATACTTGCAGCCTCAAGCCTTGCCGTGATCGCCATCACGATCGCCTGCCTGGCAAATGGTATCACCACCGTCTTTACGCACATCTTCTACATTCCCATAGTCTACGCCGCCTACTACTACATGCGGCGCGGGATTGCCGTAACCGCCGGCCTTGGGGCGATCTACCTGGCGCTTGTTCTCATCCTCACCCCGGCGACCGCCGGGATCATCGTTGCGGCTCTCATCCGGGTGGCGGTCTTCATCGCCATTGCTGTGATCGTGGCCGCCCTTGCCGCCCGCCTCCGGAAAGCGGTCGCCACCGGGCTGGAGGAGGAGAAGCGTCTCCAGGAGTTGAACAGGGAGATCCATAAGAGGGAAGGATGGTACCGGGCGATATACGAGCAGTCTCCGATCGCCATCGGGGTGTATGATGCAGAGGGTAAACTCACTCATGCCAACCCCGCCGCCCTTGACCTGCTGGGCGTTAGGGATCTGGATTCGCTCATCGGGTTTCCCCTGTTTGAAGACCCGAATTTTCCAGAGGACCAGAAGAAAAACCTCCTTGAAGGGAGAACAACCCACTACCAGGCCCAATTCGATTTTGAGATGGTCAGGTCGCATAACCTCTATCCCACCTCACGCAGAGGGGTCATCTGGCTGGATCGCCTCATCACCCCCATAAGGGATGATGGCGGCTCGATCATAGGTTACCTCGTCCACGCCTACGAGACCACCGCACGCAAACAGGCGGAAGACGCTCTTAGAGAGAGCGAGGAGATGTTCAGAACCGTCGCCCAGTCGGCGTATGACGCCATAGTCATGGTCGACAGCGAGGGACGGGCGACTTTCTGGAACAGGGCGGCGGTGAAGATGTTTGGGTATTCGGAGGATGAGGTGCGCGGGAGACCGGTGCACGACCTCATCGCCCCGGCAGACGTTCTAAACGCAGCAGAAGAGGGGGTGCGCAACTTCGCCCTCACCGGCGCCGGTCCTGTCATCGGCAGGCCGCTCGAGAGGACGGCTCGCAGAAGAGACGGAAAGGAGTTTCCCGTTGAACTCACCATCTCCCCCGTGATCATCGGCGGGGCATGGCACGCTGTGGCTGTCATCCGGGACGTCAGCGAGCGAAAAGAGGCGGAAGCAGCGCTCCGGAAGGCTCACCGTCAGTTGCAGATCCTCACCGGGATCACCCGCCACGACATCCTGAACAGCATCACAGCGGCTGACGGTTATATGGAGTTGTACAGGGACGCCGACCCGGCCGCCCGAGAGACATACCTTGAGAAGGCTCACCAGGCAATCCACAAGATCCAGCGTCAGATCGAGTTCACCCGCCAGTACGAGGCCATCGGCACACTGGAACCGGGATGGCAGAACCTCGAAATCCTGATCCAGGGCCTGGAAGTGCCGTCATCGATCTCGTTCCAGACCTCCGGGCTCAAACGCGAGATCTACGCGGATCCCATGGTAAAGCAGGTCTTTGAGAACCTCCTCGACAACACCCTGAGGCACGGCGGCGACGGCGTCAGCAGGATCACCCTCACCGCCGAGGTCTCCGATGGCGGTGACCTGCTGGTGACCTGGGAAGACGATGGCGTGGGTGTTTCAGGGGAGGATAAGAAACGGATATTCGAGCGCGGGTTTGGGAAGCACACCGGTTTGGGCCTCTTTCTCTCGCGCGAGATCCTGGGGCTGTCGTGATCCGCGTTCCCGCCGGGAAATGGCGGGATCTGGAGCAGGGGTGATTGGCCCGCCACCCTCCCGGAAACGGGATCTCAAGGGATCGCCTCCCACCCCTACCCGATCAACTTCACCAGCCCGCGCCGGGGCTCAGTAGACCGACGTTGACAGCACCTCGCCGCCCCGTTTCAGGTGGTCCAGGGTATGCTCGATCTTGTCGCGGGCAAACCCCTGCTGGACCAGGACGTCGATAACATCCTCGACCCTCGCCTGGCCGCCAGACTCGCCGGAGAGGTTCCGGATCGTCTCCTTTATAGACCGGATGATGTCGCGCTGCGACTTTGTGACCCCCGTCACAACCTTATCGATATCGGGGAAAGAACGGCCTCCACCGACCAGCCGGGGCGTGGCAACGCCTCCATATAGGCGCAGTCGGCGATCCTGGAGAGGTCACGCTCGCCATGGTACACCGGACAGGGGCTGCCGTGGACGTCAGTCGATCCTGTCTGGCGCGTTGGTTCCCCGGAACCCCGCACTCCCGATTACATGCCGGTTACATACCCAGCAAAGCGATATACGGGGAGATAGAACGATGCAGTCCTCGATCCGGAGTTTTACGAAGAGGGAATGCCCGGCTCTGTGAACCGTGATGTACATGCCGGGATCATTGTGGATTACATACCCGTTACATGCCAAAAACTAACTATCCTGAACTCCCGATCCGTAAGCGCATATGGTATACCACTCAACGCACCCTTTGCTCCTCTTTCTGATTTTTGGACACTCTCCTCTCCCCTTTACCTC
>JALHIW010000048.1:0-6730 GCA_022837745.1 Methanomicrobiaceae archaeon | reverse complement strand
CGGGGTGAAAGTGTATGGCGCTTGTATACGGACAAGCCCGGGACAGGCAGACGGCATTCCTCCCCAGTCTGAAGGCTGGGGTCTCCTGCCTATACGAAGTGAACAGGTGTCTCACGCCGTCTCGATCTTTGACTCGTCCTCAAGGCCGAGTTCCTTTATCGCGATTTCACGCATCTTGAACTTCATGATCTTACCTGATACCGTCATCGGGAAGTCGTCGACGAACTTGATATAGCGCGGGATCTTGAAGTGCGCGATCCTGCCGCGGCAGAACTCCCGCACATCCTCCTCCGTCAGTCTCACACCGTTATCGACCCTGATCCACGCCATAAGTTCCTCGCCGTACTTCCTGTCCGGCACCCCGATCACATAGGCGTCAGCGATCTTCGGGTGGGTGTGGAGGAACTCCTCGATCTCGCGCGGGTAGATGTTCTCACCGCCGCGGATCACCATATCCTTCAGGCGGCCGACTATCTTGACATAGTTCTCCTCGTCCATCACCCCGAGATCCCCCGTATGGTTCCAGCCGTTCTCGTCGATAGTTGCCCGGGTGGCGTTCGGGTTGTTGTAGTAGCACCGCATCACGCAGTACCCGCGGGCACAGATCTCACCGGTCTCGCCGCGGGGGACGATCCTCTTTGTGTTCGGGTCGATGATCTTGACCTCCGTGTGAGGAAAAGGTCTTCCAACCGTCGAGACGCGCCGTTCCAGGGGATCATCGGTCGTGGTCATCGTGATCCCCGGTGAGGTCTCGGTCTGGCCGTAGACGATCACGATCTCGGAGATGTGCATCCTCTTGTTGACCTCCCGCATCACCTCTGTCGGACATGGCGACCCTGCCATGATCCCCGTCCTGAGCGAGTCAAGCCGATAGTTCTCGAAGTTCGGGTGCGCAAGTTCGGCGATGAACATCGTCGGCACGCCGTGGAGGGCGGTGCACCGCTCGTCCTGCACGGCTTTGAGGACAGCCTCCGCATCAAAGACTGGCGATGGCAGCACCATCGTGGCACCGTGTGTGACGCTGGCCATGTTGGAGAGAACCATACCGAAACAGTGGTAGAACGGCACGGGGATGCAGAGTCGGTCGTGGTGGGTGAACTCCATACCTTCCCCTATGAAGAAGCCGTTGTTCAGGACGTTGTGATGGGTCAGGACCACGCCTTTAGGAAAACCGGTGGTCCCGCTGGTGTACTGGATGTTGACCGGGTCGTCGAAGTCGAGCGACTCCTCACGCTCCCGGAGTTCATCGGGGCTGATAAGGTCGGCCATCTTCATGAGATCGTCCCAGGTGTACATCCCGTTGTATGGGATATCCCCAAGGAATATGACGTTCTTCAAGAACGGAAACCTGTCGCTGTCTATCCGGCCTGGCTTGGCCTCGAAAGCCTCGGGGCACGACTCATAGAACATCCCGACGTAGTCGGAGGTCTTGAACCTGCCCTGGATGAAGAGTGTCTGCACCTCAGACTGCTTCATGGCATACTCGAACTCGTATGTCCTGTATGCGGGGTTGATATTCACCATGATAGCGCCGATCTTCGCTGTGGCAAACTGAACAAGCACCCACTCCGCGTAGTTCAGCGCCCATATGGCAACCCGATCGCCGCGCTCCACGTCAAGCGCCATCAGGGCGCGTGCCAGGGTGTTGACACGATCGAGAAACTCCGCATACGTCCACCGGATACCCTGGTGGACGGCTACGAGTGCCTCGTTGTCCGGGTGCGCCGCGGCTATACGGTTCAGCATTTCACCGATGGTGATGCCGAGCAGAGGTATCTGCGAGGTTCCACACGCGTAACTGCCCTCAACCATTCTATATAAATGGGTGTCGGCGGCGTTATATGATTACTGGTTTTTTCAGGCGCAATCATTATACTGCATTGCCATCAATGTATTAGAGGACAATGGGGTCGTGGCCTAGTCCGGAATGGCGACGGGCTCCAGCGGTCTTTGCACATGATGAACAATGGGTCTCCTGATTGACGGATGATGACCCGTTGGAGCACTGATGCATGTTCGGAGAGACCCGTCGATCGTGAGTTCAAATCTCACCGACCCCACATTCTTGCAACTCTTAACGGGCAGGCGAGCCTGCACTCTTCTCGTTTGGGCCATAACGCACCAGAATGATGGTAGTTATCCCGGGCGCAATCATCAGATGGATGGAATCATTCTCCAGGCCCACCTCGTCTAACCCGCGCGCTCGTCTGGACTCATTCCGAAGATGGAGGCGCGCATAAAACTGACCCGGCACAGCAATCAGCCCCCCTCGCTGCAGGGGCTTTCTGCCCAGGGGAGAGACGATCCAACCGGGAGGTCTTTAAACCAGGTCCACCAACATTTCAGCAGTTATCTGAGGGCATCCATATGTATCTCATCGGCGAAGCACTGGTTGGAGACGGCGCAGAACTTGCGCACGTAGATCTGATCATGGGAAACAAAGAAGGACCTGTGGGGCAGGCGTTTGCAAACGCCCTCTCCCAGCTCTCCAAAGGCCATACCCCGCTTCTTGCGGTAGTAAGGCCAAACCTGCCTGCAAAACCCTCGACCATCATCATCCCGAAGGTCACCCTGAAGAAAGAGTATCAGGTGAACCAGATCTTCGGGCCTGTGCAGTCAGCTGTGGCAAAGGCCGTCGCCGACCTGGTGGAGGAGGGTGCCTTTGAGGGAATCGATATCGAGGATATCGTCATCATGGCAAGCGTCTTTGTCCACCCGACTGCAGAGGACTACAACAAGTTATACCGATTCAACTACGGCGCGACAAAACTCGCGATCCGCCGGGCGCTCGATCGTTTCCCTGACGTCGATACGCTCCTTCACGAAAAAGATCGGGCAACCCATGCCGTAATGGGATTCAAGGTTCAGCGTCTCTGGAACCCCCCATACCTGCAGGTTGCGATGGACCTTGTTGACAGGAACCATATGCGGAAGGTCCTTGAGGAGCTGCCGGAGAGCGACCACCTGATCCTCGAGGCCGGAACACCTCTTATCAAGAAGTTTGGACTCTCGATCATCTCCGAGATCCATGAGATCAGGCCAGGCTCCTTCATAGTCGCCGACCTCAAGACGCTGGATACGGGGAACCTGGAGGCCCGCATGGCTGCTGACGCCGGTGCTGACGCCGTTGTGATCTCCGGCCTCGCCCCGCTATCGACGATTGAGAAGGCCATCCAGGAAGCCCGGAAGACCGGGATCTACAGCGTGCTTGACACGCTCAACGTCAGTGACCCGGTTGCCGTCATCGGGCAACTGAAGGTGAAGCCGGATGTTGTTGAGCTCCACCGGGCTATCGACATCGAGGATACCGATTACGCCTGGGGCGATATTCCGGCAATCCGGAAGGCAGGCGGTGAGAGGATGCTGATCGCGACCGCGGGCGGCATCCGGCAGCATGTTGTGAAAGAGGCACTCAGGGCTGGCGCTGATATCCTGGTTGTTGGCAGGGCCATCACCGCAAGCAAGAACATCAAACATGCAGCTGAAGAGTTCCTGGAAGAACTTAACACCGAAGAGGTTGACCAGTTCAGGATCATGACCGATTTCTAAGGTCAGTTTATAACTTTTTTTCCCTCCGGCAACGGTTCCTGGAAGGTTAACATCAGAGAATGTGCATCTCCTCGAGGATCGATTGTTAGAGCGGTCGATACAGGTGCAGGTGCCGACAGAGACGGAGCGGCAACTATTTTTGTCTTGGTCCCCAATGTATGCAGGTAAACAGGGGCAGTAGGGTAGCCTGGTCCATCCTAGAGCGTTTGGGACGCTTTGACGGCAGTTCAAATCTGCCCTGCCCCATCAGTCATGAACCGCAAGACCGCATGCGAGGTCTACCGCCGCCTCCTTGCGCGCTACCCCATCGTCGACGGCAGGCGTCATTTTATCGAGTTCCATAACCCCTTTGAGGCTTTGATCCTGACCATCCTATCCGCGCAGACAACCGACCGCGCAGTCAACGCCATTCGCGACGAACTCTTCTCCCGCTACCCGACACCCGCGGCGCTCGCCAGCGCCGAACCGGAGGAGGTTGAACCACTCATAAGGAGCATCGGATTCCACAGGATGAAAGCCCGCTACATAGTTGGCGCGGCAAGAAAGATTGTCTCCGGGTTCGGCGGCGAGGTCCCGCGAACAATGGAGGAACTACTGTCGCTGCCCGGCGTTGGCAGGAAGACCGCAAACATCGTCCTCTCCCATGCGTTCGGTATCAACGTTGGTATAGCCGTCGATACACACGTCCGCCGGGTCTCAAAGCGGCTTGGGTTCACATCGAGCACGAACCCCGAGGTCATCGAACGCGATCTCATGGCTCTCTTCCCGCAGGAGGTCTGGGGAGAGATCAACTACCTCCTGATACGCCATGGACGCGCGGTCTGCACGGCGCAGAACCCGAAACACCAGGAATGTGCAGTCGCTGACCTCTGCCAGTATTACCTGAAGATGCAAACTGCAGAGGATGATGGTGGGAAGGAGTAGGGTCCAAACTCTCCTCGGTGGGCGAGGGACTGATGCGCGAACTCTGAGTGGTGACCGAACAGAACGTATCACTCCCGCAAGAACCTTAAAAAAAAACCGTTGAACAGAGTCTGCCCGATCACGTAACATCCCCCTGAGACCACCGCCGATGCCGGGATGGTCAGGATCCACGCGATCAGGATCTCGCGGACAACACCCCACTTGACCGCCGAGTAGCCGCGGGTTGTGCCAACACCCATTATTGCACCGGTTGTCACATGAGTCGTGGAGACCGGTACGCCGAAGGCGGTCATCAGTGAAAGGACGCCTCCGGCAGCGGTCGATGCGGAGAACCCCTGGTATGGCCGGATCCGCGTGATCCGGTTAGCCATCTTATCCACGACCCGCCATCCTCCAAAGAGCGTTCCAAGAGATATGGCAAGAGAAGATGCAAAAATTACCCAGAGAGGTACGTAAAACTCGGTGATCAGCCCTCCCGCAAGGAGCATGGCTGTGATGATGCCCATCGCGTTTTGAGCATCGTTGCTGCCGTGGCCGATCGCCTGAAACGATCCGGAAAAGATCTGGAGGTTCTTGAAGAGGCTGGAGAGACGCCTTGGGGGATAGTTACGGAAGATGGAGGTTATAAGGGTGGCAAGGACAAACGCGGAGAGAAAACCAAGCATTGGAGAGATGACAATGAAGATGATAACCGCAAGAAGGCCGCCAATTTTCAAAAAACCGGTTGCAATGGCGAGCGGGATTATCACCGTCACCCCGATGAGCCCTCCAATGATGAGGTTCCGCAATTTAAACTCATCCCTCCGGTATGTGGCTACGGCAGCGACTGCCGCACCGAGAAACACACCGATAAGGATATAAAGGACAGTTTGAACAACCAGCGCAACCGGTGGCCAGAGGACCGCTCCAGTCCCGGCTGCGGCAATCCCGGCCCCGACCAGCCCGCCGATCAGGGCATGACTGCTCGATACCGGGATCCCAAAAAATGATGTTATCAGAACCCAGAGCACCGCGCCGACCATTGCCATGAGGATCAGCAGCGGCGTGAGGAAGGCCGGATCGACTATTCCCTTGCCTATGGTCGCCGCAATGGCAGTGGTGAAGAAGAGGGGGCCCAGGAGGTTGAACACCCCGGCCAGGAGGACAGCCTGCAGGGGAGTTAAGGCTTTTGTTGCGATGATGGTGGCGATCGAGTTTGCTGCGTCGTTCAGACCATTTGCGAAATTAAAGAGTAACGCAAGGATAATGCCAAGAACGATGATCGGATCCATAGCAGTCAGGTGTGTCTGATGGCTATGTCACTCAAGACATTTGCGGCGTCCTCACACTTATCGGTCGCTATCTCAAGGTTTTCGTAGATGTCTTTGAGCTTGATTATTGTTATCGCATCTTTCGTCTTGAAGAGGTCCATGATAGCACGGCCGAGGACGTTGTCCGCGATGTTCTCCAGTCGGTTCACCTCAATGCACCGTTCCTCGATCTGAGTAGGGTTCTTGATCGTCCTGATGCCGTTTACGGCCTTCTCGATCTCGATGACGCTAAGCTGGACGAGCTTTGCAAGTTCAACCATTGAGTTGTCGGTCTCGGTGATACCGTAGCTGTACATCTGCTGCATGGTGCCGTCGATGTAGTCCAGTATGTCATCGAGCGCTGATGCAAGGCGGGAGATCTCTTCAGGTTCGAGCGGTGTGATGAATGTCAGGTTCAGCTGCTCGTAGATCTCATGGGTGATCTCGTCTCCCTGGTGTTCGATCTCTTTCATCGCACGGCACTGTTCTTCCACGTTCTCGATCTTTGCGAAGTTCTCGACGATCTCAACGAGCATATCGGCCGCGGAGACGACCGTCTGGGCCATCCTGTCGAAAAGATCAAAAAACACCTTATCCTGCGGAACCACCCACTCTTTGATGCCCACAATGATCAGTATAGTTTTTTCCGTCAGACACTATAATAGTGATCGGTCACCTCAGGATTGGAGTCTTGATACAATCAGTTCTCCTGACCAGTGCTCGTGAACTACCCCGCCCTGAATGGCGGGGCTTCCTGCTTCATGGACAACACTTGCACCACGGAGATGTGATGTAGAGGTCTTGGCTCCACAGGCTCAAAGGGCTGTTCCATCCCCACACGGTGAATATTCACCGCAGCATTATAATCTCTATCGACCGCAAACGAATCCAATCCGACATCGATCCCAACGGATCGTCCCTCCTTCTTCGGTTCGGAAACGTCCTGTTCCGCCTGAATGATGACATAC
>JALHIW010000071.1:0-1076 GCA_022837745.1 Methanomicrobiaceae archaeon | reverse complement strand
CACGGCGGGGATTTCCAGGCGGACCCGGCCGAGGCGTTCGGGGTCGTTGTTGTCGCGCACGAAGGCCCGGTACTTGCCGTACCAGCGGTTGCGGTAGCGTTCCTCGGATTGACGGTCGCGGGTTTCAAGCATGCTCCGCCTCCCGCTTTCGACTGTCGTCCCAGGCCAGCCAGCCGCCCAGGCGAACCGCCCAATACATGACTTGCCTTTTCCACAGAGGCACGCCCAGGGACGCCATCAGTTCGAGAAAAAGGCGGTCGGCCGCAAGCCGCGAGACCTTGCCGGTGTGGTAGAGGTAATCGTGAACGACGGCCGCCGGGGAATATCGCCCCCAGGGCGGCACCACGCGCCAGAACAGGCGCGGCACCGAGGCGAAGTCGGTCTCGAACCCGGCGGGCACTTCGATGATGCGGCCAGCGCCGGTGCGGACACGGAACGGCTGGGTCAGCCTGGCGGTCATTCCATTGGGAAGGATCTCCACCCGAAGCGGCCCGGAGAGACCCAGCGCGGTGCCGGAAAACAGGGTCTTGGCTTCGGCGCTCATGACCGCCACCTCGCCTTGCCCGACTGGCGCACGTCGAGATGGACCCAGGAGGCATAGACGCCGATGCCGCCCTCGCAAAAGAGTGGGATCTCCTCGGCGATGACCGCCAGTTCCTCGGGCGAAACGCCTGCGGGACAGCTCACATCGGCCGCCATACCCAGCGTGTGAAAACTCTGTTCCGCGCCGCCCACCGCTTTGTTGTGCCGGTTGCAGCGGAAGCCGCTGGTGATGGACAGCGGTTTGCCGATTCGGTCGCGCAACGCCTGCAGGGCGTCGATCAGGTCGGGGTGGACCGCAGCCGAATGGCCGCAACAGTTTTTGCCCTTGCAGGCGAATTCCGACCGGTTGAAATTCTTGCTGAGATCACCCATTGCCACCTCCTTGTGTGACCGCGCCGGTGTCCGCATTGATGGTCACCATGGCTGGCGGCTCATTTTGCGGCGTGGGCGGGGCCTCCTTGTCGTTGGGTTTGCCCTGGGACTCGGCGGACTTGTCGCCCGCGCCCTTGCCGAGGGCGTTCTTCTTGAGTTTG
>JALHIW010000070.1:0-1091 GCA_022837745.1 Methanomicrobiaceae archaeon | reverse complement strand
AGTTATAAGACACACAAGATGAAAAAGGTTTGACGGTTGGTAGATGGATATCCCGGGATCCTCTCCGCCCCGCGTTGCCGGGGGAACCGGTGCCGCAATGCCCGGCGGCGGGCGGGACAATCAAATCAACGATTCTCTGATAGAAACTCTCCACGGTTTTCCGGCAGCATGCGCGGCAGGCCATCAAACCACTTCTCCGATGCCCTAGGATCACCTCCGCGAGGGACGTCTTTTGCGGCTGACCCCCGGCACCCCAGGCGCCTGAAAGACGGGCTGGAGAAGCCGCGCCTGGCACGGAGACTGGGTCTTTGATGAGGGTTTAACCGTGTGATGCTGGAGACGCCCTCCCCCGCACACTGTATCAATGGGGGATCGCCCCATGGGGAGGGGGCCGGAGACGCTCCCCTCTCTTTGTATCTCATCCGGATACCCTCCTTCGTCGACCCCCATCCCTGTAACTGGGAGAGCGTTTTTCATACACAACCCCGACCGCCCCCGATCTGGATGGGGCGGCAGTGCTGCGCGGCGATGCCCACCCGCGCCCCGGGGATCTGTTCATGAAGAGGTGTTGGTCTGATGCCCACAGGGATGCAAACGCGAGTTTTGCACCCAATAGTTAAATATACTTTACGAGGATAACCTCCGTGACGATGCCGGTTTCCAGCCGTGACGATGCCCTCTCCGAGGTTGTCGGGTTTGTCCTGCTCCTTGCCCTGATCGTTGTAGCGCTCTCGCTTTACCAGGTCTACGGCGTCCCGGCAGCGGGGAGGGAGAACGAGATCGCGCACATGAACCAGGTGAAGGACAGGTTTGTGGACTATAAGATTGCTCTGGACTCGCTCTGGTTAAACGATAGAGAGGGCGTCCTCCTCTCGACGGCGTTTGACCTCGGCACCGGTGCGGCCACGACGGCCGGGAGCGCCCTCTCATTTCCGATCCTCTCTCCCGCAGGATCTGGAGGGACTCTCGTCGTGAAGAGTGGCGGGGCCAACCTGACGATCAAAGGGAACGATACCCCGCTACTACAAGACCTGCCGCTCGGAAGCCTCTCCTACACCTCATCAAACCATTACTGGGTGGACCAGACCTGG
>JALHIW010000069.1:0-1105 GCA_022837745.1 Methanomicrobiaceae archaeon | reverse complement strand
CGCGGGCCTTTTCCGCCAGCTCCTTGAGGAACTGGGCGTCCGAGATGTTGCTCTGGGTGACGCGGAGATGGGTCCCCTTGGTGGCCGTGACCACCGGCGTGAGGCCGTTGGCGGCGGCGATTTGTTCGGCGATTTCCGAATAAAGGATGCCGGGAGCGGGTTTCTGCCAGACTTTCTGGTTCTCCTTGCCCGCCAGTTTGAAGCCCTTGTCGTAGGCCTTGATGCGGATGGTCGGATCACCGTTTTCCGGAAAATCGTAATCGATGTCCTTGATGACCGCCTTCTTGCGCGGGGAGAGGTTTCCCACGTAGCCGAAGCGAGCCTCGATCTCGTTGCCTTCCTGGAACAGCGGATCGTCGACGAACTGCAGGTTGCGGTCGGTCACCGACAGTTCGAGGACATCCAACTCCTCCTCGTTGTCGGTGAAAACGAACGAGGTGATCTCCTGGGTGATGTCCTTCGAGAGGTCTTGCCCCTCGATCTGAATCAGAAATGTCGGTTTGAAGGTATCCAGATCCATGCGTCTCTCCGGCGGTTCGCAGTTCCCTGCTTACTTACCGGAAGGCATGGCGAGGTGTCGGAAGCCTCAGTCGAGGAGGCGCATCTGGACGTGTTCGCGGGAGGGAATGCGCAGCGCCAGACCTGGCTCGAGCGCCAACGGGAAAAAGATGTCGTTGTAGTCGCAGATGATCCACCAGAGCCGGGCGTCACCCAGATAGCGGTGAGCGAGCAGATCCAGCCGGTCGCCCTCGACGACGGTGTGCAGGCGGTCGTCGTGTCTGGGGGTGGTGTCGATGCGCTGACGCATGCCGAGGGAGGTGCCGTCGCTGTCCCGGTAGAGAACGCAGCGGGAGTAGCGGGAATCACGGCCGATCATGAGCGCACCTCCGACCAGTTGATGGAACGGTCCACATATTCCTCGAGGACGATGTCCACCTCGGCCCGTTGCGGCAGCAGGTTGTCCCGGTCGAACAGGCCGAAGAATCGCGCCTTCACCTGCCGGACGATGCAGGTCACGCCGGGGTAGAGATCGCCGAAGATGAGCAGCACACGGTGCGGCGCGTTCTTGAGCATGGTTCCGGCGTGTTCCGGATATTGCAGCGAG
>JALHIW010000068.1:0-1113 GCA_022837745.1 Methanomicrobiaceae archaeon | reverse complement strand
GGGACAGCCGGTGGTATTCGAGAAAATCCGCCGGAAGCGAGGTGGCCCCGGCCTCGACCAGACGGTTGACCACCCAGGCGGCCTCGTCCCTGCGGTCGGAAAGCCCGTTCGGCCCCCGGTCGAAGTAGTACATCTCCACATCCAGACCGGGACCCGGCCCCTGAACCCAGACGCCCACGGGCACGTATTCCGGGGCGGTGGCTTGCCGGTCGGCTATTATCGAGTCGATCATATAGCGCAGTTTCATGACCAGTCCTCCGCGATCCGGAGATGCGCGGCCAGAAGCTGATCGTCGATCCGGCGGAATCTCTCGGCGTTTTTCTGGCGGTAGGCGATCCAGCGTTGCCAGTCCGCCGCGAGTTCGGGCTCCGAGACTGGCTCGATCATTTCGACATGGTGAATACGGCCCAGGTCGTCGGTCAGCTCCACAATCAGCCACCCTTCGTCCTCCTTGCCGTCATGTTCGGCCGTCAGCGTGTCTTCGGCCCGAACATCCACCACTTTGACGGTGTGGGCGTGCTGAAAGCCCTCGTCGTAACCGAGCGCCTTCCACAACAGCCAGAAATCGGTGCGCAGATGGTTGCCAGCGGTGTCGAAATGGGGAGCGATCCGCGTGACGGTGAAGCTGTCCACCAGGGCGTCCAGAAAGAGATCCCCGGATTCCCTGACGGTCATGCGACTGCCCCGGTTGTTGAACCAGTGCAGCGCTTCCTGCAGCCGTCGTTTCTCCTGTTCGATAAATTCCTTCATGGTCATTGTTTGCGTTTGCTCCAGCTTTGCGGGGTATGGACGATGTCCTCCACCTTGCGCCCGTCGGGCAGTTTCTTGATTCCGCGCCGGGTGAAACTCTGGATGATCTCCCGACGTTCGTTGTCGCTTCTGGCCACGATGAACTCGATGTTGTCCAGCAGCGTCACCGAGTATTTGAAGATGGTCTCGTTGCCATGGCGCTGCGAGAATCGCTTCCAGTCGTCGATGCTGGCTCCCCGGTTGCGCTGCACGTAGTCGTCGATAACCTTGCCGTAGGCGTCATGGTCATAGCTGATGGCGTCCATGCGCCGCAGCATCTGTTTCTTGAAGTAGAGGGCCGGTGAGGCGTCGCTGGCCGGTTGC
>JALHIW010000047.1:0-7441 GCA_022837745.1 Methanomicrobiaceae archaeon | reverse complement strand
TGATCGTCTTGATGCGGATGGTGGACTTCATTGCTGCCAGTACAAGTTAAGCGCATAATACCATAAATACTTGATGGGGACGCCGGTGATAAAGGGGGGGAGGAAAGCGCATAAAAAGCAGAAATAATAGCAGAGGATGCGTTGAGCGGCGTACACTATGTGCTTATGGATCGGGAGTTGTGGTATCATCATTCACCGCCCGCCCGCCTTCCTGGCACGGCTGGTCAGCATCAAAAGACGTTCACTGCGGTGGTGATTTGCGGGATATCAAACCACGAACAAACTGGTTTGATGGGTTTGATGGGCTCTGCCTCTGCCCTCACTGGCATCACTATAACTATAGCGGTTTGGTCTGTTGCAAAAGAGATCTCCCAGGAGCAGCCGCAATACACGAAAAACCGCTCAGCAGAAGCAGGAAACAAAAAAAATTAGGGTTTGTCAGGGTTTAGTCCCGACGGAGAACCAGGTAGGCGACCGCACCAAGTCCGGCAAGGGCAAGGAGTGCTCCAAACCCTGGGGTTTCGGTTTCGGTCGGGGTGACCGTGGTTTCGACCGGGGGTGTGGTCGTTGTCACAGTCCCGGTCGGGGTGACCGTGGGCGTGCTCGGAACAGCCTCAACCACGTTGAAGTTCGCGGTTTCGGTTGTGTCGGTCTCGATGCACTCAACCGTGACTATGTACTGGTCGGGCTTGAAGGCCGATCCGTCGATCTCGACAGACCAGACGTTCGCACCATCGCCAGCCTTGACCTCGGTCGTCCTGGCAACGCTTGCGAATCCAGACTCCTCACCCTTCCCGGATGGAGTGAATGCAGCGGATGTAACCTCGACGTTCAGGGTGTCACCGACAGCGAGGTTGGTGGTGCCGCTGATCGTGAACGTGCTGCCCGCAGGCACGTCACCGATCGGGTCGATCAGGATCCTCGGCTCTTCGACGATGAACGTGAGCTTCACGTAGGTGTCGTCGATGTTCTGGGAGTCAAGCGCCTTGATCAGCGCGTTTGCTGCAGCGGCGGCCTGGAGATTCGTGATAGCCACAGGTGTGAAACCCGACCCGGGCGTGCCGATGATCAAGCCTCCGGCGGCCTGGATGTCAAATATCTTGTTCATCATCGGGTGCTGGATGACAACGAAGTACTGACCTGCGGAGAGATGCTCCGTATTTGTTCCATCGAGTTCGAACTCGAAGGTGCCGTCGTCCTCAACGGTTGCGGAATCAACATACAATTCACCAGGCCTACCGTAGTAGTTCTTGCCGAAGATCCAGACATGCACCTCGTCGGGGTCGCCCTGTGCGGTGCCGGTGAGTTTCAGGTCGTCACCCTTTGCTATGACTGCACCGCTCGATGTCGCGGAGATGAACCCGGACCGGAGCTGGATTGAGATTGTGTCATACTGGGCATAGGAGAGGTGTTCCTTGTCTCTGGGTCGCGAGACGGCGTAGATCGTGTAGCCGCCGGCATCAAGCGACCTCCTCAGCTCACCGGTGTTCCACTTGTATGACCAGGTGTCATCAACCTCGACAACCTCTGTGGTGAATGTGGCTGCATCGGTGTCCACCACCGCCCCTATCTCGGTGAGGTTGACACCGTTGCTGGGCAGGTTCGGGCCGGTCAGGAAGAGGTAGACATCGTCGCTCTCGGTGCAGGTGCCCTCGAGGGTGATCTCCTCACCGATGTAGTAGGTTCCGGTGCCGGCGGCCGTGATGGTGACGGCGCCCTTCTCCACTTTCACCTTGACCTCGTCGTAGTTGGCGGTGTCCGTGGGATCCTGGACTCTGATGGTGAACTGCCGGTCATCGGTGGTCGGGGTGGTGTTGAACTGGACGGTGCGCGTGCCGCCGGCCGTGGTCTTAACCCACGCCTGGGTGTAGTTCAGGCCAGGGGCGTTAATGGCTGTAGAGGCAGGTAGGCCACTAAAATTTCCGGCCCAATCAGCGCTCGTGACATTCGTCACACCATCCTGACCGGGGGCGATCAAAGGATATGTGGTGCCCGGAGGAAGAGTGACACTCTTGACGAACAGGATGTAATTCTGCTTCGACTCGCCGGCGATCGTCACGGCGAAACTCTTGCCGCGGACAACGCTGTCCTTGTCGGACGTGATGGCGAGTTTCTTCGTAGAGACCTCAAAGGTCACGGTGTTGGAGTCAAAGCCCTTGCCATAGAAGTCACTGGTGTCGGGCCACTTTGCCTGGACAGTGTATGTCCCGGCTTCGGCGCCTGTCAGGTCGAC
Organism: Methanomicrobiaceae archaeon; assembly: GCA_022837745.1. GTDB lineage: Archaea > Halobacteriota > Methanomicrobia > Methanomicrobiales > Methanoculleaceae > Methanoculleus. The sequence continues at coordinate 5,208 of JALHIW010000047.1, read as the reverse complement.
TGCACCGATGTACTGGGTCGCGCCGGTGAGGGGGCGAGCCTTCAGAGGCTGTCCGCCGAACTCGGTCGTCGTACCGCCGCCAGGCGTGGTGACCTTGATGTCGATCCGCGCAGTCGGGATGAGGATGTTGTCAGTCAACTTGAAGTCCAGCAGGTTGTCCCTGGTGACGGATTTGCTGGCCACAGAGTCCTTCTGAGAAGTGTTCAGCACAACATCGAGAACTACGCTCGGGTACTCGACGTTGACGTATCCGGATGCGGTGCCCCGGATTGTCGGGTCCCCGCTGGCGTTGAACGCGTAGTAAGGCCCGGTCTTCGTGCCAACTTTAGTGCTGCTCAGTTCAGGGATGACGCCACCCGGTGCCTGAATGGTGTTGTCAATCGCTCCTGCAGTGGGGTCACTGTAGTGTACTATCTGGGTGGCGGTAATGTCAAATCCTAATGTAATGTCTTCTTCGCCTACATAGACAGTGTCACCACTTGCTCCAATCGTCCTCGCCGCCGCAACCGGTGCTACCACCAGCGCAGCCACGAGAAGCATGGCGACAACCATCAATTTTGCTATACTCTTCATACTATACCTCCTTTTGTGATGACATGAGGGAATGTGAACGCCGGGCATTCGACAGACGTCGAATACGGGTTCACCACGCTCCATACTCCGAATTACGGAATATGTCAGAGTATTTGTGAAACACTTGTTATATCCTTTGTGGTCGGCCCGGGATCCGGTCCCCAGAAACCGTTTTACACTGCCGGAAAACATCCATAGCCGCAGGGATCACGCTTTACCCCCGGTCAACCGCTGACTGGAGGGTGCCCGAATAAAGACCCACTGCTCCGAGAGGGGGAGGCGCGCAGGATTGCGCCCCCTCCCCCCTCCGGCCCGGTCGCAGAAGGTGCCGCGATCGGTGGCGCTGGATGGAAGGGAGGAAAGGAGATGACAGCGCGCCATCGTTCGGTGGTTCGGGAGGGCATCTTCACCCCTGCCCCCCCGCATCCAGGAGATCGCGTCACGCGGTGAAGACGCCGCAGCCCGGCCGCCCTCTCTCCCGTGCTCAGGGAACGGTGCATACACTCTCTGGCCGCCCCCTTGCCCGGGGGGGTGAAACCTTGAATTCGGGGAAAGAACCTCCCCCATCTCAACCACCGCCAGGGTGTGCAGTCCGCCTGCAGTCAGACCCGGGAAGACCTGCGGTTCCCGCGGATCCACCAGAGATCCCATCCCGACCCCGGCGCCCGCACCGCCGATCCATACTGCCTGATTTTTCTACAACGCCCTCAAACAGATCTCCATGCGGATCATTCGCGCCCCCACCCTCGCACGCGCCCACGAACTGGCGGTCAGGACCGTCCTCGAGAAGGGATGGGTGCTGGAGACCGAGAACGGCGAGGCCACGGTCGAGTGCGAGGAACTTGCGCTCGAGGTGGAGTCCCCCGAGAGGCCGCCGATGGCAAGCCCCGCCTCCCGGTTCCAGCAGCGGTTCCTGGACGCCTACGCCGAGAACCTCCTCCACGGCTCCGAGGCGCAGTTCGAGTACGACTACCACCGGCGGCTCTTCGACTGGGGGGAGGGGCTGACGGTGGACGGCAGGGACGTTCACATCGACCAGATCGATTACATCGTCCGTAAACTCACCGCCGCAAAGAACTCCCGGCGGGCCATCGCCGTCACCTGGAACCCGGCCGTCGACGAGAACCTGGACGACTGCCCCTGCCTCCAGATCGTCCAGTGCCTCATCCGGGACGGCAAACTCCAGATGAAGGCCGTCTTCCGGAGCAACGACATCCTCTCCGCCGCCGGCGCGAACATCTACGCCCTCGTCCACCTCCAGAAGACTATCGCCGGGAGGCTCGGCATCCCCTGCGGCCGCTACACCCACATCGCGCTCGTCCCCCACATATACTACCTGCGGGATATAAACGACATCGAGCCGTTCTGCAGATCCGGAACCGAGATCCGGCCCATCGCCGCGGTCTGCCGGGCCTGCGGGAGATGCCCGCGGTCTGCCGGGGGATGAAACCCCCCCCGTCGTCACCTTAATTAAGATTCAAAAACAACATCTGAAGGCCAAACAGCCCGGTAGTGTAGCGGTCAATCATGCAAGGCTCTGGACCTTGCGACAGCAGTTCGAATCTGCTCCGGGCTACTGATTCTTTCTATCCTCCGGCGTCCTTGCCAGGGAGGGCCACAGTCCCCTCTCTCCAGAGCATCTGCAGGGGATCTCCCGGAAGATCCCTCTCCCGCGCGCATACTTGATGATGCCCGCCCCCTAAAAGATAGGGCAGGAGTGATATACAGTTGCCTGCCAGCAAACCGGGCTGCACGCTGCGGCTCAACGACGACGAGGCGCTTGGACTGCTCACGGCCCTTTACGAAGAGGGGGCAATCCAGTTCATCCAGGTTCAGGCCATCCCCCTCCCCCGGCGGTCGTTTCGCGAGCACCTCGACCGGATCGCCGCAGCCGGCATCCCGGCCGTCATCCACGCACCCCACCACAGCCACGGCGTCAACCCCTGCGCCCCCGCCATCCGGGACAACCGTCCGCTCGCCGTGATCGAGGCTCATATAGAGGAGGCCATGAACCAGACGTTTGAGGCCGCCGATACCCTGGGTGCGGAGACGATCGTCCTCCACGCCGGACGGTATGAACCCGGAGGCCGCGCCGCCGCAGAGGAGACCTTTGCCGCGTTCCTGGACCGCCACAACGACCCCCGCCTCACCCTTGAGAACCTCCCGGCCGTCCATGCCGGCTGCCCCCTCCTCGGGAACACCGCCGGAGAACTCGCCGCCCTTGCAGGCACGAAGATCACCCGGTTCTGCCTGGACTTCCCTCACCTTGCCTGCACAACAAACTACCGCCAGATCTCCTTCGCGGAGGAGTTAGCCCGGTTTGAAGCCCTCAACGTGACCCTCCACCACCTCTCGAACGTCAGGAGGGGCTCGATCACAGACGAGCACCTCGAGCTCGACCACCCCGAGGGCGGGCTTGACCTTGAAGCGGTCTTCTCCCGGCTCCGGCGGCACCCTGAGATCCCGACGGTGCTCGAGTACAAGCGCGACCCGGCGGTCTACCTCAGCCAGGTGCAGGTCTTTGCCCGGCTCCGGGAAGAATACCGTGCCGGGGAGTGAATCGCACCCGCAGCAGATCGGGGATGACCGGCACCAACTGAATGCGCCCGATAGCAGGGTCGTGATCCCGCTCGACCCGGGAAACACTATATGCGGGGGCAATCCTGCTGAACTGCGCCGTGATCCCTGAGTAGTATATCCGCGCGGCACTCGAACACGCGAGATACGGGATCATCGAGGACGCCAAACCGTATTACGGAGAGGTGCCGGGACTTCCCCGGGTCTTTGCAGCCGGCAGGACGCTGGAAGAGTGCAGGAGAAACCTTGCCGGCGTCATCGGCGAACGGTTCATCATACGGCTCCGGGCCGCACCGTGGATAGGGGTGCCGGAGCATATGACCAGACCCACATAGAGCCACCTCGTGAAGAACCTTCAGACTCCGGGTTTTGAGCGGCCATACCAGGGGAGGCAAACACCCCCCTCATGGTGAGAGGCCGACCTCGTTCTGACCATCCCAAATCCACATAGGCCAGAGATCAGCGTCGACCTGCTCGTGCGTATCCTCCGGCAGGCAGGCATTTCCCGTGAAGAATGGAATCGGCTCGCCAGGTAGCGGTTTATTTCACCTTATTTTGTGGTTGTGAAGCTGAGCGATTGCCCGGGGATCCCGGATGGTGTATTGGTCTTGCGGGAGAATGGGACAGACGACCGGTCCGATCCGCCCCCCCCCCGCCGCGGGAAACGTTAATGTGAGAGCGATCTCCATCTAGAACCTACAGAACTTCCGGGCGCGCCCGGGGGGTGAGAGCGAGTGAATCATTTTGTCCGGCACGCACTTGAGCGGCTCAAGATAGTCGAGGGTTTCGAGAAGGTCTGCATCATCATCCTCTACGGCTCCGTTGCCGAAGGGCGGGCGAGGGCAGGGTCTGATGTCTAACTCTCGCATCTACTACGACGGGGACCGCGAGGAGGCAGCCCGGTTCAGGTTTGCGGCGCTCTCAGAACCCGCCGACGACCGCTACGACATCCAGATCTTCTCTCACCTGCCGCTCTATGTCCGGACGGAAGTCCTCCGCGGAAAGGTAATCTACTGTCCCGACGAGCGGTTCCTCTACGACGTCGCTTGTCAGACGATCCGGGAATTCGACGATTTCAAGCACCGATTGTACGACTACATCGGTAAGGAGGCGATGGTGTGACGCGCAAGGTCCTGGATGCGGCAATCCGTATCAAACTCCAGGAGATTGGTCAAAGAGCGCCTCCCCATTCAGTCGATACGTCCAGCGTCATAATAGGTGCATCTCCTTATATACTGCAATCAACCCCGCTTCATCGAGTCGGCAGTCGATTAGATCAAGGAATTGCTGCCGGGAGAGATTGAGTTGTTCCGCCATACGAGAAAGCAACTGGCCGCTAATCTCCTTTGTGCCATGGGAAACCCATGTACGGATTCCTGTGTCACAACCGTTGTAGCTAAACACCAGTTTGATATGTTTTGACATCCTGGCATCGAACCCCTTCTTCATGAGACGGCGTACGATGGTCTTGTTTTTTCGAGGCACGATCAGGTCTCTCCGGGTATGAGTGCGATGAACTTCCTCCTCAGGTCGCGAGCACCTCCAAGTAAAGCACCCTCATCCTGAAGAACGAAATCGTTCCAGTTTTCCTCAAACTCGTCGATAATGTCCTTCAAACCTTCAGAGAGATCCGGGGCGACGACCAGTAGTCGGTACTCGTGATTATACAGGATATATTCCCCTTCATCCATCTCAACCGTGATCTCGATAGGGTGCTTGAGTTCCCGGATGACTCCATTGATCCTGACATGAATAAGAGGGATTTGCCATGGAGGCAACTCTGTTTGCGCCTGGGAGGCCAACCTGGAGATGAGATCGCTGTAGGTCTCACGGGGATGTATCTTGAGATGGTTGAGTTGATCCTTTACCCCTGTTGCGATCTTAATTGATTTCATCTTCGTATAGGCAGGAGACCCCAGCCTTCAGACTGGGGAGGAATGCCGTCTGCCTGTCCCGGGTTTGTCCGTATACAAGCGCCATACACTTTCACCCCGCGGCTATACTTTATGCCGGATGAACATCGATGATACAAGTTAATGGCACTGCGAGTGGTCAGCA
>JALHIW010000066.1:0-1253 GCA_022837745.1 Methanomicrobiaceae archaeon | reverse complement strand
CAGTGGTGCAGGATCCTGTCCAGGACCGCCGCAGCGATCACATGATCCCCGAAGATTTCTCCCCACTCGCCGTATGACTTGTTCGAAGTAAAAATCGTGGACGATTTCTCGTATCTCCGGGAAATCAGGTTGAAGAAGCAATGTGCACCTTCACTATTGAACGGCAGGTAACCCATTTCATCAACAATCAGGAGATGGAACTTCGTGAGTCCTTTAATACGCTCCTCGAGTTTGTTCTCGAACTTGGCTTTAATCAAGCGTTCCATCAGGTGTGACGCATTTGCGAAGTATACCCTGAAACCCTGCCGGACCGCCTCATAGCCAAGACCAAGGGCAAGATGCGTCTTCCCCACACCAGGAGGGCCAAGGAAGACAACGTTCTCGGCATTGTGGATGAACCGCAATGAGGCGAGATCACGGATCACTGCGGGGTCGAGTGAGGGCTGGAAACTCATGTCAAAGTCCTCCAATCGCTTCTCCATGGGGAACCCTGCCATCCTCATTCTCAATCCAAGTGCTCGGTCCTCCTTGCTCTTCAACTCCTGGTCAAAGAGGTAATCGAGGACCTCCAGGGTGGACTGTTCCTCTCTTGCAGCGATCTCGAGGTAATTATCGAGGAGTGCATCAATCGTGGTCAGCTTCAACTTTTTCAGGTTGTGGTGGACCCGCTCATAGGCAAGAGAACTCATTCACTTCACCTCATTTGAGAACCGGTCATACACAGAGAGGGGACGGTGTTCTACCTCCGGTCCGATCATCCGGAAAAGTGGTTTTGTGGTCCTCTTGCACTGTGAATTGCACTCCATGGCCAGTGCAAGGAGCCCTTTGAAGTGCTCTTTCTCCCGGACAACGCGGGATCTGCCAGGGACAACTACGTGGGAGCAGAGACATTCAGAGCCCAGCCGAATGGTCATCCGATCATCCTGTATCTCAAGAACCACCGACCTTCCTGCATACTGGTACGGTACAGAGTATCGGTTTCCCTGGTAGGAGACATAGCCGTCACGGGTCACTTTCCTGACTTCTTCTCGTCTCATCACGTATGGCGGAATAGACGTGAGTGTCTTCAGACCCTCGGATTTCAGGCGTTCCCTGGGGATCTCATGTGTCGTGCCATGAACGGATCCGTTGATCCGGGATAGCCACTGGCGAAGCTGATAGTTCATATCGTCCAGCGAACTGAAGGACCCTCCGAGAAGGAAGTCCCGCTTCATATACCCAATGGCATTCTCGATCTTTCCTTTGGTCTGGGG
>JALHIW010000007.1:0-75298 GCA_022837745.1 Methanomicrobiaceae archaeon | reverse complement strand
GCATCACACCATGAGCAAACTGGTTTTATAGTCCCCGTCGCGTAATACCGGGAAGAAACGGGGAGTTTATATCACAGAACCGTTGATTTGATGGCCTCAGAACATCTGCTGGGATGCAAGCGAGAACTCCAGAACTGGTTTGTTTGAGGTTCTTTGAGGCTCTGGAAAAAACCAAATAAGGCGGTCATCCCCCATGGCACGGTATCGAGGGGGAGTCGCAGATCGGGGGAGGTAATTCGCGCCGTATCCTGTCTCATCAGGCTTCCCGGGCACAATACTTTTCCAGCATCTTCAAACACCCCCACCACCCGGCGCGGCGATTGCCAGTGGGAAGACAATCTCCCTTGGGCATGTGGAGCGTTCCCGCGGCACTAATTGAGTATAGTATTATTGCGTTTTACACGTGTTTTATCGGATACCTGCAGTCGGCCTGCATTGAGCCCGGAATACATGAGTATTCCGGTAAAGAAGTGATTTGCTGGAGAGTTCATAGTAAGCATTATATACAATATATGCCCATCCTAAAGCGTCGGAGATTTACTTATGGATTATGGTAAGATGCTGAGCGATTCGTTCAGCTATGCAAAAGATGCTGTCTGGGGCAAATGGGTCCAGTGGATCCTGCTCGTCATCAGCACGATCATATTCCCGCTGATCATGGGGTATACGGTCCGGATCTACAGCGGTGCTAAACCGGCCCCTGATGTAGGAAACTGGGTGAGGACCTTCATCGACGGCCTGAAACTCTTCATCATCGGTATCATATACAGCATACCGGTTTTTATCGTCGCGCTCATCTTTGGAGTGCCCGCGACGATGGCCGGCGACCCTGCGACCGCCGCCGGCACGATTGGTATCGGGCTGCTGGTTGTGATCATCGTCGGGATCCTGGTTTCACTGATCTCGATGATCGGTATCATCCGGTTTGCACGGAAGAACAGCATGGGGCAGGCGTTTGCCTTCGGCGCCATCCTGGAGCACATCGGAAAGATCGGCTGGGGGAGTTACATCCTGGCGCTCATCATCCTCTGGGTTGTCGCGCTCATCTTTGGTCTCATCGTCTTTGTGCTGGCAATGATCCCGTTCATCGGCTGGCTGATTCTGCTATTCCTCTACCCGGTCTGGATCATCCTTGTTGCACGCTACGTGACGCTGATCTACGAAAGCGCCCCGGAACCGGCGTAAAACCTCATTCCCCTATTCTATTTTAACTTGTGGGGGCAGAGCGGGAAGCCCCCGGTCTTGCCGCCGGGGATGAAAGCAGAGCCGCCCCACCTTCCTCCGATAGATACAGCATCCCGGGTATATTCTATTATTCGTACCTCTTGTACAAGGCTGAAAGTGCTGGTGCGAACTTCATTCAAATCGATCCCCGAGATACGACGCAACCGTGTGCAAACTGCGGAAGTATCGCAACGAAGGATCTCGCTGTGAGGGTCCACGATTTGCCCATACTGTGGGTTTGCTGCCGATAGAGATTATAATGCTGCGGTGAATATTCACCGCGTGGGGATGGAACAGCCCTTCGAGCCTGTGGATCCAGGACCTCTGCATCACATCTCTGTGGTGCAGGTGTTGGCCATTGAAAGCAGGAAGCCCCGCACCGATGAGCGCGGGGTAGTTCACACGATCATTCTGTCGATAAGGTAGCCTGCAATACCGAGTGAACTGATAAAGACCGCCAGCGCCGCAACATAGGCAAACCCTTCCATTCCCACCATAAGATCGGGCAGCACCACCAGCAGCAGGACAAAGAGCACAAAGCACACCACTGCCGCCAGCACTTCAAGAACCCGTAGATTCATGTATTGAGGTGGAACAGATGCATGTATATCTCTATCCCTGCAGCCGGGCGCGACCCACACCCTTATCCAGGGCGACCGACAACTTCTCCCGCATGGAGAGAGAGGAGGCCATTGACCTGCTCCAGCGCTACGTGACGTCGCAGTCACACATCGTACACGGCCACGCCACGGCAGCCATCATGAGGAAGGTCGCGGAGCACCTCGGTGAAGATGCGGATATGTGGGAGATCATCGGTCTCCTGCACGACATCGACTACGATCTTGTTGATGGGGAGATGGAGCGCCATGGGATCGAGGGCTACCAGATCCTGATCGAGAACGGCGTCCCCAGGGATATAGCGGAGATTGTGAGGCGCCACAACCACATGCTTACATCAGGCTACGAACGCCCCATCGAGGTTGCGCTCCAGGCTGCTGACAGCGCCTCGGGCCTCATCATCGCCTGCGCCCTTGTAAAAGGCGGGGCGATCGACGATGTCACACCGAGGACGGTCAAGAAGAAGTTCAAAGAGAAGTCTTTTGCCGCCGGTTGCGAGCGCGAACGGATCCTGATGATCGAGTCGCTCATGGACATTGGGACCTTCTACCACCTCGCGATCGAGGGGCTCAAGGAGGCGCGTGCTGATCTCGGGCTTGCATGAACGCAATCGAGACAAGATTCATATTGGTGATCTCGATATGACACAGGAAGAACGCGAGAAGGTTATCAAGAGATTGGGAGAGGCCGTAGGGCTGCTCGCCGAACGCATGGACGCGCGGCTTATCCCCGAGGTTGGAATGAATATAGTCTATGCTCTGCCAGACGCGCGGAGCAGAGAGGATGTAGCAGGTGTTATGGGACGCATCGTCAGGCTTGGTGACCGGGTTCACCCCGTCGGGGAGATCGCGTTCGGTGCAAGCGATCACATGGCAAGGGTTGTCCTCACGGCCATGCGCTTCGATCCGAAGATACGTAGCGCGGCAAACATCCGTTTCTCGGACGAGATTGTTTCCAAACTCAATGACCTCCTTTTTGAGGTCTGCTCTTTTGACCGGGGGAAGGAGCCGCCTGGCGTCCAGACGATGGACTGGGGTGTAGCCTCCTGCTGCAGGGTGGGTGTACCTGATGTCATATATGACCGGGGGGCCGTCGGAAAAGAGCCTATGATAAGGCTACTCGGAGAGGATCCAGTTACAGTAGTACAAAATATTCTTAAACTGTCGAATCGCATAAAATATGCACAATTATAAAGGGAGATCCATATGGGTATAAAGCCGTCATATATCAAGAACCTCGGCGAAGAACTCCTCGTCAAGCACGACGGAAGGTTCAGCAAGGATTTTGAAGAGAATAAGCAGGCGGTAGCCAGGGTTGCCGTGATCGAGAGCAAGAGAGTCAGAAACCAGGTCGCCGGATATATCACGCGAAAGATAAATAGGAGGAAGCGTTAAAGCATACAATATGTTTGAGGGAGTCCTTCCGGCAATCATAACCCCTTTTTTCCGTGACTCCAGTATGAGTCTCGATCTTGAGGGGCTTGAATCCAACATAGAGTCGCTCCTGCAACGCGGCGTCCACGGCATAGTGCCCTGTGGCTCAACCGGCGAGTCAGCAACACTCACGTTCGAGGAGCACGAGACGGTTATCGCAAAGACGGTCGAGGTTGTCGACGGCAGGGTGCCCGTGCTCGCGGGAACGGGATCTAACAGCACGGCAGAGGCCATGCGCCTGACCCGGTCAGCAAAGGATGCTGGCGCAGATGGCGCGCTTATCATCAGCCCTTACTACAACAAGCCAAACCGTTCAGGGTTGATCAAGCATTTCACAAAACTCGCTGACCTTGATCTACCGATCGTCATATACAACGTTCCGGGCCGGACAGCGCAGAACCTTCAGCCAGACCTGGTGGCAGAACTTGCAGAGCATCCAAACATCGTCGGGATCAAAGAGGCAAGCGGCGATATAACCCAGATCTCCCGTATCATCGAGGAGACGCAGGACGAGGATTTCAGTGTTCTCTCCGGAGACGATGCGATGACCCTTCCAATCCTGGCCATTGGAGGCGCAGGCGTGATATCGGTCGCCGCGAACATTGTGCCAGAGTTGATGGTGGAGATGTACGAATCGTTCAGCGCCGGTGACCTTGCTCACGCACAGGACCTGCACTACATCCTCTCGCCACTCATGCGCGCAATGTTCATCGACACAAACCCAATCCCGGTAAAGAAGGCGGTGGAACTCATCGGGATGGCTGCAGGTCCGGTCAGGCTGCCGCTGGACGAACTGGATGCGGCCAGGACAGAAATCCTGAAGGGGGTGCTTGCAAACTATGGCCATTAAGGCGGTTATATCCGGCGCCCTCGGGCGCATGGGCGGCACGGTCGGCCGTATAGTCAGCGAGGCCCATGACCTCGAGCTGGTCGGCGGGATAGACGTCAAGAAGGGAAGCCTTTTCGGGACGGAGGTGGTCCCGGCAACAGAGATTGATGCATTCCTCAAGGAGAAGAAACCCGACGTTCTCATTGACTTCTCCGTTGCGGCCGCTGCGGTTGAGAACATCAAAGCAGCAGCAAGAAATAATGTGGCACTGGTAGTTGGGACAACCGGGTTTTCGCCGGCACAGCGAAAGGAGATCGAGAGCGCCGTTGAGGGGAAGGTGCCGGCGGTGATATCGAGCAACTTCTCCGTCGGCGTCAATATCTTCTGGAAACTTGTGCGTGAAGCCGCCCGCCAGCTGGGCGACTACGATATTGAGGTCACGGAAGCGCATCACCGCTACAAGAAAGACGCGCCGAGCGGTACGGCAAAGACCATCCTCGATATCCTGGACCAGGAACTGGGGGAACGCGAGAAGGTCTACGGTCGCGTCGGTGCAACCGAACGGAAAGACGAGATCGGCGTTCATGTAATCCGCGGCGGGGATATTGTCGGTGATCATTCCGTTCTCTTTGCGGGAAACTTTGAGTGTATCGAGATCTCGCACCGGGCCTACGATCGTGCTGTCTTCGCACAGGGAGCTATCCGCGCCACACGCTGGGTTGTCGGAAGGGAACCGCGCATATACACTATGCAGGATGTCCTGGGGCTGTGATGGGTGAGTGAAGTTTATTTTGGGTGGCATCGTAGAAAATAAGTACATTTGGAGGAACTGAGTTTGCCAGCAGTAGTTGATACCGAGAAATGCACCGCCTGTGAGACCTGTGTGGATGTCTGCCCTTCTGCTGCCATAACCATGGTAGACGGGAAGGCAAAAGTCGATCCTGATCTCTGCGTTGAGTGTGAGACCTGCATCGACGAGTGCCCGTCTGAAGCTATATCCATGGAATAAAAAACCAACTCTTTTAATATCACCAGCACCAGAGATACTCCTATCCATGATTAATGTAGGAGTGCTTGGTGCCACAGGGGCAGTAGGACAGCGTTTTGTTCAGTTGCTGGCGGATCATCCCTGGTTTAACCTTCAAACCCTCACAGCATCTGAACGAAGTGCAGGAAAACCTTATGGCAGGGTGGTCAACTGGCGGCTTGATGCGCCGTACCCGGACAACGTCAGCGATATCGTCGTCACTCCAACAACCGTCGAGAGCCTGAAAGACTGTGACCTTGTCTTTTCGGCGCTGCCTCCGGAGGTGGCAGCATCACTCGAGACCGAGATCGCCGACGCCGGCATCGCTGTCTGCAGCAACGCCCGGTCACACCGTATGGATTCTGATGTACCTCTTGTGATCCCGGAGGTTAACCCGGATCACCTGGGACTGATTGACGTTCAGCGTGATCGGGGGCGTGATGGGTTTATCGTGACCAACCCTAACTGTTCGACGATTGTCTTTGTGCTGGCTCTTGCACCCCTGAGAGCGTTTGAGTTCCATGATGCGCATGTGGCAACCATGCAGGCGATCTCAGGTGCCGGGTTTGCCGGTATCCCCGCCATGGAGATTTATGACAACGTTGTCCCATACATCGGCTCCGAAGAGGAGAAGATGGAGACCGAGACGTTGAAGATCATGGGTAAGTTCGACGGCGCCGAGGTGAAGCCGGCACTTCTCAGGGTGAGTGCCAGCTGCCACAGGGTTCCTGTAATCGACGGGCATACCATGGCCGTATGGGTCGACGTTAAGGAACCGGTGGCTGAGGTAAAGAAAGCCTATGCAACATTCGAGCCACCCTTCAGCAACCTGCCGCTGCAGCCAGCAAAGACTATCGAACTTTTCGACCAGCCGGACCGTCCACAGCCGCGGCTTGACCGTAACCGCGGGCGCGGCATGACGGTCTCCATCGGCAGGGTTCGCGAAGGGCTGCGTTTTGTGGCGCTCGGCCACAACACCATACGTGGAGCTGCAGGTGCCTCAGTCCTCAACGCAGAACTGATATCTTCAAGGAATTACCTCTAAGGAGGCTTACTCAATGATAAAAGACAACACAGTATTCGTTGGTAACAAACCGGTCATGAACTACGTGCTTGCTGTGGTCACTCAGTTCAACAATGGAGCGGAAGAAGTCGCGATCAAGGCACGCGGAAAGGCTATATCACGTGCGGTCGATACGGCGGAGATCGCACTCAACCGGTTCCTTGCAAACGTGGTCAAGAAAGAGATCCTCACATCGACCGAGATGATCGACACCGATACCGGCAAGACAAACGTATCCAGCATCGAGATAATCCTCGCTCACCAGAAGTGAGACACAGAAAACATTTTTTGCACGCCAGCGGTGTATGGCATGCAGACTGAGGGTGGATGCCGTCGGGAGCAGGTAACATACCTGACTGCTGCGGTTGGACACGCATGCCCCTCTGCCAATGACTCACCGTGAATCCGTTGAGGCGATCTCCCCTGCGGTAGCGGACCGGGTGGAATCACCAGGTCGTTTAACTTTCGGGGGTGAAGGAGGCGGAGCGGGAAGTCCCCGGTCTTGCCGCCGGGGATGAAAGTGGAGCCGCCCTTCCTTCCTGGGTATATTCTTACCTCTCGTACAAGGCTGAAAGTGCCGGTGCGAACCTCATTCAAATCGATCCCCGCAACACGACACAGATGTGTTCGAACTGCGGAAGCATCGTGAAAAAGACGCTCTCCGAGAGAGTCCACGAATGCCCATACTGTGGGTTTGCCGCCGATAGAGATTATAATGCTGCGGTGAATATCCGCCGCGTGGGGATGGAACAGCCCTTTGGGCCTGTGGAGCCAGGACATCTGCATCACATCTCTGTGATGCAGGTGCTGGCCATGAAGCAGGAAGCCCCGCACCGATGAGCGCAGGGTAGTTCACGAGAAGTTCTATCTCCCTGATCTCAACCCCTTCAGGGCGGGATCTAGGGTCGAACCGACTTCTTTTCAGTGGCAGTTGACATTGAATCCCTCCTGACCCTGGAATCATATGGAGGGCAAAACCACCACGCACGGAGAGAGACCTGCCGGGGAGAATGCGGATATCTCTGCCATAACCCACAGAGCGTCGATCGAAGCCGCGAGCATCACGGTAAGGTGTTCAACCATAAAGGATTTAAGAAACAACTTTATAAACAACTATACAATGAAGCGGGTGGCCGTAGGCGTAGTCTTGATGCTGGTGCTTGCCCTTATCGCTCCCTCGATGGCAGCGGGGGACGAGGGGCGTTACAGTTACATAACGATTCAAGACGTCACGATTCGGCTGGAGAAGGCAGATGCCGTTGTTTCCATGAACTACACAGTAGACGACAGTATAGGCTTTCTCGTCCTCCTCCTTGGAAAATCAGACCTGGAACAGAAGGTTCTTAACATACTGAACTTTAACAATGTGAGCGTTCAGCATCTAGGTCTTGATCATGCAGAGATCCGCGTGGATGGTGTGGCTAACGATTACGGAGATGGAACATACTGGTTCCCCGAGCACAGGTTTGGTGTGGCCGTGCCCTCCCTCACCATCATCACACCGCAGAGCACCAGGCATTACGAGAACATCAGCGAGATCCCTGGTGGATTTGGCTATTTTGAATAAATTCCATGGGTAGATGAGAGGCCATCAAACCAATGCCCCACTGGTTTGATAAACCTCTCCGTGTCCAGTCCACGGACGATCCATGGACAGATTCCGGGGGGTGGCCGGGATCTGTATGAAGATGCTGCCCTCATCTTCATGCGGTATGCCTCTGGTCACAGCAGCATCATGCGGTTTTTTGCGAGACGGCATTGAGGAAAGAGGGGAGGTGGGGATGTTTCCACTCCCGCAGCGAAATACGCTCCCCCTCCCCACGGGGGTTGATTCCCGATCGATACAGTGCCAGGGGTGTGCATCCCCTTACCCGGTTCCCGGTGATAAATTCACCGAAGATCCTGTTTCCTTCCCGTGCACGGTATCCGGACTATCGCCACTTACTGCCCGCCCCCTGGAAGGGGGCGGGAGACGCGGTGCGTAGGCGGGAATTTTCGGGAGGGTTCACTGAGATTATCAAACCGGAGAAGTATTGGTTCACTGCCCTCAAGCGAGAGAAGAAGGCATCCTGCCAGAGGAAGGGCATGATACCCGATGAGATATCATACTATCTCTCATCAGCAGGTCAACAGGCAACGGCTGGCAACTGCTTCAGGCATCCCCTTTCAGCGCAACCGGTTCAGATTCTCTCATCAACCGACCCAGGAACGACTGGAGGTAAACACCAAAAAAGGCGCAGAAGAGTCCGCCTATGATCGAGACAACTATGTAGACCACCCCATCCGAACTCGATATGGGGAAACCGGGCAGATCGCTGCTGATCGAGAGGATGTAGACGCTTGCCCCGTAAGCGATGGCTCCGATTGCCAGGATGAAGAACGGCAGGGCAACCACCCGCTGGATGGTCTCACGCTCATTTAAGAAGATATCGATGATCTTGCCCCCCGATGCAACCAGGCCGGCAGCGGTGAACCATGCTACCGCCCCATATATGAATGACAGAACCTGGATGACAATACCAAACGGCGCATAATACTCAAGAAGGCTGACAAGCCCCATTATGACACCGACTATGCATAGCAGGATGGCCGCGATGTAGGAGACAAAAGTAAACCTGCCGCCGTGGAGCGAGGCTTTAAGCGAGTGCACCAGGTACTCGAAGAACTCGTCAATCCCCATGCCCTTGAAGAGCAGGTAGATCCCGACGACACCGACAACGACGATGATTGCAACCTCGGGGTATCCAAGCAGATAACCCAGCGCGTAAAGGAGCATGGCAAGCCCGATCGGAACAAGCACAATCCTTGAGACCTTCGGATCGTCCAGGAAACGTCTCAGGATGTAGTATGTCCCCTCCAGGTTTGGCATCTGGTTTACCACAACCCTGCGCACGCTGCTGACCGGCACCCTGGACAGAATTACCGGCATGACATACTCATCCTCAGCACCGTCCGCCACCACGATACAGGATGTTGCATCGGTCACCTTGAGGACTGTATCGAGGTCTGACGCCACCCGCCGGTCGCCCTCGATAAGGTTCATGTGGTTGCCGCAGATGACAGCGATTGCAACCTCCTCTCCACGCTCCGTGAGTTCGTCATAGATCTTTATGGTCTCAAAGAGCGCGTTGACATCGGAATCCTCGGGGTCGGCCAGGGCGAGCGAGGTCGCCGCATGGAGGCACGCCTCCCTGCCCATGATGGGGCCTTTGATCCCGGCTTTAAATCCAAGGTCATCGTCGCGATCGACACAGAGGACAAGCGTCCGCTCTTTTGACATTCACTAGAACATCTTTCTGGAACTATTAAATAATTATCAGGGCGCCAAAAAAAAGTATTAGATAAGTTTTGCACGCTGCAATAGGAGCAGGTCGTCGGTTGTGATCTTTTCGCCGTCGCGGAACTGCTGGAAGACGCGTTCTGCCTCTTTCCGGACGGCTTTCTGCTCTCTTGTGACCTTGGTCTTTCTGGTCTTCTTACGCAGACCGGATATAACCTTATCGTAATCGCGGAGTTCCTTCTGGCAGGCGATAAACAGCCTGTGCTCCTCGTCCGCCGCCTCCTGAGCCTCCACGAACTTCTGGTGGGCGCGGTCGGCCTCCTCACGAGATTTGTCAGCCTTCCGGTAGGCCTCAACCATCAGGTCGTGGTGCTGCTGTGCGAGTTCAGCCTTCTCGGTGACCTCCTTATGGATCTCAGATGCCCGTCTGCGGAGTTCCCGTGCTTCGGCAAGCTTCGCTCGCATCTCTTTATTCTGCTCAAGTTCGGCCTCCTGTTCCTTCACCAGCGCTTTGAGGTGCTTGATCTTCTCGATCAACTCGCGTTCTTTATCGGTGCTGTAGACCTCAGTCTGCTGCTTGAACTCAAGATGCTCGATCTGCTTCTGCAGTTCCTTGATGCTCCGGTTCTGGAGGTTGCCATGCTCCTTTTTGAAGGCCTCGATCTCCTCAAATAGGGCATTTGCACGCTCGTTATATCCGTTTCTCTCCTCTTTCAGCGCCTGGACTTCCTTATTGATCCTGTCCCGCTCCTCCTTGTGTCGTTGCGCCTCCTCGACATATTCGCGGGTCTGAGCATTCAGTTCATTTCGTTCCCGGGCATACTTGCTGGCAAGTGCGTTCAACTCGTTACGCCGGTTTTTGTGCTGTTCAGACTCCGCAAGGATTTTTTTTCGTTTCTCAATCAGATCGTTCAGCATTCCTTACCAATCCTCGACATTCGGTACCTGTCTCATATCCCCACCCGGACGGGACCGCTTCCATATTGCTTCAGGAGCGCCGATGCTCATGCAGCGGTTACACCACAAGAAAAGACCATTTCCGGACTCGCGACCCGGATCGTCGCTCATCTGCCTGCTCATGTGTTCAACCCCGGTACCCTGGCACCGCAGACCCATTGCGGTCTCTGCCCTGCACAACACACCCCGTGCGGGGGAGGATTATACAAGAACGTCTATACTTCAAACGTCATCTCTCATATTAAGTATTTCGTAGTGGGCGAAAACGCCGGGGCGAAAACGCCGCCGCCGCACTCAACCAACCCGAATCAAAAGAGTATGAAAGAGGGTAAGTGAGGAGTTGATCACATGAAATCAATGAGGTGACCGCTTGCGGCATCCCTTGCCGCGCGCCTGTTTGCTGAGGCCACGGGCCTTGCCGGGACCTGCTCGTAGGCGGCGCGACGGTTTCCGAGGATCTGTGCACTTTTCACACCGGTCATGATCGCCATGACACGGACTCTACCTTCGAAATCGCTGTTCACGCGTGCCCCCCAGATGACGTCCGCGTGGGGGTCCAGTTCGTAGGTCAGGGAGCTTGCGATCTCCTCGGCGTCCTGGAGGGTCAGGTCGTTGCCGCCGGTTATGTGGATGAGGCTCCCCGTTGCTCCACGGTAGTCTATGTCCAGCAGCGGGTGGTTGAGACACTCATGAACGACACTCTCAGCCTTGTTCTGCTGCTTGCTCTCACCAACAAGCATCACGGCGACGCCGCCCTTGCTCATGATGGCGCGCACGTCTGCGTAATCGATGTTTATTAGCGACGGTTCCGTGATAGTCTCGCTGATGCCCTTCACGGTCTCCGCGATGAGCTGGTCCATCACCGAGAACGCCTGACCGAGCGGCAGGTTGGGGACGAACTTGATAAGGCGGTTGTTATCAAGCACGATCACGGAGTCAGCAGTGTTCGAGAGCGCTTCAAGCCCCTCTTCCGCACGGAGAAGCCTGGCCTTCTCAACCTGGAAGGGGTAACTGACCATGCCAACGACGATCGCCCCCTGGTCTTTTGCAATCTGCGCGATGACCGGGGCCGTACCAGTGCCGGTACCTCCACCCATGCCGGCGGTGATGAAGACCAGGTCTGCGTCGCAGAGGAGGGTCTCCAGTGTCGGCCGGGCCATCTCAGCTGCGCGTCTGCCGACGTCAGGGAAACCCCCGGCCCCAAGGCCCTTGGTGAGCGACTTCCCGACGAGAACCCGCTTGTCGGCCCGGATCATGTCCAGGTGCTGCTTGTCCGTGTTGATCGCAATGGTCTCGGCACCGGTGACCTGCATGTGGTAAAGGCGGTTGACAGTGTTGTTGCCTGCACCACCGCACCCAACGATGACGATGCGCGGTTGGCCGAGTATGTCATCCTCGACCTCGTCCGTCTCGGATTTCAGATATTTTTCACGCTCTGCGTGCTTCAACGCTTCGTTGATGATCGTTTGCATCAATATACCTCCTAACCGTTGAATGAGATCTGATCGGCCTCGCGCAGGACACGGTCTCCATGCCTCTCGAGAAGTGCTCTGACAGAATACCGCACAGCCTCCGATACTGTGGGGAACTCGCCAGCCTCCACCAGCTTCTCGAGCATCTCAACCTGTTGTCGGGGCAATCTGATAGTGATCCGATCCATCATTCCAATCACTCATATCTGACGTATAGCAGCTCTAAGGCTGCTAATTGTCAGACAAGTGTAACCTCTTCGTCTGACTGTATCAGATAAGTCATAATAACATTTGTATAAAATATAAACCTGTCGATATGTTTTTTCGACCGGGATAACGGTTTTATGGGTTGCAGACGACAAAATATCTTCAAAAGAGTTGCCACCGATATGCGAGAGTATCTTCCTGAGAGGGCGGAGCATGGCGGCCGGGTGCGCTGGCACCGCAGCCGCGAGATGAGGGATGAGGTTCTTGATTTCAGTGCGAACATGAACCCCTACCCTCCAGATATCCACTGGACTCCTGATCTTTCAGCACTGAAAGACTACCCGGACGACCGGTATGAAGTGCTCAAAGAGGTGATCGCCGGAACTTTCGGGCGCGACGCCGCGGAGGTCACCGTCGGGAATGGATCGGTCGAGCTGATCCGCGCGTTCTGTTGCGCGATGCTCGGACCCGGTGATGCCGCCTGTATCGAGATGCCCACGTTTGCCGAGTACGGGGTGGCTGTGAGGCTTGCCGGAGGGAGATGCGTCACAGGGGACGACGGCGCCACCGTTCGGTTTCTCTGCAACCCGAACAATCCCACGGGAACTCTCTTTTCCCGCGCAGAAGTCTTCCGTGTGCTCGATGCGGTCGCCGAGCGTGGGGGTTGCCTCTTCCTTGACGAGGCGTTCATCGAACTTGCCGACCCGCGCCAGAGTCTGGTCGATCTACCACACGAGAACCTCTTCGTGCTGCGATCCCTGACAAAGAGTTTTGCCGTCCCCGGGATCCGGTTCGGATACGGGTTTGGCAGCCCTGAACTTATCGATAGGATTGAGAGGGCGCGCCTCCCCTGGACGGTGAATACGTTCGCCGAGTCCTTTGCGATCGAGGCCTTCCGTCACTACGATCGCCTGGAAGAGTCAAGGAAGCGGATTGCAGAAGAACGGGCCTGGCTTTCCGGGAGGCTGGAGGATCTCGGTCTCGTCTGCGTCCCACCTTCGGCAAACTACATCCTGGTCGGGATCCCGCTGGAGTCGGGAGTGCTCAGCGAACGGCTCCTCTCGCGGGGCATCCTGGTGCGGGACTGCCGGTCTTTCGGGCTCCCCCGGCACATCCGTGTGGCTGTACGAACCCGTGAAGAGAACAGGCAACTCATCGAGGCTCTTGAAGCATGCTTGCACTGATCATGGCCGGGGGAGAGGGATCCAGGCTCGGGATGGGTGAAAAACCGCTTGTAAACATCTGCGGGCGACCGATGGTCTCCTATGTGATCGACGCCTTTCTTGCCGCAGACCATGAAGTGGTCGTTGTGGCCTCGCACCGGACGCCGTTCACAAAAAACTGGTGCCGGGCGCAGGGCCTCACCATCTACGACGCAAAGGGGCTTGGCTACGTTGAGGATATCAATGCCGCTGCGGCCGACCTTGAGGAGGAGGGAAAACCCCTCTTCACCTGTGTATCCGATCTGCCATGCCTCGCAGTCGATATCATCGCCGATATCGAGGCCGCCTGGCGCCGCTCGGGGCTGCCGGCATGCTCCACATGGGTGCCTCATGACCTCTGCCTGGAACATGGCTGCCGCACACACTACACAGAGGTCATCAACGGCGTTCCCGCATGCCCCGCCGGGATCAACATCCTGACAGCCTGCCGCGAAGAGGGGATACCAGAGGAGGAGGTGCAGGTTCTCCTGCATGACCGGCGCCTTGCCTTCAACATCAACACACGCGAAGAACTGGCACTGGTGCAGCGGTATCTCTGCGGAAAACGCCATGAATAGCCTTTTTCACCGGTTTCTTGCCTCCTTTTAGCAGCATGCCGAACGTTTTCGATTCTGGCGCTCTTCGGGTTACTGTGGGACCAGCAAGTGAAGAAGGAGACGCGCCCCGAAGAGACCCTGGGAAACCCTATTATCGGACTATAACCAACGTTTATATATGAGACCCTGCCGGGAAATCGAATTAGAGGGGCATATCATCGATTCAGGCATCATGACCATGGTTTTTGACAGGATCATGGACATGGGTGGTGAATTTGAGATTGTTACGTTCAACGTCGGGAAACTGAAGACCGACACCAGTTACGCCCGGTTGCGCGTGACCGCCCCCACCGAACAGCAACTTGACGCCATCCTCTCCGAACTGCACCGTCTCGGCGCACGCACCCCGGAGGTCAGCGATGTCATCCTTGTACCGGCAGAGGGTGACCGTATCCTCCCGAAGGGGTTCTATTCGACCACCAACCACCCGACCTACGTGAAGTACAAAGGCGAATGGCTGCCGGTCGAGAATATCGAGATGGACTGCCACATCGTGATCGATGAAAAGGAGAATCGTGCGATCTGCACCCCCATATCAAAGATCAGGGCGGGGGATCTCGTCGTGGTCAGCGAGACCGGTGTCAGGGTGATCTATCCCGAGCGCCCCCGGAAGTCCAGCACGTTTGAGTTCATGCACGGAACGGTATCCTCTGAACGCCCTAGCAAGGCGATCATAGCAAAGATAGCCCGCGAGATCCTGAAGCTGAAGAAGGAGGGCGGGAAGATCGCGCTTGTCGGCGGTCCTGCCATCGTCCATACCGGGGCGGCCGACGCCCTCGCAACCATGATCCGCGATGGTTATATCGATGTCCTGTTTGCGGGGAACGCGCTTGCCACCCACGATATAGAGTCAAACCTCTACGGCACGTCGCTCGGGATGGACATCAGGACGGGCACGCTCGTCACCGGCGGGCACAAGCACCACATACGCGCCATCAGTGAGATCATGCGGGCAGGCTCCATAAAGAACGCGGTCGACCAGGGGATCATCACCGGCGGGATCATGTATGAGTGCGTGAAGAACGAGGTTCCGTTTGTGCTTGCCGGCTCCATCCGCGACGACGGTCCGCTTCCGGATGTGATCACGGACGTTGTGGAGGCGCAGGACGCCATGCGCCGGCATATCCATGGTCTCTCGATGGTGGTGATGGTTGGAACACTCCTCCACTCGATTGCCGTCGGGAATTGCCTCCCCTCGTACGTCAAGACCGTCTGCGTCGATATCAACCCCGCATCGGTGACGAAACTTATGGACCGGGGCACGACGCAGGCTATAGGCGTCGTGAGCGACGCAGGGACGTTCCTCCCGTTGCTCTGCGAGCAACTTGAGGAACTGGAGAGGAGTCAGCGGGTAAGCGGCATGCAGTAGGGCTCTTCCTGCTCAAGCACAAATTCCCACTCTTCTTTGCAGCCGCACTCCATCTCTGCAAGAGCGCACAGGAGACCGGCGTCGTTGTTCAGCGAGTAGTCAGCAATCCCCTTCACTATCGGGCTATCGCAGGCGCCACAGTTGTGCGGGCCGCGCATCTGCCCGCCACCGACAGGATCGCAGAAGACATGCACCGGCGACTGCATCAGGACGTCCAGGACGCTCCAGAGGTATGGCGGCCGGTAGGCGTGCTCTCTCCAGAGGCGCTCGACTTCGGTCCTGCTCTGGACAGTGCAGAGGTTCATGGAGATGCTCTCGACCAGGGGGGCGAGATCCCTGATGGACCGGATCATGTCATCACGCGCCTCACGCTCCGTCAGGAACGGCGGTTTCATCAGCAGATAGGCCTTCACGCCCGCGCCGGCGGCGTGCGCAGTCTCTGCGGCGCGGAGGAAATCGGCGTAGGTGAACCCCTTGTCTATGCACTTCTCCCGGATCAGATCGTCTGTGGTCTCAAGACCCATGGCGATTGTGAGCGGCACGGCATGCATCCCGGTATCGATCTCCTCGCGGAACTCGCGAACCCCATCGGCCTCGACGTATTCCGGCCGTGTCTCGACTATCACGGCCTTTCCGCGGAACGCTTCCGCAACAGCGTCTCGCGCGATCGGTGGAACCTCCCCGGCGTCAAAGAAACTGCCGGAGGTGAATACCTTTACCAACTGGTAATCGTCGTCGGAGAAGTTCTCTTTCACCCAGCGAACCTGGCGGATGATCCGTTCGGCAAGTTCGGCCCCGGCGAGATCCTGGTAACGCTCGTGCCTGTAGCCGCACATCCGGCAGCGGTTCCAGGAGCAACCTCCGCTTCGAAAGATCACCGTCAGCGTATCCAGGATCCGGCCCTCGTGCCGGTCTTTCCCGCGCCAGGAGGCCAGCGGTTTCTCGGTTAAATGGGATAGCATTATACCTCATATCCGTTGATCTAATGGTATGAAAAGGATCGCATTGCTGGCGCTCATCGCCGCGGTGGTGCTAATAGCACCTTCATCGGCCGCATATGTCTCCATCAGCGCACCCCAGGAGATTTACGTCGGCGACCCGCTCGTTGTCGTGGGTACCTCGACGATAGAGGGGCAGCCGAAACCCTCGCTCAGCCCCGGGTTCAGTACCGAGATCGTCCTTTATTACGCTCAGTACGCCAAGCGCGAGATCGAGCGGAAGACGATCGTCGTCCAGGAAGACGGTACGTTCACCGCGACCTTTGAGACTGAGGGGCTCGAACCGGGACGCTACTCGATCGAGATCATCGACCCCACGAAGACCACGTTTGGAGGCAGTTCAAAGACGCAGCAGCTGGTTACCCTGATCGACCGGTCGGGGATTATCACAATAGACTCCCCCCTCACCCAGGAGTTTGACGGCACTCTGGATATCCGGGGTTCCATCGCTGACCTGGGGGATGCGGGAGTGCAGGTCAGGGTTGAGCATGATGGCTTCATAGTCTACGGACCTACCTATCTTGCAACCGACAAAAATGGGGCGTTCTCGGCGGAGGTGCCAATCTCTGCCGGGGGCACCTACGAGGTCACCTTTTACGACGCCAGGGGCTACATCGGCAGCCGTGAGTTTGTTGTGGTTGGTGCACCGGAACCAACGGCAACCGGGGTGATCATCTCCGCAACCGCTCCAGCCAGCCGTTCTGCTCCCGCCTACTTTGAGGTCGAGACCCGGAGCGGGAGTGTGTCGATCACGACCTCGTCCGGGATCGACTGGGTTATCGAGTACATCGATGAGAAGAATGTGCGCCATAAGGTCAACGAGAAAGGCATGCTTGAGCCAGAAAAGGTGGAGATCGCTGCCGGGGGCGGCACGATCTACCTGAAGGTTTATCCGCTGAGTTACAGCGATAACACAACGGTGCAGATCTTTGCCGCGAATGCCGAGGCGGTCAGGGTGAGCCGGGCGGCGCCAGGCCTCTTCGGGGACGCAACCCCAACACCCACACAGTCAACGCCGCTCCCGCCGATCCTTGCACTCCTCGCCATTTTTGTTGTCGTCCTCGCCAGGAGGGGATGAACAACCTTTTTTTGTGCGCTGCCCAATAGGTTAAGGCAGGCCGGGATAGTCTAGTCCGGTAAGGCGGCGGCCTTGAAAGCCGCTGGTGCTCTGCACCTCGGGAGTTCAAATCTCCCTCCCGGCGCTCTATTGTCAAATTGATGCGATTCTAGTTGATTTTCCGAAGTTGCAACCGTAAGGACAGCTTCGTTTTGCGATTGATTGCTATCTGCTTTCCCTTCATCGTGAACTGCTGGTTTAAACTTCTCTAAATCGGTAACAACCGCAAAGCCCCATTCTGTTTTGAAGATATTTACAGCCTTACCGATCATGCCGCGATGCGTGTTCCAGGGTAAGCGAACATAGGGAGCAATGTAATTTGGCTTCGGCTGGAATTTCTTGAAAACGGACGTTGCGATAAACTCACACTCGCAGATCATAATGAGTGATCGGTTTATGGTTATTTAAAGCCATTCGAGGAGGCTGATAGGCTCAATGTGCCTACTTCAATCGACAAAGAAAAGAAGCAATTTCCTTTGAGTAAAACTGCACGAAAACCACACCCACTTTTTCAACCCATATCAAACATCCTCTGAAGAGAGATAGGGTCTGGATTACCCCATTTTCAGGGGTCTACAGGGGCAATAATTTGATTGTAGCGTCACAATGTGTAGTGACTATCGTAGTGGGTAGCAGATGGAAACTGCCAAAATACAGATGTACGGTCGCAATCTTCTTTAGTTGGCTACAATAATTGATATATCTGCACTTACATGGAATACTTCAATAGATAACTTTAAATAGTATAACATCATATATTACTATAGCGCATAATAATTAGTGCCCGATATCTCCTTTTTCGGATCATTACTACTTAGTATGTGCTATATTATATCGCTTTTTAGAGGTGAATATAATTGCGTATTTTTAACAATAAAGAAAAAATAGACGAAATCATCGATGATGTCGTCTACTACTGTAACGTTGTTGAAAAATTTCCTTGCACGTTTATTGAAGATGTAAAAAGAGCTTTGAAATCATCAAACTATGGCTTGAGATTACATTTTTTCAGAGAGTTACGCAAGAAAGCGCCATCGATGATTCCGCTTTTTATGGAGGATTAAATATGGCTAATAAATTAACTGAGTATCTTATTGATTTATATTGGGACGACTCAACGGTCGAACCTAATTTTCTGGCTGAGACTGACGAACAACAATATGCGACCTATTTATATGAACACTACCTTAAAAAGGATCATAATTACAAATTCATAGATATTGATGGGCAAAACCGAAAATCCCCACGATATGACGAAATTGCCGACCGCATAATAAAATCAAATGCCATTGTTACGTTTAATAATGTTTGCTGGGTTTATGACAAAGAATCCGGTCTCTACAGACCTAACAAAAATGATATCGAGAAAAGTATCCTCAATATCTTTGAAAAAGGTGAGTATTCCCAAAAGCACACTGTTAAACCCGCAATCCAGGACATTATGTATCGGATCAATGCCAAAACAACTCTAATTGAAAATCCTTTCAACTATGTTCTCGACAAGGTAATGGTAAAGAATGGTGTTCTCGATCTCGCAACAAGAACATTAATGCCATCTTCTCCTGCATATGGGTTTACACGAAGGCTAAATGTCACCTATGACCCTACCGTTGATGATACCTTCATGCGTAACTACCTGAATGAAATTGTTGCAACGGATAGGGACATCGCTCTATTAACTCAGATGGGTGCGCAGGCAATAACGCAAATGCAAATTAAAAAATCGTATATTTGTTACAATAAATCAGGCAATAATGGAAAGAGCACGTTTCTTTCTTTTATTAGGGAATTTATTGGACCAAGTAACGTAAGTTCTATTACTCTACAAGACCTTGAAAAAGATAAATTTAGAGCCGCTAATCTTGAAGGTAAACTTGCAAATATACAACCCGATCTTCCAAAGGGAACAATTGTGGATGAATCTACATTTAAGGTTGCTACGGGTGGTGATACCATGGCCATCGAGCCGAAATACCAGCAGGCATATGATTATTTAAACAGCGCTCCATTCATATTTGGTTGTAACGAAATCCCTACGATAAAAACCTCATCAAATGCATTTTACAACAGAATCTACCTTATTGAATTCCCAAATCAGTTTGCAGTCGATCCCAAATTCAATGAGTCGCTGTTTACTGAAGAGAATAAATCTGCCTACTTGAATTTGGCGCTTGAAGCAGTAAGGAAACTAAAAACCGAAGGTCCCATTGCCCAAGATGAGAATGCTACACGCGATCAATGGAGTCAACTAAGTGATAATGCATACAGATTCGCCAAGAATCATATGGCTATCGACAATGAGTCTACAGTTCCAATTCCGTTCAAGGATCTGCATTATGTTTACACGCAAGACTGCATTAAAAACGGGGAAAGTGCAAAAGGACAGAACAAGTTTAAATCTACCCTTGTGAGCCTTGGATACAGGATAAAAAACAAGGGTCCGAAAGGTGAACAAATTGCCTACGTAATGAACGCAAAAATGCTGTCAGAGGAATACAGTCTAATGCTGATGGAGATTGATGATACCTTTGATGACATTCTGATTACATCAAAGGAGAACAGAACACAAGGTATTATGACTTGAACACAAGGTATTATGGCTTAAAATTGTTATTTTGACAAATGAACCAAATATTATGTATAATAGTATTCTTATAAAGTAGGTATATGAAAATATATAATATAGGTATTATTGTTGTGCTATAATACTCGTTTAAATTCAAAAATACCCTTAATTACCCATTATATTTTTTATGTCAAGTAACGTGTAAGCAAAACACAATGAGGCCTTGAGCCATTCCCTATGCACAGCATAGTTAGAGGATCTTTATTAACAACATTAAAAGTAAATGCATTATCCTTTACACTCAAATAAACTAACTCATTTCAAAAAAACGACACTGGAATTTTATTCAGAAATAATTTGAAGGCGATACTTATGGATTCGTCAATAAACATTGAGAGTATCTTAAACGAGGCAATCCTTGAATCAAACAAGTTATTGCAGTCTGAAACGGTAGATAAGAATAAGTTAGCCGCATTACGGCAGAAGATCAAAGTTTGTGAACTCTTGATTGTGCATCAGAAGCAAACCGAAATTGAAAGCCGGATTAGAGCGATGGAAAAACTTGTTGAAGAATTAGATGCAGCCTTCTTACAGGAAGTAGGGGTCTAACATGGCAAAGCCGAAATGGACCCTGCTACAGAACAGATTAGACAATATAGAAGGGAAATTACGCCGATACCAGGCATGGTTACACAGTGACAAGCCTCAACTTAGGACCAGGGTGCTACGAATGTATAAACGGGTAGCAAATTCGAGAAATCAAAAGAGTTCTGACGAGATCAATGGAGCGTAAGGTAAGCACGATAAATAAGTGAACATCGCCCATAGTGGGCGAAGAACTTGTAAGCCGGATTCCTTACCGATGTAACAACAGAAGCACAGAGCCTCACATCCGGGTCAATACAACCACTTCAGTGATCTTGCTTAACACTCTTCCTCTTACACTCTTTTCATTGGTGTAATGCGCGATATGGTTGCCTTACACGTTTCTTGATATCAGAGTTGGCCTCAGATTCTGGGGGTAGGGGGCTGGGTAAGAAACACCCGGTTAAGTGGCTCACAAAAATTTTACAAAAATTTTGACATTTTGGGGCTCTGTTGAATTCCTTCCAGACAACGACAATCACGACTGTTTGTACTGCCTTCGTTAGGTTATGGAGGATCACTTTGATCTTGGGCTCTGTTGAATTCCTTCCAGACAACGACAATCACGACTGTTTGTACTGCCTTCGTTAGGTTATGGAGGATCACTTTGATCTTGATCTCTTTGACCTGGTACCAGTATTTTCGTGCCTTTAGTTCCTCGCCGAATCTTCTTTTGAGCACGGAGAAGGCTGTTTCGACCTTGTTTCGCTCCCGATATCGTTCATCGTCGAAGTTGGCGTACATTTCCTGGCGATAGGTCCCGGATCGGATCCTTCCCTGCCAGGTTCTGACCGGGATGACCGAATCAGCACCCAGTTCTTCCCGAATCTGGCGATGCAAGGTCTCCGCATCGTATCCTTTATCCATGACATAGCATGCAGTTTTTCTGACCCGTTGGCACTGTCTCAACAGTGGTACGGCATGATTGACATCGTGTACGGGGTGTTGGGAGATTTTGACACACAAGATCACCTGCTTGTGGGTGTCCACAGCAATCGAGGTTTTCAGGAAGTTCTTTCGCGTTTTACCCGTTCTCCAGGAGTAGTAGTGACTGGCATACGCGCTGGTGAACCCTGAAGCATCGATGGCCGTTAGGGGGATTATATCTCCTGTTGAATAAAAAAGTAAAAGGGTCTTCTTGAGCATTCTCGTGAAGATTACGGAGGGAATCCGGGTCATGAACTTGTGGATGGTCGAATAGTGGGGTACCCGCTCGAGCTGAAGCAGGTCTCTGATCGGTTCCAGCAGTTCAACGAGATCCACTGTGTCCCGATAATTGGTGCCCAGAACCTCACGCACGAGCAGGATTGTCATAAGTTGGTGCTGAGTATACGTTTTCCGGGAGTATTTACAGGAATAGAGCGGTAAATGTGAAGATCGTACGGTGGTGAGGATCGCTTTGGTAAGGTTGATATAGCCATTCGTCGACACTAACTCTGCTCCTTGTTGTTGGTTTCGTCATTAACACAAGGAGCAACGGTTTTATAGATCTTTCCCCTCAGGTGGAGCCGACCCTCGACTAGAGGGTTTCAACAGAGCCCATTTTGGGTAAAAAGTGAGGTTTAATTTCGCCTACCCATCCAAATTCTAAAGTGAATACGCGGCCTATCCGACTTTACGTTGCCTAGCCCAAGTTTCCAGGTAGTAATCCTATCACTACAATCGGCACTGGAATAGGTAGCAATTTGAAGCAACGAGTAGTTATGTTAAAGTCAGCCATGTTGGAAACGCTGGC
This sequence comes from Methanomicrobiaceae archaeon, assembly GCA_022837745.1. Classification (GTDB taxonomy): domain Archaea; phylum Halobacteriota; class Methanomicrobia; order Methanomicrobiales; family Methanoculleaceae; genus Methanoculleus. The sequence goes on along the minus strand of JALHIW010000007.1, from coordinate 52,939 downwards.
ATGTCGAGTAGGGAAGAACGCCTTTGGATCGGTTGGGACGATGAGCACTGCAAGTGCTAGCAAGCCATGAGTCAGGCCGTAGTGAAATTTATAGTAGTCCCGGTAAATGGTTGCACTATTACCAAACTGAATCTCAACAAAAATGTCGTTTTTCTGGAAGTCACCAATTAACCTAGGGCTTTCACAGAGTTTCGGTTGACTTATCCACCCTCTTTGAGCAAATTGCTGAGCAAATGCCTTATTGTACCCGGATTGATGCTTATACTCTTGTCCGTCAACAGTGATCGAGAACTCCTCTTGCCATGTGACTCCTTCTATCGAAGAATAGATCTCCTGTAGTTCTTTGACGTTTTGAAGTAACTTCGGGCTGCAAAAGAAATATTCGGTGATATAGTGCATGAGTTGTCACTCTGTCTAAATTGCTTGCGTTCTATATTCACTCAAACATTCTCAAGTAACTCTTTCATCTCTAAATATTCGTCTTTTGAGATTTCTCCCCTTGCAAACCTCATCTTTAGAACCTGAAGAGGATCCCCAACGGTTGGCTCAATAGTTGCCCTTATTTCCTTTTGATCGGATGTTGACTCATTAGTGGATTGCTTCGCCATCAGCAACTTGATACATTGCATCCAATCATCAGCAAGGACCGGATAGAGGTATCCTAGTCTGAATGAATTTCCCTGCCCTGAAGCGTCGTCTATTGAAAATTTCAGTTTCCGCGAATGGATCCAACCACCCTCTTGAATATCGATCCCGATCAGTTTGTCTAACGGATACTGAACAAATCGATTTTCAGAATGGAAGTAGAGAATTATCCGTTGATTCGTTAAATATGCTACACACGGCTTAGAATCTAAAAGGCCATCCTCTTCTGTCCTCTGCACTGACTTGGATCTATTCATTCCAAAGGCAAAACCACTTTTTCCAATTAAACCGACTCCACTACCCGTGGTTGCAAAAGTCTCACGCTCCCCATAATAGGAGCAATAGTTCTCCCTGAGCAACTTCTCACCATTACGTAGTATGCAGGGTAAATCTGTTGCCTTCTTCGTGAAATCTAGGATGGGATCGCGAAAAGACTTCTTTACTTTGGGCTCAAAATATGAGGCGTTTAACAAATGGGCTCTGCGTGTCATTGAGCCACTCTTAATTGTTTCAACCCATTTTAAGAGTTCTTTATAATCTTCAGGCTGATCGAAAGTGAATGTAACGGTTATCTCCCCTATTTTACCAACTAGCGGTTTGACATACACTTTAATTGATGCATACTCAAGACTGTAATCAATCCCTACAATGGATTCAAAGGGTATGCGGCAGAAGATTCCTTTGTCCTTACATTCCCACCAATTAGATTTGTAGAATAACAGCCGTTTGTTGGTAAGATAGGTGTTATATTCCCCTGAGATTATGTTTTCTGTGATTAGTTTATCGTATTCCACCCTGGAGTGCTCAATTACCGCCTCTAGTGCTTTAAATCCCATTCCAAAATCTTTGGAATCAAAAGTGGGACCATTATACTTTGTGTAAGCATCGCCAATGAGTTCTTCTCCACTATAAAGAGTAAAGGGCAATTCTACTTCAGCCATTATGTGAACATTCAAAGGTGATAGTTATTAACTTTACTAACTATCATTCATGATCTGATTCGTCCCATAACTCTAATCCTCATAAATCATACCCTAAAGATGATATGGAGCGGTATCTTCTCCCTAAAGTATGCTTACGCCTTTCCAACACTCCATATATCGCTTATACACATTCTCCGGTAAGAACTGCTTATAACTCTGCCAATTGATGCTTGAAACCCCATGCGACATGATGAAGTTCTTATTTGCATCAGTAAAGCCAATTTCATCGCTCTTTTGCTCGAAAAACTTACGCATGTCCTTAATTAGGATTTTATCATCAGCCTTTGACAGTGAGATTGAGTTCTTTTTCAGCCAGCGTGAAAAATACTCATGCTGAAAAAAAGTCTCAGTGTCTTTCCGCTTCTCGATGATCTTTTGAAGGAATGGAATGATTACTGGATGCAATGGGACATAATGTTCTAATCGGATTTTATCTTGTGAAGCCTTCACGGTCAATACTGGAGGGTCTTGTTTAAGAGCATCCCTAATCTGCTTTACAGTTATGCGCGCAGCGGTTTCAGGACGTTGACCTGTGTAAGCAAGGAACAACGTGAATGTCTTGTAATTGAGTTTTTTAGGGTCAGGAAGGGTTGAATTGTCAATTGCCCTTACAAGGCGTTGAATGTCGCTATCGATGATGATCCTTGAAGTCAGCATTTTTCGCTCTTTTGCTATCTTTGGCTTCTCAATGAAGGGTAAAAATGCCAATATGCTTTGTTGCATCCTTATTTTGGATAGATGCGTTATGAACGCCCTTGAATAATTGAAGCACTTAGATAGCGCAGAATCGCTGTTATACCTATTAATGTAGTAGTCAGTGAGATTTGTAAGCGTTTGACGGCTGATTATGCCTTGCGTATGTTCCCAGATGTCAGATGCTATATTTTCAATGCGCTTTGCTGATTTGTGGGTGACATTCCGGGATCTGATAGTTACAAAGTCTATTAGATCTGTCTTTGAGAACCCAACTATCACCTCATTATCATACCTCGATGCGCGTTCATATTGGGAGTATTTTTCAATTCTGGGTGCGCTATATGCCTTGAAAGCCGCTGGTGCTCTGCACCTCGGGAGTTCAAATCTCCCTCCCGGCGCTGATTTAAGATCCCACCATTTCGGGTGGGTGGTTTACAGAATCTTCTCTCCTGCCCTTGACCCGGGCGTGCACTCGTAGACCTCCCGGATCTTCATGATGAGCAGGGTCTTTGCCGGTGCCTTTGCCATCTTCGACCGGACGGTAAACTGCATCTTTTCAAACTCCGGGCCGCTTGTCCTGATCTCGACATCGCCCTTTATCTGGAAGCAGCCCTTTGTCTCCGGTCCCCAGATGTAGATGGCGACCCTGGGGTTCTCCTGGACGTTTGCAAGCGTCTTCTTCATGTAGTTGTCCGCTATCCAGATAGTCTCATCATCGACAATCTCCACAAACGCGATCGGTACCACGTTCGGCCATCCCTCTTTTGACGCAGTGGCGACGGGATAGGCCTTCATTGTGCGAAAAGCCGCTTTCATTTCTTCAGTTAGTGCAACCATCGTCTCTCACAGGTATACACTCTCGACTACACATATATAAATAAGATCCATCCTGAGATGGGGGGGCAGAGGATGGCCATCAAACCGGTGGACTCCTGATATCCTCAAATACGCCCTGTGAAAGGGGCGGGCAAGTGTCTGGCGATTGTCCCGGAAGCCGTGCACGGGGACGAGGATCTCGGTGAGGGTGATCACATTGACGGCGGTGGGATGCTCCCTCGTGGCACTCTATCGATGGCAAACCGCAAATCAAGAGAGGGCCGATGGAGGGGCGGGAAAGGATTTGCACATCAGACCCGGACAAAATCTGGGAGCGAGGCGTGGAGACTCTCGTTCACCGACCCCCCCTTTCTCCGGAATAACGCCTCACAAAACCCTGCTTCGCACCCACCCGTCGCGGGGTAGTTCACCGATGGAGCAGGGAATAAGAGAAAAACCGCACCATATCAGGGATCGCCGGCCGCCAGAGACACCGTCTTTTCGCAGCAGAGCGTCTCCCGGACCTCCCGGATGGGACAGCGGTCGCAGAGCGGCGACTTCCTGCAGATGGTCTTTCCCAGGTGCACGATCTGGGCGTGGTAATCGTTGAAGAGCTCCACATCGGGCTCCAGGTTCTCCGCGAAAAGACGCTGCGTCCGATCGTAGGATGCGTCTTCCGGCAGCAGACCATAGCGCGAGAATACCCGCCGGGTATAGGCGTCGACAACAAAGACCGGTTTTTCGCAGGCATACAGAAGGATGGTATCCACCGTCTCCTTCCCAAGACCGCGGATGGCAAGCAGGCGCCTGCGCAGTAGATCGGTATCAACGGCCGCCATCGCCCCGGGGTCTGCCGCGAACTCTGCAACGTAGACCCGGGAGAACTCCCGGATCCGTTCCGCCTTCTGGTTGTAGTAGCGGGATGGGACGATCAGGCGGGCGATCTCAGAGGTCTTTGCCGCGGCAAGGGCGTGGGGGTCAAGCAGCCCCGCCTCATCCAGGTTACGAACGGCCTGCGCCGCGTTCGTCCAGGAGACGTTCTGGGTGAGGATAGCCCCGATCATAGTCTCAAAAGGTGTCTCTGCGGGCCACCAGTGCTGGTGGCCAAACGCCGAACGGAGGGCGTTGTAGATAACAAGGAGATCGTCAGTCAGGTTAATTCTCATCATAGCCACCACCGTCCTGCAGCGATCGGCATCTGCCAGTCCGTCCCGAACGCCCGGCCGGTCACACGGATCCCGGGTGGGGCCTGCCGGCGCTTGAACTCCGCCAGTTCAACCATCCTGACAACCTTCCGGACGGTCTCTGGCGGGTAGCCGGCAGCGATGATATCATCAGGCGACTCGAGTCGATCGATCCAGCGCTCCAGGATCGCATCCAGGAGGTCGTAAGACGGAAGGGTCTCCTGATCCACCTGCCCGGGCCGGAGTTCCGCAGAAGGCGGTTTCTCAAGGACGCGCTGCGGGATGACCGGACGCCGGGCGTTCAGCCAGCGGGCAACCCGGTAAACCATCCCCTTCGGGAGGTCGGCGATAACGGCAAGCCCGCCTGCCATGTCGCCATAGAGTGTGCAGTAACCCACCGCGATCTCCGATTTGTTCCCGGTTGCAAGGAGCATTGAACCAAACTTGTTTGCAAGGGCCATCAGAACCGTCGCCCTGATCCTGGCCTGGAGGTTCTCCTCGGTGGTGTCCGGGGGCATGCCGGAGAATACACCGGCAAGCCTGGAAGAGAAAGTCTCCATCATCGGGGTTATCGGGATGCAGCATCTCCGGATCCCCAGGTTATCCGCGAGTTGTTCTGCATCCTCGATGTTAGCAGCGGAGGTGTAGGGAGAGGGTAAAAGCACCCCCAAGACGTTCTCCGGCCCGAGCGCACTGGCTGCGACGGCGGCCACAAGCGATGAATCGATCCCGCCGGAGATGCCTATGATGACCGATGTAAACCCGCATTTCCGGACATAGTCCCGTGTACCGAGAACCAGCGCACGCCAGATCTCTGATTCAGGCAGATACTCGTCGGCGGCGACAGCCTGCGGCGCAGGGTTGTCGAGATCCGCGGTCACGATGTCGGCATCAAACGGCGCACCGCGGGCAACGAGCGTTCCCCGGGCGTTAAAGACGACGCTCCGGCCGTCAAAGACCAGGTCGTCGTTCCCGCCGACCGAGTTTACAGACGCGATCGCGACCCCGTGCTCACGGGCAAACCTCGATAACGCCTCCTCGCGCAGGCGCCCTCTCCCTGCGGCAAACGGCGATGCGACCGGGTTAACGATCACGTCCGGCATCGGGCCCTCGCAGCAGATAGTCTCACCGATGACCACGCCGAGGGTCTTTCCGCCAAGGCGGATGAACGGGATCTCTCCGCCCGCAGGCTCAAAGTAACGATCCTCATCCAGGACGCCGGGAGAGATGGAGGGTTTTCGGAATATCTCTGCGACCTCCCCCTCCCTGATAAGAGCGGCGGCGTTGAAGGCCGGGCGGCCCGTGCCGGCTGGATTCGCTATCGGGAGGCCGATGATGACCGGCGGTGCACCGGCGAGGCTTGCAGCAAGTTCATCCAGTGCAGAGAGGGCTCGCGCAGCAAACCCTGGCCGCAGCAGCAGATCCCGAAGGGGGCACCCCGTCAGGGAGAGTTCCGGTGCGACGATAACGTCCGGTCGGTCCCGTGCCGCTTCCCGGGCACCTGCCGCTATCCGCCCGGCGTTCCCTGCAAGATCGCCGACAACGGTATTCACCTGGAGTAGTGAGACCTTCATGACGGTTCCCGGATATCTCTGATCAGTAATGGCAGAACAAACGGCATATGTCTTTGGCCTCGATCCAGCGAAACGGCATGTGCGGCCGCCGCACCCATCGCCCGCACCGATCAGATGCCTTTTATGCGCGAAGATCATAGCGCCCTGTGAGAACATGCAGAGAGCATACCATGGAATGATGTTGAGGATTCTCCGGGGGTGGGCGGGCTGAACTCCCGCCGCCATTGGAGAACTGGAGGAGAGACCCATCGTCTCCTCCTGCTCGCTGTATCGGTTATTGTCGTCTTTGCCGTAAACGTTGCCGGCCTTCTTTCAGGCATCTTTACCGTCCTCCCGCACCTCTTCTACCTCCCGATAGTCCTCGGTGCCTACTGGTACCCCCGCCGTGGCGTCCCATTATCGTTTGGCCTGGCCGCCGGATACCTGGCAATAACCATCTTTTTTGCCGGTCTGGATATGGGGCTGCTCATCCAGACTCTTGCACGCGCGGTGGTGTTTGTCGCCATAGGCGCCGTCATATCACTCCTCTCGCTCCGGTTGCGGGAGCAGGAAGAGCGCTACCGCGGCGTCTTTGATAACTCTGAGGCCGGAACGTTTATCGTTGCATCCGGGGTTGACGGGCCGCGCATCGAGGAGGTCAACTACGTTGGCGCATCGCTCCTTGGCTCCACTATAGATGACCTGACCGGAAAACCCATAACCCTGTTCTTTGGCGATCCCGCTCTCTGGGAGCGCCTGGAGGCAGATAGCGACCGGAGAGGCGCTGTCTACGGGTTTGAGACAACCCTGCGCCGAACCGATGGGGAGACCATACGTGCGCTTGTTTCTGCAGGCCGACTGCAGGGAGGGCGGATCGTCCTCACGCTCATCGATATAACAGCCCTTAAGACCGCCGAGGAGACGCTCCGCCGGACAAACGCCAAACTTAACATGCTCGGGAGACTCACTCACAGGGATCTTGCTGCAGCGGTCTCGCAACTCCTGGCGCAGATCACGCAGGGAATGCGGCATTTTGACGATCCCGCGTTTCGCCGCTACCTTGAGGAGCTGGAGGAGAGAGCCCGGGTTGTTCAGCGCCGGGTGGAGATCACCCGCGACTACCAGGATCTTGGTCTCCAGCCGCCAGACTGGCAACCGGTGCAGGAGGTGATCCGGCGGGCGATGTCGTGTCTGCTGATACCGCCCGAGGTATCCGTCCGCTGCTGGGTGGAACGGCTTGAGGTCTTCGCCGACCCCATGCTCGACCGTGTCTTCTCAAACCTGATCGAGAACGCCATCCGCCACGGAAAGACGGTATCCTCGGTTGTCATCACCTACCAGATCCTGGATGACGGGCTTGCAATCTACGTTGAGGACGATGGCGTGGGCGTTCCCCCGGAAAAGAAAGAGCGTATATTTGATTATGGCGTCGGCATCGGTGGGGGTCTAGGTCTCTTTCTGGTCAGGGAGATCCTCGCCATCACAGGTATAACGATCCGGGAGACGGGGACACCCGGTGAGGGGGCAAGGTTTGTGATCCACGTGCCGCCGGGCGGATACAGGATAACCTGAAAGGAGGAGAAGATGTTTCCAAAAGTGCTCATCCCTACAGACCTCTCTGCGGCCTCCGCCACCGTTGTGGAAAGGATCGCCGAGGTCCCTGGCGTTCGCGAGGTCATCCTCTTCCATGCCCTGAGGTCATCGACCGGCCTCTCGCCTGCCGATGAGGAGACGCTTCAGCGGATGCAGGAAACCGTGCAGCGCCAGGGGTACCCTGCCGTTGTGGTGGTGGAAGATGGTAGGGCGGGCGTCCCGGCACGGATCCTCCAGACTGCCACGGAGAGGGACGTGGACCTGATCGCCATGGGCGTTCGCGATCCGGGGCTGCTCCGAAACCTCTTCTCCGGGAACGTTGCGGCTACCGTGCTCAGGGATGCCCATGTCCATGTCCTGATCCTCCCGCAGTCGGCGAGAAGGGGGCCGCCCCTGGGGGCGCGGCTGCTGGTGCCGACCGACCTTTCTGACCCGGCGCCTGAGATCCGTTCGCTCCTGCGGGAATCTGATGGGGAGGGGATGGCGGTCCTCCTCCATGTTATAGAACCGGGGCGGACAGAGCAGGAGGCGCGCGACCAGCTCGAGGCGCTAAGGGCAGAACTCGCACCCCTGCGGCGCGATGTCGAGGTGATGGCACGCACAGGCGATCCGGCGCGCACAATCTGTGCCGTGGCCGAGGAGATCGAGGCCTCCATGGTTGTTATCCCGCGCATAGGCAGACGTGACGCAGCAGGGGCGGCCACGCTCGGGAGTGTCACTGGAGCTGTTATAGGGTGCGTAAAAAGACCGTTGCTCGTAATCGCCATCTCAATACACGTCCAGATCGAGACCCGGGAACTGAGGAGCGAAGAGTTTGGGCTTGCTGAGGAGATCTGGGAGGACTATCATGGGTTGAAGGCCGATCCGAAGACGGATCGTATATTCGGGGTCTTTGCCGACGGCAGGCTGGTCTCGGTCGCCAGGTGCCGCCGGCACCCGGACGGCTACGAGGTGGACGGTGTATTCACGCTGGTAAGGTTCCGGGGCAGGGGTTATGCGCGGCGCGCGATGGACGCGCTTGTTGAGGCCTGTCAGCATGACACCCTCTACATGCACGCGGTCAGGAATCTTGTTGACTTCTATGGGAAGTACGGGTTTGTCTCGATACCGGAGAGTGAGCTCCCGCCGACCATCAGGGGGAGGTACGCGTTTGCTCTGGGCGAGATGGAGGGGGCAAACGTCCAGCCGATGCGCCGTCCACCCGTCCGGTTCATGCGGTAAGCAGGACGAACCGGAGAGGCTGCCTCCCTCCCCTCTCCCCTGCACCTCACCGGAAGATCCTCCTCACCCACAGAACAGAACAGGCAACCAATATCACGTGAGAGCACCAGGGGATACATAATGCTAATAGGAATACTCGCCGACACCCACGACAACCTTGAGAAGGTGGATGCGGCCGTAAGATCTCTGAACGCGAAAGGAGTGGAGATGGTGCTCCACGCCGGGGATTACGTCTCCCCGTTTGTCATTCCGCGGTTTGCCAGCCTGCAGTCGCCGATGATCGGCGTCCTCGGGAACAACGATGGCGACCATAGACTCCTTCAGAGACGGTTTGAAGAGCACGACCGATTCAGCCTGCGGGGACGTTTCGCCTGCATCAGCGCTGATGGACTGGCAATAGGGCTGCTTCATGGCGATGACCACGAACTCCTCCAGGCGCTCATCACGAGAAAGGTGTTTGACGTCGTCGTATACGGTCATACCCATCAGGCAGAGGTCAGGAGTCTCCCGGGGACGCTTGTCATCAACCCGGGGGAGGCCTGCGGTTACCTGACCGGCCGGTCGACCGTTGCCGTGCTGGACACCGTGACCCGGAGCGTCGAACTGCTCACACCCGGACACGAAGAACTGTAGAAGGGTGGTGTATCCCGGCAGGAGGCAAAGACGCGGCTGTAGCGGCAGCAGCAAGAACATATATGTGGTCTCGCAGGTTACCGCCATAAGAGGGCTACACACCATGGAGATCGTTAAGATACCCAACATGGACAGGGCGGAGTATGACAAACTCATCGAGGAGGGGTTTCTCAGCCGTATCGCATTCCAGGGCGCCAAATACCCCTATATCGCCCCATTCCTGTATGTCTTTGATGGAAAGTTTCTATATTTCCTGGCAACCAAATACGGCAGGAAGAACGACCTTTTCCGGCAGCACCCGTACGTATCTGTCGAGATCGAGAAGTATTCAAGCGACCTCTCCTGCTACACTTTCGTGACGATGCAGGGCTACCTGGTTCAGGTCGAGGATGCGATCGAGAAGAAGATCATCCGGGAGAAGTTCGTGGAGATGATCGGAAAACACAACCTCTCACGCAACATTCTTGCGGCGCTCGGCCACATGCCCGAGGAGCCGATCGAGGCGATAGCCTCAGAGGAGCGCTCAAACATATGGAAACTGACCGGCGTGAAGGATATAGTTGCCTTAAAAAACCTCTGAGACCATTGGTTGAGGGAGCGCGAAATGCCCCCCCCGACGCGTTCACTTCACCGCCCCCTCCATCATCGTCCCCAGGCGCTATAAACCCCTGCGCGCAACAAGTTTCTGTATGGAGGATTGCACGGCGTGATCCATATAAGCGAAGGCTGGGACGACCTTGCCGCAGCGCTCATAGAATCGGGTCTCAGAGAGAGCGTCTACATCATGGGGGCGACGGACACCGGAAAGACAACGCTCTGCCGCTACCTTCTCAGTCGGACGTCAGCACACGTGCGGACGGGCTGCGTCGACTGTGACACGGGGCAATCCTGGATCGGCCCGCCGACAACCGAGGGAATGACCATCCACCCTGGTCCCTCAAAACCCGTTCTACGGTTTGTCGGTTCGACCTCACCCCGTGGCCACCTCGTCCAGACACTCACCGGGGCGAAACGCCTCGTCGAGAGGGCCCTGGAAGACGGTGCCCGCATAACCCTGATCGACTCCCCCGGGCTTGTCCATGGCGGGGTGGGCATCGAGTTCCAGATCCAGATGATCGACCTCCTCCGCCCCGAGCGTATCATCGCTCTCCAGCGCGGGCGGGAACTCGAGGGGGTGCTTACAAACTTCGCGCGCCACCCCACCATCCAGACTCACCGGTTCCCCGTCTCGCCCGCGGTCGCCCCCGGGACGGCAGCCGAACGGCGGCGTTACCGCGAAGAGCGGTTCACCGCCTATTTTGCCGGCGCGCAGGTGCAGGAGATCGCGCTCCGCGAGCCGGGGTTGCAGGGGAGGGTGCCCGATCCGGAGAACCGATCGGGGGTTGCCGGACGGCTGGTCTCCCTCAACGACCCGGAGAACTTTGTCATAGTCCTAGGGATCGTCAGGGCGTTCGACCCAAAAGTGCGCACTCTTACAGTCTTCGCCCCGCCATTCGACCCGACCGCCGTCGCATCCGTTCGGTTCGGTTCAGTCTCCCTTGACCTCGAGGCGCCGCCTGGGGCGATGGAGTGTCACAGGTTTGAGGCCTCTACGCAGGGACAAACGAGAGCCAGACCGCATACACCACCGCCTGGGCTATTGTGAGCGGGACGCCGACCCGCGCGAACCTGGCAAACGTAAGCGTCTCACCTTCACGCTCCGCCCCCTGGATTATGATGACGTTGCTTGCCGCCCCCAGAATCAGCATATTCCCGGCGATGGTGCTGCCGGCCGCAAGCGCCATCATCCCCACAGTGGACGCTCCCGCATGGGAGAGAACCGGGAGGAAAAGGGCGACAAACGGGACGTTCGATATGAACTGAGAGACTATGACGCCCAGCGCGATGATGACCGGCACAGCGCCCGGATCGAGCGGCCTCCACTCAATCAATGGCTGAAAGACGCCCGACTCCCAGACGCTCGCCGTAAGGACGAACAGAGCAGCGAAGAAGACCAGCGTCGGCCAGTCGATCCGGCGGAGGATCTCAAACCGGCGCCTGCTCCCTATAAGTATGGGGATGGCCGCAACCGCCGCGATCCAGGTCAGAGGGATCTCAACGTCCGGGACGAGCATGACGACAGCGACCCTGATGACGATCATGATCACGAGCAGGACGAGCGAAAGACGGGTAAGGGCCGCAAGAACCGGGTCATGGATCTCCTCCTCACAGTGGAGGAGTTGACCTGTTGATTTAAATTCATCGGGGAACGCCTGGCGGAGAAACCAGTATGTAAGCAGGAGTGAGATCACCGTCGGGATGCCAAGATAGAGCGGAAAAGTGATGAACGGGTTTGTAACACCGCCCGAGAGCGCGATTAGGAGGTTCTGCGGGTTCCCGATGGGGCTTGCAACACTCCCGGTTGTTATGGCGAAAGCAAGCGTGAGCAACAGGAGTTCCGCTGATATCCCGTGCCGCCGTGCGAAGTAGAGCATCAGCGGGGTGCCAACGACCGCGAGGGTGTCGTTCATCAGGAGCGCCGAGAGACCCCCCGCGCCGATGAGGATGAGGAAGACCAGGCTTCCGACCGATTCCGCCCGGCAGAAGAGGCGAACGGAGAGGTGGTAGAGGTAACCGCTCGTCGCGAGCGCCTCCCCGATAGTGAACATAAAAAAGAGGAAGAGCATCACATCGGTGTTGATGGATGCAAGCGCATCGCCCGGCGTGATCGATCCCGTCAGCACTACCACAACCGCGCCAATGAGCATCACCTGCCAGATCCGGAGGTCGACGCTCCCGATCCTCCGGACAGCGATCAGGATGAAGACGATGGTGAGAACGATAAGCGGTATAAGTGTGCCCATGGTATCATCGGGGGATGAGAACTCCGCGCTATCGATAGGTTTGCGTGCGGCCCTGAAGAAGGTCTGCTCCGAGGTCACTCCGCCATGATCAGGGTAATCCAGAGCAGGAGGGCAAACAGCAGCACGATCAGGGCGACCGACCGCTTCAGGTAACGCTGAGCAATCGCCCGGTCGCGGCTGCTCCTTGGCCTGACCTTCAGCATGGCCACAGCCAGAAGCGCACCGACAATCAGCCCGACAACCTGCCCGCCAACCAGGAGCGCAGAGGCTATCAGGCTCGGCGGCTGGATCACAAGAACGATACCCATCACGGCCATCGGCGGTATGATGGCGGCAGCGATGGCAACACCGGCAATCACCTCCGAAGTGCCGCGATTGAACGCCAGCACCGCCGCAAACCCGAGGAGAACCGCCATGAGGGTGTATATTGGGTTCACCACAACCCGTGAAGCGATCTCTGCAGTCAGGGTGAGGGGTATGACGAGGTTTATCAGGAATGCGGCAACTGCAGAGAGGGCAAAGACGCTCAGGAGCAACGCCGCGAGGACTCCAAGGCATCGCAGAGACTCCCGGACCATACCGAGAGCAGCATAGATGCTGAAGCCGTAGATCGGGCCTATGATCGGGGAGAGCAGCATCGCCCCGATGATGATCACAGGGTTGTTGAGGAGCAGCCCGGAGAGAGCGATCAGACCGGCAATGGTGGTCAGCGCCAGTTTCTCAAGGTCGAGTTCTCCATAAGGCCTTATACTGTCGAGCAATTTCTCGACCGGTGTCTTCTCCTCTTTCTTCTCTATGTTCTTCACGGCGCGCTTGAGGCGGGAGGAGATGACAAACTCGGGTGTGGACACCTCGATCAGGTTCTCGTTGTAGCGGAGATCGAGAACGTTCTGGATCTTTTCAATCAGATCATCCAGGTGCTCATCGGGCGCGTATATGGTGAACACGTAGACATCCTGGAGGAGGATCTCGGTGTAGTGAACCCCCTCCAGAGCTTCCTTTACTTTCTCATAGCCGTCTTTTCGTACGTGGACGACAATCTTCTTCATACGCCTGCTCCACTGATCCAAATCTACCGAATTGGAGCGAATCCCCTGAAATTGATCCTATAACCGGTCAATTGACCAGATACGTGGGATTTATGCATTGTTAGCCAATCAAGCCCGATCTCGGTAGCACGAGACCATCGCACGCTTATTTAAGGCGAAAGACCTCCCCATTTTTACCCGTAACCTTTGCAGGGCCTTTTAGCCACGGATCGGTGCGATCCCGGCAACACCACTCTGTATGACGGGTACAATGATCGCGGATGATGTTAATCCTTCGCGGTTGTGCTTAAGGGATGATGCGGGGAGGCCGTCAGATCAACGATCGGAGGTGTGAACACGCCACATTTTACCGGTAATACGCATCGGGATTATCAAATCCGCTCACCTATAAACGTTCCTCGTCGACCACCCCCCCTTTCCGGCCGTTCACGCGGGCTTTCGGGACCTCCCGTTCACTCCATTTAAGGTTTACGCTGCGATCGCCCTTCTTTGCACCCCGGGGTCACTCAGGGTTGACCTCGATGCTCTCCCCCGGCGAGAGTAACGCGACCCGGATCGGCGTCGTCCGCTCGATCGTCTTCTTGAACTCATCCAGGTTCTGCTGGATTGCAGGGAAGGTGTTGTAGTGCATCGGGATCACCAGTCTCGCCCCGATGTAGCGCGCCGCGATCATCGCCTCCTCCGGCCCCATCGTGTAGCACCCCCCCACAGGAAGGAGCGCCACATCCGGTCGGTAGAGGTCGCGGATAAGCTGCATATCCGAGAAGAGCGCAGTATCCCCGGCGTGGTAGACGCTGATCCCGTCCATCGTGATGACGAAACCCGCGGGTGCACCGCCATAGAACCCGGGGGCGTCACCATCCAGTCCGGATGAGTGGAGCGCAGGCGTCATCGTAAAACGGACACCATCGACGGTGATGCTGCCCCCGATGTTCATCGGTTCGGCAGGAACGCCTTTAGTCGTCAGGTAGTGCGCAAGTTCAGCGATGGCAACCGTCTTTTTCTTCAACCGCACTGCGATGCCCAGGTGATCTGCATGGGCATGCGTCACGGCAACCATGTCAGGTTCCGTGCGGAGCGCGCCTTCCGGCATGAAGGGATCGATGAGGACACGCTTTGATCCTTCCAGCAGAAAACACGCATGACCAACCCAGTTTAACCTCATGAAGAAGAGATCGATCCGGAGACTAAAAAAGGTTCAGTGAAGAGGGCAGGGGGTCAGAACTCACCCATGTCGATCGCTTCGGTGATATCGATCGCCTCGCTCAGGCCATCGTTCGCGACACCGCGCGTCATCGCCTCGGAAAGATCCCGGTCCTCCATCACATCCCTGATCCGTTCCAGGTAGGGATCGAGCGTGGTATCGCTCCTCTGCTCGATCACGTGGCGGTACTCACGGAGAGTCGATGGGCTTACATTGAGCTCCTCGCTGATCTCTTTCAGAGTCTTGCCGGACTCAAGGAGTTTCAGCAACTCCTCCTGGTCAAATGGCATCTTGAAGTCAAGGTCCCTGAAGAGTTTGAGGCGGACCCTGGCACGTGCCACGGTCTTGCTCAATTTCTCGTCGCCCAGCGCCCTGGCTATCTCGGTGTCGTTCATACCGTCGTAGTACGCAACCACAAGTTTTGCGAGCTGCCGCGGGGTGAGTTTGGTCTTAAAATAACCCCGATCGAGTATCTCACGCATGATCAGGGCAATCTCGCGCTCAACAGCATCACGATCCCGCAGTGTTCCATGAACCTTTCTCATCGGTTCGACGATTGCTTTCTTGTTTGTTATTGTTGTAAAAAGCTCCAGGAGCTGCCGCTTGCGGGTGTCTTCTGCCATGTCCATCTCCCTAACTTCTGTAAATCCGCTGTCCGGTCAATGACGTTACCCATGATAACCCGGATATATACTTTGTCCCACCCCTCTGGGTGCAATGTTCCCTACATTACAACCTTTAGCATTTAAAACTTGTCATATACCCCTCAAAACGGGAGATTTTCTACTGTATGTAGCCCGCCCGGACTCACGATCGGATCTGTCCAGGCAAATGGAAACACAGATGTTCGTCCCCCTCCCTGCCTCTGTGAGAACACGTCTCAGGTGCTGGAAAGCCCATTCTTTATTAGCACCACCATGCAACTTTACTGTAAGACTATGGCCGAGACAAGCGATATTTACGAGAAAGTCATGGATGTTGCCAGGAGACGCGGTTTTGTCTGGCCGTCATCCGAGATCTACGGGTCGGTCGCCGGGTTTATCGATTACGGCCCGCTCGGGGCGATGCTGAAGAGAAACATCGAGAACCTCTGGCGCTCATTCTACGTTTTCCAGGAAGGCTACTATGAGATCGAGTGTCCCACGATTGGAACAGAGGCCATCTTTGTCGCATCCGGCCATGTGAAAGAGTTCGCCGACAAGATGGTTCAGTGTCCGCACTGCGGCGAGTACCTCCGCGCTGATCACATTGCGCAGGAGCACGGGATCGAGAACGCCGGCACCCTTTCGGCGGAAGCCCTTCAGGCAGCGCTCCGCGGCCTGCCATGCCCCTCCTGCAATGAGGTCCTGGGCGAGGCAGGCGTCTTTGCGTTCAACCTCATGTTCCAGACGACCATCGGCCCGGGGTCGCAGAGGAAGGGTTACCTCCGGCCGGAGACCGCCCAGGGCATATTCACCGATTTTCCCCGGCTCCTCCGTTTCTACCGGGACAAACTTCCTTTTGGCGCCGTCCAGATCGGGAAATCCTACCGCAACGAGATCTCACCCCGCCAGGGCATGATCCGGCTGCGAGAGTTCTCCCAGGCGGAGGCCGAGATCTTTGTCCACCCCGACGAGAAGAAGCACCCCTCATTTTCCCGATATGCGGATTATGCCGTGCCGCTCCTCACCATCGCAGGGCAGGTGGAGAACCGCGAACCTGTCACGATGACTATGCATGCTGCTGTGGACGATGGGCTGATTGCAAACGAGTATGTCGCCTACTACATCGCGCTGACACACCAGATCCTGACCTCTATCGGTATCGATCCCGCGAAGGTCAGGTTCCGCCAGCACCTGACAGAGGAACGGGCGCACTACGCGGCCGACTGCTGGGATGCCGAGGTCTATTCCGAACGTTTCGGCTGGGTTGAGGTTGTAGGGATCGCCGACCGCACCGACTACGACCTGCGCTCCCACGCGGAGCACTCCGGCACATCGATGACAATCTTCGTCCCCTACGACGAGCCCCGTCTGGTCAAAAAGCGCCGGATAGTGCCTGACATGGGCGTGATCGGCCCCAGGTTCCGCGAGAAGGCAAAAGCCATTGTGGAGGCCCTGGCGGTCTCGGAGCCGGGAGAGGACGGCGCGCGGATAACCCTCGACGGTGAGGAGATCTTCATACCCGCCGACCTCTACCAGGTCCGCGAAGAGATGGTGGAGGTCAGGGGTGAAGATGTGATGCCCCATGTCATCGAACCTTCATACGGCATCGACCGGATGATCTATGCCGCCCTCGAGCATAGTTACGCCGAGGATGAGGTCGATGGCGAGATCCGGCGTGTGTTTCGATTCCCGCCGGCGGTTGCGCCCATCCAGGTTGCGGTCTTCCCCCTGATGAACCGCGATGGCCTTGATACAATCGCCCGCAGGATCGCAGAGGCCCTGCTGCAGCACCGCATCCTTGCCCAGTATGATGATTCCGGTGCAATCGGGAGGCGTTACAGGAGACAGGATGAGGTCGGGACGCCTTTTGCCGTCACAGTCGATCACGATACCCTGGAGGACAACACTGTAACCATTCGAGACCGAGACAGCATGGAGCAGGTCAGGGTGACGATCGAGCGGTTGCCCGGGACACTCTCTGGCCTCATCGCCGGCAAGATTAAGTTCCACGAACTCAAGGCATGAAATACGTCTCCCACCCGCTGATCCGGCCACAGAGCATCGAGGAGCGGCGCTACCAGATCTCAATCGCCCTGAGGGCGCTGGATATGAACACAATGGTCGTCCTCCCGACGGGACTCGGGAAGACCGCCGTAGCGCTCATAGTTGCAGCGTCCCGACTCTACTCCCACCAGGGGAAGGTGCTCGTGCTTGCGCCAACAAAACCTCTGGTCGAGCAGCACCTCCGGTTCTTCAGGCAGCACCTGCTCTTATCAGAAGGCACCGAACCGGAGGAGACGGATTTTGCTATGTTCACCGGGGCCACCCCCCCGGACGAACGGGCACAGGCCTGGGAGAAGTGCCGGATCTGTTTTGCCACGCCGCAGGTGATCAAGAACGACTGTCTGGCAGGGAGGTACAGCCTCACCGATGTCGCGCTGCTGGTCGTGGACGAGTGCCATCGGGCGGTCGGGAACTACGCTTACGTCTTCCTGGCCGATCACTACTGCAACACGGCGAAGAACCCGCTGGTTCTTGCGATGACCGCTTCCCCCGGGGGTGACCCGCTGAAGGTGCAGGAGGTCTGCAACAACCTGCACATCGAGGCGGTCGAGACACGGGTGGAGACCGATGAAGATGTCCTCCCCTACATCCACGAGCGCGAGATACACTACATAGACGTCTACCTGCCCCCCGAACTCCAGGAGGCGCTCGTGACACTGAAGGGGCTTGTGGAATCACGGCTTGAACGACTTGCGAAACTCAATTACCAGGTTCCAAAAGCCGATAAACTCTCAATAAAGGCCTTAAACGTCCTGAATGCCCAGATCCAGCAGCGCATACAAGCACGCGATCCCTCCGGGTTCATGGCTGCATCGCTGCATGCGGAGTGCATGAAACTTCGCCACGCCATATCGCTTGCCGAGACCCAGGGGAGCGAGGCGCTCAAACTCTACCTTGCAAGACTCGGTGCTGAGGGTGCCTCGAGCGCCGGGAGCAAGGCAAGCAAACGGCTTGTCTCGGATCCGGCATACCGGAGGCTGGTCGAGACCGCAGCGGGTTGGAGGGAGGAGCTCCACCCGAAGGTCTCGATCGTCCGCGAACTGGTGGAGGCCCAGCTGGCAGCGCACCCGGAGAGCCGGATCATCGTTTTTGCCACCTACCGCGACACCGTCCAGACCCTGGTCGATACGCTCAGGGCGGCTGGCATCCCCTGCGAACGGTTCGTCGGCCAGGCGTCCAGGGACGCGGAGCGTGGACTCTCGCAGAAGGAGCAGATCGCAACCCTGGCCCGGTTCCGGGCAGGGGAACTGAAATGCCTGATTGCAACATCCGTCGGTGAGGAGGGACTCGACGTTCCATCGACCGATATGGTGATCTTTTACGAGGCCGTCCCCTCGGAGATCCGGAGCATCCAGCGAAAGGGCCGGACAGGGCGGAGCGGCAGCGGCACAATCATCGTCCTGGTGACGAAAGGAACCTCCGATGAGACGTTCCGGTATGTGAGCCAGAACAGAGAACGGGCGATGATGAGGGGCATAAGGAAAATGAGTGCCGCTCCTCCCCATAACCCTGCCACCCGACAGACGGAGATCCTGGCGTTCGCATCGCCGGGGCCGGCGATAACCGTCGATGACAGGGAAACCTCATCCCGGGTTGTCGAGCGCCTGCACCAACTCGGGGCATCGATCGCGCTGGAGCGGCTTGATATTGGGGACTACGCCATAGGGGATAGGATTCTCGTTGAGCGAAAGACGGTGCAGGACTTTGTGACAACCCTCGTCGAACGCGACCTCTTCGGACAGATTCAGGCGATAGCCGATGCCGTACCGCGCCCTGTCCTGATCATCGAGGGGTCTGACGATCTCTACGCGGTGCGAAACATCCACCCGAACGCGATCAGGGGGACGCTTGCCGCCATAATGGTTGATATGGGGGTGGCGCTGATCCGGACGCGTGATCCGGATGACACCGCAGAGACGCTTTATGTCCTTGCACAGCGCGAGGGGGGCGAACGGCGGGAACGGAAGGCGCACCCGAAGAAGTCCTACCGATCGAGTCGCGAAGAACAGGAGTATGTTCTTGCAGCGTTCCCTAACGTCGGTTTAAAGAGTGCAAGGCTCCTCCTTGAGCATTTCGGGTCGCTTAAGGCGGTCATCGAGGCTGAACCGGGGGAACTGATGGCGGTGGACGGGATCGGGGAGAAGACCGCCAGCGCGATATGGGATCTCGCCCACAGACCTTATCTCTGACCCAGTCTTGCGAGCGCCCTCGCGCCCCGCTCGACCGCCTTCATAAGGGTCAGGCAGTCTTCAGCCCTCCGCTCACTCCTGACACGTTCGCAGAGGTGGACGATCGTCCGCTCGATCTCGGCGGCAACCGGGCGCTGCGGCTCCATGGCGGCTGCAGCGGTTTGCGGGATCTGAACGGCGGGGGCAGCTGGTGCGGAGGGCTCGGAGCCCGGATGAGGCTCCTCAGACTCAAGGAGAGGGCAGATGACGCACTGCGTCTCTCCCTTGTACTCAAAAAGGGGGTAGCCGCAGACCTTGCAGGATTTTGCGAGCATCTTCCCTCCTTTGAGGAGATATTCGGCCATGACTTCATCGGCCCGCTCAACCGTCATTTTGCTTAACTCCTTTAATCTATATATGCCTGGATGGCATTAATAATAGAGGGGTTGTTCTCATGGCAAGTCCAGACGAAACAATACAGATCTGCATCCAGATGCTGCAGAATATCAGCGAAGATTCCACCATCCCACGAAATATCAGGCGTGCTGCAGACTCGACAAAATCTGTTCTCCTTGACGAGTCGCAGAGTATAGGTCTTCGTGCCGCAACCGCGATCTCAATGATCGACGAGGTCAGCAACGACCCGAACATGCCCGTCCATGCACGGACAAGGATCTGGGAACTGGTATCTCAACTCGAAACGGTACCTCTTGACTGAATCGTCCACAATTGACTGATTCCGGCAGAATCATAACAGAAAGGGGATTCCCCGGTTTTGCCGGCCGAAACCCGCTATCCGCCCTCCCTTAGTCTTAGTGCTCTTCACCCATGACGGTGATGTGAACGGTGCGCTGGCGCTGCGGCCGCACGTCCAGCTCCAGGAGGACGATCTGCTGCCATGTTCCGCACGCAAGTTTGCCTCCGATGATCGGGACGGTGAGCGATGGGCCGACGATCGCCGCTCTTACGTGCGATCGACCGTTGCCATCGCCCCAGGCAGCATCATGGGCGTAATGGATGCCCTCTGGTGCGATGACCGAGAGCGCACGGCAGAGGTCGGAGAGAACGCCGGGTTCATACTCGATGGTGGTGACGGCAGCGGTCGAACCCGAGACAAAGATGTTTGCAAGGCCTTCACGCACGCCGCTCTCGGCAACTGTCTCGGCGACCGGCGGCGTGAGGTTGACGATCTCCCCCTCGCCGTGTGTATTTACCTGGATTGTCCGGCGGTGCATCATCACTGACACCTCTTTGACATGCTCCGTTGTATCCCGCAACTTGATAAATGCGGCGGGAGCGGCCCTCCCCTGTCCGGGGGGTTTGGGACGGCGGGGTGAGCCCGCAAAACCAGTTTGCTCATGGTTTGATCCCCCGCATCACCACCCCGGTGAGACGCCTTTTACGGCTGACCACCCCCGCCCCCTCAAGGGGGGCGGGCAAGTGTCTGGTGATGGCCCCACGAAAGCCGTGTGCAGGGACGGAGAGAGGTGCCCGGCGATTGCCCGCTCACGCGCACCCCGGGAAGCCGTCCCGGCCTGAAGGTGCTGGTTTGGTGGCCGCGGGGTCTCAAGGCTATCGCGGCCACAAACAGTATATAGGCCGTGCGAACATCTCCTCTCCGGAGATGGTTGATGTGCCCTACCGGTGGAACAGCAGAAGAGATGTGGACGAGGCTGTTGTCGTCGTGATGAATACAATGGATTCAGAACATGAGATCGGGGGGTGGTTGATGGAGACCCTTCAGGGTGCGATCAACGACTCCGATCCGGAACTCGTGAAGCACTTCTTCAGCGAACTCGAACAGCACCGACCGGAGGCGCTCCGGTACTTTGCAAAGCCCGAGTTTTGAGCATGACCGGGGGAGAACGCTCTCCCTTTGCCAGCAGCGGAACTGTAGAACAGTCGCCATCGACAAAAGGTGTGGATCCGGTGAGACCGGTCCGCTGCACAAAAAAAAAAACGGATCTTTCATATCGGCCAGCGGCGCATAGGGTATCATGCCCGCAAAAAGCGAGTTTGGCAGAGGATTCATCGTCAACCTGATGCTGCTTTCGCGGCACTTTGGCCTCCCGCCGGAAAGAGCATTCTATGGCGCTGCAGACCACCTGAATGATTTTATCCTGCCGGAACGTTTCAGAGGGACCGAGATCGAGGAACTTGTCGAGCGGCTCCGCAAGGCGGTGATCTGGCACCAGCCCGGTATCATGGACAAAGAGGATGCAGCGGACATAAAACACCTCCTCAACAGGCTTGCGATCGCGATCGACCGCGAACTGGGGATCGCCGAGCCTGACGTGGGGAAGTACGACTGATGAGCGCAGGTGCACCCGCTGATTGAAGGCAGAGAGGCGTCCAGACCTCATGCAGTGATGCGATCTTCTTGTCACTGGCGGGCAGGAGGATAGACGCAAAACCCGAGGCCATCAAACCAGTTTGCTCATCGTTCGATCCCCCCGCATCACCACCCCGGTGAGACGCCTTTTGCGGCTGGCCAGCCGCAGCCCCCTCCAGAGGGGGGCAGTCTATGGCGATAGCCCCGGATAGAGTGCCAGGGGAGCAGGAACTGGATCCGCATGAGCGTGGTGGTGTAAGGCGATGCCGCCACCCCGGAACTATAATGGAGAGGTTTATCAAACCGCGGTGGATATTGCTTTGATGACCTCAAAACCCGCATTTCCCCTGAGCCACAGGTATAAGTGTCTATAAACCCAACATATATTGTGAATTTTGCTGCGATAGGGACGCCTCTCGTTTCAGCGGAGGTCACGGATGACTGAGACCTACGATGCCTCCCACATCACGGTACTGGAAGGCCTGAGACCTGTACGCGAGCGCCCCGCCATGTATATCGGCAGCACGGATACCCGTGGACTGCACCATCTTGTCTACGAGGTCGTGGACAACGCCATAGACGAGGCTCTTGCCGGGTTCTGCGACCTGGTCCTGGTGACCATCAACCGTGACGGATCGGTCACTGTTGACGACAACGGTCGCGGCATCCCGGTCGACCTCATGCCACGGTATGGCAGGAGCGCACTCGAAATAGTACTCACCGTGCTTCATGCCGGCGGAAAGTTCGACAAAAATACCTACCAGGTCTCCGGCGGACTGCACGGCGTCGGCGTATCGGTGGTCAACGCCCTTGCATCCTGGCTTGATGCAACAGTCTACCGTGACGGCAACGTATACACGATGCAGTTCCGGCGGGGCGAGGTCTCAAGACCGCTCGAGAGCCGCCCGGAGACCGAAGACGAGATGAGGGCACGCTACGAGGCACGTTACGGCACCCCGGCTCCAGACGAGATAGACTACGGGCGGCTTCGGGGAACCCGGATAACGTTCCAGCCCGACCGCTCGATCTTCGAGACCGTCGAGTTTGATTACGACGTGCTGGATCACCGTCTCCGCGAGCTCGCTTACTTAAACAGCGGGCTTAAGATCGTCCTTCGGGACGAGCGCAACGGTGACTCGGCCACATACTGCTTCGAAGACGGTATCCGCCAGTTCGTTGCCCATCTTGGCGAGGGGAAGGAGAAACTCCACGACGAGATCATCTACTTCCAGAAGAGTGATCCCGAGAGCCTGGTTGAGGTTGAGGTCGCTCTCCAGTACAACAACTCATACACGGAGACCGTCTTTGCCTACGTCAACAGCGTCAACACCCGGGAGGGTGGAACACACCTCGAGGGGTTCCGGAGCGCCATAACGAGGGCGATCAACAACGCCGCACGCCGAAACAACCTGATCAAGAACAGCGATACACTCTTCCGCGGTGAGGATGTCAGAGAGGGGCTTGTCGCCGTAATAAGCACCCGTGTGGCAAACCCACAGTTTGAGGGGCAGACCAAGATGCGCCTTGGAAACAGCAACGTCCGGGGCATCGTGGACTCGCTGGTCTACTCCTCGCTCACCGACTACTTTGAGGAACACCCAAAAACCCTCCAGGCGATCGTGGAGAAGGCGATGGCGGCTGCCAGGGCGCGGGAAGCCGCCAGGAGTGCACGTGAACTCGCCCGCCGCAAGAGTTCGCTGGAGTCGACCGGGCTCCCGGGGAAACTTGCCGACTGCCAGGAGCGTGACCCGGCAAAAAGTGAACTTTACATCGTGGAGGGTGACTCTGCCGGCGGTTCAGCCAAACAGGGCCGCGACCGTAAGTTCCAGGCGATCCTTCCACTGCGGGGAAAGATACTGAACGTCGAGAAGTCCTCTGAGCACAGGATCCTGAAGAACGCCGAGATCCAGGCGCTGGTCTCCGCTATCGGCACAGGCATCGGCGACACCTTCGATGCCGAACGCGCCCGCTACAACCGGATCATCCTGATGACGGATGCCGATGTCGACGGTGCACACATCCGGACGCTCCTCCTGACGTTCTTCTACCGCTACATGACAGGGCTCATCGAGAAAGGGTTCATCTATATCGCCCAGCCACCGCTCTACCGGGTCGCCAGGGGCAAACAGGAAAGATACGCCTACGGTGATGAGGAACTCCGGGCCATCCTGGCGGATTGGGGTGAGAAGGGCATCTCAATTCAGCGCTACAAGGGTCTTGGCGAGATGAACGCAGAGCAGCTCTGGAGCACCACGATGGATCCGGCAAACAGGATCCTCAAGCAGGTGCGGATCGAGGACGCCGCATACGCAAACACTATCTTCGAAAAACTGATGGGAGAGGATGTAGACGCCCGGCGGGACTTCATACGCCGGCATGCAAAAGAGGTGAGCAACCTTGACATCTGAGCAGCAGGTTGTCCCTGTCAACATCGAGGAGGAGATGAAGTCATGCTACATCGACTACGCGATGAGCGTGATCATCGGCCGCGCCATCCCCGATGTTAGGGACGGCCTGAAACCGGTACACCGGCGCACCCTCTACGCCATGTGGGAGATGGGCAACACAAGCGACAAACCATACAGGAAGAGCGCCCGTGTTGTCGGAGATGTCATGGGTAAGTACCACCCCCACGGTGATGCGGCCATATACGACACCCTGGTGAAGATGGCCCAGCCCTTCACCTACCGCTACCCGCTGGTGGACGGTCAGGGAAACTTCGGTTCGATCGATGGGGATGCCGCCGCGGCCATGCGATACACCGAGGCCCGCCTCACGAAACTCTCGGAGGAGCTCCTGGCCGATATCGACAAGAAGACGGTTGATTTCACCCCGAACTTCGACGGATCGCTTGAAGAGCCGGAGGTTCTCCCTGCACGGATACCAAACCTCCTCATCAACGGTTCAAGCGGGATTGCCGTCGGGATGGCGACAAACATGCCTCCGCACAACCTCCGCGAGGTATGTGAGGCTATCTGCCGTGTTATCGATAACCCGGGTCTCTCGACGGATGAACTGATGAGGATCATGCCGGGACCGGACTTCCCGACAGGCGGGATCATCATGGGGACGGAGGGTATCAGGGACGCATACCTGACCGGACGCGGGAAGTGCGTGATCCGGGGTGTCGCTGAGATCGAGGAGGAGGGCAGGACGCCGCGGATCGTCATCACCGAGATCCCCTACCAGGTGAACAAGGCGCGCCTGATCGAGCATATCGCCTCCCTCGTCCGCGACAGAAGGATCGAAGGGATCAGCGATATCCGTGATGAGTCCGACCGGGAGGGGATGCGGATCGTGATCGACCTCAGACGAGGGGTGGCCCCCCAGGTGATCCTTAATTACCTCTACAAACACACGGCGCTTGAGTCATCGTTCGGGATCATCAACCTGGCGATCGTCGATCGTCAGCCCCGCACCTTAAACCTCAAGGAGATCATAGGGGAGTTCATCCAGCACCGCGTGGAGGTCGTCCGGCGGAGGACAGAGTTTGATCTCGCGAAGGCACAGGAGAGGATGCACATCCTCCGCGGTCTCCTCGTCGCCCTCGACAACATCGATGCTGTGGTTGCGACAATCAGGGCTTCCAGGACGACAGAGGAGGCGCAGAAAGCGCTTGTTGCACAGTTTGCACTGGACGAGGTGCAGGCGGACGCCATCTTAAAGATGCAACTCCGGCGGCTTGCGGCGCTTGAGCAGCAGAAGATCCTGGACGAACGCGACGCTCTTGCGGCCGAGATCGAGCGGCTAACCACGATCCTCTCGACAGAGGCAAACATCCTCGCTGAGATCAGGAAAGAACTTCGTGATATCGCCGCCCGCTATGGTGATGCTCGCAGAACCCGGATCGTAGAGGCGGCCGAGACGCTTGAGAAGGAGGACCTGATCGAGGACAAACCGATGCTGGTCTCGCTCACCGCTTCAAACTACATCAAGAGGATCGACCTGGATGCCTACCGGAACCAGAGGCGCGGCGGCCGCGGCGTCATAGGCATGGCCACAAAAGAGGATGACGGTGTAGAGAGGGTCTTTGCAGCCAGCATGCACGACCACCTCCTCTGTTTCACTGACCGAGGAAGGGTCTACTGGCTAAAGGTCTACGACCTTCCGGAGGGGCAGAGGACGGGCAGAGGCAAAGCCCTTGTCAATCTCCTGCCCCTCACCGGAGATGAGCGTGTTACCGCGGTGATCCCGGTGAGGGAGTTTCAACCTGATCGCTACCTCTTCTTTGCAACGAGAGGCGGCACGGTCGCGAAGGTGGCGCTCGATGAGTTCTCGCGTCCGCGCCAGACCGGGATCAACGCCATCAAACTCCGGGACGGCGATGCGCTGGTGGACGTGAATATGACCGACGGCAACCAGGAACTGATCCTGACAACCAGGTTAGGCCAGAGCCTCCGGTTCCACGAAGACTCCGTCCGCCCGGTTCACCGGAACGCCATGGGTGTCCGGGGGATCAGACTGCGCAACGGTGATGCGCTGCAGTCGGTGACGGTGGTGGAGGGGGATCATCTTCTCACCATCACCGAGCAGGGTTTCGGTAAACGAACCGAGTTTGATGAGTTCCGCGGCCACGGCAGGGGCACGCTCGGCGTGCGAAACATCGTTGTCGATGCGAGGGGTGGCGGTGTCGTCGGGTCGATGGCGGTCTATGAGAACGACGAGATCATCGTTATGAGTGCCTCCGGGATCGTGATCAGGACGAAGGTCTCTGAGATCTCGATACAGAAACGGGGCACGCGGGGTGTCCGGATAATGAGGCTCGATGATGGTGATCGCGTTGTCGGGTTCACGATCCTGAATTCAGAAGACAGGGACGAGGAGTAGGCGCCAGGGATCACGCGGCCCAGTATGAAAACCCGGGTATGGGCTGCCCTCTCTCCCCGGAATATCCAGACCGCCACTGAATAGCCATCAGTTCATCTCCCCGGCCACTGCTTTTGACGGTGGAACTTCTCCCCCCCTCGCCAGCCAGGCCCCCGGATTGGCGGTTCCCAGGCAGAATTTGGGTGCAGCCTCCACGCACTTCCGCCGCTGGAAGAGATGGACGCCACCAGCGGCACTCTATGGGTGCAGGTATATCAGCACCGTTGATAGCACGATAAAACCGAGTGTTGCGGCTGCAAACGCTCTCTCGCGGGTATTTAGTGGCTTCTTGCGTATATAGAGGCCAGCCTTTCCCCCGTAGCCCCGGCAGAGCATGCTTGTATAGGTGCGCTCCCCCTGCTCGTATGAACGTATAAACATCGTTCCCACGGTGTAGCCGACCTGGTGCAGCCTATAGCGATACGGGAGGCTGCGATCGAGGGGATCGAAACACCTGGTCGACATCGCCGTCCGTATCCTCCCGAACATCTCGGCAAAGACAAAGATGTAGCGGACCATCATCCCGAGTGTGAGGGTGAACTCTCGCGGCAGACCGAGCCTCCCTGCCGCCTCGATCATATCCTGCATCCTGGTTGTCGAGGAGAGCAGGATGATGAACGATATGCTGACGATGAACTTCACAAACAGGATCGACGCAAACTCCAGCGACTCCGCGTAGATCTCGAGCCCGAATGGCAGCGTTGCAACCGTATGAAACGTATCGTAATAGGGGTTCTTCACAAAGGCCTGGAACCCCACCAGGAATATCCCGAACGGCATGAGGAGAGCAAGCCTCCGGAGGTAGACCAGCGGAGAGAGGCGTGATGCCGCCCAGAGAAGGAGAAAGAGAGCCAGGAAAGCGGCACCCAGGGTGTAGACCTTCGCAGAGTACGGCAGCGCCACGATGGCCACGATGGCAGCAAGGGCCAACAGGAGTTTTATCCTTGCATCCAGTCGGTGGATGACGCTTTTTCCGTAAGCGGACCTCTCGATGGAGTACAGATCTTCGATCATCTCTCTCGCATGTAGGCATCAAGGAACGCCTTCTCGGCATCCTTGTAGGTGTAGGCCATCTCGATCTCCACACCGTTCTCCTGGAGCGACCGGATCAGCCTCGGTATGGGCGGCACATCGAGTTTCGCCCGGGTGAGAAGTTCCGGTCTGGCAAAGACCTCCTCCACCGTCCCGGAACCCATGATCTTTCCCCGATCCATCACATAGATGAAGTCCGCCATCTCCGCCACCAGGTCAAGATGGTGGGTCGAGAAGATCACGGTCATACCGTAATCCTCGGGCAGCCGGTTGATGAACGCCACAAGGTCATCGACGCCCTGGGGGTCAAGCCCAGCGGTCGGTTCGTCGAGCACCAGCACCTGTGGCTCCATCGCCAGGATGCCGGCTATGGCGACACGTTTCTTCTCGCCGCCGGAGAGGTGGTGCGGCGCGCGCTCGCGGAGGTCCTCGATCCCGAGCAGACGCAGCGCCTCCTCGACACGGTGGGCGACCGTCTCCTCATCGAGACCAAGGTTGATCGGGCCGAAGGCTATGTCCTGCTCCACGGTGGGGGATATGATCTGGTCGTCCGGGTTCTGGAAGACGATCCCGACAAACTTGCGCACCTCGCGGAGATTATCCTTTGTGATGGGCTCGCCCCTGACCAGCACCCCGCCGGAGGTTGGTTTGAGGATGCCGTTGAAGTGCTTGAAGAGCGTGCTCTTCCCGGCACCGTTTGGCCCGATGACAGCGATTCGCGCCTTTCGCTCTGCAATAAAGTTCACGCCCTCCAGGGCGCGGACGCTGCCGCGGTAGACGTGGGTGAGTTCACGGGTCTCGATCAGGTGCATAACAACAAAAGGTTGGGAGTTTTTGAGGTATCTAATTGTCTGGCCGGGCAGAGACCTTCGCAACCGCAAACACCAGTCCCAGCATGAGCAGCGTCCCGATCACGATCGCAAGCACCTCCCCCGCCTTATCCATCCCGGGTATGCTGTAATCCGGCATCAGGGGTTCATGCGAGAAGTCGTTTCCTGTCACCGCCACCACCTCTTCCTCTGCAGCGGCGGCAGCCTCTTCGTCAAGGTCGCTGCCCATGAAGGGCTTCGCACCGTACATGCTGAAGAACGCGCTCTCAAGCCCATCGGGGTTGCTCGACGCGAGGAAGGGCGCAGCGATTGCGATCACCAGAGCAACTGCGATGCCGATTATGACAAAACGTTTTACCTCCATTACGCGCCCACCCCCAGGGGGTGTTCAAGGATGTCCGGTCGTGCCGAGGCTATCAGGTAAAGTGCGACCGCAGTGATACCTCCTTCGATAAGACCGATGATGGCGTGATAGGCGCCCATCATGGTAAGCCCGACAGTGAGGGGGAACGTACCGGCGATTGCAAGTTCAACTGCACAGAGGATTGCAGAGATAAAGAGCGACGCCCAGCCTGCGATGAATGCTGCAGCGTAGGCATTCGAGATCAGCCTCCTGACCGCGGTGTAACCGTAGTAGCCGATGACCCCCTGAACCAGGAGTACCAGTGTCAGGATGAAGACACCCGCATACGGCGAACCGAGGACAATTGCCGCAAGTGCCGCACCGACCATATGCCCGCTCGTCCCGCCGGGGATGGGGACGTTCAATGCCTGAATGGCAAAGATGCCGGCGGCGAGCACGGCAACCAGGGGTACCTTCTCCTCTCCCATCGACCGCCGCGCCCAGCGGAGAGCGAGGGCAACAAAGATCAGGGCTATTACCCAGTAGACCAGGGCCTGCCCGATAGGTATGAAAGCATCAGGGATATGCATAACACATCTGATGCGATTGTAGCACTTTTTAGTATAAATGTGTTACTAAACAATATGGTTACCTCAACCGGTAATAATCCGGCGTACTTCCGATGCGAAAAGTATACCCATAGCCCTGACCACTGCCGGTTTTAAGGCAAGTTTGCGAAGCAGGCTGGCCGGCCTGTCCATGTCGCCGTGCTCCACGATCGTCCTGATGACGTCCGGACTGTCGAGAGCACGGCATAGGCGGTCGATCTCCTCGGGCGTCATACGCTGGCGCAGCCTGAGCGCTTTCATCCCGATATCGAGTTCCCTCCCGAAATCTTCCCTCCATCGGCGCTCATACTCACGGAGATGCTCGTCATCAAACGTCCCCGCCGAGCAGCATGCCGCCGCAACGGCGGCCGCGTGTTTTGCGGAACGGACGCCGGTGTAGACCCCGCCGCCGGAGGTGGGTTTTGCAAACCCGGCCGCGTCGCCGACGATGAACGTCCGGTGACCGCAGGTCTGCGGCATGACCCCGAGAGGGATGGCCCCGGTCACAAGGTGGAGCACGCTCCCCCCGTACCTGACGATGAAACGGTCAAAATATTCTTTTGCATGCTCCCTGGCGCAGAGGCCGACTCTGGCCCGGGTCGGCGAGACCGGTATCGCCCACCCAAAGAAGTCAGGCGAGGCATTGGGGTGCAACTCAACGCAACGCGGGTCGATGGAGCAGGGGACCTCGGCCTGGATCCCGGCAAGGTAGACCTGCGGCCGCCGGAACCCGAGCATACGGGAGATGGAGCTCCGCGGTCCGTCGGCGGCGATCAGGAGACGAAACGGGAACTCCTCGCGCCCGCGAACGCCGCGGGTCAGGAGAGCGGTGCCCCGGATACAGGCCGCGCTGGTCTTCAACCGGAACTCCGCCCCGGCGTCCGCCGCTTTTTCGGCCATCTCGCGGTCGAGGAGACCGCGGTCAACGACAAATGCCTTTGTGGCACCTGCATCAAAGAGGAGTTCCCCGCCGAGCCCAGAGAACATTCGGGCGCCGCTCACTTCGTTCAAGATGGAGCGTCTCGATACACCGCACTCCGCAAACGCGGATGTCGAGAGGAGCCCGGCGCACTGGACGGGATGGCCGATTGTCCCGTGCTCCTCGATGCAGAGCGTCGAGAGCCCTTCCTCAGCGCAGGCCCGTGCTGCAGCGCTCCCGGCAGGCCCTGCACCCACAACGATAACATCCCACGTCAGTTTATCACGCCTCAAAAGGGTATCTGCCCCATGGCCATTCTTCAGAGAGGTAACATATCACATTAATAAATTCTCTCTGCAGAGTTTTCAAATTTATTGGTTCTGAAAATATTCCGGGGCCTTCAGTCGCCCGAGACCGGAAGCGTCAATTCCTCCGATCAGGCAAATTGCAGCAGGGAGTTGAGGCGACAGAAACGCATAGCCTCTCCAGAGCACGAGCCGTAAGCGGCATCCTCGCGCCTTCGTCACGATAACAGAAAGGATGCACCAAAAGAGGTGACTACTGGAGATGTTCTGCCACCGACCGCCCGGCTTCCAGGCCTATGAGCGCAAGGAAGATTATGGTCAGCACGAGCATCAAGGAGAGGAAGACTGCGATCGTTTCGTTCAGGGGGGCATTGAGCACCCCGGCAACAGGGGTTAGAATAGTCGGAAACGCGGCAACTGCAACGGAGGCAGCCACCCATATAGCCACAAAAATGAGGCAGATTGAGATCCTCTTCATAGGCCTACTCTTCGCGGCCCTCATTCCACTCCATCTCTTCCCGGTGCGACTCGATCTTTCGTGTGACATCAGCAGCCCACCGCTCGATCTCCACGGAGAAGAGTCTGCCTGTCCGGAAGAGGACAAGGATTGCCCAGATGACCAGGACGACAAGTACTATGCCCGCAAGAACCGGTATGATCCCTGCGATGAACGGCAGTAAGAACAGAAATAGAATGACGGCAAGGAGCACGTATGCGATACCCCGGAACGCCCGCTGGTAACGCTCCAGTTTCTCATCAGGGGTCTCTTTTCTGGAATACGCCGCTGCAGCATACCCTGCGAGAGCATTGGTGATGTCAACGACCTCCTTGAAGATGCCAATGAAGATGAGCAAGAGTGCGATGAGAATTATCGCTGAGATCAGACTCCCGAGTCCTATCAGGCCAAAGATGAGCGGATCACCGAGCATCCTTGCAAGCGGCTGAAAGATCAGCACACCAAAGAGCCAGATGAGAAACGCTACAACAACCCCGACGACGATCTTCGGAACACTGTCATAGATCTCCCGCCGGGATGCAGTAAGTAATTCTTCACGGTCTACCATGATTGTTCACCTCTTTCGAGAGTTACCTTGGACTCCCCATGTATTTATATTTTCCCTAACATGGGCCTACAAAAGGAGAGGCCATCAATCCAATGCCCTCACTGGTTTGATGGCAACTTTCAGCGACCACGCAGATCCCTCCCTCATCCCCCTCACTCTGCATAATTAGAATCCTCCACCTCATCTCCCACCCTCTCATAGAGACGATACCTCGAGCCTTGAGAGCAAATTGTGGCAGAACCTGGAAAACTGAAGACAGCTCCCGCTCTTCATGTCCCCCCATATTTCGGGGGGGAAAGTTCCCTCAACTCCGACTGAGTATCAGATTCCCTCAGACCAGTGCACTCAGGTGCGTTGGATTCTTCAGTCCCGCGCGCAACCCGAACAGAAGGAGAATTTGATATGCAACGAAGTTGAGAGTCATATAGAGTTTCCGGCTCTCATGTCGGATCCCTTTGAGGTGAAAGGTTACAGAAGCCTTAATCCGGCCATGTATCCGTTCACACTCACCGCGGCTTTGTATGAGAGTTGGGAATTCCGGGTCGAGAAGATTCTTGTTTCGCAAATGCATCCCGACCTGTTCAACTCTTCCATGCTGGTATAGGAATCGCAACTGTTGAGTCAGGGGAGCATTGATATCTCCCCCTGCTCTCCAGAGTTTGTTGACCCAATGTCGGATGCGTGGTTCCGTCCCTTCTTCCTGGATCACTGCCCCATCCCGGGTATCAATACAGGGTCGAGCATTCAGATGATACCAGAGGTGTGCATGTGCCTCGTATGAGTCGTATCCGGTATCAAGCAGCACAAGACTGAGTTTGGGTTTCAGCGCCTCCACTCTCTCGATAAGTGGAAAAAGGTGGGTTAAATCCGCATCAGTCCCATTCGAGTAGACCATGGTGAGTGGGTATGGTCCGAGATTGAAGATATTGGCTTTATCCATCTTAACCTGGTAATGCGGGTGAAAAAGAGCATATCTGTCATACCGGGATGCTTCGATTGGAGTTGAATCGATGATCCCAACCCTCTCCGTCTGTGCCCAGAGAACAATTGCCTCACCGACAAGATGCATGAGCCGTTCCACACCTTCGACGCCGAGACGATATTTCACAAAACTGTGGAGTGTTGCAGGATTGGGCAATAGATACCCTGCTTCAGTCTTCTCTGCACCAAGGTTGAAACAATCATCCTCTGTCAGGAGACGAACTGTCCGCTGTGCAATGGTGTCCAGATAGGGCGAACTGAGGAACTCCGTGAGAGAGAACCCTGGTTCAATCTCTTCAAATCCGTCTTCTTTTGCCAAAAACTCGGTGTTAAAGGCCATGAGCCATTTTGGGGCCAGGTATATATACCTAACGGAACACCTCTTATCGAGGCGCAAAAAAAATTAGCAGACCTGGTAAATCTCCGGTAAAAACCAGATAAACTGGCAAGGTGCGCCAGAGGCGCGCATACTACCGGAAAAGAGAGAAGAGTTTATAAGCCAGATCGTTGATTTGATGGCCTCAAGGAGTGATGGCGTAAACAACCGTGTACGATAAAATTTACGTATATCCTCCCGGAAAAGCGTGTCGGTCGGGCTGAAAACAGATGTGGGAACGTCCCGCCGAGATGCGGGTGGTATTGTCACCCCACACACAGATGCGTATTTGACGGATGATAGCCCAGATATTACGGAATGCCTGAGGAACGGGAGTTCAAGTGGAAACAGTGCCTGATTGTGCGTGCCGACATCAAGATGACCTGCGGCAAGAAGTGCGCCCAGATCGCCCACGCCGCCGTAACTGCATTTGAAAAGGCCGATAAGACGGCGAAGAAAGCCTGGCTCGATGAGGGGCAGAAGAAGGTGGTGCTGAAGGTGCCCTCTGAGCGCGACCTCTTTGAACTCAAGACCATTGCCGAGCGGGCGGGCATCCCGGCAGCGATCATCCAGGATGCCGGGATGACCGAGATCCCGCCGGGTACGGTGACGGCGCTCGGTCTTGGACCCGCCCGCTCCGAAGACCTGGACAGGATCACAGGCGACCTCCCGCTGCTATGATGCCATCAACCCATCCCCTTGAACGCGATCTCGGGATGCGCTACTACGCCTCGGATACTCCCGGGATCGGCGGCCGACTCCGTTCAACCCCCGCAGACTTCGTAGTTGAGGAACTCCCTCTTCCAATCCCCGACCAGGAAGGACCCTACCTCATATGCAGGCTCACCAAGATTAACTGGGAACTCCAGCGCGCGGTC
The DNA here is from genome assembly GCA_022837745.1 of Methanomicrobiaceae archaeon. Lineage (GTDB taxonomy): Archaea > Halobacteriota > Methanomicrobia > Methanomicrobiales > Methanoculleaceae > Methanoculleus. The sequence goes on along the minus strand of JALHIW010000007.1, from coordinate 19,109 downwards.
AAGGAGATTGCAAAACGTCTTGGTATAAGCCACCGCCGGATCTCCTGGGCGGGAACGAAGGACAAGAACGCGGTGACAACCCAGTTCATATCCATCTACGACGTCTCTTTAGACGCGATCGAGCGGGTGAATATCCCGGATATATCACTTGAGGTCGTGGGGCGGTCGCAACACCCGCTCCGCCTCGGTGGTCTTGCAGGTAACCGGTTTGAGGTCATGATTCGAGAGTGTCTAAAAGAGGACCTCCCGGCACGGGTGCAGGCGGTCACGGAGGCGGTCTCTGCCGGGATACCAAACTACTACGGGTTGCAGCGGTTCGGTGTAATCCGGCCGGTCACCCACGTTGTCGGTGAGAGGATACTCAAAGGAGATTATGAGGGTGCTGTTGCCGCATACATCGGCCGGGCATACCCGATGGAACCAGAGGAGGTGCAGCAGGCCAGGACGCGGTTTCTCGAGACGGGGGACGCACGAGCGGCGCTTGCCGACCTCCCCGTGAGGATGACATACGAGCGGGCGATGGCAAACCACCTGGCAGCAAACCCCGGAGACTACGCCGGCGCGCTCCGAGTCCTCCCGCCGAAACTCCTCTCACTCTTTGTGAGCGCTTTTCAGTCCTGCCTCTTTAACCATGCACTCTCCGCCCGCATAGATGCCGGTCTCTCACTCACAGAACCTGAGGTCGGCGACCGTCTGCTCTTTGAAAATGGCCGTGAGGATGTTGTCACAGCACGAAACCAGCAGGCGGCCCGAATCCAGATCCGGCGCGGACGCTGCCGGATAGCCCTCTTCATCCCGGGTGCTGAACCGGTGAGAGTGTACGGGCCGATGGATGATATCCTGCACGACCTGATGCAGGGGCGCGGTATCGACGCCGCGGACTTTGAGCGTGCCTCAAGGTTTGTGGAGACGGCGTTCTCGGGGGTTCTACGCGCGATAAGCCTCTCGACCGATGTTGAGGCGGAGGTTGCCGGCACGGATCTCAGGCTCCGGTTCAGCCTCCCACCCGGTCACTACGCAACCACGGTATGCCGGGAGTACATGAAAGCCGAGCCGTACCTGATGATATAGGGGCAGAGCAGAGCGCGAAGACGCAATGCGCAGGCGGGGAGGGGAGGGACTTTCACGCTTCACTCTCCGGAATCGGGACGGTAGAGGACTTCCCACTCGGTGACCAGGTTGCTACCGCACATGTAGTGACGTTTAAGGGAGAGCCGGAACATCTCCTCCTCGGTCTCGATGTGCATGCCGCCGACAAGCGAGGGGGTGTCGGCACCGCCAACGATAAACGGGAGGTGAATCAGGCGTATCTCGTCGACAAGATGATGGTGCAGCATCGACCAGTTCAGGGTTGGCCCGCCCTCGATCATCATCCGGTCAACACCGTAGTCTTGCTTCAGGATCTGCATCAGTCGCGGGAGGTCGACCTGACTCGTGCCGGCGACGACGACATCGACACCGGCATCCCGGAGCCTGGCGATGTTCTCAGGCGGCGCGGCCTCACTGACGACGATAAGTGTTCGAGCATCCGGACCCAGGATGTTTGCACCCGGCGGGATCTCTCCGCGGCTGGTCGGGATGACGCGGAGCGGGTTCTTCCCCTCGACCAACCTGACCGTCAGGAAGGAGTTGTCTATCCTGATGGTGTTTGCCCCGACCATGATTGCATCGCATTCTGCCCGTGTCCGGTGGAGGAGAACCTCCGTCTCGGGGGCCATGTACTTCATGAGGATCTTGCTTGATGCCCCGCGTTTCAGGGTGAGCTTCCCGTCGACGGTGATCTCCGACATCATGAGCACGTGCGGCCTGTCGTCTTGTGGCATTGGACTCGTTCCCGGATACTATCTAGCGGGAGCGTTTATGAATCTGGTGATTCACGCCCGGAAAGGGTATTCTGGCTGAAGCGTTGCGCCTCTATCCGGCAGAGCAAAGATTAAACACTTTCATTGCTGATTAGATATGCTATGAATATAACCTCCCTGCGGCCGAAATTTGTGAAATGCACGGAGCCAATTGCGTTGTTTTGCATCCGGCTGGGCGTTACACCAAACCAGATTTCGGTGCTCTCGTTGCTCTTCGGTTTTGGGTGCGCCATCGCTTTTGCTGGCCGCCACTTCGCCGCGGGGAGCCTCTTCCTCCTTATCTCAGCCGTCCTTGACCTTGTGGACGGCAGCGTCGCGCGGCGGAACAATACCGGGAGCAGGTTCGGCGCTGTCTTTGACTGGATCGCCGATAAGTACGTTGACGCAGCAGTCATACTGGGTGTGGGTTTTTCCGGCATCCCGATTGTCAGCCACATATTCGACGTTCCGGCGGTTGCGGATTTCGGCGTCGTGGGGCTGGCGCTTGCAGGGTCGCTGCTGAACACATTCATCAAACCGGTCACTTATGCCGAGATCGGCTACTCTGAGCGGATCGCCGGAAAGATCGAGGATCCGCTGGAGGGGGTCGGCTTCTTCGGCAGGCCAGAGACAATCCTTGTTTTGCTAATCGGCGGCCTGACCGGTTTTCTCTGGGTGGCGGTGATCCTGATCGCGGTCTGCACAAACCTCTCCGCGCTCCAGCGGATCGTCTACCTCTACCGGCGGTATTCCTGAGCGGCTCTCCCTGTTTTCCGGGCGTTAATATCCGGCAAATGGAGCATCATGCCGCAGCGCTGACGTTGGGGATTGAAATGAGACCGGAGGAGTGGGGGTCAAGAAGCACCAGGCAGGAACCCCGCCGGGTTTTTTTCACGTCCCGGTCTTTTCCTGTCCCCGCCGGAGGAGCCTTTCCAGTTCGCCGCGATAAAGCAGATAGAGGTCGTTGGCGAGGGTGGCCAGTTGAGGTATTGCGGTGAAGAGGGCGTAGGCCAGAGCAACCAGCACGACAAGCGCCCCGAGTTCTGCCATGACGTTGTGCGCCCAGAAGAAACTCTCGTAGCCGAACTCGCCGTTGCTGGCGATCTCGGGAAGGTATGGGAACCACTGCTCGGTGTAGGCCGTGATCACAAAGACGTTCCGGAGTATGTTGAGGATGTAGATCGTGGGGAAGATGATGAAGAAACCCGCTATCTTCTGTTTCAGCGCTGACTTTACGCCCCAGGCGACGCCGAGCATGATCGCGATGCTCTGGATCCCGGTGCAGGCGAGGACTATCTCGGTCTGGAAACCGTTGCGCTCCAGCATGTTCCAGGCCTGAAAATTAACAGGGTAGCCGATCGCCGAAAGCACTGCCGAGGTCTGTCCGGCGACCGCGCTGATCAGCCAGTTCCCGAGCGCCGGGATGTAGCCGAAAGGAGCGTAGACCAGGAACGCTACGGCGGCGATCATCGAGACCTGGATCACCCGGGGGTCGTCGCGGAGGAGGTATTTTATGGTTATATAAAGGAGAGGCAGCGAGAGGATTGCCAGCGTTGGGTATACAAAGTTATTGAGTGAGATATAGCGAGGGAACTCGGCGAAGAGGTAGCCAACTATGCTTACCCAGCCGCCGATGGCAAAATAGTTTCGATACCTCCAGGGGATGAGGAAGGCAAGAAAGCAGATGCAGGAGATCAGCACCAGGTAATCACTCATCCATTAACTTTCTATTTATCCGGCAATAAAACCACTTGTGCGCCCGATCTCCCCGGCCGCGGGTTTGGGCGAGGGAGCGGCCCGTGCAGCATGACCAAGGTTAATTGTGGTCGCCGTCCAATAATCATACGATGATGTTCTGTCCACAGTGCAAAGGTCTGATGATATCCTCAGGTGGTCAGCTGAAGTGCAAGAAATGCGGCTATATCCGTGATATCAACGCGTCTGACCAGTTGAAGAAGACAGACAGACGGGTGGAGAAGGAGATCACCATCGTCGACGCGGAGAAGGAGATCGCAACTCTCCCGACCACGACCATCAAATGCCCCGATTGTGACTGCACGACGGCATACTGGTGGCTGAGGCAACTGCGTGCGGCAGATGAGAGCGAGGTGCGGTTCTTCCGCTGCACGGCCTGCGGGAAGACGTGGCGCGAGTACGATTGATGTTCTCTTTTACCGGCCACGATCCAGCGATGGCTGATTCTCTGGTCTGGTAAGAGGTGAGTCGCTGCTTTTGTTTTCCATGCCGGGAGAAGCCAACAGGAAATTATATATCTCCCCGGGAGTCATTTCCAGGCATATGGGGCCAGCATATCGTCTGGAAATGCTGTATGTTATTATTCATCGATACCGAAACGACCGGGACGTTCAGGTTCAATCATCCACCACCCCGTCTTGTTGAGGTTGCCTGGCTGGTCTGTGAGGAGAGCGGGGAGGTTGTGGAGAGGGGCGACAGGATCGTTCGCCCGGATGATTTTACCATCCCGGCAGGCGCCTCCAGGATCCACGGGATAACCACAGGATACGCCCGGCGGGCCGGTGTGTCTCTCCTGGAGGTTATTGAGGCTCTCTCCATTGCCGCAACCCGGAGTTCTACGGTTGTCGCGCATAATCTCAGGTTTGACCGTGCGATCATCGCAGGAGAGTGCAGGCGCAGCGGTGTTTCAGATCCTCTCTCCACGCTGCCAGGGATCTGCACAATGGAGTCGACGCCGTCAGTCTGCAGGATTCGGCGGGGTGGCGGCAGTGGCTATAAGTGGCCTGCTCTCTCCGAACTTTACGCGAGCCTATTTGGAGTCCCTTACGAGGGGGCGGTTCACCGTGCTTCCGGCGATGTAGAGGTGTGCGCAAAATGCTTTTTTGCCCTTAAGGAACGAGGCTTCTGGAGATAACGGTTCGGTTTATCTCCACAGGTGTGGTGGAACACAGGTATTGGTCCAGTGTGAGTGTATACCAGCGTCGGTTCATCCCCCACCCACGGGGAAACACCTTCTCAGTGGAGGGAAGTTGCCTTCCAGAGAGGGTCATCGATCCCCGGGACACCCTCCGGCCGCAAAGCTGCAGCAACTCTTGCCATAGCAGCGTACCACCGTTCTGGCAACCCCCCTCTGCGCCCCGGCCGCCGCGCTGAAACAACCTGCGCACTAACCCGGCCCGCAGCCTGGTAACGGGCCCCCTCCTCGCCCGCCAGAATTTACTCTAACGTCCTCCGATCCAAAAAAACGTCCAGGAATTAGGCAATCCCGGCTCCACCGGCCCCGCCGGATCCCGGGTGCGCCCCGGTAACCCTTTTCCCTGCAGCAAATCAACGCTTAACCAGAATGTTGATATAATATTCATTATTAATAATGATCAATACGGGGTAAACGAATGGCTGAGAAATTTGATGTCAAACTTGAGGAAGCGAGATACTACATGCCCGATGCCAGTTACAAGGAGCAGTCCTGGATAGGCGACTACAACCGCGCCTACCAGGAGTTCCTGGCTGACCCCGATGGATTCTGGGACAGGATCGCCCATGAACTCGAGTGGTTCCAGCCCTGGGACCGGGTGAAAGAGTGGGACTACCCTTACGCGAAGTGGTTCACCAACGCCAAGCTCAACATCACCTACAACTGCCTTGACCGCCACGTCAACAACCAGCGTCGCAACAAGGTCGCGATCATGTGGCGTGGCGAGACCGAGGGTGAGGAAGAGGTCTACACCTACCGCCAGCTCCTGCAGGCCGTCAGCCAGTTCGCCAACGGCTTAAAGAGCCTCGGCGTCGGCAAGGGCGACCGTGTCTGCATCTACATGCCGGTCGTGCCAGAGCAGATCATCGCCATGCTCGCCTGCGCCCGCATAGGGGCAATCCACACGGTTGTCTTCGGTGGATTCGGTGTCAGCGCACTCAAACAGCGTATAATCGGCACCGGTGCAAAGGTTGTCGTCACCGCCGACTTCACATACCGGCGCGGCAAGGCAATCCCGCTCAAGAACATCGTCGAAGAGGCGGTCGTCAACGTCCCGAGCGTCGAGCGGATCGTCATCCTCAGGCGTGACGAGAAAAAGCCCGTAGAGCTCCACCCCGAGATAGAGATTGACTTCCACGAACTGATGGAAGAAGCAGACAGGGAATGCCCTCCCGAAGTTATGGATGCCGAGGACCCACTGTTTATACTGTATACCAGCGGCACCACAGGTTCCCCGAAAGGCATCGTGCACACATGTGGCGGCTACATGGTCGGGACGTACTACACAACGAAATACGTCTTTGATATCAAGGATAACGACGTCTATTGGTGCACCGCTGACCCGGGCTGGATCACCGGCCACAGTTATGGCGTCTACGGTCCGCTCTTAAACGGCGCCACTTTCCTCATCGCAGAGGTCACCCCCGACTACCCGACAAACGGCACCTACTGGGATATCATCCAGGACTACGGCGTCACCATCTTCTACACCGCCCCGACCGCCATCAGGATGTTCATGCGGGTGGGTGAAGAGTGGCCCAATCGCTACAACCTTTCATCGCTCCGCGTCCTGGGGTCAGTCGGCGAGCCCCTCAACCCCGAGGCGTTTGAGTGGTTCTATCACGTCATCGGCAAAACCCGCTGCCCGGTTGTGGACACCTGGTGGCAGACCGAGACCGGGATGCACATGATCACAACCATGATCGGCGAACCCATGCGTCCTGGTTTTGCCGGGAAACCGATCCCGGGCGTCGTCGCCGACGTAGTCGACCACAATGGGAACCCGGTCGCTCCAGGCACAGGAGGGTTTCTGGTCATCAAGGAGCCCTGGCCATCGATGATGCGAACGGTCTGGAACGACGACGAGCGTTACCGGAAATACTGGTACACCATCCCCGGCTGCTACACCGCAGCCGACCTGGCGGTGAAGAACCACGACGACTACATCATGATCCTTGGCAGGTCCGATGACCTGATAGTCGTCGCCGGGCACAACATCGGAACAGCAGAGGTCGAGAGCGCGCTCGTCTCCCATGAAGCCGTGGCAGAGGCCGCCGTCATTGGAAAACCCGACCAGCTGAAGGGGAACATCATCAAGGCCTTCGTCATCCTCAAGAATGGTCGCGTGCCAGGCGAGAAACTGAAAAAAGATCTCGTCTACCATGTCCGGATGACGCTTGGACCTATCGCCATACCCTCAGAGATTGAATTCGTCGATTCACTCCCCAAAACCCGGAGCGGAAAGATCATGAGGCGTGTCCTGAAAGCTCAGGAACTGGGTATGGACCCCGGGGACATCTCGACCCTCGAAGAGTAGGAACCCAGCTATTTATATACTTTTTTTAAATATGCTATATATATGTCTGAACACAGACCAGAGGAGTCCCTCAAGATAGAAAATATCGTTGCTTCAGCAAAAGTGACCGATTCTCTTGATCTCCCCTCCCTTGCTTCCCGCCTGAAAGATGCAGAATACAATAAAAAGCGTTTCCCTGGCGTTGTTCTCAGGATGCAGGACCCGAAGATCGCAGCGCTCGTCTTCGGTTCGGGGAAGGTTGTCCTGACCGGCGCAAAGAGCATAGACAGCCTCTCCCAGGGACTGCAGATCCTCACAGACCAGCTGCGAGCGCTCGGCATCGAGATCCCTGGAAACCCGGAGTACAAGATCCAGAATATAGTCACCTCCGCTGACCTTGGAACGCCGATCAACCTCAACAAGATCGCCGTTGGCTTTAACCTTGACCGGATCGAGTATGAACCCGAACAGTTTCCAGGCCTCGTCTACAGACTCGACGACCCAAAGGTGGTCGCCCTCCTGTTCGGTTCAGGCAAGCTGATCATCACCGGCGGCAAGGTGCCCGATGATGCACGCAGAGCGGTAGAGCGTATCGTCTCAGAACTCTCGAGTCTTGGTCTCCTCTAACACCAGGTGGGTCTGGCACTCACCCAATCTTTGCGGCAGAAGATTTGAACCAGCAGGATTCTCGCGCAAAAAGCAATTTTGAGACTTCCGCAATTGCTGCCGGCCTCATTGAAACAATAATATTTTTATAGTCAGATTTAAAACACTAGATACAAATCAATGGTGAATGGATGGGACCCAAGACGACGAAGAGTTTTACTCCACGTGACGAGGAAGTTGCCGAACTCTTAACGGACATCGGAATTAAGAGAAATGTCGCGAGGGTGCTTGTATTTCTCACAAACAACGGTGAAGCAACGTCAAGAGAGATCGAGCGAGGCACCGACCTCCGCCAGCCAGAAGTCAGCATCGCCATGCGCTACCTCAAAGAATGCAACTGGATCGATGTCCGTGAAAGCAAATCTGAGAGCAAGGGAAGACCTGTAAAGATCTATACTCTCGCCAGGCCGATATCAGAGATCATGGACACGATCGAGTACGAAAAGAAGAAAGAAGCCCGGCATCAGCTGGAACTCATCCAGAGGATGCGGGATTGCATATCAACCCAGTGAGAGGATGCGGCAACCGTTTTCCTCACCTACAATAACCGTTATCTTTTCACCGTAGATAGAGAAGAGCCCGCATCCCATCACGCCCGGGATCGATCCGATCTCCACCTCAAGGCGACCCGGGTCGGTGATCGCCCCGAACCCGCAGTCGATTATGAAGTTGCCGTTATCGGTTATCACGGGCCCATCCTTTCTCACCCCTTCCCGAAGCACAGCATCGGCGCCGAGCGCTTCAAGCCTCCGGAAGACCGTCCCGGCAGCAAACGGGAGCACCTCAACAGGCACGCCTGCATCCAGGGTCTCAACCATCTTTGAGGGGTCGACGACGATCAGGACCTCCCTGGCTGCATCGCAGACACACTTCTCCCGGAGGAGCGCCGCCCCGCGTCCCTTGATCAACCGGAACAGCGGGTCGACCTGGTCAGCACCGTCAATCGCCAGATCGAGTTCGGGGTGCTCATCGAGGTCGGTGAGGGGGAGGCCGTAACGGCGCGCCCGCATGGCCGCCTGGTAGGATGTCGGCACACCGGCAATTGAGAGCCCCTCCTCCGTGATCCGCTCACCAAGCCGCTCCATCGCAAAGAAGACCGTCGACCCCGTGCCAAGACCGACGACCATCCCGTCACGCACCTCGCCAGCCGCCCTGTAGCCTGCGATCCTTTTCGCCGCAACCGGATCGAGTGCGCTCATGGCAGACTCACCTCCCTTTCTCCTGCAATCATCTCACCGAAGATGCGCTGGAGATCTTCTGCGGCATCAAAAGCCGTGCAGTCGAGCGTGATCGGCGTTATGGAGACGTTGCCCTGCTGCACAGCGTGGACGTCGGTCCCCTCCTCCGCATCCTCGTAGAGCGGGCCGTCGATCCAGTAGTAGGGGCGGCCGCGGGGGTCGAAACGCTCCTCCACCCCGGTGTGGAAGAGTTTTGCAGCAAGCCGGGTGATCTCGTAGCCGCCGCGCACCTCCGCCGGGATGTTCACATTGATGACGTGGGCTTTTGCAGGAAACCCAGTCTCAAGAACCTTCCCGCAGACCTCGCGGACCACCCGTTTAGCGCCGGAGAACCGTCTGGTGATCCCGGAAGGTTCATCAAACTTGTCCCCCTGATCCTCCACCTGGAGCGAGAAGGCAATGCCCGGCACACCCTGGTTCGAGGCCTCGAGCGCGGCCCCGATCGTCCCCGATGTCATGACTGACTCAAACGAGAGGTTCTCGCCGATGTTGATCCCGCTGACCACCAGGTCAGGGTTCAGGCGCAGCGCAAACAGCCCGATGATCACGGCATCGGTAGGTTTACCGCCGACCGAGTAGGCGGTAACACCGTTTATCATCACCCTGTTTGCACGGATAGGCTCAAATATGGATATAGACCGCCCCACAGCGCTCTGCTGCGTGGCCGGAGCGACCACGGTGACGTCAGCAAGCGGCGCGAGCGCATTGTATGCCGCCCAGAGCCCCGTGGACGTGATCCCATCATCGTTTGTGAGCAGAATCCTGCGTTTCATCTTGCATATAGGGGTGGTCGCCCCGAACCAAAAACCTGCCCGATCGTCAGGGTCATGTGGTGGGCGATCAATTATATACTGGAATGAAGGTCTTTCTCGCCGAATACACCGTCTGCAACGACCCCGACCTTGCGCCGGAGGGCGCCGCGATGCTTGATACACTCACCGGGAGTTTTGAACGCTGCGGCCACGAGGTGTTCACCCCGGAGAAGCCTGATCTCGAGGCCGAGATCCGGAGACTGGCCCCGCAATCCGATGCGGGACTGGTCATAGCACCGGATCATCTCATATTTCGCTACACCCATCTCCTCGAGCAGTTCACCCACAACATCGGTTGCGGGAGCATGAACGCGGCGGTCTGCGCAAACAAACCGCGGACAGCGGCGATCCTCTCCCGGAACGGTATACCCGTCCCTCCCCCTCCCGCCGCCGGGGGGCGCAGGGTCGTCAAACCGATCATGGGCTGCGGCTCCCGCGGGGTCAGGCTGACGGAGGGTGAACCCGGCGAGGGCGAGTTTGCCGAGGGTTACGTCGATGGGGAGGCGCTGAGCGTGAGCCTGGTGGGGAGCCGGGTGACCGGGAACGTCTGCGAGTTCTACTCGGGCGCCCCGCCGCTCCTGCTCGCGATCAACCGCCAGGAGATCGCTGTCAGCGACGACGGGCTGTTTCACTACATGGGGGGCGAGACCCCTGTCCACCCGGAAAGGGAGGATGAGATAGTCGAGGCCGCCATCAGGACGATGAACGTTCTCGGTTGCCAGGGGTATGCCGGGATCGATCTCATCGCCGGTGACCGGGTCTACGTCCTGGACGTCAACCCGAGACCCACTACAAGCCTTGTCGGGATTGCAGCCGTCATGAAGGAGGAGATCGCCGATATCCTCCTCAGAGCGTCGTACGGCGACGCCCCGGGAGAGGTGCACCTCTCCGGCAGGGTGCGGTTTGACAGGGACGGGGTGATCCACAGGCTATGATCGGGATCGATATAGGGGGGGCAAACCTCAAGATCGTCGATGAAGACGGCGTCCATATCCATTACTGCCCCCTCTGGCAGGGCGCGCCGCTGGCCGAACTTCTCAGAGACTACAGGGGTCCTGCTGCCGTGGTGATGAGCGGGGAGCTTGCCGACTGCTTCCCAACCAAGATGGAGGGGATCCGCTGGATCGTGGGGACTGTACTGGAGGCCATCCCCGGCGCCCTATTCTACGGCATCGACGCCGCCTTCCATACCCGTCCCGTCCCCGAACTCGCGGCGGCCAACTGGCTGGCCTCGGCCGATCACCTCCGGGAGGACTACCCCGACGCCGTCCTCCTGGATGTCGGGAGCACAACCGCCGATATCATACCCCTGAACCTTTTTGACGATCTGAAGGGGCTGACCGATACCCGGCGGCTCCAGAAGCACTACCTCGTCTACACGGGGCTGCTCCGGACAAATGTTGCAGCCCTCCTCCGCTCGGTCACGCTCGATGGGACGGTGACCCCCGTGAGCACCGAGTACTTCGCCTCAAGTGCCGATGCCCACCTTGTGCTCGGCCAGATCACCCCTGAGGATTACACCGTCCCCGCGCCGGATTCCGGCGAGAAGACCGTCGATGCGGCGCTCCGGAGGCTGGCCAGGGTTGTCTGCGCAGACCTTGACGAGATAGGCAGAGAGGGGGCGCTCGAGATCGCCCGGCAGTTCTGGGAGGTCCAGCGAACGATGATCGCAGCCGCTCTGGAGCGCGTTCAATCCAGGAGCGGTGCGGCGGAGGTGATAACAGCCGGGATAGGCGCGGATCTATTTGCCTGTGAACTCGGCGGCGTCACGCTGAAGGCAGAGATCGGGGATGCAGCGGACGCGCTGCCGGCATACGCGGTCAGGGAGGTGGCGCTCCGGTGAACCGGTGGGGGCTGAGCCTGCTCCTGCTTGCGGGATCGCTTGCCATCACGCTCATAGCGCTGGCGTTCGGGATCCCATTCTTCTTTCTCTTCCTATTCATACCGCTGATACCGTTCTTTGGGCGGCCGGCGGGGGTGAAGCGGTGTTCGGTCTGCGGCTGGGAAACCACAGGCCGCGAGCGCTTCTGCCCCTACGATGGGACCCCCCTTGCGGTTGAGGGTGAGGGTTGCCAGGTTCAGCAGGGAGAGCGGTAACTGCAGACCAAAAACGTCTGTTGCGGGTATGGCACCAAACTCAAACTCGCGAGAGGCGTAGTTCCTGATCGTCCCCCGGTCGACGACCAGACGCATCTCACGCAGGTATTGCGCCACCCCGTTAAAAGGCATCTGCTGCGCGAGGAGAACACACAGGTCAACGATGGGCGAGGCAAGACGGGTGTCAGGGTAGAAGGGGGCGTCGGCGCCGCAGAGAGAGCCGCAATCCTGGCAGCGGAACCGTTTCACCATGACCCTGATGGTGCGCCTCTTCCCGTCCTCGATTACGACGGCAAACCGTTTCGCCCGCATATCGTAGCCGCTCACATCGCCGCCGCAGTGCGGGCAGGAAGGCGGGTCGGTGAAGGCCACACCGTCCATCGAGTCGAGAGCGTTCACCACAAGGTCAACAAGCATCGGTGATACAGGCAGCCTCTTCTTCACGAAAGCAACTCTCCCATACTGGTATGCAGGATCTGGTAGGCGCCCACCACTATTAACACCTTCCAGTGGTTCCGACACCGGTTCCGCTGCGGCAGCGTGGAGACGATGCCGCTCCATAACCCACCCGGCGGGGCGTCCGGGATCTGCCCGTGGCTGCGGTATAAGCATAAACCCGTTTAAAGAACTGTTTTAAGAAAATACGGCATATAATAAGGCATACGGCGCGCTTAGTGGATTTTAACCGGTAAAAAAGACATTGAGAGCAATTACAGCCTGTTTTAATTCACCACCGTGGAACACGATGGCAGAAACCCACATTTATTCATCAAAAATCCGGAAGTTAATCACTATAATTAAATATACCTAACCCTGTATTTGTACGTATCCGAGGTTTTACCATGGATTTCAAGTATGTACAGACAACATGCCCCTACTGCGGTACGGGCTGCAGTTTCAACCTCGTCGTGAGGGATGGAAAGGTTGTCGGCACACAACCTTACGACCGCTCACCCGTCAACGAGGGAAAGGTATGCCCGAAGGGCACCTACGCTCACGAGTTCGTGAACAGCCCGGACCGCCTCACAAAGCCGCTCATCAAGAAGGACGGCAAGTTTGTCGAGGCGACCTGGGACGAGGCGTATGACCTGATCGTGGAGAAGTTCAAGGCCTGCAAGCCCGACGAGTTTGCGGCGCTCGCATCGGCGCGTGTCTCGAACGAGGAGAACTACCTGATGATGAAGTTTGCTCGCGGCGTCATGAAATCCCGGCACATCGACCACTGCGCCCGGTTGTGCCACGCATCCACCGTCGCGGGCCTTGCGGCGTCGTTTGGCTCCGGTGCTATGACCAACTCCATCCTCGACATCGCCGAGTCAAAGTGTGTCTTTGTCATCGGGTCCAACACATTTGAGCAGCACCCGCTCATCGGGCGCAAGATCGTCCAGGCAAAAAAGAACGGCGCAAAGATCATCTACGCCGACCCGCGCTACACCCCTACCGCCCGGCAGGCCGACCTCTACATGCCCTTTATCTCGGGAAGCGATGTCGCGATCCTGAATGGGCTGATGCAGGAGATAATCAAGAACGGCTGGGAGGATCGGGAGTTCATCGAGAAGCGGACAAAGGACTTTGAGAAACTCAAGGAGGTCGTCATGAAAGAAGCCTACAGCCTTGAGAATGTCTCTAAGATCTCCGGCATCCCGGTTGAGAGTCTCAAGACGGCGGCCGAATGGCTCGGCACCAACAAGCCCGGCGCGATCCTCTACTCGATGGGCATCACCCAGCACACCGTCGGCGTCGATAACGTCCGGTCGGTTGCAAACATCCAGATGCTGCTTGGCAACCTTGGCAAGCCCGGCGCCGGCGTGAACGCGCTCCGCGGCCAGAACAATGTCCAGGGCGCCTGCGATATGGGGGCGCTGCCAAACGTATTCACAGCCTACCAGAAGGTCATCGATGAAGCCGCCCACAAGAAGTTCGCCGATGCCTGGGGCTTCCCGGACGGGATCTGTGAGCCAAAACTCGGCTACGAGGTCACCACCATGATGAACGTCCTGACCGATAACCCTGGAGAGCTCAAGTGCATGTACATCATGGGCGAGAACCCGATGCTCTCCGACCCTGATATCAACCACGTCAGAGAGGCGCTCGAGAGCCTGGATTTCCTGGTTGTGCAGGACATCTTCATGACCGAGACAGGTGAACTCGCGGACGTCATCCTCCCGGCCGCCTGTTACGCCGAGCGTGACGGTACGCAGACCAGCACCGAGCGGCGCGTCCAGCGCTGGAGGAAGGCACAGGACCCGCCGGGCGAGGCAAAGCAGGACTGGCAGATCATATGCGAACTCGCTGCCCGGATGGGATACGCGGAGCAGTTCCCGTTCCAGAGCGCCGAGGAGATCTTTGAGGAGATCAGGCGCGTCACGCCCTCCTATGCCGGGATGACCTACGAGCGGCTCGACCGGCCAGAGGCGCTGCACTGGCCCTGCCCCACCGTGGAGCATCCGGGAACCCCGATCCTGCACCGTGAGAAGTTTTCCAGTCCCGATGGGCTTGGAGTCTTTGCCCCCATCGAGTGGAAACCGCCGGCGGAGGTTCCCGACGAGGAGTACCCGTTTGTGCTCACGACAGGGCGTATCCTCTGGCACTGGCACACCGGCACCATGACCCGCCGGTCTGCGACGCTTGCAAACGAGGTCCCAACCGGCTGGATAGAGATCAACACAGAGGATGCAAAGGCGCTCGGGATCAAGAACGGGGAGATAGTCCGTGCGGTCAGCCGCCGCGGGTCTGTCGATGTCCCCGCGAAGGTGACAGACGACATCATGAAGGGTGTCATGTTCATGCCGTTCCACTTCCGTGAGTGCCCGGCGAACATACTGACGAACAACGCACTCGATCCGATCGCAAAGATCCCGGAGTTCAAGGCCTGTGCTGTGCGGGTCGAGAAGATCACGGAGGCCTGAAGATGGCAGCAAAAGGCGATATGTTCTATGCGTGGGCGGCCGACGCCGCCTGCCAGGAGAGGGGCGAGTGCGGTGGCGCGGTCACCGCTCTGTGGACGCACGCGCTCAGATCCGGTATGGTGGATGCCGTCCTCGCCGTGAAGAGGGGGCAGGACATCTACGACGCCGTCCCGACCCTGATCACGGACCCTGAGGATATGGCCGAGACGGCAGGCTCGCTCCACTGCGGGACGCTCCTGCTCTCGAAACTTCTCAAGAAGTACCTTGACGGCGCAGAGAATATGCGCATCGGGATCACTGTGAAGGGCTGCGACGCGATGGGGCTCTACGAACTTGCGAAGCGCAACCAGGTCAACCTGGACAACGTCCTGATGATCGGTGTCAACTGCGGCGGTTCTGTCAGCCCTGTGACCGCCCGTAAGATGATCCGCGAGAAGTTCGGGGTCGACCCGGACGATGTCGTCAAGGAGGAGATCGACAAGGGTCAGTTCATCATCCAGACGAAAGATGGCCAGCACAAGGGCATCTCGATGGACGAACTCGAGGACGAGGGATACGGCCGCCGCTCGAACTGCCGCCGCTGCAAGATGAAGGTCCCGCGCCAGGCAGACCTTGCCTGCGGCAACTGGGGTGTCATAGGCGATAAGGCAGGAAAGGCAACCTTCGTTGAGGTCTGCTCTGAGAAGGGGGCAAACCTTCTCGATGCGGCTGCAAAGGCCGGAGCGGTTGTAACGGAGCCTGCAAACCCGAAGGGTATCGAGATCCGCGGGAAGGTCGAGAACTCGATGCTGAAACTCGGCGACAAGTGGCGGAAACGCTACTTCGAGGGTCTGGGCGAGGGCAAGGAACGCCTCCAGAAGATCATGGAGGAGACGGGCAGGTGCATCAAGTGCTACGCCTGCATCGAGAACTGCCCGATCTGCTACTGCGTCGAGTGCAGCACGAAGAAGTCCTACCTGGTCGAGCCCGGCAAGGTCCCGCCGCCGTTCATGTTCCACCTGATCCGATACGCTCACATCGCTGACTCGTGCATCAACTGCGGCCAGTGCGAGGAGCACTGCGCTATGGACATCCCGAACTCGCTCTACATGCATGCTCTGCAGGTCGAGATGGAGAAGATGTTCGGCCACACCCCCGGCGTGAACATGGAACTCCCTGTGCTTGCGCTTGTTGAAGAACATGCCGAGCGGGAACGGCTTGCTGCAACCGGAAGCGACCAGATCTTTGATATATTCAAGTAAGGATCCCCTTCCCACCTTTTTTTAGTCCTCCAGCCCCGGCAGCGTTCCAGGGTCTCCATCCCCCGGGGGAGGGTTCTCGCCCCGCCGGATATGAAATTATTGGTCAGTACAATCCAGCGCAGGCAGGCCGGTCTTAGAAGTGGGTTCGGTCGCGGGCTTCTCGATCAGAAAAAGGGATATTTATATTTTAGGAACCGCGTGCGATAGCGCCGGGATGGTGCTCTGGTTGTTGAACCTCTCCTCGTGGCCGTCCGGGAACCTGACAACCGTCAGATCGGGAGAGAAGTCGGCACGGACCAGCGGCGCAAACCAGTAATCGTCAAGGATCTTCTGCGCCCCGGTGAGATCGATCTCGGGTGTGGAGTAGATCACTCCGTCGTTGCCGGGTGTGACCTTTGCGAACTTGAGAGCCGAGAAGACGGCACGATCGCTCTCAGCAGCGGTCACTGTTACGGGCACGCCCGCCGCACCCTCGAGCGCGGCCTTCAATTCCTGCTCTGGCTCAGCGATCCTGAAAAAGACGCCGATCCGCTCGAGCCAGGAGAGGGTATACTCAAACGTGATATCCGCACTCCCATCCTCGTTAACACTGACCTCGAGGGTGTCTGCGGTGAAGGCCCCTGCCGGGGCCGCGATAAGCATCATGACCAGAAGGCAGCCAGCCAGAATCGCGGGTCTCATCTTTATACCTCTATATACCTTTTGCAACGCGAACTAACCCGAACCTGAAAGTAAAGGGCATCCTGCATCACATTGATGTAGATTTCTCCCTCCCTGGGCTTAAAGGGCTATTTCGTGACTAACCTGGATATACGATACCCGTGATTATATATCTATCGCAATGGAAGGGGGTCAGCCTTCGCTTTTATTCCAGAGATTATTGCTAGGGGGGCTTCCACCTCTGGCCACTCCTCGGAAACCGTGCGGTCATGTGACTCCAGAGACCACCTGAGACGAACGACGAGGAAAACACCACCGCCCCTGGCAGGCAGTGAGTTGCAATCCCCGGTGAAGTTCGTGCACAGCACGCAAAGAACGATTCTATGGGGAAAATTGAACTGAAGAGGCACCCACCCTGTCTCCAGGGGAGGGTTCCCTGGAATTCATCACATCCCTTTGGGGCAAGGGGCAAGTTCATATCAGCAGCCTTTTATCGAATTGAGCGCAAAATTTTTTATCTATGTACCAGGGAGAGCGGGACGATCGGGCGTTTACCGGACTGGAAGCGGCAATCGTTCTGATCGCCATCGTCGTCGTCGCATCTGTTTTTGCATACGTCGTTCTCGGGGCGGGCGTGGCCACATCGCAGAAGAGCCAGCAGACAATGTATGCCGCCCTCGGTGAGGCCGCCTCGGGCCTGCGCACGGGAGACTCTGTCATCGTCAAACTGGACAATGATCGGGGTTATGTCAGGTTTGTCGAGTTCGATCTTGAGACCGTGACCGATATCGCCGCAATCGATCCAGGGAGACTGAGATACACCATCGCCACAGGGGAGACCGTGGTCACGATTCCTCCCGGTGATCCCCGTGCAACCATAACCTGGCGCTACCGGAGAGACGATGGAGACCTTCTTGAGGCTGGAGAGGTTATAGCGGTGAGACTGAACACGGCTGATGCTGCCATCGACCGCGGCGATACGTTCAGCATCGAGATAACCGCCGCAGATGGAGCGACCATTTCGCTGAGCCGGAGAGTTCCAGCGGGTGCTGACAAGAATGTCTACCTTGAACTATTCTGAGGCCGGATTCACAGGGCTTGAGGCTGCCATAGTGCTCATGGCGTTTGTCGTCGTTGCAGCAACCTTTGCTCATGCTGTCCTTGGAACAGGTCTCACCTTTGCCGGGGAGAGCCAGTCTGTCGTCCACCAGAGCGTCCGGCAGACGGGGTCAGGCCTCATTGCGGCAGGTTCCATCCACGGTATCAGCAGCAGACCAGAGAGGATCGATACCCTTGTCATCCCCATAGGTCTCACCGCAGGTTCGGAACCGATCGATATCAATACAGTCTCGATCCGTCTTGTGGGTTCTGCGCACATGGAAGAGGTCTGCAGGAACGACCCCCTGATCGGTGTTTTTCCAGAAGATGGACACTGGAGCGTCGGGGAGCGGATCAACAGCGACGACGACCATCTCCTGGAGCCTGGAGAGCGCTACATTCTCTACATAACACCGATGAACCGCCTGGACTGCAGGCCCTCCCGAACGTTTGCTCTCGAGATCAAACCGGCAGGGAGGGTGGCGCTCCGGGTCGAGCGGACGGTGCCGGGCAGTATCACCCCGCTGACCCGTCTTGAATGAGACCACCAGGATGGAACCGGGAGACCACTATCACACCGGCTGCCGCCACCACCGCAAGCAGCAGGTAGTCCACAGACCCCGCCCCGGCCATCAGGACGCTCTCGGGGCTGCCTGCGGCAAAGAGAGCGAGCGAGAGGATGGCAAGGAGTCCAAGAATCGCGGCGGATACGCGGATGATTGCAGCGGAGAGACCTCTGGAGACTGCAAGGACTATACCTGCCGATGCTGCCAGGAATATCCATTCCGAGAGCGAGGAGACCTCTGCCAGGAGGGCGCCGCCAAAGTAGTTTATGTATTCCTGGGGCTCGTAGCGCCCAAGCAGCGGGAAGTACCAGGTGACGGGCATCGCCCACATAGCATCCAGGACCTGATGCGAGAACACGCCTGCCGCAACCGCCAGGATCGCAAACGAATCCCGTCTTCGGTAACTTATGAGACCTGCCGCGAGCAGGATGCCAACGAAGAGCAGCCCGTGTCCAAAGAGACGCCCGGAGTCAAGGGTCTCCGCAAACAGGATGTGGCCGATCGGTTTATCGATAAGGTCGGGGATTAGAGCCCCGAGAGCAGCGAAGCCGATGAGTCTCCGATCGCCCGTGCGACCGGCAAGCGCGAGACCCAGCACGAGGCCGAAAAAGAGGTGACAGGCAAGGAACATCTCTAATTATAGTTAAGAACTAATTATTTTATACTTAATATCCTCATCAAGGAACATTTCGATCCATTTTCTCGCGTATCCGATATGAACGGCGCATTTTCTGA